>NZ_CP031555.1:600000-1200000 GCF_003403095.1 Thalassospira indica | reverse complement strand
GGCTTCGCCAATTGCAGTCACCGAAATGTCCTGTGCCTGCCCGGGCAAAGTGAACCACATCCCATCATCAAGTACCTGCGCGGCATGGCTTATTGGCGCCATTGCCTGCAGAACGCCGGCAAGCAAGACGACCAAAACAATGCGGCATGAAAGTCTTGTCATGATCAAGCCTTTCCGTTGGTGGATCCGGTTCACGACTCTGCAAGAAGATGCTTGCGAAGCTCCGTCAGGTTTTCTTCGACGCTGGTGTCTTCGAACGATGAATTGAGTTCCATGTCCCCACTTCGGAATTCGTCGAAGAATGCCTTGCCCTGAAGCTTGTCCAGGATGTTTTCAAACGTGGGCCGTGGCGTGAACCAGTCACTGTGGCGACGTTCGAGCCGCGACGTCTCCTGTTCCAGTTCAGACATGTGACCGCTGATGCGTTCGCGATCTTCTGCAGACTGACGCACATAATGTGGTCGTCGCGGTGTCAACAGGATCAGGATTGATTTTTCGAAATTGCGCTCGGTGCGTTCGGAAAACAGATAGTTCAGGATCGGCATATCCTTAAGCACAGGCACACCGTCTGAAACCTTCGATGTCTCGCGCTCGCTCAATCCACCAAGGATCAACGTTTCACCAAACTTCATCGTTACGGTCGAATTAACATTTGTCTTTGTCGTATCAAGTCGAAACTCGAACACAACGGAATTGGATGGGTCGGTCAGGAAGGTACGCTCTGCCACCACATGCAGTCTGATGTCGTCGTTTTGAAGAACCTCTGGCGTGACGGCAAGTTTCACACCAACTTCTTTCTGAACAGAGACACTGTCCCCATTGCCGCCAGAAACAGCCGCAGCAAGAATTTCCGTTCCCGAAAAGAACTCAGACGTTTTACCACTTTGTGCAACGAGGCTGGGCTTGGCCAGAACCTGATTATCCGCGTTCAGCGAATTGGCAATATTCAGCGAATAGTTTACCGCCGGAATGCTGATCTGCGAGGTGATGGTCTTGGTGCTTTCCTCAAGCCCAGTACCCAGGAAGTCACGTGTTTTGGTTCGTGTAATCCCGGCTGCCGGGGCTCCTGTCAGGGGGTCTCCAAATTGAAGTTGCAAGCCGTTTAGAAGGTTTACCCCGCGCGAATCGCGCAAATCTTCCTGTGTGCCGATCAGGACAACATCAACCACCACCATTGATGCGTCCGTCGAATTCGCTCTGGTTTCAACACCATAGGCGTCCGCAGGATCATCACCATATGCATCAAAGGGGTCAGGTGAGCCTTCTCCATATGGATCGCCAAAGGGATCGCTTTGATAAGTGGTGCCCCCACCAGCATAGGGATCATAACCACCCTGCGCCAGAATGACCTGAGCATCGCTTTCATAAAATGATCGCCAATTATCAACCCGGCGACGAATGAACGGCAGATCACCCTGATCGGCGGCAACGTCATCATATTTTGCCAATAGGCGATCAACCCCAGCACGGTCATCCATCGCCGCAAGTGCCATCATCCGGGCTTTGAGGATTTCAGGACGCCTTTGAGCATCGGGAAGAATATTTGAAAGGCGCGAAAGTGCCGCATCCGCTGTTTGCGCATCGTGGGAAAAGTACGATGCTACGGCGAGATTATACAGCACATCCGGGCTGTCAGAACGATATATCGCCACATAAGAGAAATGCTCTTGTGCCTCTTGGTAGCGACGCTGACTTTTGTAAAGCAGCCCCAAATGATAGTGCGCTGCAAGGTTGCCCGAGTCAAATTTCAGGGCCTGACGGTATCCTTGCTCTGCAAGGGTATATTTGGCCGTATCACCATCGTCACCAAGTTGGTGATAAACATAACCGTTCAGGAACTGCAAATGTGGATTGGTAATATCAAGCTTCAGCGCAAGATTGGCCGCGCGCGATGCCAAATCAAGCTCACCGTCTTCAAGGGCACTAAATGCCTCTGAAACAAGGAGCTGAACCTGATTTCCTTTATATGGTTCATTTTCCTGAGACGACGCTGTTAGACCACCTGAAAGCAGTTGCGAAGTCCCACCACCGTCAAGCGTTTGACATCCTGCGACCACAAGCAAAGTTGAAAACGCTACGCCCCGACATAGCCGTACCGAGAAATTCTGCATCCCATCCTACTTAATCTGTCCCCGATGCGTCATGACGCATACTCTTCATGTCCGAACTGATTGCTTTTGCTGCAAAATTTGCGCATGCACGAACATGTTTTCGACAGGTTAGTCAGACCTGAGCCGCAGTTACAGGGAATGGCTGTATGGGAAAGGGACAAAATTGTATGGAGAAAGGAAAGCCAAAATTCGCGCCACAAAAACGGAATCTTGATTTCATGCGTTCTTTAGCAGACGCACTACAACCGGTCTGGCCTGTTTGGCGAATTCAGCCGGGGTAACACCATATTTCTGGTTAAAAGCCGTTGAGAAGTTGGTCGAATGGTTATAGCCGACTTCCCATGCGACCTCCTTGATCGCCATATCGGTGCTTTCAAGAAGAGTTTTGGCCTTCTCAAGACGCAGGCAACGCAACACCTCAAAAACGGTATCGTTGTAAAGCTCCCGAAAAGCCTGATTAAGACGCTTTTCCGTTGTTGAAAACCGCTGTGCAAGATCGGCAAGACTAGGTGGTTCGCGCAAGTTGCTTTGTAACAACTGATAAGCGTGCTGCGCATTATCGACATCCGCACATCTCAGGACCATGCCTTGATCTTCGCCACGCGCGCGTAACGTTTGCTCTATCAGCGCAAGATACAAAAGCCCGATGCCCTCCATCTTGATCTGTTGCAGTGACTGCGCAGCATCAATATTCAGGTTCTGCAGCAATGTATCGCGCATCGTACTGGTTACAGAAAAACGGACAGAACGGATGTCGTCTGTATTTGTGCACAGCAGTGGCTGCAAAGCTTCCGGGACATCATTATCGAAGTAGCGCTCAAAGACATCCACCGCGAGACTTAACCCCAGGGATTGAACGTTTTGCCCACCCGGCAATTTAAAAGTCGTGCTAAGACCGTTATGCACAAACAGATATCCTTGCATGGGAGAGAACACGAACTCGGCGCCATCCTCAGGTTGGATCATCGAATACTCGCCCTCAAGTGCAATCATCGCGATGATCAAACGTTTGCCTGACATGGTTTCCGCCTTGATAACCATGTCCTGTTCAACAGGAAGGCATTGATAATCAACACTTCCCCCATTGGACAATAAAACACGCTGATGATGACGGTCGATAACCCGATCTGCGAGATCACGCTCTTCATCGACAAGAATCTTGTCTTTCTCGCCTGTCGGAAGCTCGAGCGTCATCTCATAACGTGTTCCAACAACTGCCTTCTCAGGCGAATTGCCGAAGGCTCGATCTTGTGTATCCCGGCTAGACGCCATCAACCAATCCCGTTTTTGATAAGGCACTGTTTTTTATCAGTTGCACACAACCACTATACTTATGGTCAATTCCAAAAACTATGAAACAATAATTGCAACACCTGCTCGGTCGCATTGAAAACAACAATGTCATAACCCCGAATTATGACAATTCGGGTAGCTGTCGGATCGAACTGATTTTTGCGGGAAATTTGAGAGCGATGGAGCAGTGAGTACGTTCTGTAATCACTGCTCCACGGTAGGCCCGGAGGGTGTATTGAGACCGGGAAAAATCCAACGAAATCAACGGCAGAACGCCCACACCGGAGACATTCTAGCCCAAATACAATCAATAGGTTAGACACAGGGTGTCCCACGATAGACTGGCCATCAATCGGGCTTTGAACGATAGATCGTCATCGTCTTTTTGATCGCGTCGATAAGGCCGAGCGCAAAGCCTTGATGATAGCTGAGATCACCTTTTTCGTGGAAGTATCTGAACTCGACAAATCCGTCATTGATCAGCTTCAATTGGTTGCGGTAGTCCATCCAGTTCGCACCATACAGACCATGCATTTGCGTAGCGAAAATTTGCTCTCTAACTGCCTGAGGCAGCGTGTTGAACAGCTTTTCAATCTCGTGGCCACTGACCTTCTCGCCAACAACTTCATGCAGCGCCTTCAAATACAGTTCGACCGAGAACGCCAAACAAACGAAATCGACCACACCTGTAGGCATCTCATTCCCTCCATATATCTCTGAAGCTGGGGGCAAGTGAGGTTTTTCTTTATTCCGGGAAACGGCGCGATTTTGTCTCTCAAGACGCTGTTCCGCCTCATGCTGTTTCAAAACATGATATGCATTGAGAAAGGACTCCGCTTGGAACTCAATCAACATCGTCACGCTCCGCTGTTTAGCCTTTGAGGGGAACTGAAAGGATAAGTCTTTCGCTTGCTATAGTCTGTCAAAATTTGAGGCCATCGGAAAAGGGTAACAAGAGTAACAACTATATAAATATTCTATCTAACTATCTATAAAATATAAGAAAATCACCAATCACTAAAAAGTTGCAATAGGGTTGCAAACGGTAACGATGTTACCTTTTGGTGGAGTTACAAAATGAATAAAGAAAATCGTTTAATATCAATTCTGTAACCCTTTACCGCTCAAAATGTTACCCTGTGTTACCTTCTGAGGTAACGCCATTGCATCAATGAAATTAGATACTTAACCCATAATTTCATCACCTGTGACGCTTGTTACCTTTTTCCGACGCGACAACCAAAAACGTGGCTGTGAAAGCCATCTGGCTAAGTCACCCTGTCAGGTCATCAGCGCAAAACAGTGCCGAAAAATGCAGAAACTTTTCTGTTTTGAAATCCACGGGAAGCGCAGTCTGCCGCTTACTTCAGCCCTTCTCACGCACTGCAGAATTTTCAACACATAAAGAGCGAAGGCGCGGAGGGGGGAGACTGCGATTTTTTGGCTGTTTTACCCCCGGCACCCCCTATCGGGCATTGCCATTTAAGCGGGATTTTCTTATAATTTAATCAACCATTAAGGAATGAGGTGTCCCGATGAAAAACCTGATCATCAAAGCGGCATGCGCCGCCCTTCTTGCCCTGCTTGGCAGTGGCATCATGGTATCCCCCGCGCTTGCCGCAGAATGTGCACCGGGCACGGCAGCGCATGAGTATGAAGACTGGAAGTGGATCGAGAACAATGCCGCCCGGACGGCAGACAGCTATGCCGCTGAACATCAGCCCATGGCAACCTATATCCGTGCCACCACCGAGGTGGTTTTTCTTGAAGGCCGGGAAGGCTATTTCGTCTATCTGGAAAACACCAGCAGCACCGGTGCCATCAGCACGGCCATCCTGCAGCCGAACTTTGATTTCTGTGATGATCCGGGAAAGCTGAATGACAGTGACCCGAACCTTTTGACCGTGGTGCAAGGCACATACAACGGGCAACCGTTCTAGCCGCTGAGTGGTTGGACAGGGCAATATGCAACCATAAAAACATACAATAAAAGAAACTCTTTTTTAGGTTGTAAAGGTCGGGGGAAGCCCCGGCCTTTTTCATTTGCCTGAAAGGTTGCCTGAATGAACGTTCAATCCCCTGACCCCGCCGATCTTTTGCCCGTCAAGCCTGTTCACCCGGTCGCGCCCTATGTCGGCGGGAAGCGCCTGCTGGCCAAAACACTGATCGAACGGATCGAGGCCACACCGCACAAGCTGTATGCCGAACCGTTTGTCGGCATGGGCGGCATCTTCCTGCGCCGCAGGTCCGCACCGCGTGCCGAAGTGATCAACGACATTTCCAAGGATGTCCATGGCCTGTTTCGCATCCTCCAGGACCATTACAGCTATTTTGTCGACTACCTGAAATTTCACCTTGCCAGCCGGGCGGAATTTGAACGCCTGCTGAATGTTGCCCCGGATACCCTGACCGATATCCAGCGGGCCGCCCGGTTCATTTACCTGCAGCGCTTGTCATTTGGCGGCAAGGTCGATGGACGCAACTTTGGCACATCATCTGAACGACCATCACGGTTTGACCTGTCGCGTCTGGTCCCGATGCTGGATGATCTGCATGAACGGCTTTCCGGGGTGGTGATTGAATGCCTGCCTTATGCGGATTTCATCACCCGATACGACCGGCCTGAAACCCTGTTTTATCTTGATCCGCCCTATTGGGGATCTGAAGACTATTACGGCAAGGAAGTCTTTTCGCGTGATGATTTCAAACAGCTTGCCGGGATCCTGTCGGGGATCAAGGGCCGCTTTATCCTGTCATTGAATGACACAGAGGGGGTCCGGGAAACCTTTGCCGATTTCGCGATCGATGCGGTGCAAACCCGCTACAGCCTGAACGGTTCAAAGCCTAAAGAAACCGGCGAAGTCATTATCACCAATTTCCATCCAACCACGACCTGATTGACGAAAACCAATCAAGGCGCAAAGCTGGGCTTCTCGACTGGAATGCCTCCCTGTTTGCGCCCGAAGGCCCGCGTTTTTCATCAAACGCGGGCCTTTTACTTTGCAATGAAAATGGGCCGCCCGGAGGCGACCCATTCCATTTAGGGTTGGAAAACTCGATCAAGCATTGCTAGATATCTATCGGGACAGGGCCAAAGGATGGCCCAATGCAGGATCAGTTCGACACACCCGTTTTTACCATTTGGTCGCGAAAAGAATTTGCTGCGCTCGGCTGCACATGCGGTTGCGGCCGTCGCAAGTATGTTTTGCTTTGGCAAGATATCTGCAAACGCCATATGGGGTTTCATACACCAAGAGAGATACAAAAAAGGCTGCGCTGCAAAGTATGCCGCGCAACCCCTGTTGATGTCGTTTTGGTTACCTATGATGATTTGGACCGTTGGCGATAGAGCATCATTATTTTCTCTTGGTCACGCTTCCTTGACCTTGCCGACATAATCACGGAATTCAATCACCTTTTCCCCGGTCATGTCGTTCAACCCTTCGAGGGCCGCCATGATCGGGCGGATTTCGTTATTGTGGAATACCTCGGCAGCGTCCTGAATGCTGCCGAAACCACCGGCATTGACAGGCACGATGCCAAGCAGTTGCGGCGGCACACGGTGCGCGGCCAGAATGTCATCGCGGGTGACATTCTTCATGCTGGCAAATTCGTCTTTGGCCGCGACTTCTGACAGCGGCATGATCTGAATACCGTCCTTTTTGCCGTTCGGACTGTAATAGAACAGGTTGCGGAAGTTGCCCGGTCCCTTGGCATCCTTCATGGCTTTGCGCAGGGCATCGACATCTTCAGGGTTAGCCGCTGCATCATTTACATACATCACAAACCCGGCATGACTGCCATTGAGGTAATACTTGCGGCGAAACAGGGTGGCGGCCTCGTTCAGCCAAGCCGACTGCAGGGCCGCGACGTAGGTTGGCAGACCATAGATTTCCTGATTGATATCGGGCTCCTGCAGGTGAATGATCGCGCCGTCTTCAAATTCATGTTCCTTGCCGTCGATCAGCATGATGAACCGGCCATCCTTTTTCGCCCGCGTCCATCGCGCTAGGCATGTGGTCACCTCAAGCAAATTGCCCATACGTGAAAACCGCTGTTCGGCAAACAGGTTGCCAAACACCAGATAATCGGTCGCCAGACGGGTGAATTCGTGGCGCTTGAGGAACTTTGACGGGATAAAATGCGCGGCCAGTTGGTTGACCTTGAAACGGATCGCGCTTTCATGGTGGGCGTTTGATGGCAGCGATTTCGCCAGACCGTCAAAACTGATTGGCGGCTCATAATAGGATCCGTTGAAGGCGGAATGAAAATAAGACATCACATCGCGCTTATTCAGGACCGGCTCCGGTTCGCCAAACGTGAACAGTTCGGCCTTTGACTTGTTTGCTGGGGCTGGTGCGTCCACCTTGGTTGCCTTCGCCATGTTAGCAAATCTCCACAATGGATTGACGCTGGCTGTCTGAGCCGACGGCAACCCCGGTTTCGTTGAAATCAAGGAAGTCGATGCGATCAATCGCATGCATGATTGACCACGCCACATCGGCATGGCCGGTTTCTTTGGACCGTGAGGCGGCAAAGGTCATCTGGCCGCCCGATGCTGTGCTGGTTTTGCGGATCGACATGAAGGCCATGCAGACATCCGACCACCCAAGATCAAATTGAAGCATGCCCTTGCTGATCAGGTGCTTTGCCTTCAGGACCAGACGGGTTTTGACCTCGGCAGAATATTTGATCGCGACGGCAGCCGGGAAGAACGCCTGGACAAGCTGGAAGACACCACTGCCGATCTGGGTGGCATCAATCCCGATGTGCTGAACATTGTATCGCTGTGTCAGGCGGCGAATGGTTTCGGCCTGTGCTGCCCAGTCAGACCCGGTCGCGTTGATCTTTTCGACAACGCGATATTTGCCCTTGCTGCTTTGGGGTGGTGCCACGACTGTAATCGAGGCTTGGTCACCCGTTTCAGATGGATCATAGCCGATCCAAACCGGCAGGTTGCCAAGCGGTCGATCGGCAAACGGGGCAAAGTCCTTTTCCCAGACTTCCCATGCATCGACCATGCATTTGCGCAGTTCGTCAAACAGGAAGTAACTGGCGGTGTCATCGACCCATTCGCACATGAACAGGTTGCGGAAATCCTGATCGTTGTATTCGCGCCTTAGCTGGTCGATATCAAACAGGTCGCAACCGGATTCCACTGCATCAATGATCGTGACCGACTGCCGCCACTGACCATCCGGCCCGACCGACCCGTGTTTCAGGGCTTCATGGGAAACATCAAATTCCGCACGATCTGCCTTTGCCCGGCCCTTGTTATAGGATTCCCCTGACCAGAATGCATTGGCATCGTGATTGATGGTCGACGGTGTCGAGAAATAGGTTTTCCGCCATTTCTTGTGCGTCGCCATGGCAGACGCAACCTTGCGGAATTCAAGGAATTTGCTGATCCACGCATATTCATCCAGATACACATGACCATGATAGGATTGCGCGGTTTTGCTGTTGGTGCCAAGGAAGTAAAGGGTTGCGCCATTCCAAAGCACAATCGGATCGCCCTTTAATTCCACCCCGGTCACCTCGCGCACGAAATCAAGGATGTATTGCTTGAAGACGTGGGCCTGTGCCTTTGAGGCCGACAGGAATATTTGATTGTCACCCGTGGTGATGGCATCGATCAGGGCTTCACGGGCGAAGTACCATGTTGCGCCGATCTGACGCGATTTCAGGATGTTGCGTTCGCGGTACTTTTTCGCAGCCCCCCAATCAATCTGATAGCCATAAAGACCATCCTCAAACGCCTTGACCAGCATTTGCACCTGTTCATCGGTCAGGGCATTTTTGCCTTTGGCCTTGGCCTTTTGCTTTTTGGCCTCGTTACGGTTTTCGATATTGGGGTTAAGGTCGGCTTCCTTGCCGGTGCGTTCATATTTCTGAATGCGCGATGTGCGTTCCAGAAGGATGCCCAACTGGTCAATTTCCTTGAGATCAGTCTCTGTTTTTTCTTCCTTGGCGATCAGACGCAGCAGACGGACATCGACCGAGTTTTCGAGCTTGGCCACAAGCGGGGTGTCGTCCCATTTGTCGCGGCGCTTCCATGCGTCAACAGTCCCATAAGGCACGGCCAGCCGCTTTGATATCTCGGCCACGCTGTATGCCTGATGGTAAAGGTTTCGCGCTTCAATGCGTGCGGCTACGTCGATGTCTGTCATGCCCTCAAGTTACAGAGGACGCGAACAACAGCATTTGCGGGGTGGTTGTATGCCCATCGAACAACCACCGGGGATTTGATGTTTTTGCCTGCTTGCAAGCAGCATTGGCCGAAATAGCGCCGATCCCTGACCCAACAGAAGCTGAAGCGATGAAAACCAAATTCTTCCGCGTAGCGACTTCCGGCAAAACCATTGATGGCCGTGAAATCACCCCCGAACAGATCAACCAGATGGCCGCCAACTATGACCCGGCCAAATACGGAGCCCGGATCAATTGCGAACACCTTATGAGCCTGCGCCCGCAAGGTGAATTCCCGGCATATGGGGATGTTCTGGCGCTTAAGGCAGAAGACGACGGCAATGGCAACCGCGTGCTGCTTGCCCAGATCGATCCGACCGATGACCTGATCAAACTCAATAAAGCCCGCCAGAAAGTTTACTGGTCGATCGAGTTGAACCCGAACTTTGCCGGTACCGGCGAAGCCTATTGCCAAGGGCTGGCCATCACGGACAACCCGGCATCGCTTGGCACCGAGATCATCAAGTTCGCGACCCAGAACAAGGGTGCACTGCCCGACAACCTGAAGTCGGAATGCGTCGAAGCTGAAACGTTTGAGGCGGAAGACGAACCGAAGCAGAAAGGCCCGGATCTGTTCACCAAGGTAAAACAGATCCTGTCTGGCAAAGAAAAGGCCGATGACGCCAAGTTCAGTCAGGTCGAACAGTCCACCCTTGCGATCGCAGAACAGGTGACCGCGTTGTCCGACGATCTGGGCGACAAGGCTGGCGCCAAGGATCTCGAAGCCCTGCAGGCGGAAGTGACCAAGCTGACCCAGACCGTTACCGATCTGACCGCGAAGCTGTCGAAGGAACCCGCCACCCCGGAACGCGATAAAAGCACCGGTGCTGCATCCGAAAACATGACCGACTGCTAATCAGCAGTCGGCCTTTTTCTTCTGCCAACAGAACGGAAATCCGATGAAAAACACCACTCGCAGCCAGTTCAATGCCTATGCGGCACAGATTGCGGCCCTCAACAGCGTTGACGACGCAACCGTCAAATTTGCTGTCGAACCGTCCATCGAACAGAAAATGGAAGATCGCATTCAAGAGAGTGCTGACTTCCTGAAGGACATCAACATCCTGCCTGTCGATGAAATGTCAGGCGAAAAGGTCGGCATCGGCATCGACAGCCCGATTGCAAGCCGCACGAACACTGTTGACAACGACCGTTCCCCGCGTGCTGTCGGCGACATGACCGGCAAAACCTACGAAGCCAAAAAGACCGACTTCGATACCTATATCACCTATAAACAGATGGATATCTGGGCAAAGTTCCCGGATTTCCAAGCGCGACTGCGCAACAAGGTGATCGAACAGATTGCGCGTGACCGTCTGATGATTGGCTTCAATGGCACATCAGCGGCGGCTGAAACCGACATTGACACCTATCCGATGTTGCAGGATGTCAACATTGGTTGGCTCCAGCACATCCGAGCCGATGCCTCGGAACGCGTGCTTGATGGCATCAAGGTTGGTGCTGGTGGCGACTATGAAAACATGGACGCTGCAGTGTTCGACGCCACGAATGAACTGCTTGATCCGTGGTATCGCGAAGACAGCGAACTCGTTGCCATCACCGGTCGTTCGCTTCTTGCCGACAAATATCTCGGCTTGATCAATGCCAACGACGCGCCGACCGAAAAGAATGCGCTGCGCACCCTGATGGCCAACAAGACGCTTGGCAATCTTCCAGGTCTTGGCGTTCCGTTCTTCCCGACACGCAGCCTTCTGATCACAAAGCGGTCCAACCTGTCGATCTATTGGCAGTCGGGCAGCCGTCGTCGCCAGATTATGGACAACCCGAAGCGCGACCGCGTTGAAGATTTCAACTCTGTCAACGAGGCATATGTTGTCGAAGACTTTGGCGCTTGCGCCTTCCTCGACAACATCCTGTTGCCGGATGGTGAAGGGGGTTGGGCATAATGAAATCCCCGGCACGCATGCATTTTGAAAAGACGCTTGCGGCGAAACAGACTGCAGCACCAACCGGTGCTGCAGCAGTTCCGGCAGAAGCCGGTATCGCCGCAAAATTCCGCGCCCTGCTTGGTAGCCACAAGGCGATCCTGAAGGCCATTCAAAGCAAGGTTGAAAAGGCCAATGTGAAGCGCGAACTTTTGCCGGAATACGAACCCTATGTTGAAGGGGTGCTTTCCGCGCAATCTGGCGCACAGGATGATATTTTGGTCACCATCATGCTGTGGCGTCTTGATGCCGGTGATATCGCCGGTGCGCTTCCGATCGTGGCCTATGCCCTTGATAGCGGCATGACCATGCCGGAAGGCTTCAAGAGCAATATCGCGGCCATGGTTCTGGACGTTATCACCGATAACGAACCGACCGATGAACAGCTTGACGTCCTGCTGGAAGCTATCGAACTAACCAAAGCGCACGACATGCCAGACGAAGTCCGTGCCAAGGCGCACAAGGCTGCCGGTCTGCTTTTGGAAGAAACCGATCCGGCAAAGGCCTTTGAACACTTCAAGATCGCTTTGGACTTCAATTCCAAATGCGGTGTCAAAGGTCGCATCGACAAGCTGGAAAAACAGATCGCGGAAGCCGAACAGAACAAGGCTTCCGACTAACGTGGTCCCCCCGGCGCGGCGGCGGCGCGGAGGAAGGGTCTAGGATTTATCCGATGGTCCCGACTTTCCCGTCGCCCGCCTCCCTTCTTTCCCGGTGAAAAATCATGAGCAGCTTTGTTCCATCTACCAATCCAGCCGCCAGTGATGCCACCGTCTCGAATGACGGTTTTTTCCCGGATCTTGAACTTGATGTTGTCCGCAAACGCACCGGCCTGAGTGACGTCTTCAGCAACGACCGGATCATTGCCGCCACCCAAGACGCCATCATGGAGATCAATGCGGTTCTTGCCGATTGGGTTGGGGATCAGGAAGCTGGGACACTGGCCGATGTACCCGCCAAGTCATATGGCGATATCAGTGAAAAAACCCATTGGTACCTGACTGCGGTTTGCAACCGTGTGCGATCGATGTTGGTCGACACCACCCGCGACTATGACAGCACCAAGTCCGGCCACGATCGCGCTGATGCACTTGAAGCCACATCAGATCGATGGCTGCAAATTTCCAACGAAGCCGTTGCCCGACTGATGGGCCGCAAGCGGACCACGGTGGAACTGATCTGATGCAGACGGTTCGCGCCCAGCAGGGCGACACAGTCGATACGATTTCCTATCGGCACTTTGGGGACAGCACGATGGTCGAGGCCATTCTCGAAGCAAATCCGGGACTGGCGAAACACGGAACCCACCTGCCCCATGGGCTGCAGGTGAAACTTCCCGAACGAATTGTCACACCGAAGCGTGGCGTGAACCTGTGGGACTGAAGATGGATAAAACGACGATTACCACCTATGCCGCGTCCGGTGCAGGCTTTCTGACCGGAATGACCACCAACGAAAAAGTGGCTGTCGCATCAGTTGTCATCGCGCTTGGGACATTCGTTCTGAACTGGATCTACAAGCACATGCACTACCGGTTGGCCCAGAAGGCCGCAAACCTCAAGGCACAAGGAAAAGGCTAATGGAGAACGTTATCTTCGCATCATTTGGCATGAAGCTTGGTCTAGCTGTTGTCGCGTTTCTTTGCATGCGTTTGGCGATGTGGCTGGTGAACCGCGCCTTGGGTTTCGATATGAGCGATTGGCTGGAGAAAGCAAATGATCAGGCTATTTCTGATTTTCATGGTCGCGTCTATCTGGGCGTCTGCATCATGTTCGGCCTCATCCTTTCCTGATCAGTTTGATCGGGACTTCCAAAGCGCCACCGGACGGTTCATGCCCGGTGTCGATTGGCGACTTTTGAAGGCGCAAAGCTGGCAGGAATCCCGGTTCAAAGTGGATGCTGTCTCGCCAGTTGGCGCTATGGGCATAACGCAGTTCATGCCCGGAACTTGGGATCAGGTTTCCCGGCAGTTGGGTTTCCCAAAAGATGCATCTGCCTTTGTCCCTGAATTGGCGATCGAGGCCGCCGCATTCTATATGGGACGCTTGCGTGCCCAATGGTCTGCGCCCAGACCGGAACGCGACCGGCACAGCCTTGCCCTTGCCAGCTATAACGCAGGCCTTCGCAATATCCTCACGGCTCAGACCCTTTGTGGGGGCGAGAACCTGTATCCGCGCATCATCACCTGCCTTCCCGATGTGACGGGCCGCCATAGCCGGGAAACCATCGGATATGTCGACAATATCTGGCGGTTCTGGAAATTGATGGTTATCGGAGGATGACGATGCCAGGACTTGGAATTTTCAAGTTTGCCGCCTCGAAATGGAAACTCTTGCTTGGTGTTGCCCTGCTTGTGGTGGTTGGTTTTATGGTCATGCGACTGCAAACGGTTAATGCGCGATTGGAAACGGCGCAATCAAAGGCCGAAAACCTGCTGAAGACGAACGTGGAAAATGCGCTTGAAGTCGCAGAATACAAACGTCGTCAGAAGACTATCGAAACCGCAATCAAAGCTGAACAGGACCGCCGAAAAGGTGTCCAGCTTCAGTTAACCGAACTTCGATCGAGGATTGACAATGCACCGCATAATGGCTGTGTCGGCCCTGCTGTTCATGCCGTTATTGACGGCCTGCGCATCCAGCCCGCCGATCACACAGATTAAAACCGTTCGCACCGTCGTGCCGGCCGCCTTGACCAATTGCAAGGAACGGCCACGGATGCCTGCCCCGCCCGTGACTGATCAGAAAGTTGGTCGCCTGATTGTCGATCTGATCGATGCCCACGACGATTGCTTTGGCAAGAACCAGCGCATCCGCGAGTTACAGGAAACAGAACATGCAAAAACTGACTGAAGCGCGGGACCATCTTCTGTCCAGTGGTTTGGGTATCAAGGCAAAAGACCTGCTGACCTTCGCGGAAAAAGGCAGTGTCGTGGCCTATCAGGGCACTGAAAGCCAGAACCGCAACTTCAAGATCCGATATGTTGCGCATCTGATCATCACCGACTATGCCGGTGATCCGCAAAGCCTGTTGTTTGTGATGACGGACTGGATTAATGCCAACATTCCCGACAGGACCGAAGAAGCTCTAAAGTTCCATGTGGATGTGATCAGCACCAAGGCCGCCGATATCTCCATACAGATCGAGCTTTCCGACACTGTCGCGGTTAACCCTGTCGACGGCGGCACAAACCTTGATCACCAGCCCGATGCGGATGTTCGCGCCATTGATATGGGCTCTTTTTATCCTGATCTTTCCTGATGGCAAAAGCAGAACTTCACGGGTTTGAGCAGTTTGACGCATGGATTGAAAGCGCGATCCGTGCCCTTTCGCCTGCCGGTCGGAAAACGCTTTTGCGTGATATCGCCCGCGAAGTGCGTCGCCGAAACCAGCAACGGATCACTAAGCAACAGGATCCCGATGGCAACAAATGGCAACCGCGAAAACCCGACAGAGAGGGCAACATTCGGGGTGCCAAGAAGATGATGCTGGGATTCCGAAAGGCCCGGCGCATGCGGATCGAAACCACGCCTTCGCATGCGGCTGTCGGTTTTCGGGGAAAGACATCCCAGATCGCGTCAGTTCACCACTATGGTGCTGTTGACTATGTTGAGAAAGGCGGGCCACGGGTGAAATACCCAGAAAGGCGATTGCTTGGGATTCCGACCGAGGATCTGCACTTGATCCGGCAAAAACTGATCGACGCCATCGTTTCGGGAAAATAGCCTTCATTGGTTGTTCGATGGGCATACAACCAGCCACCCGATGACCGGCAAATGATCGTGTGGTCATCATCTGCGCATGTCAGAAAACATCGCCGAAATCCTGCGCATTCTTCAAAATATTATCGCCATCGGCACCATTGTTGATGTCGATCACGAGAACGCACGCGCCAAGGTATCCATCAATGATGGGAAACCGGGCCGATGGATCCCCGTTCCCGGTTCTGTTGGACAGAACTATCGCGGCACCAATCACCTGCGAAAAGGCACCCAAGTTCTTGTCGCCTCGCCCAGTGGCGATCCGGCAAATGGCGTCATTCTTCAGGTTTTCTATTCCGATGGGTTGCCTTCCGTATCGTCCGACGGCGCGGTCGATATGGTGCAATGGAACGATGGCACCACCGTCACCTACAACACCAGCAACAAACGGCTAGAGCTTCACAGCAGTGGTGATTTGGTAGTGTCGGCGGATGGTGCCATCGGCATCCAGTGCCAAGGTGATCTTTGGCTTGATGGTGCGCACATCCATGCGCAGGAAGGGGGTATTTGATGCCGAAAGTCACCCTTCAGGGCCATTTGTGCACCGGTCATGGTTGCTGGCCGCCACGCGGATCCATCGAAGGCGAACCCAAATTCACAGTTGGCGGGATCCCCGTGCATTGCGAAGGGCACGCATGGGGCGCGCACACCTGCCCCGCCATCCCGGAAACTCATGCATCTGTTCTTCAGGCCGGTGCGCCGCGCTTCACTGTAGGCGGCAAAGAACTGGGACGCGTGGGCGACCCGGTCGCGTGCGGCTCTCTGGTCGCCCAAGGATTTGAAACCTTCACGGTGGGGGATTGAGGCCATGACCTATGGCATGTCCCGGCAGACTGGCAAGAAGCTGACCAAGCGCGACCATATCGGCCAATCGGTAGACGACATTCTGACCACCCCGGTAGGCACGCGTGTAAAGCGCCGGGAATACGGATCACACGTCTTTGATCTGGTGGATAGACCGGCCAACCCGACCGGTGCGCTTCAGATCATTGCAGCAACCGCCGAAGCAATCGAGCGATGGGAGCCGCGTCTCGATCTGCAAAGGGCTTCTGTGTCCGCTGGAATGGACGGCAAGGCAGTCATCAATCTGACCGGCATCGTCAAGGATGATGGCGAAGCGGTCACCTATGGTGTTGGCCTCGGGGGGCTGTCATGACGACCCGGTTTGATGCGATCGACCTGGGGGCGCTGTCTTCCCCCGATATCATCGAGACAATTTCATTTGAAACCCTGCTGGCGGAGCGAAAAGCCAAGGCACAGCAGTTGTTTGCTGATGCTGATATTCTGCAAGACTGGGATCCGTCACTGGAATCCGACCCGATTGTGAAATTGCTTGAGGAATCCGCTTTTCGAGAAACCATCTTGCGACAGCGCATCAATGATGCGGCACGCGCTTGCATGATCGCAACCGCCAAGGGTGCTGACCTTGATAACATTGCGGCACGATATCACGTTTCGCGAAAAATGATCGAAGCAGGTGACGCAAACGCTGTTCCGCCTGTTGATCCGGTCATGGAAAGCAACACGTCCTTGCGTGGCCGGATCCTGCTTGCATTCGAGGCGCTGAGTGTTGCCGGTCCTGTTGGTGCTTATCGCTATCACGCGCTTTCGGCAGATCCGCTTGTCTATGATGTGAATGTGGAGAGCCCAACCCCCGGATCCGTGGTGATCAGTGTCATGACAAGCACGGAAACCGGCATCCCGGATCAAACAGTTCTCGACAATGTCATTGCCACCCTGACCAACGATGACGTGCGCCCGCTGACCGATCAGGTCACCGTCCAAGCGGCAACCGCAATCGAGTATGCATTTTCTGCCGTTTTAACGGTGTATGGAGGGCCGGACGCTGAGATCGTGCGCACAGCAGCCAGCGAAAGCCTAACAGCGTTTGTTGCCCAGCAGAAACGCTTGGGTGAACCCATCACGCTTGATGGCTTGCATAAAGCTGCCCGTGTGGACGGTGTACAGAAAGTTGTCATCTTTCAGGGTGATGGTGAAACCGCGTTCGCAGAAATTGCCCCAGCGGATCATCAGTTCCCCCTCTGTACCGGATTTACCGTTCAGGTCGGGGGGCAATCATGACCACCGTATTGCCCCCGAACAAGACCGCAATTGAAACCTCGATCGAGGAAACGGGCAGTCACATCGACACACTTGATGTGGTGATCGACACACTTTGGGATCCTGATCACTGCCCTGAAGCGTTTCTGCCGTGGCTTGCTTGGTCCTTTTCCGTAGATACGTGGGATCCTTCATGGCCGACAGATGTCAAGCGCAAGGTTATTTCTGAAAGCTTCGATGTGCACCGTCGCAAGGGCACGCGGGGTGCGATCCGCCGTGCCCTTGAGGCCATGGACCTTGACCTGATCAAGATCACCGAATGGTTCGAGGAAAATCCACAACAGGATCCGTTCACCTTTCGGGTTGAGGTCGGCACGATTTCACGCGGCCTAACCGATCAGGAACGCGACCAGATCCTTGAAACCATCATGGCGACCAAAAATGTCCGCAGTCACCTGAATGACTTGCGGATCTACCTGCAGCAGATGTCGACCGCACCCATTCTTGGTGCGGCGCTGGTTACTGGCGAACACACGACAATTTACCCCTACGCGATCATATCCCGCCAGGTCGAAACAATGAGACCGTTTCTTGGCGCGGGCACCTATGGTGCCGAGATCGCGACCGTCTATCCTGAAGGAACCATGGCATGAGCGATTATTACACGATCTTCACCAATATCGGTGTTGCCAAGATGGCCAATGCACTTGCCCTTGGCCAGTCAGTCGTTCTGACCCAATTTGCTGTTGGCGATGGCGGGATTGATGGCGACTACAATCCAACTGCTGCGCAAACGTCCTTGAAGAACGAGACCTATCGCGCTGCGGTAAACGCGATCAGTGTTGACCCCAACAACCCATCATGGCTGGTGGTTGAGGCTGTGATCCCAGCCAACCAAGGCGGTTGGTATGTGCGCGAGGCCGGATTGTTTGATCAGGACGGCGATATGATCGCTATCATCCGATACCCGGAAACCTTCAAGCCGGTTCTGGAATCCGGTGTCGGCAAGGATCTCTATCTGCGTGTGATCCTCGAACACAGCAACACCGAGCTTGTCGAACTGAAAATCGATCCGGCAATTGTGCTGGCAACGCGACAGTTTGTCGGCGACAGCATCGATAGCCACAACGCGGACGCAACCGCACACGGCGATCTGATGGCTGCGCACAATGGCGATGGAAATGCACACCCGGATTTCCTTCGCTACAACCTTACCCGGACAGTTGCAGCAGGCTTCTGGACCACGCCGGTTGCAGCAACCGTCGATGACGGGGATGTCACCTTGCCGGTGGCCCGCGGGAACCGCTTCACCCTGACCGCGACCGATGCGCTGACGATCTTGGCACCGGACCCGATACCTGCCGGTGGATCGGCTCGGCTTGAACTGACGATTGGTTCTGAAGACCCTCTCGAAATTTCGTTTGGCGCTGGTTTCAAGGTCAATCACGGCAAGATCAATAGCGACCCGAACGCGGTCAACCTGATCCACATGGAATTCAACGGCACTCTGATCGACGTTCACATTACCCAGCGGGCGGAGGCTTGATCTATGTCCATTCTGTTTGACAACCCGCTCCCGGCAATTGGCTGTGGTGATCCGGGTGATTCGATTGATTTTGGCTGCCTATTTGATGGTGGCCAGTGGCTTGAACGAACCCCGGTTTCTGCTGGTAATCGGCGTAAGTTTGCTCTCGCCGGTTGGATCAAACGGTCACGGGCAAGGGCCGGTGAACGAATTTTTTCGGGCGTGTCGTCGGCCTCATCAAATGAGGACGATGGCATAATTTTCAACCAAAACCGAATGGTCGCTACAACCTTCACGGGGTCACAATACCACGGTCGCCAGTCACTTTCGACAATAGGTGATCCGGCAGCGTGGGCACCTTTTCTGGTGACCGTTGATACCGCAAACCCGGTCGCTTCAGAGCGGGCGAAATTTTCCATTAACTTCGGCCCAGCTAACTCAGCGTTGTTCGGTGTCTCGACGCCAGAGGATATTCCTCTGAACTATGAGTTCGGCGTAAACAACACGGTTCTGCACAGAATTTGCGCCTCGGCGGTATCGACTGTAAGCGGCCAAAACAGTCAATCTATATTGGCTGAGTTGTGCTTTTTTGATGGGATACACCCCGATCTATCAGAATTTGGTTACATCAACGCAGACGGCGTTCCGGTCCCCAGGGCTTTCGCAGGCAAAGGCCAAGGTGCTGCTGTGTATGGCGATCTCGGCTGGCATCTTGATTTTGCCGATCCGCTTGACCTTGGCAAAGACGTGTCTGGTAACGGCAACCACTTCACATCCGTTGGTCTGACGGCGGACAATCAGGTTAGGGATACACCGACTAACAATTTTGCTGTTCTTAACCCTCTAAACCCGATCAAACTCGGTTCGGGTGTGTCAACTCTGTCGAACGGCAATTTGAAATCGACCGGACCTGCTTCGGCCAATTCTGGAACAATACATCTGTCAACCATTGCTGCGCGGAAAGGCAAAATATATGCAGAAGTACCTTTGCATGCGGTTAGCTCTGCAAATGCAAACGTAGCTCTGCTCCCTGCGTCACACGAAGGCGGGTGGCCGCCGCCGGTTGGTGTTGTTCTAACCGTGTATGGGTCAATAACGAACAGCATCATACTTGATGGCGTAACCATCCAGTCCGGCTTACCTGCGTGGGCAAGCAACAATATCTGCGGGGTTGAGGTGGACCTAGACGCCCGCACAGCCCAGTTCTATCGTGACGACGTGCCATACGGAGCGCCGGTATCGGGCATTGCAGATGTAGCCATTGCAATTGGCATCTACACCAGCCGGGACGGTTCTGGTAATGTTTCCGTCGCTGAAATCAATTATGGGCAGAGGCCCTTCACACACCCGCGCGGAGCAGATTTTTTAACTCTTAGCTCCCAAAACATGCCTTGTCCTGACATTCTGAACCCTGATGACTACGTCACGACCCGCGAACGGACTGGCGGAGCGGATGTTGCAAACCTTCCGTGGAACCCGACGATTGGCAAAACCTTCCATATGGCAAAGCGGCTTGATACCGCTTCAAACTTTCGGGTTACATGCTCGGAGCTTGGTGACAACCTTGCGATCAATTGCAATGTCGGCGGCGCTGAGGTCGCAAGCAGCCATTCCTTCATAGCGGGTGGCATTTCGGTCGGTGCTGATACTGAATATCAGGGGCAGGTTTTCCACCAGTTCTGGCGGGCAAGCCCCAAGGCCGGGGCGGACTTCGTGCTGGTTGAACACGTCAACGGCACGCCTACCATGTTTGCGCAAGCCACAGGCGGTCTGTTCGACTATGCCGAGGTTTACCCGCTGTCTGGCGGAGATGTCCGGGTGTTCCATAAAGATATGGCATCGGGCGGGTATCTGATCCTGAATGACACGGGGAACGGCACCGACGCGGGATGGCTCACGCGCACAGCAAATACCGGCACGCTTGGAGCGCAAATGGCGTCCGGTCAATACCTGATCCGTATGCATCGCGCAGTGCCGCAATTCTGTGCAGTGACCAGTCGAAAGGGAACGGGCGTTGTCGATGGCATGTTCGTGCCGATGGATTTCGAGCCGCGCATATTCGTCGGAAAGGATGGATCGGACGGGATTTATAATTGGGCGCTGTATTGCTCTGACATTGCCGAGGGTAATCCGGTTTCAGATGCCTTGCGGTTCAATCTTGATACGGGCCTTCTGGGCAGCGTCCCTATCGATATGAACAGTAACGGCGTGAAGGCCCGAAATGCCGACAATTTCATTAACAAACTAGGCGTGACGTATCGGTGTATTGCGTGGGCACGGACCCCCGGCAAGTTCGCGCGTGCGCGGTAAATCAGGAGACAGGAAATGACCGCACTTTATGCGATTTGTGACGATCAGTGGGCTTTGGTCCGTGTGGCCAACAGCCCGATGGGCCTTAAGGCCGAAACCGGAAAGACCTATAGTAACGCGGCCTTGGCCACGGTCGAGGATTTGCGGGCGAACTTCGTGCTTGTGATCGATCAGGGCAGTAAGCCGGATCAGGAATGGCAGACGGTGATTGGCAACCCGCAGGTGATGATCGATGGCGATCCGAACGATCCGGCAACAATGACCGCAACGCTGCTATACACCACCCAGCCGATCAGTCTTGATCAAGCAAAGTCGAAACTCGAACGCAAGGTCAAGGAACACAAATTCCGCCGTATGTCAGGCGGCATTGAATTTGATGTGAATGGCACTGTGTATGTCGTGCAAACTGACGAACGAAGCCTTGCGCTTCTGGATCGCATCAGTGAACGGGCCAAGGCGAACCAGATTGAGAACGGCCAAATCGTTCGTATGGCCGACAATTCGAGCCCGCTTCTGACCCAACAGCAGATCATTGATCTTAACCTTGCCGTCTGCGCGATGCTTTGCGCCTGCACGGATGCGCAGACCGAACGTGAATACGCCATCGACGCCCTGCCTGATGACCTTCAGGCGCACATGGATTTCGATGTAACTGCCGGTTTCCCGGCCTTCCCTGCAACTGTTACGGAGTAAGCAGTTATGCCCACCGAATATCATCATGGCGTGCGCGTGGTCGAAGTGTCTGAAGGCACCCGCCCAATCCGCACGATCGAGACTGCCGTTATTGGCGTTGTCTGCACTGGCGAGACTGCCGACACAGACGTTTTCCCGGCCAACCGACCTGTCCTGATCACCGACATCAATGACGGTATCAGTGCTGCAGGTGATGACGGCACCCTTCCCTATGCCCTGGACGCGATCAAGGATCATGGGAATCCCCTGACGGTCGTTGTGCGTGTGCCTGAAGGTGCGGACGAAGCCGAAACCACGACCAACCTTATCGGCGGTGTGGTAAGCGGCCAGAAGACCGGCATGCAGGCCCTGACCGCCGCCAAGCCGCTGTTGGGTGTGCAACCGCGCATTCTGGGTGTTCCCGGCCTTGACAATGCCAATGTCACTGCCGAACTGGCATCGATCGCGCAACTGACCCGGTCCTTTGCCTATGCGTCCTGCTGGGACTGCGAGGATATCCCGGCCGCGACCGCCTATCGCGATGGTTTCGGCCAGCGTGAATTGATGCTGATCTATCCCGATTTCATCAATTGGGACACGGTCAACAGCACTGAACGCACCGCTTCTGCTGTTGCCCGTGCGCTTGGCCTGCGTGCCCAGATTGATCAGGATGTCGGCTGGCACAAAACCATTTCAAACGTCCCAGTCAATGGCGTATCTGGCATCAGCAAGGACGTGTATTGGGATCTGCAGAACCCGGCCACCGATGCAGGCGTTCTGAACGCTGCCGACGTTACCACGCTGATCAACAACAAGGGTTATCGCTTCTGGGGATCGCGCACCTGCAGTGCCGATCCGCTGTTCGCGTTTGAAAACTATACCCGCACAGCACAGGTGCTGGCCGACACCATGGCCGAGGCGCATTTCTGGGCTGTTGACAAGCCGATGTCCCCGACCTTGGTGCGTGACATCATTGATGGCGTCAATGCCAAGTTCCGCAGCCTTGTCGCCAATGGCTATCTGATCGGCGGTGAAGCGTGGTTTGACCCTGCAAAGAACAGCAAGGAAGAACTGAAATCCGGCAAGCTGATGATCAGCTACGACTACACCCCGGTACCGCCGCTGGAAAACCTGATGTTCGAACAGAAAATCACCGACGATTATCTGGTCGACTTCGCGGCAATGGTTGCGGCGGCCTGATCATTGGTTGTCCGGACTGAACCCATTTAAGGAGTTGGCTTAATGCTGCCCAAACATATTAAGAACTGGAACGCGTTCGTTGAAGGTGTCGGCCTTGCCGGTCTTGCCGAGGAAGTCGTCACCCCCGTCATTGAGCGTGTGACCGAGGCCTATCGCGGTGCCGGTATGCTTGGCGAGGTCGAACTGGATCTTGGCGTCGAAGCCTTGAAGCTTGAATTCACCCTTGCCGAATTCAACACCGGTATTCTTAAGCAATTCGGCGTCCCGGATGCATCCGGTATTGGTGTCCGCCTGCTGGCCGCTGCAAAGGCCGATGGTGCTGATAGCAACACCGATGCAATCGAAATGTCCGTGCGCGGTCGTTTCACCAAGATGGATCCCGGCACCCTTAAGTCCGGTGATATGGCCAAGATGAAATGCGAGATGCCGCTGACCTATTTCAAATACACGGTCAATGGCGACGTGATCATTGAAATTGATCTGATCAACGGTATCGAAAAGGTTGGCGGTGTTGACCGTCAGGCAGGGATCCGTCAGGCGCTTGGCCTGACCGCATAACCAAGATCCCAGATCAAGAGGCAGCGCCGGGGGGCTTCCTGCTTTTTCTTGAAAGGGACACATCATGACCAAGAAAACCGACGATATCGCCGCCGCAACCAACGGCGCAGTAAACGCCAGCTTTGATCACACCTTTGTCAAGCCGCTTCCGTATGGCTCTGAAAAGACACTGGACAAAACCACCATCCGTCGCCCGCTGGGCGGTGATTTGCGTGGTGTGAAACTGATCCAGCTTTCCGAGCTTGATGCCAATGTCCTGTTCGGCCTGCTGCCACGCATCACGAGCCCGGCGCTTACCGAAGCCCATGTGCAGATGATGGATCCACGGGATTCCGTCGCAATCATGCAGGGCCTCGCGGAAAATTTTTTCACAGCGTAACCCTCCCCGATGACATCCCCATGGCTTGGGGGGTGATCATGAAGGCGTTTCCGGGATCATTCCCCCCAAACGTCTTCAATAGCCTGACCCTGGAGGAACTGGCCGAAACCTATGAACTTGCGGTCGAGTTCCTTCAGATCGAGGCGGATGCTGTCAAATCCGCACAGTCCAACCGATAGCTGACAGGACTCCCATGTCTGATCTGAAGCTTAATATTCTGATGCAGGCCGCCGACAAGGTCAGTGCACCGTTCCGCAAAATCAAGCAGTCAAGCGGCCAGTTGAAAGATCAGCTTGCGCAGGCTGCAGGACGGGTGCGCGACCTTGAACGGGTATCAGGGAACCTTCAGTCGTTTAAGGAACTCAAGGCCGCTGCACGGCAAAATGCGGCGGCCTTGAACACCGCCCAACAACGCGCCCAGCAACTCGGTCAGCAGATCGCATCGACAGACAAAGTCACCCGCAAGATGCGCAACGAATTCAATGCCGCCCGCAAAGAGGTGAACCGGCTTGAAAACGCGCAACAACAGATTTCGACTTCCACTGGCGCATTGCGCCGCAATCTCTCAGCAGCAGGAATTGATACCCGGAAACTAGGCGATGCCCAACGCAAGCTGAAAACCGATCTGGATGCCGCCCGCGCTGCCGCCGACAAACAGGCAAAGTCCCTTGAACGGGCGCGCATGAAGACAAATGCGCTGGCCCAAGCCAGATCAAAAATGCAAAAGACCATGCAGCTACAGGCAAACATGGCCATCGGCGGTGCTGCTGGCATGGCTGCAGGTGGGGCCGCACTTGCGCTTGGCGGGCGGATGGCCTCGGCTGGCATTGATTTCGATGAACAAATGTCGGGTGTCGGCGCGATTGCACGGTTGGACAAGGCATCCGAAGCCATGACCAGCCTGCGTGCGCAGGCCGAGGAACTTGGTGCCACGACCAGCTTTTCCGCATCAGAGGCCGCAAGCGGCATGCAATTCCTTGCCATGGCCGGGTTTGAAGCAAAAGAAATCCTGCAAACCATGCCCGGTATGCTCGATCTGGCGAAGGCCGGTGCCACGGATCTGGCAACAACAGCGGACATCGCATCCAACGTCTTGTCCGGCTTTGGCATGCATGCCAGCGAAATGGGCCGCTTGGGCGACATCATGACGGCCACCTTCACCCGATCGAACGTGGACTTGTCCATGTTGGGTGAAACCATGAAATACACCGCGCCGATTGCAAAGGAGTTCGGGGCATCGGTTGAAGACGTTGCCGCCATGTCGGGCCTTCTGGGCAATGTCGGCATTCAGGGCAGCCAAGCCGGTACCGCGTTGCGTGCCATGTTCTCGCGCATGGCATCCCCACCAGCAGATGCACTGGACGCACTGGACCAGCTTGGGATTTCAACCATGGACTTCAACGGCAACGCCAGAAGCATGGTGGACATCCTTGGCGACCTTGCCAAATCGACCGAGGGGCTTGGCTCAGCGGAACGCCTTGCGCATCTTACGGCCATCGCGGGGCAGGAAGCCGGGGCCGCCTTTGCCACCCTTGTCGAACAGGGCGGATCAGGTGAAATCACCAAGTTCATTGATGTTCTGAACAACTCCATGGGTGAAACCACCCGCGTGGCCAAGCAAATGGGCGACAACGCGGCTGGGGATATCAAGTCCTTCTGGTCGGCAGTCGAAGGCATGAACATCAGCCTGACAAGCACGAACGACGCACCGTTGCGCAGCTTGATCCAGTCCGCCACCGATGTTGTTCGATCCATCACCGGCTGGGTGAAAGCCAACCCGGAACTTGCCAGCGGTCTGGTCAAGGTCGCGGCTGTGATGGCCGGGTTGATCTTTACTGGTGGTTTGTTGGCCACCACGGTTGCCGGTCTGCTTGGGCCATTTGCCATGGCCAAGTTTGCCTTTACCGCCCTTGGCATCAAGGCCGGGGTGCTCGGCAGCAGCATGGGACTAGTTGGCAAGGGGATCGGCTTAGTCGGATCTGTCGCCAAGATCGCCTTTCCCATCGTGTCGGGGGGCATTCGGGCCATCGGCATGGCGCTGTCCGCCAACCCCATCGCGGTTGCTGTGATGGCCATCGCCGGGGCGGCCTACCTGCTTTACGAATATTGGGGGCCGATAAAGGGCTTCTTTGTCGATCTATGGGACGGGATCACACAGGCCTTTGGCGTTGCATGGGACTGGATCAGTGAAAAGCTTCAGGCACTGGCACAGCCTGTCAAATGGCTTTCAGATGCCATTGGTGGTCTGTTTGGCGACGGAAAAACATCTGAACTGACCGTAAAGAACGGGACTTCACAGAAACCCGATTTCTCCAATCTCGCAAAAGCGGCGTCAAACCCTGTTAGCACAATGGCAGTTGCCCCGGTCGCAGCCGCGATTGCCACGTCCCCCGCCGCCGCGGCGCAATACGACCAATCCGCAATGCAGGCTTCGCACAACACCTACAGCATTACGGTGAATGCCGGTACCGAGGTTGATCCCGATGCCATTGCAAAGGAAGTCGCCCGCCAGATCGAAATGATCGAGCGCCGCAATAAGGCGCGTGAACGTTCATCCCTGATTGATCAGAGCAACTGACATGCTTCTTTCCCTTGGACTGTTCGTCTTCGAACTTAAAACCGTTCCCTATGAAACCCTGAAGCGATCAACCGAATATCGCTGGTCAGCGACCAACCGGTTCGGAAAGGCCCCTGCCCACCAGTATCTGGGGCCGGGAAACGACACCTTGACCATTGATGGCAAGCTGATGCCGGAATTGACCGGCGGCCCGGTTCATCTGACCAAGCTGCGCGAAATGGCCGCCAGCGGCAAGGCGTGGATCCTGACAGCCGGGAATGGTGATGTTTTGGGAAAGTGGTTCATTGATCGGATCGAGGATACGCGGTCGCACATGGTTTCGAACGGCCTTGCCCGAAAGATCGAATTCACCATCTCGCTTACCCGTTATGGTAATGACGACAACGAACAACTCGGCAATCTGATGGACAGCAAGCCATGATCCCGCAATACCAGATTATCGCTGATAGCATCGATGTCACCGCCCGCATGCAAAAGTATCTCAACAAAGTTCGTGTGATCGACAAGCCCGGTGTTGAGGCAGACCAATGCGAGATTGAACTGTCTGACCCGGATGGAACCTTGAACCTGCCCAAACGCGGTGTGCGCCTGCAGGTGTTATTGGGCTATGACGGCGATCTCCAGGACAAAGGCACATTCACAATTGATCAGGTCGCGGAATCCGGCCCGCCCGATATCGTCACAGTGTCCGGATGCAGTGCGGATTTCCAGGGCCCGTTCAAGATCCAGCGCGAGGAATCCTACAGCAGCAAGACAATCGGCGAGATCCTGACCACAATCGCCAAGCGATATGACCTGATCCCCGCGATCGAGGACGGACTTGCAGGAATCCTGATCGACCATATCGACCAGACCAATGAAAGCGATCCCAACTTCCTGACCCGTCTTGGCAAGGATTATGACGCGATTGCCACCATCAAGGCCGGTCGCCTGCTGTTTACCCCGGTCGGCTATAACAGGACGATCAGCGGCATCATGCTGCCAACCGCCCTGATCAAACGCGATGAAACCAGCACCCATCATTTGCAGATCGCCGACCGGGAAGGAACCTTTTCCGGTGTACGAGCCAAATGGCGCGACCATAATGGCAATCGCACCCGATATTCCACAGCCGGGAACGGTGACAACTGGAAGACGCTCAAACGCATTTTTCCCAGTGCTGTCACGGCCTATCACGCGGCAAAGGCCGAATGGGCCCGGATGCAGCGCGGTCAGATCACCATCAGCCTCACGGTGGCCAATGGCGACCCGTCAATTCACGCTGGCCAGCCGCTTCGGCTATCCGGGTGGCGACAGGAAATCAGTGGTGTCAATTGGGTGGCTGGCGAGGTATCGCACGAATGGACGGATGGCGGGGCGTCTACATCACTTGATGCGCAAGCCCGCCTGTAGTCAGCCATCTGTATCATTTCCTGCGGAAAGCAGGTTGTGACGAAGATGGCCAAGCAATGCGGACTTTTGCTTTTTGTCTGCCTCTCGCCATCCGGCCAACAGTTCCCGCTCTGCCGCACTCAAAGACCTTTCACCCCACTGCCAGTATGACAGGTCAAAACCGATCCCGACAAACAGGTCATATTCGGATTTGCGTTTGGGAAAGGCATGGAAATCTTCAAATGCCGTGATCTTCTGCATCGACAGTGCTACCGATTTGGCAAAGTCCCGCTTGGTCGCAAAGCCCAACCGCAATCTTTCCTCGGCAAATCGCTGTCCCGGCAGCTTGCCAATTCCGTCACTGCGCAGATCGGATATTAAATCAACCTCAACAGCCCGGCCCGATAATCCGGCCCGCCACTGCTTTTCAACTTCGATAAAATAGCGCCTAGCTTCCCGGCCTCGTGCCGTGCGCTCGACCATGGAAAGTTCCTTGGCCATGTCGAGAGTGATGTAATAGTCGATAACAGTTTGAACACGTGATTTTGAGCTCGCCCGTTTTGGCGAGCGCAAATTCTCACTTCGGATGAAATCTTCACCCTCGGCAAAGCCATAGCGTTCGATACGCGCTTTGATCCAGTTCGAGAAATCGCGCCCGACCTCCAAAAAGGCATGAAGGTCACGCGCATTCACCGTTTCGATGGTTTCCCCGCCAAGGGCGGAACTTTCGATCTTTACCGGAATGACCATTCAGTATCCCCACATTGCAAGGTGTTGTCGTCATGGCAACACCTTGACGGTCGATATGCACACTCTCTGGATTTCAGAAATAACGCAAAATGCGTTATTTTTATAACCTCACAACAGAACAGGCCCGGACGCACCATACTTTAGGATAGAACAACCGGATCACTCCCTGATCGACAGCCGCATCAACCCCCAAAGACCGCTGATATCAAGCCCTCCTGCCTCGCCGCGCAACGCATCCGGCTCGGCCTCCAGGGCATCATAGATTGCAAAATAAAGCTCTGTCTTTTCGTGTGGCGGGATAGTGCGCCGATGCTTTTCAAGGAAATCCTCGACCGCCACCACCACCTCAACGAACAGGGATCTGTCAAATGCAGGCCATTCGAATAACTCGTTCGGCGTGATCCCGTAGACATGACACAATCTGAGCAAAGTACCGTAATCGGCCTTGCGGGGCCCGACATCACTTTCATAGCCATACAGGGTTGACTGGTGATTGATACCCGCCAGTTCCGCCGCCGCAGCAGCAGACAATCCCTTGCGTTTTCGCGCCGCCTTCAATCGCGCCCCGATATTCGGATTCCCTTTGGGTTTCACTTGTTTTGCCCTGATTAGTGCAATTGCCATTTGGTCGATCCGTATCGATTCCATGTAGCAACCTCCGCCTGATACCTCATTATCGGGTCTTGTTAGATAACTCATAATGAGTTATTTCGGACATGGTTACACCATCAGGGGGTGAAATGCCGTGTCTATCGACCAGAACATCGGACAGGAAAACTTCAAGGAAACCCACGGGGCGATCCTGCGCAAGCATGTTGGAGATGCGCGTCGCAACGACAATGGCCTGCGCATTTCCATCACAGAACTGGCAGAACAAACACCGTTCATTTCGCGTACTGTAAAGTCCTGGCGCAATGCTGCGACCTGCCCAAACCTTGCGGACTGGATCATCCTCGCCCGTTTGCTTGGCCCGCATTATGTCAATGATTGCCTGCGCCATGCCGGTTTTGGCAATGCCGAACCGTTGCAGTTTTCAGCCTCTGTCCAGATCACCGGCAACCATGCGCAATACGAACTTGCGCAAAGGATGGCGTCTTTGTCTGAGGCCATGCTGGACAATCACATCGATCGCATCGAACGCAATCAGTTGATCCCGGAATTCCAACAACTTGTCTCGCTGTTAAACCTGTTCATCTGGGGATTGCAACAATCTGGCAATCCCGCGCCGGGGGGCGCACCAGCCACAATCGTAAAGGATTGATACATGTCTGCCTCCGGCCACAACGCCATGAAATGCCCGCACTGCGGATCAAGCTGCAGCACCGCGAAAACCCGTCAGGTCACAGCCCTTTACCGGGAAATAACCTTGTCATGCCGCAACCCCGACTGCCTCCACGTCTTTCTTGCCGAAATGAACGCCATCCGCACCTTGCGGCCAAGCCTTATCCCGGCACCGGACGTCAACCTTCACATCGCGCAAACCACAACACAGCCAAACCCGGCGTGACCAATGGTCCATCAGGGGGACATGATGCAATCTTGCACTCTTAACGAAAAAGCCCGTGCCACCACTGGCACGGGCCGATATCTCAACAGTCAGTCAAGGGATCGATCAGGCGGGCTCGAAACTTGGTCCGGTTTCAAGCATCCCGTAATCAACATCAAGCGCCTTTGCCAAGGCAGCCTGCAATTTCCTGGACGGCGGATTTTTGCCGCGTTCGATCATGCTGATGTAGTTTCCGGCGACATCGACCTTTTCGGCCAGTTCGCCTTGCGTCATTCCGCGAAACTCGCGGAACACCTTGACCGGGTGGTCGCCAGCAAGAACACGCTGCATCACTTCATACGGGTACCGGGATCCGTCATCATCACGGGCAGCGACGTCCGCGAGTTGTTCATCAGTCAGATATTCTTCCGCAATTTCCGGTGCGAGGTTGCGAAACTCCTCAAAAGTCATGGTTACAGCAATTGGAAGCCCTTCCTCGTTACGCAGGAAGGTGTATTTGTTGGGCATGTGTTAGGCTCCGTGAACAGGAACAATCCGGGATCAGTTCTTGTATGCCGATCCTCGGGGGGCAATCTTGATGATATCAAGGATATGTCCGTCTTCTGTGTAGAGGATCCGGTACTGGCCGACGCGCACGCGATATACATTCTCGCGGTTGGTCAGCTTCTTTATGTCCAGATCATCCCGTGCGGGGTTTTCAGCCAGTTGCTGGATCACCGTATCGATTTTCTGGGCTTGATGGGGCTGCATCTTGTTCAGAACTTTGAACGCTTGCTTCGAAATGGTGATCTTAAGCATCAGGTCATCCTTGCTATCAACGAAGAAAACATAACTTTTATTTATACACATCGCAAGTCATTTTATAAATCATTCGAAATTATTTTTATAACTCGTGACTTGACGACATCCCGCAACAGGCGTATGGTCCAACCTATCGGCGGAAATAACCCGCCGTGGGGGAGTAGAAACCCTCTGATCCAGACGGTCAGCCGTCACGTTAGTTGCGGCTATTTTTGTGCCCGGAATCCGGGTGCATCTCGCTTATGGCGGGAGGGCGGTGAATACAAGACCCGAAAGGGGAATAAACCCGCCTGCCTCTGGACAGGTTTCTACCCTCCCGCCACCAGCGCGGTCGTAGAAAGCCGTTCTGGTGGTGTTGTGAAACGCTATCCAGAGGGCTTTAACATGACCGACAAACTCATTTCCTTTGACCAGATCGAAACCACCGAACAGGCTGCCATGCTGCTTAATCAGCTGTATGACGGGCTTGAAGGCATCGCGCTTCTGATTGAAGCCGGACACAAGGAACAGGCCGCCTCGATCGCCCGCATGGGCATGACCGCCTGCCTCATGGTCACTCCCCCACTTGAAGAAACCATCGCGGATCTGGACGAACAGATCGACACCAGCCCACGCAAGCCCATCGCTTGGCATGGACAGGAGTCCTGATCATGCAGCGCGATCCAAAATTTGTTTCCGATATGGCTTTCACATGGGCCGCGTTCAGTGCAGCAGAAACCCTGCTGCACGGGATCTCGCGCAAAAGCGACAAGACAGATGACCACGCGGACCTTCTGATCGACTTCCTGCAGGTAGGCGATCATCTGCAGTCACCGGCCTATTTCATTGACAAGACCATCGAACTGCAAAGCTGGCTCATGCCCTATCGGGCCGAGGCCATCCGCATTGTCGCCCAACAGCAAACGCAACGGGGCATCACATGCGCGAAATGACCGATGATGTCAGGCAGGAAGTCGTCAAGCGCCTGATAGACGATTACCGTTTCAAGCCGGTAAATGACTGGTTGCGGCAAGGCCGCTGCCCGTCTTGCAACCGTCTGGAACTGTTCACCAAGGCAACCAGCCCATGGGTAATCAAGTGTGGCCGCGAGAACAAATGCGGCCACACCGCCAATGTCAAAGACCTGTACCCGGATGCCTTTGGCAAGTTCAATGAACGCTACCCGGCCACCACCGAAGATCCGAACCGCACCGCTGATCGCTATATGGATTTCGTGCGCGGGCTTGATCCCAAGAAAACAAAGGGGTGGTACCGGCAAGGCAAATTCACCCATAGCTGGGGCGACCGCGAAACCGCGACTGTGGTGTTTGATATCAGCCGCGGCGAAAACATCTTCATGGAACGGTTGATCGAAACCGTCCGCATTACCGATCCCAAAACAAAGAAGGTCGATGACCGTCGCGCCAATTTTGGCAGTGTTCCCTATAAGGGCCGGTGGTGGACACCGCCTGGACAAAAGCTGAAAGACGGGGATGAACTTTGGATTGTCGAGGGTTGCATAGATGCCGCAACCCTTGCCGTTAACGGGCAAAAGGCCGCCGCGATCCTGTCAGCCTATAACCTGCCTGATATCGAACTGGACAAGCTGAAGGCAAAGAACATCACCCTGATCTGGGCGATGGACAATGATGTGGCCGGCAGACGCCACATTCGAAAATGCATCCGGCATGTTGAGAAGAATAGCACCACGCTGATCAACAAGGCCGCACTGATCCCGCAGAAAGATGGCAAAAAGGTCGACTGGAACGACGCGCATCTTGCCAATGCCCTGACCAACAAGGATATCGATCGGTATCGCTTCCATGGTGATTTGCTGCTGGCAAAAAGCGCAATGGAAAAGGCCTATCTGGTCTGGGAACGTTACAAAAGCCGCAACTTTGCTGTGGAGTTTGAAACCCGGACCTACTGGTTTTCGGTCGTCCAAGAGATTTACAACGCCCAGATTAACCAGTGCGCCGACAATGGTATCAAAGGACCGGAAGCAGAAGAGATTGCCGTTCGCAAGGCATCCCGTCTTGAAGAAATCGCGAATTGCACCTTCAAATTCCTGTATTTCCAACAGGACAAGCAAACCGACGAAAGCTGGTATTACACCCGTATCGAATTCCCGCACGGTCGCCACACCATCAAGAACACCTTTTCCGGTGGGCAGGTGGCCACGGCCAGCGAATTCAAAAAGCGGCTTTTATCGATCGCACCCGGTGCGCTTTATACCGGCAACTCTGTACAGTTGAACTGGCTGGTGAAGCACTATCTCGACAACATCAAGATTGTCGAGACCACCGACTTCATCGGCTATTCAAAGGAACATGGCGTTTATGTTTTCAACGACCGGGCGGTCGCATCCGGCAAGGTTGTTGAAATCAACGACGAAGACTTTTTTGAAGTCGGCAAGACATCGATCAAGTCGCTAAACCAGTCCCTGCAACTACATATCGGCGATGCCACCGACTACATCGCAGATTGGTCGGACATGGTCTATGCCGCCTATGGCGCCAAGGGCCTGATCGCGACCGCGTTCTTCCTTGGAAGCCTGTTTGCCGAACAGATCCGCGCCCAACAAAAATCCTATCCCTTCCTTGAAATTGTCGGTGAAGCCGGGGCCGGTAAATCAACCCTGATTGAATTTCTTTGGAAGCTGGTTGGCCGATCAGACTACGAAGGCTTTGACCCGAACAAATCCACCCTTGCCGCCCGCGCCCGTATTTTCTCTCAGGTGTCGAACCTTCCGATCTGCCTGATCGAAAGTGACCGCGAAGACAGCGCCAAGGCCAAACAGTTTGATTGGGACGAACTCAAGACTGCCTACAACGGACGCGCCAGCCGCGCCCGTGGCCTCAAGAACGGCGGCAACGAAACCAGCGAACCGCCCTTCCGGGGATCTGTCGTTATCAGCCAGAACGCAGCCGTGAATGCGTCTGATGCGATCATGCAGCGCATCATCCATACCACCTTTGACACAACCGGCCACACACCGGCCTCAAAGGTGGCCGCAGACGCGCTTGCCGCCATCCCGGTGGAACATGTCAGTTTCTTCCTGATCAAAGCTGTGACACAGGAAAAAAAGGTGCTGGCCCACGTCTTCAGCCGAACCGCACATTGGGAAGCTGAAATCCTGAAGCGCCCGGACATCCGCTCAAACCGTATCGCCAAAAACCACGCGCAACTTATGTCCTTGGTCGAGGCACTGGCAGAACTCACGAACATGCCAAAGGAACGACTGGATGAAACGATCGATGCCCTGATGTGGGCTGCCTTCCATCGCCAGAAGGCTATTAGCGCAGACCATCCGATGATTGAGGAATTCTGGGAAGCCTATGACTTCCTTGGCGATGAAAAACTCAATCACGCAATGAGGCTGGATAACCACATTGCAATCAACCTCAACCACATGCAGGCGGTTGCTCATCATCATAACCAGCAACTGCCACCACTTTCCGATCTCAAAAAGTTTCTGAAGCAATCGCGAACCCGCCGCTTTCGCGAGATCAAAGCTGTGCGCAGCACCAACAAGGCGTTCGATGGCAAGACCGTCAAATGCTGGATTTTCTCATGGGAGGGCAAATAGATGCAGACCACTGAAAGCCTGAAGGTGCTGGTCGCGTGCGAATTCTCCGGCACCGTTAGACGTGCTTTTGCACACCGGGGCCATGATGCTTGGTCCTGCGATCTACTTCCATCTGAGGACCGATCAAATAAGCACATCGTCGGTGATGTTCGCGACATCCTGGACGACGGATGGGACATGCTGGTCGTCGCACATCCGCCGTGCACGCGCCTTTGCAATAGCGGCGTCCGTTGGTTGAGCGTTCCGCCTTCAGGCAGAACCATTGATCAGATGTGGCAAGAACTGGAAGACGGTTGCGACCTGTTTTCCCACCTGTGGAATGCATCGATCGACAGGATCGCGATCGAAAACCCTGTGATGCACAAACATGCAAAGACGCGCATTCGCAATTACCAACCGCCCGCCCAAAGCATTCAACCATGGCAGTTCGGACATGGCGAAACAAAGCGCACCTGTCTTTGGCTCAAAAACCTGCCCAAGCTCGAAGCGACAAAGATTGTCCCCGGTCGCACAGCACGTGTTCACAGGATGCCACCCGGCCCGGAACGCTGGAAAGAACGATCGCGATTTTTCGACGGCATTGCCGATGCCATGGCCGACCAGTGGGGAAACATCAAGCAGCAAGACGCTGCGTAGCAATCAGGGAGACCATCAATGAACATCAACGCAGAACGTCTCGAAGCACTGATCAACAGTTCCATGATTGAAATCGAAAATCAGGGCGCAGATCGGGAACGGCACGTTGTCGGTATTATCGGTGATGTCGAAGTGCATCTGACAATCACGCGGGATCCCGCTGACAAATTTCATATCGATGATCGCGACTGCCCATCGATCTGCTTTTTCAACCTTGATCTGCGGGATTGAAGCGATGCCAATTTCACCTGAAAACCGGGCTTTGTACCCTATAAACTGGCCGCAAATCCGTGAGAAGATCCTTACACGCGCCAAAAACCATTGTGAATGGTGCGGGGTTAGAAACCATGCGTGGGGATTCCGCACTGACAAAGGCCGGTTCATCTCGGTCGGGAAAAGGCCGCTACGCAAATCCGGGCACAAGGACACACCGTTTTACCTTGCGCGTAACGGGACTTCCCATCGGATTGTTAAGATTGTTCTGACGATTGCCCATGTTCACAACCCTGATCCGGCAGATTGTCGCGACGAAAATCTCGCAGCACTCTGCCAGCGATGCCACAACAGGCACGATGCTCCAATGCGTCGAGAGAACGCCAAACGAACGCGTCGCGCCAAAATGGCGATCGGTGATCTGTTCGACGCAAAAGGGGGCGCATATGTCCAATAGCATCCGTCCGCTTGACGATCACTACCGATCCCCGCCGTGCGCAGCCCGCGCCCTCGTGTCGGTCGAAAGTTTCCCCGGCGGTATGCATGAATTCTGTGCTGGTGATGGAATTCTTGCTGCAGCCGCTGCGGATATTGTTAATCACGAGAACGTGGTCGCAACAACGATTGGCGACCTGACCGGCAAAAAAACCTATTACCCTGTGACCGGGAACCAAGACTTCCTGAAGCGGAAGGAATTGATCAAACCTCACCTGTTCAGTAATCCACCATATGGTCGCCTGCATGGCCAACGCGTCGGCAAGGCACGAGCGGCAACAACGATTATACGGCACGGCATTGATCTGCTTACCGATGCTGGCCCCAATGGCGGAAAATTGTGCTGCCTACTGGACCTTCGATACCTTCTATCCGAAGACAGGAACCTCGATGACGGGCTTTTCACCGACCATCCGCCAGCCCGCGTTCATGCCTTTATGGATCGGATCACGATGTATCCTGCCGCATTTGAAGGCAAGACAACACGCGGCAAGCAGTCCTTTGCATGGTTTATCTGGGAATGGCCCTTCTTCCGTCCCGGCTATGTTACCCCCATTACGTCGCGCCTGCATGGCAAAGCGTTCGTTCACCCATCCGACAAGGAACGGTTCGATCTGAGCGATATCGTATCGACCAGACAGGAAATTCTGGAGGCGGCGGAATGAAGGATTGTCCGATATCCAACCCCTGCCCGCTTGCCACGGACCCTAATGCGATCGAGGTGGACAAGGGAACTTGCCCCAGATGCCGCCGAACATTTCGCGGCGCACTCAACCATCAAGAATTGCCGCCAACCCTTTTGGAACTGGCGATCATGGATGCCAAGAACAGGGAGGCAAAAAGCCATGAATGAACTGATTAAGGATGCGCAGAAGGCAATCTACACCCTGACCGCAGAGACAAAATCTTTGCACAATCAGATATTCGAACTGCGCCGTGAACTGAAAGCGATCACGCAAAGCAGAATACCACCATCATATGAAATGATCCGTCTTTCCAAGTCACAGCAAATCGGGTTGATGAAACGCCGCGCAGACTGGGAAGAAAAGCAGAACCATCTTCAGATGATGACCAAGCGTCTTGCCTTTGCCAATCAGGAAATCGGCCATTGGAACAACCGGATATTCTGGGAAGGGCAACCGATACCCGACATATTGCCGGAACTGGCTTTAAGCGTTCGCCAACCGTGGGGACACCGGATCCTGTTTGAAGGCAAGGACATTGAAAACCGCGACCGGCGCACGAAGGTGCGTGGCACGATCTTTGTCCATTCCGCACTGACGATCGAGGAAGATGGCCAAGAACTTGCCGATCGTTTGCGTTTGCCGGTCGGCGGCCTGATCGGGACGGTCGATATCGTCGATTGCGTATCGGAATCCGACAGCGAATGGTTCTTTGGCCCATATGGCTATGTGTTGGCCAACCCGCGCCCGATGCCCTTCGTTCAGTGTCGAGGCATGCCCGGTTTCTTCAAGCCCGATGTTGATTGGGATTCCGTGAGGGCTGCAGCATGAGCCGCCGCGCAGGTGTAACAGAAACGGAACTGAAAAGGGCAATCAAGGTCGCGACAGAGCGCGGCCTGACTGTCTCTGAAATCATCATGACCGCCGACTGTGTACGCCTCAAAATCGGATCAGTTGACGAAAGCGAAAAGCCGGTTGAAGATAAGGCACCTTTGGCATGGCCGACGAGAACCCCTTGAAACTTAATCTGCCTGGACTGATTTGCGAGAAACTTCCATCCGGTAATGAACGCTATCGCGTCCGTGTGGAAGGATCGCCCAAGCGCAGGATCCGGCTGCACATTCAGCCCGATCATAAGCAGTTCATGGAGCATTATCACGCGGCGCGGGCAGGCATAGAACTATCCCCGGAACCAGACAGCCCAGCCGACCGGCATGTCCGCGAAAGCCTCGATTGGCTGATTGCAAAATATCTGGACGCCCTTCAAAGCAAGGTTGATGCCGATCTTGCATCGCCTCTGACTATGATGCAGCGGCGCGGACTTTTGAACGAACTTGGCAACCGGATCAATGAAGACGGCAACAGGTTTGGTAACTGCCACATGTTGATGCCTACATCCGAGATTTATAAGGTTCATGAAGCACTCGGCAACACACCGGGCAAGGCCGACAATCTTCTGAAGTCGGTCAAGGCCATGTACCGGTGGGCTAAACGAACTGGCACCGCGCATATCAATCCCGCTGAAGGCGTTGAACGCTACAACATCAATCGCGGCGGCGCGACACCGTGGTCTGTTGAAGACCTGAAGAAATACCGATCGGTTCACAAACCCGGAACCAATGCCCACCTTTGCATTACCCTGTTTATGTTTACCGCTTGCCGGATCAGTGACGCCTATCGTCTGGGGCGCGAACATGAATTCACCCGGGACGATATGCTTGGGCTTGGCTGGCAACCGAAGAAAAAGGGATCGAAGTATGTCGCCATCCCGATGCTTACCCCCTTGGTCAAGGCCACACGCGCACCCACCGTTCAGGGCCAGACATACTTGCTGACCGAATACGGCCAGCCGTTCAAATCGGAAAAGGGCCTCGCGAACAGGTTCAAGAAATGGTGCCTTGAGGCCGGACTTCCCGACCGCACCAGTCACGGGATCCGAAAGGCTGCTGGAAAGCTGCTGACCGAAATGGGATGCACACAGTATCAGGTGATGGCCATACATGGACACGCTGTCGCCCAGACATCCGAAGTCTATACCAAGGATGCCGATCGGTGGCTTCTGGCCAAGGAAGCAATGCAGCGATTGAAACACGTCGACTGGTAGGATCTGGATCCTCGATCGCCAAACCGGCCACCTTCAGATGGTCGGTTTTTTTGTGTCTGATTTGACCTGAAACACCCCGGATGAAAGGCCAATGTGTCCCACGACCGGTTTGAACGTGGGACACATTTCCAATAAATCATTGAAAAACATGAATTTTATTGGGGGTTTGGTAGGCCCGGAGGGACTTGAACCCCCAACCAGACCGTTATGAGCGGTCGGCTCTAACCAATTGAGCTACGGGCCCCCAAGACAAAAGTCCGGGTAAAGAAAAGACCGCACCGGTGGTCCGGTGCGGTCCCGAAAACTAGCGATTTTCCGGCCAAGGTCAAGCCCGAACCGCATGTGATTTCTTAATAATCGAGGAACGAACGCAGTTTGCGCGAGCGCGACGGATGCTTGAGCTTGCGCAGCGCTTTTGCCTCGATCTGACGGATACGTTCGCGGGTCACAGAGAACTGCTGACCAACCTCTTCGAGGGTGTGGTCGGTGTTCATACCGATCCCGAAACGCATACGCAGAACACGTTCTTCACGCGGGGTGAGCGATGCCAGAACACGCGTGGTTGTTTCACGCAGGTTGGCCTGGATCGCTGCATCAAGCGGCTGAACGGCGTTCTTGTCCTCGATGAAATCGCCCAGATGGCTGTCTTCCTCGTCCCCGATCGGAGTTTCGAGCGAGATAGGCTCCTTGGCGATTTTTAGAACCTTGCGGACCTTCTCAAGCGGCATCTGCAGCTTTTCAGCCAGCTCTTCCGGGGTCGGTTCACGGCCGATTTCATGCAACATCTGGCGCGAGGTACGCACCAGCTTGTTGATGGTCTCTATCATGTGAACCGGAATACGGATCGTACGGGCCTGGTCGGCAATAGAACGCGTGATCGCCTGACGGATCCACCAGGTCGCATAGGTCGAGAACTTGTACCCACGGCGGTACTCAAACTTGTCCACCGCCTTCATCAGGCCGATATTGCCTTCCTGAATAAGGTCAAGGAACTGAAGACCACGGTTGGTATATTTCTTGGCGATCGAGATCACGAGACGCAGGTTGGCCTCGATCATCTCTTTCTTCGCACGGCCTGCTTCGCGTTCGCCCTTGTTGACCACGCCGTAAACGCGGCGGAATTCGCCAATCGGAAGGCCAACTTCGGCCGAAACGCCACCAACGCCTTCGCGCAGGTTGGCGATTTCGTCGGGATAGCGTTCAACAAACGCCTTCCAGCCCTTCCCCGGCAGGCCGCCAACGCGTTCCATCCAGTTCGGGTCAAGTTCATGCCCCTGATACTGTTTGATGAAATCAGGACGTTTGATCTTGCAACGGTCGGCAAAGCGCAGAAGCTTGCCTTCAAGGCCAAGCAGACGGTTGTTCAAACCGGTCAGATGGTCAAGCAGTTCCTCGATACGGAAGTTGTTCAGGTGAACATCTTCCATGAGGTCGACCATCTCGTTCTTGAGCTTGTTATAGCGTTTTTCGGTCGCAGCCGGAACGGCTTCACCCTTGTTCATCGCGACCAGACGCTGTTCCTGCGCCTTGTGCAATTTCTCATAGGTCTTGGCGATCAGCTCGAACTTCTCGAGAACCTGCTCGGTCAGTTCCTCTTCCATTTTGGAAAGAGAGACGTTGACCTGCTCGTTCTCGTCATCGTCGTCATCATCGCCTTCGCGTTCACCGGTGCTTTCGCCGTCTTCACCCTCTGATTCCTCAGACTCGTCGTCTTCGTCCTCTTCTTCCTCGGCATCGTCGGTGATGCCTTCGGGGGTTTCGGTCTCGGCTTCTTCGTCATCGTCGTCATTGGCCGACTCGAAGCTTTCGACATCGGCCTCTGGATCGACGTCGGTGTCTTCTTCATCGCCTTCGGCAGCGGCAATTTCCGCTTCCGGGCCACCGCCATAGGTGGTTTCAAGGTCAATGACGTCACGCAGCAGAAGTTCGCCAGCCTGAAGCTGATCATGCCAGTTTACAATCGCACGAATGGTCAGCGGGGATTCACAAATCCCGCCGATCATCATGTCACGACCGGCTTCGATACGTTTGGCAATGGCGATTTCGCCTTCGCGCGACAGCAGTTCAACACTGCCCATTTCGCGAAGATACATACGCACCGGATCATCGGTCCGCCCAACATCATCCTCAGAGATGTTGCCACGCGGATCGGCTTCGGAATCATCGCTGTCGTCATTGTCGTCGGCTTCGTCGCCATCGATGACATTGATGCCCATCTCGTTGAGATTGCTCATCACGTCTTCGATCTGCTCCGAGGAGAAGTGCTCGGACGGCAGAGCCGCGTTCAATTCATCGACCGAGATGTGGCCTTTCTCCTTGCCCTTGGCAATGAGCTTTTTTATGGCCGACTTATATGTATCGAGAAGAGGTCCGTCTGCGTTTTCAGAAGAGTTCTTTTTCTCTTCAGCGTTCGAAGTCTTAGACGACATCTATTCCCCGTTTCCCGCTGGGTACGTTCGTACCGTTGTTGTCCCAAGCGCCGTGTCTTTCAGCGCAAATCACAAATAGCCCGATCGCTGACCCAGACCATACAAATGATCAATGATCAGTCGTCGAGCTTAAACACTTTCTCCCGGCGTCGGGCCAGATCTTCCCGTCTATGAGAAAATCTTTCCCATTCCTCCTCGCTGGTATCAGCTGCCAACTGTCGGACGGCGTATTTTGCCTCTTCGTCCTCCAGGGAGCTTACAGCCATGGAAAAAACCTGTTTCCAACCCGTCAGGGCCCGTTCGAGCGGCGTTTCGGGCTTGGCGAAAGCAGCGTGCGCAATAACATCGGCACTAACCACCCGCAAAACTGTCTCTGACAGCCCGTCGCGCTCCAATTGGGCCTTGATCGTTTCGCAATCAAGTCCAGGATCATCGTCAAGCAGCTTTAAGACGGCCCGACGAAGATTGTCAAGCGCGGAGTCTGCACAACTATAGATTCCCAACTGTTCACCGATCTCATCATGCAAGGCAGGATGGTTGATCAATGTCAGCAAAAGAATGGAGTCCTGCAGGTCACGCTTCTTTTGCATGGGTGGTCGCGACATGCCCGGAACCGCTTTACCGGCCGGACCCCAGAAATGGTCATTTTTTCCGCGTTTGCCACCCCATCCAGATTTTTTATTTTGGAAACCGCCCGAATTTCCCGACCGATTTGCCGCTTTTCCGCCCCGGTCGCCCTTGAACAGTTTCCAGATACGATCACGGAACACCGCATTATATTGCGATCGAACCGCCTCATCAGCAATCACCGAAACCCGCTGATTAATCGTCGCTTCAAGCGCGGCACGGCGTTCGGGTGTATCGATCTTGTGTGCGCCAACATCCATGCGCCAAACCAGTTCGGCCAACGGCACGGCATGTTCGATGATTTTGCGGAAACTGTTAAAGCCGTCCGGGGCTGCCATCAGACTGTCCGGGTCTTCGCCCTCGGGCAGGATCGAAAACAGTAACGACTTGCCCGGACGCAGGATCGGAAGCGCACGCTCAGCTGCACGTACTGCCGCGCGCTTGCCCGCATCATCCCCATCCAGACACAGTATCGGCTCATTGGTCATTTTCCAGAGTTCGCCAATCTGTTCTTCGGTCACCGCCGTCCCCAGCGGCGCCACGGCCCCGCGAAAACCGGCGCGATGCAGGGCGATCACATCCATGTAGCCTTCGGTGACGATGATCGGCGCATCCTGACGCGATGCTTCGCGGGCCTGCGGCAGGCCGTACAATAGCCGCCCCTTGTGAAACAGCGGGGTATCCGGGCTATTGAGGTATTTTGGTTTGCCATCACCCATGACGCGTCCGCCAAAGGCAACCACCCGCCCGCGGCGATCCAGGATCGGGAACATTACGCGCCCACGGAACCGGTCATAGCTTTGGCGACCGCCCTCTTCGGGGTCAATCAGAAGCCCGGCCTCGATCATCAGTTTTTCATCGATCTCTTCGCGCTTAAGCGCTGCTTTCAGCGCGCCGCGATTATCCGGGGCATAGCCCAGCCGGAAATCGGAAATCGTCTTGTCATCCAGCCCGCGCTGACGGAAGTAATCCAGCCCCTCTTTGCCTTCGGGCATCCGCAACATGCGTTCGAAAAACGCACAGGCCGCCTCCATGACTTCGTAAAGGGTTTTGGCTTTCTGCTCGCGTTCCTGAGCTTCGCGCGATGGTTTGGGGACGTCCATGCCGACCTGATTGGCCAGCACTTCGACCGCCTCGACAAAGGTCAGGCCACGGGTATTCATCACAAAGCTGATGACATCGCCATGCGCGCCACAGCCAAAGCAGTGATAGAAACCCTTTTGCTCATTAACCGTGAAGGACGGGGATTTTTCAGAATGGAACGGGCACAGCCCGGAATATTCCCGGCCGCGTTTGATCAGCTTCACCGATGTACCGACGACGTCCGCCAGTCCCACCCGCGCCCGCAGGTCGTCTAGAAACGACTGGGGAAAGCTCATGTGTGCCCCGTTCCCGTAATGTCACAGCAGTGTGCCGCAACTCTGTTGATTGGTCCCTGCCCCGGTCGACCTGATTGATGTGATTATTGTCCGGTCCCGGGACGACGAAAGCCGGACGATTTTACACGCCCGGCTTTCAAATGACATAGTCCTGTTGCGATTAACCCAACAGTTTTTTGGCGACACCACCGGCTTTGCCGAAATCCATTGTGCCGCTGTATTTTTCACGCAGGGCTGCCATGGTGCGGCCCATATCCTTAAGGCAGGTCGCACCGATTTCCGAAACAGTGCCACGCACGGCGTCTTCGATTTCTTCATCGGACAGCTGGGCCGGCAGGAACTTTTCGATGACCTCGATCTCGGAGGCTTCCTGTTCGGCCAGTTCCGGGCGATTGCCCTTGGTGTACATTTCAATGCTTTCGCGGCGCTGTTTTACCATCGCCTGAAGCAGATTGATGATTTCATCATCTGAAATGCCATCGGTGTTGCCGTCGCTCCGTGCGGCGATATCGCGTTCTTTCAGTGCCGCCAGAATAAGGCGCACGGTGGTTACGGAGCAGGCATCCTTGGCAAGGACGGCCTTTTTCAAAGCGTCGTTAAGCTGCGATCGCAGCATGGCTCATCTCTGATTCTGTGGAAGAAAGGAGCGAACATACCGCAAAACGGCATTTGACGCAAAGAAAACGTTAACGCGCAAGTTATTGATTTTATTGCAAAAATAAAAGTTTAGATGCGTCCTTGACATGCCATGGCGACTCCCGTAGACATCCGCCAATTTGCCTGCCGGGATCACGCTTTGCCCCGCTTTCCGCACCCCCTTGCTGACGCTTTTGCGCTGTTGGCATACCTTGCTGGAAACCACTTGGCACGTCTGCATGGCCGGTATGCAGGTTAACAGCAGCCGTTTTTGTCGGCCTGCGCAGAATTATTATATATAAAAAGACTCCGTGTTTCACCGTGGAAAGATCGAAAGGACATTTGCCAATGTCAGCGCCCACGCACACCCCGCCCCCTGGTGCTTCTGCCGTTCTGGTTCTCGCAGATGGTTCAGTTTTTTGGGGACGCGGCGTCGGGGCCCGAGGAGAGGTCGTTGGTGAAGTCTGCTTCAACACGTCGATCACGGGCTATCAGGAAATCATGACCGACCCTTCCTATGCCGGTCAGATGATCACCTTTACCTTCCCCCATATCGGCAATGTCGGCACCAACGACGAAGATATCGAAAACGCCAAACCGGTCGCCCTTGGCTGCATCCTGCGCCAGGACATTACCGAGCCGTCAAACTACCGCGCCCAGAAACATTTCAATGACTGGCTGGCTGAACATGGCCGGATCGGAATCGCCGGCGTAGACACCCGCCGCCTGACCAAACGCATCCGGACCGAAGGCGCGCCAAATGGTGTGATCTGCCACAGCGAAGATGGCAGTTTTGATATCGAAGCCCTGATCGCCAAGGCCAATGACTGGCCGGGTCTCGAAGGCATGGACCTTGCCAAGGACAATAGCTGCACTACCGGTTACGACTGGGACGAAGCCCTTTGGACCCGCGAAGGCGGATACGGTAAGGTTGGCAATGCCAAGCACCACGTTGTTGCCATCGATTACGGTGTAAAGCGCAACATCCTGCGCAATCTCGCAAGCCTTGATTGCAAGGTCTCGGTTGTTCCGGCCACCACCTCGGCCGATGAGATCCTTGCGATGAACCCGGATGGCATCTTCCTGTCAAACGGTCCGGGCGATCCGGCCGCAACTGGCGAATACGCAGTTCCAACCATCAAGACCCTGATCGACAGCGGCAAGCCGGTATTTGGCATTTGCCTGGGTCATCAGATGATGGCGCTGGCGCTTGGTGCGAAAACCATGAAAATGGATGTCGGCCATCGTGGTGCGAACCACCCGGTCAAGGACACGACCACGGGTGTTGTTGAAATCACATCCCAAAACCATGGCTTTGTCGTCGACAAGGACAGCCTGCCTGCAAACGTCGAAGCAACGCACTTCTCGTTGTTTGACGGATCCCTTGCCGGTCTGCGCCTGAAAGACAAGCCGGTCTTCGCTGTTCAGTACCACCCCGAAGCATCGCCGGGGCCGCATGACAGCCACTACCTGTTCAAACGTTTCGTTGGTCTGATCGAGGACGCCAAAGCCTGATCCCCGGATCAGGACACGCCCGAGATTACGCGATTAACGGACTTAAACGAGGCGGTGCTGCACGCGCGCCTGCCCTTGCGAAAAGCGGAAAACGACATGCCGAAACGTACAGATATCAAATCAATCCTCATCATCGGTGCCGGCCCGATTGTTATTGGTCAGGCTTGCGAGTTTGACTATTCCGGTGCCCAGGCCTGCAAGGCCCTTAAGGAAGAAGGCTACCGCGTCATTCTGGTCAACTCGAACCCGGCGACCATCATGACCGACCCGAACCTGGCCGATGCGACCTATATCGAGCCGATCAAACCGGCCATGGTCGCCAAGATCATCGAAAAGGAACGCCCGGACGCGATCCTGCCGACCATGGGTGGTCAGACGGCCCTGAACACCGCACTCGCCCTGTTTAACGACGGCACGCTTGAAAAATACGGTGTCGAGATGATCGGTGCGAAAAAGCACGTCATCGAAAAGGCCGAAGACCGCCAGCTGTTCCGCGAAGCCATGGACAAGATCGGCCTTGAAAGCGCGCGCTCGGCCATGGTTCGCACCTTTGAGGATGCGGTCAAGGCACTTGAAGTCACCGGCCTTCCGGCGATCATCCGTCCAAGCTTCACCCTTGGCGGCGAAGGCGGCGGTATCGCTTACAACCGTGAAGAGTTCGAACAGATAGTGCGCAATGGTCTGGCGATCTCACCGACCCACGAAGTCCTGATCGAAGAATCCATTCTCGGCTGGAAAGAGTATGAAATGGAAGTCGTCCGCGACAATGCGGATAACTGCATCATCATCTGCTCGATCGAAAACGTCGATCCAATGGGCATCCATACCGGCGACTCAATCACTGTCGCCCCGGCGCTGACCCTGACCGATAAAGAATACCAGATCATGCGCGACGCCTCTCTGGCGGTTCTGCGCGAGATTGGTGTGGATACCGGCGGCTCGAACGTTCAGTTCGCGGTCAACCCGGATGACGGTCGCCTGATCGTGATTGAAATGAACCCGCGTGTGTCTCGTTCTTCCGCACTGGCATCCAAGGCAACCGGCTTCCCGATTGCCAAGATCGCCGCCAAGCTTGCGGTTGGGTATACCCTGGATGAGCTCGATAACGACATCACCGGCGTCACCCCGGCCTCGTTCGAGCCGACCATCGACTATGTCGTCACCAAGATCCCGCGCTTCACCTTTGAAAAATTCCCGGGCGCCAAGCCGCTTCTGGGCACTGCCATGAAGTCGGTCGGCGAAGCGATGTCCATCGGTGGCTGCTTTGCCGAAAGCCTGCAGAAAGGTCTGCGGTCGATGGAGACCGGGCTTACCGGCCTCAATGAAGTCAAAATCGAAGGTGCGCCGGACAAGGCCGCCATTCGCGCCAAGCTGACCCAGCCGATCCCGTTCCGTATCCTTTACGCTGCCCAGGCCTTCCGTCACGGCCTGACGCTTAAGGAAATTCAGGGTGCGACCAAGTTTGACCCCTGGTACCTCAAGCAGATTGAAATGCTGGTGGCCGAGGAAGAAAAAGTTCGCGCAAACGGCATTCCGACCGACAAGCAGGAATTGCTGCGTCTGAAAAAGCTCGGCTTCTCGGACGCTCGTCTTGCCGAACTGGCCGGCAAGGACGAAGACGCTGTTCGTGCGGATCGTCACGCCCTTGGCCTGCGCCCGGTTTACAAGCGCATTGATACCTGTGCGGCCGAATTCCCGTCGCGCACCTCGTACATGTATTCCATGTATGAAGGCGACGGTTTCGTTGAGCCGGAAAACGAGGCAGAAGTCACCGACCGCAAGAAAGTCATCATTCTTGGTGGTGGCCCGAACCGTATCGGTCAGGGCATCGAGTTTGATTATTGCTGTGTACATGCGGCCTATGCGCTGCGCGAAGCAGGTATCGAAGCGATCATGGTCAACTGCAACCCGGAAACGGTTTCAACCGACTATGACACCTCCGACCGTCTGTATTTCGAACCGCTGACCGCCGAAGACGTGATCGAGCTTTGCCAGCTTGAACAAAGCAACGGCGAACTGCTTGGCGTGATTGTTCAGTATGGTGGCCAGACCCCGCTGAAACTTTCTGCGGCCCTTGAAAAGGCAGGCGTTCCGATCCTCGGCACCAGCCCCGACAGCATTGATCTCGCCGAAGACCGCGACCGGTTCCAGGCCCTGATCAACAAGCTTGGCCTGCGTCAGCCGGCAAACGGTATTGCCCGTTCCGTCGACGAAGCCGTCAAAATCGCCGAGGGCATCGGATACCCGATCGTCATCCGCCCAAGCTACGTTCTGGGTGGCCGTGCGATGGAAATCGTTCACACCACCGAAGACCTTCTGCGCTACATGCATGAAGCAGTTTCTGTATCAGGCAAAAGCCCGGTTCTGATCGACAGCTTCCTCCAAGACGCGATCGAAATTGACGCCGACGCCGTATCTGATGGCGAGAACGTCTTTGTCGCAGGCATCATGCAGCATATCGAAGAAGCCGGTATCCATTCCGGGGATTCGGCCTGCTCCCTGCCGCCCTACTCGCTTGATGAAGCGATGATCGAACGCCTTAAGGAACAGACCGTTCAGCTCGCCAAGGCACTTGACGTTATTGGCCTGATGAACGTTCAGTTCGCGATCAAGGATGACATCATCTATCTGATCGAAGTGAACCCGCGTGCCTCGCGTACGGTGCCGTTCGTGGCCAAGGCAACCGGCAACCCGATTGCCAAGATCGGAGCCCGTATCATGGCCGGCGAAAAGCTTGGTGACTTTGAAATCGATCATGGTCCGTTCAAGCATATCGCAGTCAAGGAAGCGGTCCTTCCGTTCAACCGCTTCCCGGGCGTTGATACCTTGCTTGGTCCGGAAATGCGTTCGACCGGCGAAGTCATGGGTCTGGACACCGATTTCGGTCGCGCCTTTGCCAAGGCACAGATGGCAGCAGGCCATACGCTTCCGCTTGAAGGGAAGATCTTCATCTCGGTCAAAAACTATGACAAACCGGCCGCTGTTCAACTGGCGCGCGACGCCATTGCGCTTGGCTTTGGCATCGTTGCGACCCATGGCACTGCAGAAGCTCTTGAAAAAGAAGGGCTGGACGTCACCCCGGTCAATAAGGTACAGGAAGGACGTCCCCATATCGTGGACATGATGAAGAACGGCGATATCAAGCTGGTGTTCAACACCACCGAAAGCAAGCAGGCCGTGGTCGACAGTTTCTCGATCCGCCGTACTGCGCTTACCGATGACATCCCGTACTACACCACTGTCGCCGGTGCCCGCGCAACCTTGCGCGCCATCGACAACCTGAAACGCGGCGCACTTGAAGTCCGTCCCGTTCAGGAATATCTTGGGGACAAGTACTAAGGTTCTTAATCTGAACCTGACGGAAGAATTCAGACCGCCCGGCGGGATGCCGGGCGGTTGATTTTGTAGTATCGACCGCTAATAAGAATAGGCTGTGAGCGCGATGGAAAAAGTACCAATGACCCCCCAGGGGCATCAGCGTCTCGAAGAAGAACTGAAGCATCGCAAGTCCGTCGAACGTCTTGAAATCATCAAGGCCATCGCGGATGCCCGCGAGCATGGCGATCTTTCGGAAAATGCCGAATACCATGCTGCACGCGAACGCCAAAGTTTCTGCGAAGGTCGTATTGCCGAGCTCGAAGACGTGCTCAGCCGCTCCGAAGTTATCGATATCAAATCCCTTGCGGGTGATGTCGTGAAATTCGGCGCCAAGGTTCAGCTCGTTGACGAAGACACCGACGAGGAAACCACCTATCAGGTGGTTGGCCCGATCGAAGCCGATATCAACGCTGGTCGCATCTCGACCACGTCGCCAATCGGCCGTGCGCTGATCGGCAAGTCGGTCGGTGACTCTGTCGAAGTCACCGTGCCCGGCGGCACCAAAAGCTATGAGATTTTGAAGGTCGATTTCTCGTAACAGGGAATATCAGATTGCTCAAAACGGCCCGCTTAAACCGCGGGCCGTTTTTTTTATGTCTGATTACCTGCAACGGCGACACCTCAACGAGGCAAGCCCGATAAGTAGTCCCCCACAAACACACACAAAAATTGAAACACTTTCATTCAATTTTTCTTTAAATTGCACTTTGATCTAATTAATGTAGCCCTAAGATAAGATTTCTCAAGCAGAACTCATCTCTGAAGAGAAGTCTGGGGAGACTGTTCACACTTTGTGAACAAAATCGGGGCCTACATTTGTTTATTATTGCTGCGTTGAAACGGCACCTTTCAGAGCCGCTACGACCCTTCTACGCACTGTTTCGATCAATGCCGGATCTACTGATCCTGATCGCGATCATGTTCGTGGACCCATTCGGCTTTTCAAATTCCACTGATGAGCGGTCCAAAGATGTCTTTTATCAAGTAACCTCACCTTTCTACCCTGATACTGCGCGTGACAACATCGCAGTCATTCTGATTGATGACGCATCACTCGACACCGAGTTTTTCGATTGGCCTCCATCATTTGATCAGTATGATACATTGCTGTCATCTGTTGCGACTTATGCGCCAAAGGCAGTTTTCTTTGACCTGCTTTTTCTTGATCCGCGCGGGCAAGAAGACGACTTGGAATTCTTCGCCGATAACATCCGTGCTATTCGTGACTTTAAGGATACACCCGTCTTTGCAATGGGTGCAGCGTCGATACACGCGGGAACCGCCGAATGCTTCTCTGAAAGCATCAGCGTTCTGCCGCAGATCGGTGATGCAGTAACCGATCTGCCATTTTTCAGGTTTTCTGGGTATGGAAACGATTACCCGATGTACACTATGTGCAACGGTCGTACCTTGCTCTCACCAGCTGCTGAGCTTCTCAAGGCAGTCTGCAGCTTGGATAGCAACGGAAGCGAGTTAGACGGACCATGTCCGGACGCAACGCTCAGCAACGTACAGCAGATTACCAAAACAATTCCAGATGCGATCTCGATCAGGTGGGGTGAAGCCACCGCACCGATAAATCAACGACTTTATCCGGCAAGCTTCGATGGCGAAGGCAGCGATTGCGTCCCCCCCTCTGACAAGTTCATTGAAAAACTGCTGCGCAGTGCCAGCTATTTTATTGGTGCGTTCTCCGAACGACTACGTCCCGATATCTCCGAGAACTGTATTTACCATCCGCACATGTCGGCCTTTGACCTGATCGTGCGTGCGCAACAGGCAAGTCATGTAGCAACGGCTGACAAAGCAGAACAAGCAAATGCTTCTCGTAAGATTCTGGAAGACTTCCTGAACAATAAGGTGGTCTTGATTGGACTGGATGTTGCTGGAGTGCGTGACACAGTCATCTCCCCGGTTCAGGGAACAGTTCCCGGCGTCATGGCACACGCAATGGCACTCGATAATGCACTTGTACTTGGATCGGATCTGCAACATGCCGCCCCCGTTTTGTTCTGGGAAGCTGACGGAACTGATGCGATTGAAATCGCCGGACTGCTTGTTCTGACATTGCTCCGCTGGCGGCTGGCAAGCAACGCCATAGCTAGCAGCAATTCAAAGCCGGACTCCAAGCGAAGCTATGTCAGGTTTGCGTTGATGGCTCTGGGCTGCGTTGCTTTCTTCTTCGCTCTGATCGCAGCGACCTTCTTCATTCTTCGATGGTCACCGATCAATTGGATCGGCCTGATCGGGCTTGGCTGGGCATATATCGCATTTTGCTACAGTACAACCATGCAACGTCCCAACGCAGATGGATATGTTCATGAGTAGCGTCTTTTTAACCGTCAGAAATAAAATCAGTTTGGAGGGTCCCACAATGTCTCAGAAGTTTTTGTGGACAATGATGTGCATCTTTTATCTGGCAACAGTAATCATTTCAGTTCCTCCAGCCCGTGCAGAAGACCAAGCCCAACTGCAAATTATCAACTACATTTCTACGGATGGGAAAATCACTGTCTATGACGACAATGCCAGGGCCGTAGGACAAAAGCAGATCGATACATTACCGCTTCCCGTCGATGTGCTTGAGACTGCACGGGGCGGAAAGCTCTATAAAATTGAGGACAACTTGTGGGTCAGGTCAATGTCTGTGCAGGTCAATCATAGTGCTGATCTTGCCCCGACCAACATTTCCATCCTCGAAGCTAAAACCGGCCGCGCAGCTGACGAAAAGAGCCACTCGGGACGGGGGATCAAATGATGCAACTTCCCGTCAATCTCACGCGCTTTGTGCAGGGACCAATGGCTCCAAGCGGATCTAGGTTCATCGTCGCTGCAATGATTGCTGCAACCGCACTTTCGGGTTGCCAGACAATGAAGGCCATACAGGCACAGGTCTCCGGTGGAACCTACAATACCTTTGATGGAAAACTGATAGAAACAGCAGAAAAACGAGTCACCAAACCCGTCGAAGTTAGCCCATTCACAACACTTCTAGACCAGTTCAACGTCGAACAAGACGGTCAGGAAATAGGCTTTAATGTCAAAAATCGGACGGAAACAGAACGCGCAGAAGCGCTGAAAGAATTGTCTGCACGTGATCTGGAACTTCGCGAACTCCAATTTAACAGCATTCAAGAATTGAGTGGTGAAGGTGCCCAGGCACTTACATCCTACGTTTATTCAATCGTTTCCCGCCTGCTTGAAGAATGGCCCTATGAAAAGCCCGAGATTTCAGTCGCAATCATCAGAAGCGACAATTACCGCGCCTCCATGAGCCCCAATGGCATTCTACGGCTGAACACATCCGTTCTACTTAATGCTGATGACGAAGATGAAGTCGCAGCGGTTGTTGCACATGAACTAGCCCATGCCCTGTTTCAACATCATAACTCCGACGACCAACAGGCGATCGAAGACAAATCATTCATTGTCGCCACTCAGTTTGCTGCCGGATGGCTCGGGGGAAACTCAGACAGCCCCGCCACCCAAAATGCGGCAAAGGCTCTGATGGTTTCCGGGTTTGGGATGTATCGCATTAACAACAGCATCCTGTATCCGGGATGGAAGCGTCATCAAGAGGATGAGGCTGATCTTCTCGCCGTCGATTTACTATATCGCGCGGGATATGACTGGGAACGAATGACGACCGTATTGGAGCGCCTTGATAGTGAGCATCAGCGTGTCCAAGCCGAGAAAATTGCTCGCGAACAAGAAATCGAAAAAAGCAAGAAGCAGCTGGGCGAATATACCAATCTTTCGGATGTTCTGAATGTCGGTTTATCAAATGTCGGCAAGGATCTTTCTAGAATGCTGGATGGAATAGGCGACGACCATGCACCAGCGGCCGAACGCCTTCTGGAGACAAAACTCTATATTCAACGTGAATATCTGGATGGCGATTTCCCACCTGCGGCTGATACTACATCCTTGCAAAAAGTTGTTTGGGAAGGTCCAGGTTTCTCGGCCATTAAAAAGTCGGTGTATGGCGAACGTGCTCGCATTCTCGCCGAACGCGGTGAGTTAGACGAAGCACAAGAACTTGCACTCAAGTCGCTCGATGGTCGCGAAGACACAGACCCGGTTGCCCGACGCATTCTATATCTTGCCCGCAAAGAGCAAGGACAAGATGCCAAGGCATTGCTAAATCTGGAGCTTGCCCGCAAAGACCCCCAAGCTGGGATAGAGATATTCAAACTTTTGCGGGATGAATATGCTGAGCAGGGCCAGTGGGATAATGCCCTTCAAACATGGCATGATGCTTTGCTCAAATTTCCTGAACAAATCACTGCGGGCATTTACTTCCCAGAACGAATTTCGCTTCTGGCCCGCGCAGGCCGCGCAACCGAAACCCTCGACAGTTTGAAACAGTGCCAAGACTTGAACATTAGTGTTTACATCTCAGCTCTGTGCGAGGAAGCCGCAAGGCCAATCACATCACCAGAGAAACCATTAGAAGCCAATTCAAAGGCCGAGGCTACCGCGCAGGAAACCTCGAATCCTACCGACATACAAAGCCAGTCCTGATGCAAAACAGGGGAGGTCAAAAGACCTCCCCTGTTTCTGTATCAAAATGACAAACACAAACTATCCCAAACGGAAATCAGTCTTCGACCTCAATATCGATCGGCACACCGGGCATGTTTTTCGCGGTGCGAATCGAAAGTGCCGATTTGACGTGATTGACGTTTTCGGCAACTGTCAGTTCGGTGGTCAGGAACTTTTGATACTCATCCCAGCTGTGCGAGACGATTTTAAGCAGGAAGTCCATTTCACCCGCCACCATGTGGCATTCGCGGACTTCTGGCCAAGCGGCCGCACGGGCTTCAAACGCACGCAGATCATGTTCTGCCTGGCTGGCAAGCCCGACCATTGCAAACACAGTCACGTTGTAGCCCAGCGCCTGCGCATCCACATCGGCATGATAGCCCTGAATGAAACCGGTTTCCTCGAGTGCGCGCACACGACGCAAACAGGGGGGCGCTGAAATACCTGCACGGCGTGCAAGTTCCACATTGGTCATGCGGCCATCTTCCTGCAGATCGCGCAAAATTCTGCGGTCGATCTTGTCGAGTTTGACCCGTTGCATTTATTCCTCGATTCTGTGCGCGAAACTTACCCCGATTGAAACAATATTACAGCGAGGCAAGTTGCTGGCAATAATATAATCCGGTCAAGAATGCAATCTTGTGCTTGGATGCCGTAACTGAAAACGCTGAAAAATCTGCTTTTTGGCTGGAATTTCGGCCGTACCACGCGACCGCCTCGCGACGCATCACGGCGACAATAAAACTACCGGTTTGAAACGTAAAATTTCACCCTTCAAAAAACGCCAACCAAGGCGGTGAAACTTTGCGTGAAGCGGTTGCGTCTTGCCCGGACTGCCCATATGTTCGATCTCTGTTTTTACTCATCTCGGACGTATACAAAGAACATGGCCCAGGAACATCAGACCAAAGTCCTCATCATCGGCTCCGGCCCTGCCGGTTACACCGCAGCAATTTATGCCGCGCGCGCAAACCTTGAACCCATGATGGTGATGGGTCTTCAGCCGGGTGGCCAGTTGACGATTACGACCGATGTCGAAAACTATCCGGGCTTTGCCGATGTCATTCAGGGTCCGTGGCTGATGGATCAGATGAAGGCCCAGGCCGAGCATGTCGGCACCAAAATGGTGCATGACCTGATCACTGAGGTCGATTTCTCCAAACGGCCGTTTGTCTGCAAAGGCGACTCTGGCGATACCTATATTGCCGAAACCGTCATCATCTCGACCGGCGCACAGGCGCGCTGGCTGGGCCTGCCGGGCGAAGAGAAATTCAATGGTCGTGGCGTTTCAGCATGCGCAACCTGTGACGGTTTCTTCTATCGCAACAAGCCGGTCACAGTTGTCGGTGGCGGCAATACGGCTGTTGAAGAAGCCCTTTATCTTGCCGGTATCTGCTCCAAGGTCACGCTGATCCACCGCCGCGACGAGCTGCGTGCGGAAAAAATGCTCCAGGACCGTTTGCTGAAGCATGAAAAGATCGAGGTCGTCTGGGACAGCGTTGTCGAAGACATTCTCGGCGGCGATGGCCCGATGGACGGCGTCGAAGGTGTGCGCGTACGCAATGTCAAAACCGGTGCGCTGCTTGATATCCCGGCCGACGGTTTCTTTGTTGCCATCGGCCATGATCCGGCAACGGCTGTGTTCAAAGGCCAGGTCAACATGGATGACGAAAACTATATCCTCGTCAAGCCGGGCAGCACGGTGACCAATATCGAAGGCGTCTTTGCCGCAGGCGACGTCACCGACAAAATCTACCGTCAGGCTGTGACTGCTGCTGGTATGGGCTGTATGGCCGCCCTTGAGGCAGAAAAGTTCATCGCAGAGCAAGAAGCCTGATCTTCTGGCGCAAACAGGCTCAAAGACCAAAGGGGACGCATCTGGCGTCCCCTTTTTTAATCGTTTCAAACGGCCGCGATCCGGCCAATTGACTGACATTGCGTCGAAAACCGCACCCCGCCATGGACTTTGCAGGAAAATGTCTTCTTGCAGAAAATGTCACAGGCCTCATATTGATTGAATAATCATGCACTTGGTCAAAGCAATGTGATGCACTTAATAGTGTGGAAACCAAATTGGCCATAAAAGAAGAGAACAATTATCAGGGGTCCTGCGCATCGACCGTGCGCTGGCACATCTAGGAGCAGGTCTATGGACTGGGACAAGCTGCGTGTTTTTCACGCTGTTGCCGAAGCCGGGAGCTTCACCCACGCAGGGGAAAACCTTAATCTGAGCCAGTCGGCCGTCAGCCGACAGATCAGCGCACTCGAAGAAAGCGTGAAAGTCCCGCTTTTCCATCGCCATGCGCGTGGCCTGATCCTGACAGAACAGGGCGAGTTGCTGTATCGCACGGCACATGATGTTTTTGCCAAGCTTTCCATGGCAGAAGCCCGCATTCGCGAATCAAAGGAACGGCCAAGCGGTCCGCTCAAGGTCACGACAACAGTTGCCTTCGGTTCGACCTGGCTAACACCGCGCATCAACGAGTTCCTTGAACGGTATCCGGAAATCGAACTGTCGCTGGTGCTCAATGACGAGGAACTCGACCTTGCCATGCGCGAGGCCGATGTTGCCATCCGCATGCAGCCACCGCGTCAGGCCGACCTTGTCCAGCGCCAGTTGATGACACTGCGCTATCATGTGTTTGCATCGCCGGAATACATCAAACAACACGGCATGCCCAAAACACCAGAAGAGCTCAAGGACCATCGCCTGATCATCTATGGCGCGGATGCCCGTCCGCCGGTTTCCAACGTCAACTGGATGATGGCAACCGCGCAGCAGTTCAAACCGGACATGCGCCCGATCCTGAAGCTCAATAATATCTATGGCATCTTCCGCGCCACCGAGTCCGGCCTCGGCATTTCGGCACTGCCCGATTACCTGTTGCCCTCCAATAGCAATCTGGTCCGCATCCTGCCGGAACTCGAAGGGCCAAGCTTCGATGCCTATTTCGTCTATCCGGAAGAACTGCGGCACTCCAAACGTATCGCGGTGTTCCGTGACTTCCTGATTGAGGAAATTTCAAAGGTCAAGGCAAAGGCGGCGGCAGCCGCCAGCGCAAGTGCCACGACCGAGAAATAGATTTCCGGACATAATCTTATATCCGATTCTGCAACAGCCCGGCCCTGCCGGGCTGTTGGCGGTTATGGGGGGTTTTGCCTATATCGGGCACATCAAATATCAGTCGTGCCATAATGTCTTAAAATTGCTGACATTTTATTGTCATGCGCCTGACGCATGGTTGACTTGTAGTCATTCTATTTTTGGTCCACCCAAGGATCACTTATATTCATATCATAAGTTGTGAGCATCCGCACAAAGCGAGCTTGCTCCGGCTTCCTGATCTTTGGACGATCCGTTCGCCGGAACGATATCCGGCATGGAATCTTCAAGAGATTCCCTACGTCTCCCAGACGTAAGCCTCCCTGTTGATCTTGCCGGTAGCTCCCCCGCTACCGGCTTTTTTTTGTGCTGCCGCACAATGAATTATCGCCGCAAACAGTGATCTAGCCAGAAAACCGGCGAAACACCTTCATGAAAATATATAAATATCAATAACTTGATGTCATTCTGAACGTCCCCATATATTTATGCAGAAAATGCATGGCTGAAAAAGCAATTTGGCAGTGGTCATTGTCGTCAAAAACGCTATCTTCTCCCTCGAACCGCAGCGGAACACTCCGCACCGCGGTACAGAGTTTTCTCCCTGACCGATTATGTCGGTCTTTAGCCGGACGCCCTGTCCGGCTTACCCAGGGCCCTGCGAAGGGTCCTACGTCTCCCAGACGTGAAGCCTCCCTGATAAACTTGCCGGGCACATTTGTTGCCCGGCTTTTTTTTGCTTTATCGGCTTCCTCGCCTTCTCCCCATTACGCCTGGCTCGCACGCAGCTGTGATCAGCCGTCACCCGATCTCGACTTGGCAAGCGCCGCCCTTGGTTTCACTATGGTCAATCAATGTGTCCAATAAGGACACCCATCTGCATGATCGGGACATCGGCTCCATGAAAAGCACGCTGAGCGCCTTCCTGTTTGGCAAGAACGCCAACAGTCATCTGCCAGAGCGCGTCCAGAGCGCGATCGAAAAACAACAATATGAAAGCGAAAAACTGATCGGCTGGGTTCAGTTGTTGCTGGTGACGATCTTTGCAATCCTCTATGCCATCTCCCCCAAGACCGCAATGTCCGATGGCATCCACCCAGTACCTTGGGCGCTTGGGCTTTATTATCTGTTTACCCTCAAACGTCTTGCCCTGACCTATCGCAACAAGCTCTCGACCTGGTTCCTGACCGTTTCAGTGATCGCCGATATCGGGCTTCTGATGGTTCTGATCTGGAGTTTTCATATCCAGTACATGCAACCGGCCAGCTTCTATCTCAAAGCACCGACCGTACTCTATGTTTTCATCTTCATTGCCCTGCGCAGCCTGCGCTTTGATCCGCGCTATATCCTGATAGCTGGCGGGACAGCGGCGGCAGGCTGGATCATCCTGACTGGTTATGTGATCTGGTCGGAGGGCGGCAAAAGCATGATCACACGTGATTATGTGACCTACCTGACCTCAAACTCGATCCTGATCGGGGCTGAAATTGACAAGATTATTGCCATTTTGCTGGTTACGGCTGTTCTGACGGTCGCCGTGATGCGCGCCAAAAGATCGTTTATTCGGGCTGTCACTGACGAAATTGCCGCCCGCGATCTGTCGCGCTTTGTGTCACCCGAAATTGCCAATCGCATCACCCATGCCGAACAACAGATCCGACCGGGCGACGGCGAGGCCGTCAACGCGACGGTAATGTTCACCGACATCGAAGGTTTTTCATCAATCGCCGAAAAACTCGCGCCAAAAGAACTGGCCACCATGCTCAATGAATATTTCACCGAGACCAATGCCTTGATTTCGCATTTTGGCGGTGTGATCACCCAGTTTGAAGGTGATGCAATGCTGATCACCTTTAATGCCGTGACCCCTGATACCGATCATGCACTCAATGCCGTGCGCACCGCCCTTGCCATTCAGGAACTCGCCAATCGACGCATTTATTCTCATGGCGGGCAGTTGAAAACCCGCTGCGGGATCAATTCAGGTGAAATTGTACTGGGTGCTGTCGGCTCCGAAAGCCGCCTGACCTTTACGGTGCATGGTGACAACGTCAATATCGCCTCCCGGCTTGAGGCACTGAACAAGGAGTTCGGTACCTATATCCTTGCAACAGAGGATACAGTGCGCGCCTGTGGCAATCACGACGATATTCCGGCATGGACGCCGCGCGGTGATGTCACTGTGCGTGGCCGGGAAAACCCAACCAAAATCTTCTCGCTCTCACCAATCAAAGTCACCAATCACACCCCGGCACAAGACACGGCCCGCCAGACGGTATCACGCGCCTGAAAATCGTGACCCAAACGGCACGTCCCGGACAAATTAAAAGCCCGGGGAGCTTTAAGCTCGCCCGGGCTTTGGGGACAGATGGTCTTGGGGAGACCTGTCAGATGCGCTGCCTTGCCCGCTGGGTGCAAAACGCCTTGGGGGATAAAGGCGTTTATTTCGGGCATCGATGCCTGTGAGGGAGGGGCACCGCATCGATTTTTCGCATCCGACAGTTAGGAATATGCCTTTGAAATGCGGCTCAAAATACGATGTCTGATGACCATTTGGGGGCAAATTGGGGCAATTGCGGCGGCGCTGATATGGTGTGATCTTGCTGCCCCGCCATCCGGACAAAAAAGTGGGGCGGGATAAAACCCGCCCCAATCTATTCGGGGTCATTCATGGTCTTGGGGAGACCAAGTCAGCCGGGGTATTTCAGGTGGGGGAACAACCTGAAACCAATCGGGCCAGTATCGTGAGGGGGGACAGAGACTGCTGACCACGTCCTCGACTGACAGTTGTGAATATGCCCGGAAATCAAGGCGGGAAAACAGGTTACATTGGGCCATTTCAGGGCGAATTGTGTTCCAATAAAGGCATCTGAAACTCAAACTGTTGATTTCATTGAATTCAACAGCCATCCACCGAGCCAACAAGCTTCATATCGGCCTTTTTCCAAATCAACGAAACAGTCAAATACCTGATTTTTGTCGGGTTTGGATGATGCCAAGCACCTGAAAAACCACGTTGCGGGCCCCATAAAAATAACCCTACTTCCAGTAATAGAATTGCCCTATCGCAAACAGTTAGACAATCAATTGGTGTAATTAACAGCTGTCATTCATACTGCCTTCAACACGAAAAAGCACAAAGCCCGCTTGGATTGAAAGCGGCGAAAGGAGATAAACATGCAGATCGATATCGGCATCAATGAATCCAACCGCACCGCTATCGCCGACGGACTTGGCCGCGTTCTGGCAGACAGCTATGCGCTATATCTGAAAACGCACAATTTCCACTGGAACGTGACGGGTCCGATGTTCCAGACCCTGCACACCATGTTTGAAGAACAGTACACCGAACTGGCCACCGCAATTGACGAGGTCGCCGAGCGTATTCGTTCGCTGGGCGCCTATGCGCCGGCCAGCTTCTCGGCTTACGGCGAACTGACCGCGATCAAGGAAGAAAAAGGTGTGCCTGCCGCCAAGGACATGATTGCGCAATTGGTCGAAGGCCATGAAACCGTGATCAAGACCGCGCGCTCGCTCTATCCGATTTGCGATAGCTCGGATGATGACGCCACCGCAGACCTTCTAACCGCCCGCATTCAGGTCCATGAAAAAACTGCCTGGATGCTGCGCTCCCTGCTTGAAGGCTAAGCACCAACTTTTCGCGTCCCCAACGCAAAACGGCCCGGAACATTCCGGGCCGTTTTTATATATGTGCGTCACAAGAACACCACACCCTTGCGACGCACGATGCCTGTGACCGGAAAAGGAGCAACCCGGTCAGCGGGCTGAAAGCTTCTTACTGGCTATGCTTGGCAATCGCCGCACGTGCAGCCGCGACAATGGCGGCACCATCAACACCCTTGTCATTCATTTCCGCGACCCAGCGATCAATCACTTCATCGGCCTTTGCGGCAAACTTTGCGGTTTCATCGGCTGAAAGCGTCACCAACTCACCCGATTTGGCAAAAATCTCTTCACCACGGGGTTCAATCGCGTCCCATGCCTCGCCGATTTCGCGCGCAATATTCTGACCAGAGTTATCATCAATAACCTTTTTCAGATCATCTGGCAGGGCTTCATAGCGATCCTTGTTCATCGCGAACATGAAAACCAGCGTTCCGAACCGAACACCCTGATCCCCCTCGATGGCATACTGGGTCATATCGGGGATCTTGAACGGAATGGCGACCTCGTGCGGGATCAGCGCACCATCCACGACACCAAGCGACAAGGCCTGCGGCAAATCAGGAACCGGCATGCTGACCGGTTGCGCACCCCAGCTTTCGAGCATCCAGGCGCCGGTGCGTGACGGCGCACGCAGTTTCATGCCTTCGACATCAGCAAGGCTTTCGATCTTTTTCTCGGTGGTGAAAATCGCCTGTCCGGTATGGACATGGATCAGCAACGGCTTGATATCGCCAAAGTCCTGCGACAGGTGCTCGTCATAGATATCCTGAATGGCCATGTTGGTGATGGCCGCACTGCCAGTATGAACAAACGGCAGCTCAAACACTTCGCTGCGCGGATAGACACCCGGCGTATAACCAAGCGCACTCCACCCCAGATCAACCGCGCCATCACGAATATGGCTGTAAAGCTCGGTCGGCTTGCCACCAAGCGCCATCGCCGGATAAATCTCGATCTTGATGCGACCATCAGATTGTTCCTCGATCCGCTTGGCCCACGGTTCAAGGAACTTGGCCTGTGCCGTTGCCTTTGGCCCCAGTACATGTTCCAAAACGAAGGTAAATTCCGGTTCGGCCTGCGCAGAAAGCGCGCTTGCCAAACAGCCAGCAGCAACTGCTGCCGATACAAACAGGCGTTTAAACATTTTCAACCTCAGACGTTTTCCCTGAAAATGCGCTCAGCACCCCCGCCCGCTTGGCACGGTTTTGGCGCGGTGTTTCTCAGCACTGAGCGTCTCTCTCTTTTGGTAGCGTTCTTTGACCGGTTCGGATCCGGCTTTGTCTTTTTTGCGTTTGTTATTCCGCCGCAGCAGCAAGTGCCCGATCAATCAGACGCCGTGCACGCACACCGCCCGCATCAATATTGAAGTTCAAAAGCTTGCGTTCCGGATGGCGCAGCATGTTGGCCTGCTGGCCCTCGACAACTTCAAGATCCTCGTAAAATACCTTGGCCTGCGCATCTTTGATGTTTTGGGTCAGGCCGTTATCATCAATGTCAAAGTTGCGCACCATGCCCCAGTAATAGCGACACGTGGTTTCTGTTTCCGGCGTCATGCAGTTCACGACAATGCCGGTTACACCCTTGGATCGGTCACCTTGCTGCGCGCCGGTCCCGGCAAGCGCAACACCAACATCAATCATCACGTTGGATGGCAGGGTAAAGGTACAGATCTGCCAACGGTCACAGACTTCCTTGGATTTCAGGTTATTGGCCCAGAATGGCGGCGGCACGATGTTTTCCATCCAGCGTTCAACCGTGACACTTTCGTCATCGGATCGTGTCTGCGGCAGGCTTTCGGTGATTTCAAGCTGACCGATGCTGGATGGATGCACATAGGTCTCGTGGCTCAGATCCATCAGGTTATCGACCAGAAGCTCATAACCGCATTTCACGTCATAGGTGCCACCATCAAACACCCAGCCTTCTTCGGATGCATGCGGGATTTCAGGCACCAGTGCCTCGTCGGCCTTTTCCTTATCTCCGATCCAGACCCAGACAAAGCGATCCTTCTCGACCACCGGATAGGCCCGAACACAGGCCTCTGGGTGAATGCTTTGCTGGTTGGGCATATGCACGCATGCGCCGTCACCATCAAATTCCAGCCCGTGATAGCCACACACCAGACGATCGCCTTCGACATAACCCTGACTTAGCGGCAGAAGGCGATGCGGGCAGCTGTCTTCAAGTGCGACCAGTGACCGGTCGGCACGGCGATACAAAACGAGATTTTCATTGCAGATCGTGCGCGCGACGGGGGGTGCGACCAATTTCGCCATCCCAGCCTGCGACGTACCAGAAGTTACGCAGGAACATGTTTCTCTCCCTTGGCGCAAGGCCAATCAAGGTTGCTTGCAGGTGGAATTTTACCACCAAGATTTCTTGTTATGCTTCTAAGCGTAATCAAATTGGATCCAATTTGGCAAGATGCTTTTTAAACAATTCGATCTGAACTATGATCGCCCGGCAGTCACAAAAACGGAAACCGGCATGAGCAAACACGGCCAGCGCGTCCTGATCACCTTGCGGAAAATGATCGCCAACGGGGAACTTCCACCGGGCGAACGGGTTGCAGAAATCCCGATTGCCGAACGGCTTGGCGTATCGCGCACACCGGTCCGAATTGCCTTTCGAACACTCGAACAGGAAGGCCTGCTGCGCAAAGGGGATCGTCGCGGATACACTGTGCGCGCCATCACGCCGACCGAAATTGCCGATGCCATCGAAGTGCGCGGCGTGCTCGAAGGACTTGCTGCCCGCCTTGCCTGTGAACGCGGCATTTCACCACAGGCACGCAATCACCTGATCGATTGCCTTTCTGTCGGTGACGCCCTGTTTTCCAAGGGATTTCTGACCGATGAAGACATGGAAACCTATCACGACTTCAACATGCGTTTTCACAACACCATCATCGAAGCCAGCCGCAACATCGCCATCGAGGATGCCCTGTCGCGCAATGACCACCTGCCCTTCGCATCGGTTTCCTCGATTGCCTTTAACCGCGATGACATGACCGGCGAATTCCGCCGATTCAATTTCAGCCACATGCAACATCACATCATTTTCGACGCCATCGATAACGGCCAGGGGGCGCGCGCCGAAGCACTGATGCGTGAACATGCGAATGCGGCATTGCGCTATACGCAAATCCTTGGTCCGACACAGGATATGCCCGACAACTTCACCGTCATCGAACGCGAAGATACCGCATAATCCACCATGCCTCGCATTTGCCGACCCCATCAGGTTTGACAAAATTGGATCCAATTGATCTAATCTGGATCCAGTCAAGCCGACAGACAAACACACCTGGAGAAAATCCGGGGGCCTGGGAAGGAAAATCGCCATGCCTGAAGTTACTGTTCAACAGGTCCATGACCTGACCGACCGCATACGCGGTTTTGATCTTGCTGCCACCAAGGGTACAAGCCTGCCGCCCGCCGAACCGGGTGCACATATCAAACTCACCGTTACCGACACATCCGGCCAACCAGTCAAACGGTCCTATTCGATCATCAATCCGGGGGAGCCTGATCTGTACCGGATCGCCGTACTGCGCGAAGAAGGCGGCGAAGGCGGGTCCATGTATATGCATCAAAAGGTCAAAACCGGTGATGTCCTTGAAATCGACCTGCCGCAAAACGACTTCCCGCTTGTTGATGTCGCGGCCAAAACTATTCTGATCGCGGGCGGCATTGGCATCACGCCAATCCTTGCCATGGCAACCGCATTACAGCAGGCTGGCAAGGATTTTGTCCTGCATTATGCCAGCCGCAACCACACCGACATGGCCCTTATGACTGAGGTCCTTGATGCCGCCGACGGGAGATGCGCGCTTTATTTTGATGGGGGCGACGCAAAACGCAGCATGCCGCTTGCCAGCATTCTTGGCACAGCAGAGGCAAGCAAGCACGTTTATGTCTGCGGCCCGGGCGGTCTGATTGATGCCGTGCTTGATATCGCACGCCGCAATCGCTGGGCGTCGGAGAATGTGCATTATGAACGCTTTACCACCCCTGCCGCACAGCTTGATGACACCAGTTTCGAAGTTCATCTGGCGCAAAGCGGCCAGACCTTCGAAGTCCCGGTTGGCAAATCTGTTCTCGATGTCCTGATCGATGCAGACATCGATCCGCTTTACGACTGCAAAAAGGGCAATTGCGGGATCTGTACATCGGTTGTGATTTCGCATGACGGTGATTTGTCGCATCGCGACGCCTATCTCAGCGACAGCCAGAAAGCCCAGAACGACCAAATGTGCATTTGCGTGTCCCGCATGCAAAGCAGCGGCCGCCTGACGCTGGATCTCTAAACAAAAACGGCCCGGAACTTCCGGGCCGCTTTCTTGTTCAGTCATCTTTTTCAACCAAACAGCGGATCAATCAACCGGGCCGCTGCCAGGATCGCCTGATCATGACCGTGTGGCGCCCCGATCATAAGGGCGGCTGGTGCAACCTGGCCTTTGATTTGAACCGGCATCGAAAGCGCGCAAGCATCGACCAGGTTCAGGTAACCGGTATTGCGCAGCATCAGCGCATTCAGGTTATCAAAGTCGGCTTCTACTTCCGCAATCTTGGGCGCCATGCGCGGCAAGGTCGGCGCGATCATGACGTCAACATCCGCCATCGCCATCCCGAACATCGATACGATATCTGTCCGCTTGGCATAGGCGTCGATCACCTCATCACTTGAAAGCGTATCGGCAAACTTCATGCGCGACAAAACGCGCGGGTCCCCGACGGTTTCAAGCTTTACGAAATCCTTGGCATAGATCCGGTGCGCCTCAAACGACACCAGCATCTTATTGAGGATCGCATTCTTGGCAATGAAAGCAAAATCAATCTCGATCAGCTCATGCCCGGCCTCTTTCAGCTTTGCACAAATCATTGCAAAGTCTGCCTTCACCCGGTCATCGAGCCCATCGACAAACGCGTTCATCGGCACGCCAATGCGAAGCGTCTTTTTCGCATCTTCCGGCGGTGTCACGGTGATGTCGGTTAGAACTTCAAACGCACGAATGGCCGTTTCAAGATCGCCCGCCAACGGCCCCGGCGTATCAAAACTTTTGGCGAGCGGATGAATGCCCGCGCCCGGCACCAAAAGGCGGCTTGGCTTGATGCCATAAAGCCCGTTGATCGCCGATGGAATACGGATCGAGCCACCGGTATCCGTGCCAAGCGCCAGATCCACAATCCCATGCGCCACAGTCAATCCACCGCCCGATGTCGAGCCCCCCGGAATACCTTCCGGGTCAAAGATATTGCCCGGCGTGCCGTAATGCGGATTAAGCCCGACACCGGAATAGGCAAATTCGCTGAGCGTCGTGCGACCAAACGGAATGGCCCCGGCGGCCTTGATCCGACGCACGCATTCGCTGTCAGCCTCGGCGGGTGCGCGCCCCTTTAAAAGTTCGGATGCCGCCGTGGTGGCAATGCCCGCCTCATCATACAAATCCTTGACCGATACCAACATCCCGGCAAGCGGCGCACCCGGATTTTGCGCGCAATATTGCTCCGCCTCGGCAGCAGCCTTTAAAATCCGCTCAGAATCAAACTCGGTAAAGATCTTGTCCTTAAGCTCGCCAAGTTGATTGACCTTGTCGATTGCTTGTCTGGCCTTGTCAACCATCACGCCCATGGCGGTGCCTCATCCTGTTATGGTGTTGTTCTGACGATGAAATTGCTTATGCGATTTCCGGCAGTTCCCTAATTTCATAGGCGTGCGTGATCGTGCGATCAAGTACTGGATCATGCAACGCCATTTTGAACCGGCGTGCCGGGCGAACCCCGCCCTTTGCGCCAAGTGTACCGCACAGCATGGCAGATGCCTTGCCGTTGGCAGCATTTCCCATCAATTGCGATCCTTCGATCAGATCACTTAACGGGCGGATCGTAGCAATCGTTCCTTCCTGATAAAGCACCCAGTCATCGCCATCCTGTTCCTGAACCCAGGACCGCATTTCGATCTGCTCGATATGGTCTTTGACCTCGTCAAAGCGCCAGATTTCAGATGCAACGGGTTTCTCGCAAATCTGCTTGGACAGCGCGACCGAGTGGGCTTCAAGCTCGCGATCCGTATGATCGGACGCAAGGCCAAGGTAAAGTTCGCCGTCACAAGCAATCAGGAACGGCTCGACTTCGCCCGATGTTCCCTGTCCAACAACCTCGATACAGGATTGCTGGGTTACCATTCCTGAGGCGGTCCGATAATAAAGCGGCACGCTTGACGGCGGTTTAACACCGATCGCGGCAAGCTCGTCGATATGATGCTGGATCGACGCCGCATTCCTGCCCGTCCATCCGGCAACAGTGCAATGGTCGATATCAAAGGTGATTTCGGTCCCTGCCAGGGTAAAATTCATCTGCATTTCTGGTTCCGATCTTTTTGGAATGATGTGTTGGACACTGGGTCTCAGACATAGAGGGGGCGCTTGGACCAGATGACACTGGTCCATTCGCCAATTGTTTTAAGGGAGGCTTCTGGCCTATTGCGCCTCAGAGATAGTCAGGCAGGAAAAGTGCGATTTCCGGCAAGAAGATCAGACCGACGATCATCGCCAACATCACAAGAACATAGGGAACAGCACCCAGCATGACCTCGGATAATTGCCCTGATTTTCGGGCACCCTGCACGACATACAGGTTCAATCCGACAGGCGGCGTGATCAAAGCCATTTCGATCAAGACGATCAAAAGGATCCCAAACCAGACCTTGTCAAAGCCCATGGCTGTCATGATCGGTACAATGATCGGAATGGTCGCCACCATCAGGGACAAGGTTTCAATAAAGAAGCCCAGCACGATGTAGAGCAAAATAACAACAAGCAACGTCCCCATCGGGCTAAGATCAAGTCCGACGAGAAGTTCCTTGAGCTCCCGCCCCATGCCCGCTGCGGTCAGGGTGAAGTTCAGGAAATAGGCCCCGATGATCACCAGCATGATCATCGCCGTGATGCGAACTGTCCCGAGCAAGCACATCTTGATCATCTCGTTCGACACACCTTTGTTAAAGGCGGCGATGATCATGGCGATGGCAACACCGACGGCTGCTGATTCTGTTGGTGTCGCCCATCCGGCATAGATTGACCCGATCACAACAAAGAACAGCAGGAAGATCGGCACAAGATGCCTTAAGCCACCAAACCGCTCCGCCCAGCTAAACGAACGGCTTTGTCCGCCAAGACTTGGCTTCACCTTGCAAATCGCCGCGGTCACAAGCATGAAGGCAACAGCCATCACCAGCCCCGGCACCAGCCCGGCAAGGAACAAACGCGGGATCGATGTTTCGGTCAGGAACCCATAGACAATCAAGTTGATCGATGGCGGGATCATGATCCCAAGCGTGCCGCCTGCGGCAATGGCGCCTGAAAACAGTTTCGGGTCATAGCCCAACTTGTCGGCCTGCGGCATTGCCACAGTCGCAACCGTCGCAGCCGTGGCAACAGACGAACCCGACGTCGCCGAAAACATTGTCGCGGTGCCGATATTGGCATGGACCAACCCACCGGGCAGCCATGAGAACCACTTATCGAGTGCTTCATAGGTCTTCGCGGCGATACCACCGCGCACAAGCACCTCACCGAGCAAAACAAAAAATGGGATGGCAATCAGGGTCGAGGAATTTGAAGAAGACCAGACCACCTGCCCCAAACCGCGCAACAGCGGAAAGGGCGTGAAAAACTGATCGACACCAATACCGAGAAGGAAAAGCACAATCCCCACCGGAATGGACAAGGCCAGAAGCCCCAACAGCGAAACCGTAACTGCTGTAATCATGATTCAAGCTCCAGCTCGGACCGGGCACCGACCAAAGAGTCGGCCGTGTCAAAGTTACGGCGCATCAGCAACACCAGGGTCAGGATCACCAACGCACAGGAACACAGCGCGAACCAAAGCCAACCGGAAAACCAGACCAACTGCGGTATCCAAAGCGGTGTTTCAAGTGGTGTGTTCGCAGTTGATCCGCGTTCAATGGTTTTTGAAAGGACGGGCCAGCACTGGATGGCAACAATCGTTGCCACCGCTGCAAGGGTGACAATTGCCAACAAATCAAGGAATGCCTTTCCGCGTTCCTGCAAGCGGAGCCGGATAAGGTCAATTCTGACATGCGCCAACTCGGTCAGCGCATAGGAAAGCCCCCAACTGGCAACACCGGCCATGACGTAGCCAGAAATTTCTTCGGCGCCGCCCAGAGAAATTCCGGCCTCACGTAGCAGAATTTCTGCGATGATCAGGATCACGCTGCCCGTCAGAACAAATCCGACGGACAACGCGATGATGCGATTGGCGCGGCGGATGGCCGCAATCAAGTTTTCGGTCACTGTTCGGGCCTCCGCCAAGCACTGTTAATCAGTTAAGCGGTACGGTAACACCGACAGTCTTGCCGACGCTATCGTTCCAGCGTGCAACCCAGTCATTACCAGCACGTTCGGCCCACTCGGGCAGAACGGTGGAGGTCAGGATTTCCTTGGCTTTTGCCAGGTCACTATCTGAAACCTCAACAAGGGTCATGCTGGCCGGATCACCTACCGGGCATGCGCCATTGCCGGTCAGGCAGGCAACATCATTGCTCAATGCATCAGCCGCCGATGCCCATGCAGGGGCCTCGAACTTGGTTTTGACTTCATCCATGATGAAGGTCTGCTGGTCAGCTGTCAGGCTGTTCCACTTGTCCATGTTCATCGCGGTCACAACCGGGTCCCATCCACCAAGCGGGATGGTCAACAGGTGATCGGAAACTTCCCACCAGCCTGCGCTATAGCCCGAACCAGCGCCGGTAACAGCACAATCAATCACACCACGTTCCAGCGCGCCGGGAACTTCCGAGAACGCAACATTCACGCCCGTCGCACCAAGTGCCTCAAGGAATTTGGTGGTCATTCGACCCGAACCACGAACCTTTTTGTCTTTCAGATCGTCCAGGGAATTGACGTCGCCTGCACAGAACACAACCTGCGGCGGATACGGCGCAATCGCCAGAACCTTGGAATTAAAACGGTCGGCAAAGATATCATCAACCATCGGGCGGGCGGCTTCGACCATTGCCTTTGCTTCGGCGGCAGTGTTTGCAACCAGCGGCACGTCAAGGCCTTCAAGTTCCGGCGCATCACCAACAGCGTAATCACCAACGGTCATGGCGATATCGAAAACACCGTCATTCAGAATACGGAAAACGTCACCGCCACCGATGCCCATCTGGTCATGGGTGGTCATTTCGACATTGAATTCGCCTTTGGAATCCGCCGGGAAAGTTTCGGTCCAGAACGGGTGTTCATATTGCTTGTAAAGCGGCAGGCTGCTCCAGCTGCCGACGACCGAAAGGTCTTCTGCAAATGCCGGGGTTGCGGCCACACCCGCCCCAAGGGCGGAAACGGCCAAAAGCGACGAAATCATCTTTTTCATAAGAAACTCCTCTGACGTCAAAGCGATGATTGGTTGGTTTGAGGTTTAGTCTGCAGGGAAAACTCAGCCGCTTCGGCAAGAACATCTGTCACAAGCATCAGGCCGGGTTCGTGCGTAATGGCAAAATCAGGCAAGGCATTGCGAATTGCCATTTGCGGCGTGACCCCACACGCCCAGAAAACCGGAATGTCCCCTTCATGAATGACAGGGTCATCTCCAAAGTCCGGTTTCATGATATCGGCAATACCGATTTGCGCCGGATCACCGATATGAACCGGTGCCCCGTGCGCCAAACGATATCGATCAGAATAAAGGATCGCCCGGATCGCATTGCCGGGTGTAAAGGCCCGCATCGAAACAACCAGCGGCCCATGAAAACGACCGGCAGGCGATGTTTCGATATTGGTCACATACATCGGCACATTGCGGTTCGCATTCATATGACGTACCGGCACACCGCCACGGGTAATTGCTGCCTCAAAGGAAAACGAACAGCCCAGAACAAACGTCACCAGATCATCACGCCAGACATCGGTCAGATCGCTTGCGCACGTAAAGTCGGTGCTGCCACGGAAAATACGATATCCCGGAAGATCGGTGCGAATATCAAGATCCACGCCCAGTTCGGGAATATGGGGCGATCCCGGTTCCGACATCCCGATCAGCGGACATGATTTGGGGTTCTTTGCACAAAATTGCAGAAACTCATCTGCATAATCAGCCGGCAGGATCGCCAGGTTACCCTGAAGGTAACCCGATGAGTAGCCGGTTGTTGTCCCTGTATGTTCGCCGCTTCTGATTGCCTGACGCAACGCCAGTGGCGTCATGGTCGAAATGGCTTCTTTCGCGGTGTCAACGGAACGGGTGGCGCTTTGTGACGCGTTCATATTCTGGTCCCATTCTCTGCCTCTTATGAAAGAGTGAGAATTTAGACCGATCTTGTCAAGAAATCATTTTATGCAAAAACTGATCGTTTTTAACGATCATTATGATCGAACAATTTTGCCGCCTCCTGAACGGCAGCGCCGATCTCGCGGTTGCGTTCCGGGTAATAGGCAATGACAAAATGAAGCGCGGTTAACGATGCTTCATCGCTTACCGGGATTTCTTTAATCTGTTCATTCCACATGGAATTTTTGACCATCAGGCTGGGCAAAACCCCGATTCCAAATCCCCCTGCGACCAGATGCTTGACGGTTGAAAGCGATGCAGAACCATGTAACGCAGGTTGCGATATATCGGGCGCAGCAAAAATACTTTCGACTTCGCGAAATGGTGGCGTCCCCTTTGGAAAGGTGACGATGGCATGACTGGCCAGATCCCTTAACGACATCGGTTTATCGGGAAGCTCCATGGTTTCAGGGCAATACCATTTGAGCTCCACCGGCTTTAACGGTGCCGCCACTGCACCTTGCGGAACGGATTCGCGCAACATAATCGCGACATCCATTTCGTCATTTTCAAGCGACTTGGCCAACTGTCCCGACGTATCCACCGACAGCTCATAACGGACTTTCGGAAAGTCATCTTTGAGTTTGTTGAGCATATCCGTCAGAAGCGTATGCACGATGGTTTCCGCAACACCAATCCTGACGGTGCCGCTCAACTCCCCCGGATGCGTCAACTCCTGCCAGATGCGATCACGTGCTCTTGACAAGCGCTGCGCTTCCTCAAGAAATCGCAAACCGCCCGCGGTCAGGCGCACCTGCCGGTTGCTGCGGTCAAACAGCAAGATGCCCAACTTCTTCTCAAGCCCGGATACCCGGGCCGAAATCGCCGATTGAGACAGGTTATATTTCTGTGCCGCCGCCCGAAAACCGCCCGCTTTGACAATATCTTGCAGAATTTCGATATCCTTGAATTCAAACACGCGATCCACCCTGTTCAATGTTGTTTGCGATCATTCTACCCATCATACGATCACTTCGCACGATCAATTGATTATGCCTTTGATCAGATCGCAGTCTTTTGCCGTATCTTTTCAAGCACAAGCAGTTGAATGCGATGGGATTCACTGACCGATCACCGAGCCGTGACTTGCCCAAAGCCGGTTTTCAAAGGACATTTAGAAAACCCGCGCAATTGGAGGACGACATGCTGATACGCCGCAAAAAGGGTTGGGAAATCCCCGAACGAGACGCAACGCCGGAATCGATCTATAAAAACCGCCGCCAATTCCTTAAGGGGATCGCCGCCGGATCGATCGGCGCAACAGCATCAAGCCTCCCGCTTGGCTCTGCATTGGCCCAAGGGTCGGGATCAACTGCCAATCTTTATCCGGTGGATCGCAACCCGGCCTACACGGTCGAACGCGAAATGACCGAAAAGTCCAAGGCGCTGACCTATAACAATTTCTATGAATTCGGATCGCACAAATCGATCTCGCAGGCCGCCCAAGCCATGCGCATCCGCCCCTGGACCGTCGTAATCGACGGATTGGTTGCAAAACCGATCGAAATTGATTTCGAAGAACTGGTGCGCAAGATGCCGCTTGAAGAGCGCGTCTATCGGTTTCGCTGTGTCGAAGCCTGGGCGATGACCGTGCCCTGGTCCGGTTTCCCGATGAAGGCGCTGGTTGACTTCGCCAAGCCCCTGTCGGGCGCAAAATATGTCGAAATGGAAACCGCCAGCCAAAAGGACACTATGCCGGGTCTGCGTCAGTTCTGGTATCCGTGGCCCTATATCGAAGGCCTCACGATGGCCGAGGCCACCAATGAACTGACCATGATCGCCACGGGCATTTACGGCGAAGAACTGCCCAAGCAGAACGGTGCACCACTGCGTCTGGTTACACCGTGGAAATACGGTTTTAAAAACATCAAATCGATCGTGCGCTTCACCTTCACCGACACGCGCCCCAAAAGCTTCTGGGAAGACATCAACGCCGATGAGTATGGCTTCTGGGCCAACGTAAATCCGGAAGTCCCGCATCCGCGCTGGTCGCAGGCCTATGAACGTCTTCTGAACAACGGCGAAAGCGTGCCGACCCGGATCTATAACGGTTATGGCGACTATGTTGCCGATATCTATAAGGGCATGGAAAACGAACGCCTGTTCATGTGATTCAGGCGACAGGAATACGCCACAAAAAAACAGCCGGGTGCATATTGCCCCGGCTGTTTTGCATTTGGCTTTACAGTGCCTATGCCCCCTTGCGGCGGCGCCCCTTGTATTTCGGTTTGTTGGCTGATTTTGATCCCGGCCCGATAGTGCCGATGGTGCGCGCCATTGGTCCGGCCTCGGCAAGGCCAAGTTCCTGATCCTCAAGACGCTTGATTTCGTCACGCAAACGCGCAGCTTCCTCGAACTCAAGGTTCCCGGCCGCATCGCGCATGCGTTTTTCAAGGTCTTCGATATGGGCGCGCAGGTTATGACCGACCATGGTATCGCCCGATACCCCGGTATCAACCGTGACGTAATCCTGCTCTGCCACACTTTCGAGAACATCATTGATCCGCGACCGCACGGTTTCAGGCGTGATGCCGTGTTCCTTGTTATAGGCCATCTGCTTTTCACGCCGACGATTGGTCTCATCAATCGCGTATTGCAGGCTGTCGGTCATCTTGTCCGCATACAGCAACACGCGCCCGTCAACGTTACGCGCCGCACGGCCAATGGTCTGAACAAGCGATGTCTTGGACCGCAGGAAGCCTTCCTTATCGGCATCCAAAATCGCCACCAGCGCACATTCCGGGATATCAAGCCCCTCTCGCAGAAGGTTAATCCCGACCAGCACATCAAACACGCCGAGCCGCAGATCACGGATGATCTCGATGCGCTCCAGCGTATCAATATCCGAATGCAGGTATCGCACGCGAATGCCGTGTTCGTGCAGGTATTCGGTCAAATCCTCGGCCATGCGTTTGGTAAGCGTTGTGACCAGAACACGCTGCCCCTTGGCGGCACATTGCTTGGCCTCGCCCAGCAAATCATCCACCTGGGTTTCGACCGGACGCACGATACAGACCGGGTCAATCAGGCCTGTGGGGCGAATGACCTGTTCGGCAAATACACCCCCGGTGCGTTCCATTTCCCAATTGCCCGGTGTTGCGGAAACAAACACGCTTTGCGGGCGCATGGCTTCCCATTCCTCGAACTTCAACGGCCGGTTATCAACGCAACTGGGCAGGCGGAAGCCATGCTCGGCGAGCGTAAATTTGCGATTATAGTCCCCTCGGAACATGCCGCCGATTTGCGGTACGGCCACATGGCTTTCATCGACAAACAGCAATGCGTTTTCGGGCAAATATTCAAACAGGGTCGGCGGCGGCTCCCCCGGATTACGACCCGAAAGCCAGCGGGAATAGTTTTCAATCCCCTTGCAGTGACCGACCGTTTCCATCATTTCCAGATCAAAGGTCGTGCGCTGCTCGATCCGTTCGGCCGCAAGCAACTTGCCCTCGGCCTGGAACTGCGCCAGACGGTCTTTAAGCTCCTGCTTGATGCCGGCCATCGCCTGCACCAGCGTCGGGCGCGGGGTGACGTGGTGGGAATTTGCATAAACCGTGACCGAGTCCATGTTGGCAAACTTGTGCCCGGTCAGCGGATCAAATTCCGCCAGTTCCTCGACCTCGTCACCAAACATCGACACGCGCCATGCCCGGTCCTCGGCGTGGGCCGGGAAGATTTCCAAAACATCGCCGCGCACCCGGAAAGTCCCGCGCGAAAAGGCCGCGTCATTGCGGGTATATTGCAATTCCACCAGACGCTTCATGATGTCGTTGCGATCAACCTCGTCTCCGACCGAAATGCGCTGGGTCATCTCAAGATAGGTTTCCACCGCTCCGATACCGTAAATGCACGACACCGATGCCACGATGATACAGTCGTTGCGCTCAAGGATCGCACGCGTTGCGGCATGGCGCATCCGGTCGATCTGTTCGTTGATCGAGCTGTCTTTTTCGATATAGGTGTCTGATCGCGGGATATAGGCTTCGGGCTGGTAATAGTCGTAATAGGACACGAAATATTCGACCGCATTATCCGGGAAGAAATACTTCATCTCGGCATAAAGCTGGGCGGCCAGCGTTTTGTTGGGCGCCAGAACCAATGCTGGCCGCTGCGTCTTGGCGATGATGTTTGCCATCGTAAACGTCTTGCCCGACCCGGTCACGCCAAGCAGAACCTGATCGCGCTCGCCCTCACCGATACCGGCCATCAGCTCGGCAATCGCTTGCGGCTGATCACCGGCGGGCTCATATTCGGTCACCAGTTTGAATTCCCGTGATCCTTCAACAGGCGGGCGACGTTTGGTCAAAAATTCCGGCAGCGCATTCATCGGGCAGATCCCTTTTCATTCCAACCCTAGTTATAGGTCAGATACGCCCAACCGCAAGCCCCCGCCCTGACAGTTCCTGTCAGGAAGTGTCAGGAGACGTCAGGATGTAAATCCGGGAACAACGGCCGTTTTGGCACGTTTGCAAAACAGTTCTTTCCGCTCGGACTTCTGAAAGGCTGCAAAATTGGATAAAATCATCCCAAAGAACCCGCAGAAGGCCCTAAACAGCCTTGAATTGGAATTAAGGCAGGCGTAGGGTCCGAACCGAAAGAACACGATTCTTTTCACTTCTCATAAATTCCAGGGAAACAGACCAATGGCGTTCATTGCCGACCGTTTGAGCCGTATCAAACCCTCCCCCACCATTGCTGTCACCACCAAGGCTGCCGAACTTAAGGCTGCTGGCGTTGATGTGATCGGACTTGGCGCAGGTGAGCCGGATTTCGATACCCCCGACAATATCAAAGAAGCTGCCAAAGCGGCGATTGACGCTGGCAAGACCAAATACACTCCGGTCGCCGGCACGCCGGAGCTTCGCAAGGCCATTGTCGAAAAGTTCAAGCGTGAAAACGATCTGGAATACACCATCGACGAAATCACCGTCGGTTGCGGTGGCAAGCAGACCCTGTTCAACGCGTTCTTCGCGACCCTGAACCCGGGCGACGAAGTCGTCATTCCCGCACCATACTGGGTATCTTACCCGGACATGGCGCTGATGGCCGAAGGCACCCCGGTCATTGTTGAATGCCAGGAAGAAAACGACTTCAAAATCACCGCAAGTGAACTTGAAGCCGCAATCACGCCGAAAACCAAATGGGTTGTTCTGAACTCGCCGTCGAACCCGACCGGTGCGGCCTATTCGCGCGCCGAACTGCGCGCGCTTGCCGACGTGCTTCTGAAACATGAAAACGTCTACATCATGTCTGACGACATGTATGAGCACCTCGTCTATGACGGTTTCGAATTCACCACCATCGCCCAGGTCGAGCCGAAGCTGAAAGACCGCACGCTGACCTGTAATGGTGTGTCGAAATCCTATGCCATGACCGGCTGGCGCCTTGGTTATGCTGCAGGCCCGGTCGAGCTGATCAAGGCCATCAACAAGGTTCAGTCGCAGTCGAGCACGCACACTTCCTCGATCAGTCAGGCAGCTTCGGTCGAGGCGCTCAACGGTACGCAGGACTTCCTGGCAGAACGTGCTGAAGTGTTCAAAAAGCGTCGTGACCTTGTGGTTGCCGCACTCAACGAATGCGAAGGCCTGTCGTGCAAGACGCCTGAAGGCGCGTTTTATGTCTATCCGTCCTGCGCGGGCGCGATTGGCAAAACCACCCCGGATGGCAAGAAAATCGAAACCGACACCGACTTCGTCACCTACCTGCTTGAGGCAGAAGGCGTTGCGGCGGTTCAGGGTTCGGCATTCGGTCTGGCACCGTATTTCCGCATTTCCTATGCGACTTCGGACGATGCCCTGATCGAAGCCTGCAAGCGCATCAAACGTGCGTGCGCAGCCCTGAAATAAGGTCTGCTTTCCCGGTCTTCGGGATTAAATCGTATCAAACAGGGTCCGGCACTTGCCGGGCCCTGTTTTTTTGTTCATGATCACAATTAAATAATTACGCACCGAATTACCGATAAATCATCCGATCCACGCCCCAACAAAGATTGCCCCTCAAATGAAGATCGAAAATTTCTATGCCACCGTGAACGGTATCAGCTTGTCATGTCAGCAGATCATCCCCGAGGATGTCCAACCTGATGCGCCAACCATTCTGATGCTGCACGAGGCCCTTGGCACGATCCGCATGTGGCGCGACTTCCCGGCCAAACTGGCGACCACGACCCGTCATCCGGTGGTTGTCTATGAACGGCGCGGCCATGGCAAATCCGATCCGCACGCGGTTGGTGATATCCCGCGCGCGATTGATTTCCACAACACCGAAAGCGATGTCTATCTGCATGGCCTGATCACCGAACTGGGCCTCGCCAAACCGATCCTCTTTGGCCATAGCGACGGGGCGACCATCGCGCTTAAATACGCCGCACGCTTCCCGGATAATGTGACGGCGGTGATTTCCGAAGCCGCCCACGTTTTTGTCGAGGATGTCACGGTTACCGGCATCACAGAGGCGGCAAAAATCTATGCCCAGACCGACTGGAAAACCAAACTGCAACGCCACCACTTCGCCCAGACCGACGATGTCTTCCGCGCCTGGGTCGATACCTGGCGCCAGCCGGATTTCCGTGACTGGAACATGGTGGATGAGCTTGCCAATATCACCTGCCCGCTTCTGGTCATTCAGGGCGATGACGACCAGTTCGGCAGCGACGAACAGGTCTACACGATCTGCGCACATACTGGCGGCCCGGTGACCAAAATGCTGATCAAGGACTGCGGCCATATCCCGCATTTCGATCAACCCGATCAGGTGATCAAAGCCAGCCTCAAACATCTTGGCCTTGCCGAATGTGTCGATGGCTAAGGCATCAAACGCCTTACCGCATATTACGGCGTTTGGGATCTAATCGACCTGATATGACGGGCTTGCTGTCCCGCCGCTCCACAAGATTGAAGACTCCCAATCTTCAAGGAAGCTCTTCTTCTTGAGCTCGTCCTGAAAGCCCAGCAAGCCAATCCCCAACTTCACCCGGAATACCGGGATGTCTTCCAGATGCGGGGTAAGCACCGTTTCGACATTCTGATTGATCGGAATAAGTGCCGAATTGTTTGCCAGAACCTGCTGCCCTTCGCGCGACAGCAAAAAGTCGATGAACAGTTGCGCCTGATATTTGGCCTTGGACGTCTTGGGTACAAAGGCCGTGCGGCTCATTGTGATAGTGTAATCGCGCAGGAAATATACCCCGATATCCGGGTTTTCCCGTGCCGCGGCCATGGCATAGGACCCAATCACGTTATAGCCCAGCACCAGCTCCCCAGTCGCAACGCGGTCGAGAATTTCCGACGAACAACAAAACAACTTTGCGCCTGCGCGACCGAATGTTTCGGTCAGACGTGATGTCTGGTTGTTCTGAATGGCATCCTGAGTGGCAAAGAAATATCCGATCCCCGATTGGCGAATGTCATAGGTGCCAATCTTTCCACTGAACAATTCCGGATTGTCACGCACCATATTGGACAGATCCGTATGTGAAACCGGGCTCTCCAATCCTTCAAACGCCTGTTTGTTATAAACAAGTGCCGCCGGCTCAAAGGAAAACCCGTAAAGCTCGTTGCGCCACTGGGCCCAACTAGGTATCGCATCGACGTTTTCCGGCTCAAACCGATAGGCCAGCCCCTCATTGACCAGTTTGACCTGCAAATCCATTGCCGGGCTGATGATCACATCGGCTTCCATTTTCGGGTTATCAATATTGTACATGACAACCTGATAAAGTTCGCTGGTATTGAACTCGCGATAGACGACGTCAATGTCGGGATATTTCGTCTCAAACACCTTGATAAAGGGCTCGACCGCCGAGGTATCGGTCGCCGACCAGACATGCACCTGAACACGCGCAAGGGCCTGCGTGCCCCAAAGCATCGCCAAAACCAGAACCGCGACCTGCGCGCAAAAGCGCGAAAAGCGTCGGGAAAATACCGTCATTCCTGCCCCCCTTCGACCACGGGAAACACCATTTCGACACGCAACCCGCCCGTGGGCGACTGCCCCAATATCAGTTCCGCATGATGGCGTTCGGCAACTGCGTTGACGATGGCAAGTCCAAGACCGGTACCGGTACTCAGACTTGAAAACCGTTCCAGCACGGATGCGTGTTTCCCGACATCAATCCCCGGCCCGTTGTCATCAACGATCAGGTGACATTTTTCACCCGATTTGCGCACCAGGATATCGATCTTATGCGGAGCCGTTCCGTGTTTGATGGCGTTATCCACCAGATTGCGCAACGCCTCGCGAATGCCGATTTCGTCAAGCATCACAAACACCTGTTCATCCGGGGCAAGGTCACTTTCGATGGAAAATTCCGTATCATATTTAAGATAATCGCGAATGATGTCGCCAAAGGCAGTGCGCACCACATCAATCAGAACCTTTCGCGCCAGTGGTGTATTGTCTGCCCGATGAATGATCATCGCGTGCGATAACAGCTGGTTGGTCAGACGAATTGTTCTTTGCGCCTGTTCTTCGGCCTGCTTGATACGCGCCTGCTGCTGATCTGCGTCCGACTGGCGACTTGCACTTTCAAGCAACCCTTGTAACGCGCCAAGCGATGTACGGGTTTGATGCGCGACATCGGCAATAAAGGCCTGCGCGTTATCAAGACTTTTCTTGTGGCGCAGGATCAAACCATTGATCGAGCGGGTCAGACTGGCGACTTCGCGCGGCGGCGTGATCTCGATTGGTGAAAAGTCGGTCGGTTCGCGATGCCGCAACTGGCGTTCAATCCCGATCAGGGGCGAAAGCGCACGGTTAATCCCAAACCAGACAAATCCCAGTCCAATCGCCGTTACCAACAACAGTAACGCAATCGCATTGATCATCATTTCGCGCGCAAAGGCGTCTCTGGCAATTCGGGTTTGTCCGATCTGAACAACCACCCAATCGCCATAGCCCGCACCGGCAAGAAACCGCCCCTGAAGCAGGAAACGCACGTCTTCACCGCTGTAATGGGTATCAAAAAATACCGGCTGGTCGGATGGTTTATATTGATCGGGCAGAGGCAAATTCCCCGACCCGGTCAGGGTTTTGCCATTGGCAGTAAAAATACGATAGAAAACCCGATCACTTTCGGCCAGGCCGATCAATTCCAGCGCCGAATAGGGAATTTCGACACTGGGCCCGGTTGGCGTCACCAGTGTACGTTCCAGAATGGCAAACGCCGCACCACTCAAAAGCCTGTCATAGGAATGGTTCGCGGCATCGCGTGCGTAACTCCAGATCCCCACCGCGATACTGACAAGAATGATCGCAAATCCAACCGCCATGCTGGTCAATAGCCGCTGGCGCAAAGAATGATGTCTGGCCGTCTTATTCATCCGCAATATGGGCAATATACCCAAGCCCCCGAATGGTCTTGAGAATAATCGGCCCACCCGACAATTTCTTGCGCAATCGGGTGACCATCTGCTCGACCGCATTCATGCTCGGCGCTTCATCAAACGAATACACCTTGTCTGCCAGATCTTCCTTGGTCAGAACCCGTTGCAGATTGCCGATAAAGATTTCAAGCAGCTGTACTTCGCGGTTACGCAATTCAATATCGCGACCGTCAATCGTTGCGACTTTTGATGCCCGATCAAACACAAGGTTTCCGGCGCGAAATTCATTGGATGCCGCCCCGCTTCGACGGCGGATAAGGGCGCGGCAGCGTGCCGCAAGTTCACGCAGATCGACCGGCTTGACGATGTAATCATCTGCACCGCCATCAAGCCCGATCAAGCGGTCATCGATTTCCGACCGCGCTGTCAGGATCAGGACCGGGGTGGCATCCCCGCGGGCGCGCATTGACCGTAAAATTTCAAACCCGCTACGGCCCGGCAGATTGACATCCATCAGAACAAGATCGAACTGCTTGTGACGCAGCAAATCATTTGCAAGCTCGCCATCATGCTCGCAATCGATGGCATGACCATCCGCGTGCAAACGATCCATGATCGTTTCCGCCAATGTTTCATTATCTTCAATCAAAAGAATACGCATGGCCGGATATTAGGCGTGCTTTGGGTTTCTTACAATTTGTTACACTCGATGTCAGCTTCAAGTCAGGAAGGAGTCAGCCTCCCGTCAGCATACCGTCAAGGCAATGTCAGTCTCGTGGCGTATAGCAGATATGCGGATCGAACATTGATGCGCGTAAAGAATAATCCAATGGGAGGATACAACTATGAAAAAGCTGTTCGCAGCTTCCGTTGTCATGGCCGGTTGCCTTTTTGGCACCGCGCATGCCGCAGACATTGAAAAACCCGAATGCATTGCCCCGGCTAAACCGGGTGGCGGTTTTGACCTGACTTGCCGTGTTGCCCAGGCTGGCGTCGGTGACAAGTTGGGTGACCCGATGCAGGTGACCTTTATGCCGGGCGGCATTGGTGCGGTTGCCATCACCCTTTTCAACACCACCCGTACTGATGATCCCAATGCCATCGTTGCATTCTCGTCGGGTTCACTTCTGAATATTGCGACCGGCAAATACGGTGAGTGGACTGAAAACGACGTTCGTTTTCTTGCTACTGTTGGTGCTGATTTCGGTGCGGTCATTGTCCGTGCAGACAGCGAATACAAAACCCTTGATGATCTGATGAACAAGATCAAGGAAGACGAAGGCAGCCTGGCAATTGGCGCCGGTGGTTCCGTTGGTTCGCAAGACTGGATGAAAGCAGCCCTGCTTCTTAAATCTGTCGATCGTGATCCGCGCAAAATGATCTATGTCGCCTATGATGGCGGCGGCGATGCCCTGACCGGTCTTCTGGGCGGCAGCATCGATGTCTATACCGGTGATATCGGTGAAATGACCGCACATCTTGGCACCGGCGAGCTGCGTGTTCTCGCTGTCATGTCTCCGGAACGCCTCGACGAGCCGTTCGCAGACATTCCGACCACCAAGGAACTTGGCTACGACGCGGAATGGACCATCATGCGTGGTTTCTACATGGGTAAAAACGTCGATGACGAAGCCTATGACAAATGGGTAGCAGCTTTCAAAGAGGCCTATGGCACCGAAGAGTTCGCTAAAATCCAGAAAGACAAAGGCTTGCTGCCGCTCAACATTGCGGGCAAGGACCTTGATGACAACGTCAAGGAACGCATCAAGAAGCTTCGCGAAATCGCAAAAGAAGCTGGCCTGATCCAGTAATCACCAAACATGTCGGTCCCCCGTTTCCGAACGGGGGACCTTCAGTTTTTCTAGCGTTCCCTAGGCCGGAGATCTCCGATGGCTGATCGCCTCTTTGCCCTGTTCGCCCTGATCGCTGGCGGCATTTATACCTATGTCGCCTTTTTCGTGATCAAGGCCCCTTTCCAGTATGACCCGCTTGGACCTGAAACATGGCCGCAAGTGCTGGCTGTTGTCTTCCTACTGTGCAGCCTTTACGTCCTTGTGCGCCCGGATCACATCCAGTTTGCGCTGGGTCGCAGTGTTTGGTTTCGCTTGCTGATGCTGGTTGTGATGCTCGCAGGCTACGCAGAACTGTACCAACCACTCGGTTTTGTGATTTCGACCGCGCTGTTTTGCTGCCTGCTGTCGGTCATGCTGGGTGCAAACCGTCTGCATGCCGTCGCCTTTGGATGTGCAACCGGCATCTTCGGATATGGCATTTGTGACTATTTGCTGGGCCTGAACCTGCCAGAAGGTCTGCTGGCACCGCTTTTGTGAGTTTATCCCAATGAATGAAGTTCTAAGTGGCCTAAGCGGCGGCTTTGGCGTCGCATTGATGCCTTTGAACCTGTTGCTCGTCCTGATCGGCTGTTTTGCCGGAACGCTGATTGGTGCGCTGCCCGGTATTGGTCCGATCAACGGTGTCGCCATTCTGCTGCCCATCGCCTATAGCCTGGGCCTTCCACCTGAATCGGCCCTGATCCTGCTTGCAGGCATCTATTATGGCGCGGAATATGGCGGGCGCATTTCGTCGATTCTTTTGAATGTGCCCGGCGATGCGGGTGCTGTCATGACAACGCTTGATGGCAACCCGATGGCCAAACGTGGTGAAGCCGGACGTGCGCTGTCTATTTCGGCTATTGCGTCGTTTGTCGGTGGCACCGTTGCCGTGATCTTGATGTCGTTGTTTGGCCCGTTCCTCGCCAAATTCGCACTGACCTTTACGCCGGCCGACTATGTCGCGTTGATGGTCTTTGCCTTCGCAAGCCTGTCCTCGCTGGTTGGCAAGAACCAGGTCAAAACCCTGATGGGGGCGGCAATCGGTTTGATGCTGGCGACCGTCGGCATTGATGCCAATACCGGTGTCGCGCGCTATACCGGCGGCATTCCCGATATCCTTGCCGGCTTTGACTTCCTTGTTGTCGTGATCGGTTTCTTTGGCATGGCGGAGTTGATCCACCTTGTTGAACAACAGGTTTCCGGCAAATTGAAGCTGCTTCCGATCGGCAAAAGCTTTGTCAGCTGGAAAGACCTGATGCAGATCCGCTGGACCATGTTGCGTTCCTCGATCATCGGATTTGTCATCGGCGTTTTGCCCGGTGTTGGCGCATCTGTTGCGTCGGCTGTGACCTATGGCACCGAAATGCGTATGGCCGGTGAAGACCGCAAGAAATTCGGTACCGGTGATCCGCGGGGTCTGGCCGCACCTGAATCTGGCAACAATGCCGCGGCCGGTGGCGCGATGGTCCCGATGCTGACGCTTGGTATTCCGGGGTCGGGCACGACGGCTATTCTGCTCGGTGCGTTGATGTTGTTTAACGTCACCCCCGGCCCGCTGATGTTTGAACAGCGCCCTGAAATCGCCTGGGGCCTGATTGCATCAATGTATATCGGCAACCTGGCGCTTTTGGTGATCAACCTGCCGCTGGTTGGTCTGTTTGCCAGAATGCTGACCATTCCGCAGAAATATCTCAGCCCGCTGATTGCGGTTCTGGCCTTCATCGGCGTCTATTCTGTGGTTGGTAACCCGTTTGATCTGTTCCTGATCATCGCATTCGGGATTTTCGGCTGGGTCTTGCGCAAACTGGAATTCTCGCTGGCTCCGATCATTCTGGGCTTCGTGCTGGGTCACCTGTTTGAAGACAACCTGCGCCGTGCACTTTCGATCTCGCGCGGGGACTGGTCGATCCTGGTCTCAAGCTGGGAAAGCATTGGTCTGTATGTGATGGCTGTGTTGATTGTCGCACTGCCTGTCATCGTCGGCCTGCGCAACAGACGCAAAGCCAAATAAACTGTCCTTGCCGGACACAAACTGAAAGAGGGCGTCGTAATGACACCCTCTTTTTTTTGTCTTCATGGCAAATGTTTGGCGGTTAGTCAGCCAACGCATCCTCGGCATCAATCACGACAGCAACCGCATGGATAACCGATGCGATGCGGATGGCGTTCTGGATAGTTTCCTTTTTAACGCCAGCGTTCTTCAGCACCTTGTCATGGCTGTCGATGCACATGCCGCATCCATTGATCGCCGAAACCGCGATCGAAAACAATTCGAAGTCGGCCTTATCAATGCCCGGCTTGCCGATGATGTTCATGCGCAGGCGGGCTGGCATGGTGCTGTATTCTTCATCCGATACCAGGTGGTTGAACCGGTAATAGATGTTGTTCATGCCCATGATGGCCGCCGCACCCTTGGCCGCTTCAATCGCTTCTGGCGTCAGTTTTTCTTTTGCTTCTGCGGCAACGGCCTTGGTCAGTTTGGCATTGCGCGATGCAAAGGCACACGCAAGGGCGGTGCCATAAACCTGCTGGTCGGTCATGCCCGGATTGTTGGCCATGCTCGAAAGGTTCAGCTTAAGGTCCTTGGCATAGGCCGGCATGGAGTCCTTGATTTCAACGATCGACGTCATGGAAAAAATCCTCTGAAGCTGTCTGAAACGATAAACGCGTAATTCAATAACGAATGGGGGGATTATCAGCCGTGGCAGTGCCGCACTTGGTCGGGCGCACGATGCGCAAGTCGGCGAAAGTCACAGGCTGAAAGGCGGGACCGGGCCAGGGCCCGATCCCATAGACTAGGTCCGGACTGGACTTACAGGGTTTCGTCGCCCTGGTTCCAGTTGCACGGGCAAAGTTCGTCGGTCTGCAGGGCGTCGAGAATACGAAGCGCTTCCTGCGGGTTACGACCAACGTTCAGGTCGTTGACCTGTACGTGACGGATGATGTTGTCCGGGTCGATGATGAAGGTTGCGCGGAGTGCAACACCGGCGTCTTTCGCCAGAACACCAAGGGCGGTCGAGAATTCTTTTTTCTCGTCAGCCAGCCATACGAACGGGCTGTCGCCCAGGTCTTCGTGGTGGGTACGCCATGCAGCGTGCACGAAGTCGGTGTCGGTCGAGCAACCCAGAAGAACCGCGTCACGGTCTTCGAAGTCACCATTCAGTTCGCCGTAACCAACGATCTCGGTCGGGCAAACAAAGGTGAAGTCTTTCGGCCAGAAGAACAGGATCTTCCATTTGCCTTCATAGGACTTGTCGGTAACCGGTGCGAAGCTGTCCGGGGTTTTGCCCGAAACGCCGGTAAGATTGAATTCTGGAAGCGTATCACCAACGGTAAGCATTATGGTTACTCCTAACCCAGTTTGTAAAAACAACAAGCGGCCCCCGACAGGCCGCAAAAACTTTTGTGTGCAGTTGCAAAAAATGCACTGCTTGCTAGCGATTTGTAGAGAAATGCATTACCTAAGACAAATAGATAAAACTTGGATTCTTGATAGGAAAAATTTATGGCTGCCCAACCAAGCATCAAGCAGCTCAAATACCTTGTTGCGCTGTCCGAAACCGGACATTTTGGCCGCGCTGCAGAGACTTGCTTCATTACGCAGCCAAGTTTGTCGGCTGCGATCAGCGAGCTTGAGAACCTTCTGGGTGCCCAACTGGTCGAACGCAACAAGCGTCAGGTCCTGATGACTCCACTCGGTGAAGAGGTCGTCTCGCGGGCGCGAAATATCCTTCAGGAAGTTGATGAATTAACCACCATGGCGCAGGCCGCCTCCGACCCGCTTTCGGGCCCGATCCATATCGGTGTCATCCCCACCATCGGCCCCTATCTGTTGCCCGATGTGATGGCCGCACTCAAGGCGGGCTTCCCGAAATTGCAGCCGCTTCTGCGCGAAGACCAAACCGCCAAGCTGGTGGAACTTCTGATGGCTGGCAAACTCGATCTTGCGCTGATTGCGCTTCCGATTGATGAAAACTGGCTTGAAGAGTTTGAGTTGTTCGAGGATCGCTTTGTCTTTGCCTGTGCGCCAAACAATCCGCTGACCCATAAAAAGCATCTCGAAATCAGCGACATCAAGGATGAAAAGCTCCTGCTGCTTGAAGACGGGCATTGCCTGCGCGATCAGGCGCTTGAAGTCTGTCAGAAGGCGGGCTGGAACAAGTCGGCTGATTTCCAGGCCAACAGTCTGTCCACCCTGGTTCAGATGGTCGGGGCTGGCATCGGCGCCACACTGTTGCCGGAAATGTCGCTTGAAGTCGAAGCCCGTCGGCCGGATCTGCTTAAAATCGTTCCGTTCGAAAATCCGGTGCCGATCCGGCGCATCGGCATGGTCTGGCGCCGCAGTTCGGCCCGCAAGCTGGAATATCGCCAGCTGGCGGCCTACCTGCGTGATCGCCTTGCCCCGCGCGATCAGGCCGTCGTCGCCTGATCGGCAGCCCGTTGCCCGCCGTACCACTTAGGACACAGACAACAGATATAGCCAATGCTGCCGATCAAGGACAACAACCCGACCACCATCACGCCATGGGTCACCTATGCGATCATTGCGATCAATGTCGTGGTGTTTCTGGGGACCGTCACCCTTGATCCGCGCGCAGCCACGCTTGTGAACCTGCAATATGGTGCCATCCCGGCCGTGCTGTTTGGTCATGCCGAACTGCCACCGGGCTTTTCACCCTTCCCGGCCGGTTTCGGGTTCCTGTCGATCTTTTCGGCCATGTTCATGCATGGCGGCTGGATGCATCTGGGCGGTAATATGCTGTATCTCTGGATCTTCGGGAACAATGTCGAAGACTCGATGGGCCATTTCCGCTTTCTGATCTTTTATCTTGCCTGTGGCATTGCTGCAGCGCTTGGCCATGGCCTGCTTGATACCCAATCGGAAATCCCCATGATCGGCGCATCCGGTGCGCTGGCAGGCGTCTTGGGGGCGTATTTCCTGCTCTATCCCAAGGCCCGCGTGCTGGTGTGGTTCTTCTGGGTATTTATCTTCTATGTCCCGGCCGTGGTCGTGCTGGGCTTCTGGTTTATCACTCAGGTGATTAATTTCGGCAGTGGTGCGGGCGGCGGCATCGCATGGGTTGCCCATATTGCGGGTTTCCTTGCCGGGGTCGCCCTGATACCGCTGTTCAAGCATCGCAATGTGCCGCTGTGGCATGATGGTTCTCCCGCACCGGCCTTTGGCATCTATCGCCCGGGTCGTAAAACGCGTGGCAGCACATCGAACATCCCGCCCTGGGCGGCGGCCTATGAGGCAGAGCGTGCCGCCAAACGTGCCAATATGCGCCGTGATCAGCGTGGGCCTTGGGGAAAAGAGGGCGAGGAGCGCGATGCATCCCCATGGGGCCGCTATCAACCGAAATCGTCACCAAAACCAAAATCCAAACCATCGGTCGGCGTCCCGAAAGTTGTCCGCTTGCATCCGGACCGCAACAAGGACGATACTTAGGCCAAAGAAAAAATATCGTCCTAGGAGGATACCGTCATGCGCGCAGCCTACTTCACCGACTATCAGGGCCCGATCGAGGTTCAGAATGTCGCCGATCCGACCCCGCAAAATGGCGGTGTGGTCATCAAGGTCGAGGCCACCGGCCTGTGTCGCAGTGACTGGCATGGCTGGATGGGCCATGATTCCGATGTGCAAGTCCCCCATGTGCCGGGCCACGAATTTGCCGGTACCATCGTTGCGGTCGGCAAGGACATCAAACGCTGGCAGGAAGGTGATCGTGTCACCGTCCCGTTCGTGTCGGGCTGCGGTCATTGCCCGGAATGCCATAGTGGCAATCATCAGGTCTGCGATCATCAATTCCAGCCGGGCTTTACCGGCTGGGGCAGCTTTGCCGAATATGTCGCGATTGATTACGCCGATACCAACCTTGTCCGCCTGCCCGATGAAATGGATTTCGCAACCGCGGCCAGCCTCGGCTGTCGCTTTGCCACCAGCTTCCGCGGCGTGATTGATCAGGGCAAGGTATCCGCCGGTCAAATCGTCGCCGTCCATGGTGCGGGTGGTGTTGGTCTGTCGGCGATCATGATTGCCGCGGCCGCCGGTGCCTATGTCATCGCGGTCGATATTGATGATACCAAGCTCGACTTCGCCAAGGAAATCGGTGCCAATGCAGCACTCAATGCACGCGCAATTGACGACATTCCGGCCGCGATCAAGGACATCACCCGGGGTGGTGCGCATGTGTCGGTTGATGCACTTGGAAGTGCCGTGACCTGCTTTAACTCGGTCGCATCCCTACGCAAACGCGGCAAACATATTCAGATCGGGCTGATGACCGGTGATCATGCCCATGCCAAGGTCCCGATGGATCGCGTTGTTGCCCATGAACTTGAAATTCTTGGCAGCCACGGTATGCAGGCATTTCGCTATGACGCGATGCTCGACATGATCCTGTCTGGCAAGCTTGCCCCGCAAAAGCTGATTGCAGATCGCGTCACCCTTGCCGAAGGCGCAACCGCACTTATGAATATGGACAGCTTCTCCTCGACCGGTGTCACCGTGATTGATCGGTTCTGATCCATGCTGGCCGGTATTGCCTTTCAGCCCAAAGACCCGATTGATGATCTTCTGGCCCGGATTGCCGACACCATGTTGGCAAACGGCAAGTCGGTTGCAGGTTACGTTCAAAAGCGCCGCAAGGATGCCGATTGTGGCACACTGGTGCATGTCCGCAATCTGCGCAGTGGCGATGAAATGCCGATCACGAAAAACCGCGGCAAAATGGCCAAGGGCTGCAAGCTTGATGGCGATGCGCTGTCAACCTTGGCCGCGCAGCTTGCCCGCGATGTCGAAGCCGGTTCTGACATCCTCATCATTGCCCGCTTTGGCCGAAGCGAGGCCGAGGGCCGCGGACTTCGTGATGTGATTTCACGCGCGCTGGATCTGGAAATTCCGGTTCTGGTCGGGGTACGCGATGAATATCGCGCTGCGTGGGATGCCTTCCATGGCGGTTATGCCGATGCGCTCGCCCTTAGCACCCAAGCCATCGAAAACTGGCTGTCGCAAACGCGCGCAGATACGCTGGCCGTCTGAGGATAGCCGTTAACGGCTCTGCCCGACATCACATGACATGCGGTTCTTGACCAGAACCTTCTCGGCAAAGCGCTCAAACCACGCCCCGAAGGCCGCATCATATTTCGCCCGCCCTGCCCGCTGGGTATCGGGGCATTGGGCGTTCGGACGGTCGGTCTTGTCGGCCGCATTCGAAAGCCAGCGTTCATGGGCTTCGTCATCCACCTCGGGGTGGAACTGAATGCCCCAGATGCGCTCGTCAATGTGATAGGCCTGATGGGGGAATGTCGGGCCGGTCGCAACCAGTTCCGCCCCGTCGGGAATGCCAAACCCTTCACTGTGCCAGTGATAAACCATCAGTTCATCAGGAAACAGGTGCTCGCCGGCTTCTGTCGCCTGCACCGGGTAATAGCCGATTTCGGTCATGCCTTCGGGATGGGGCACAACATCCGCGCCAAGATGGCGCGCCATCATCTGCGCGCCAAGGCAAATGCCCAGATACATCGCATCACTGGCCACCACATGCGGCAGCCAGTTCATGATTGCACGCACATTATCCAGATGATCGTCATTGGCACTCATCGGGCCGCCAAACACGACAACCAGATGATATTTGCCAAGATCAGTCGGAAGCTGATCGCCTTCACCGGGACGGCGAATATCGAACTCAAACCCGTAGCGGCGCATCACCGTTCCCAACCGCCCCGGTTGTCCGGTGGCAGAGTTGAAAACAAGTAGAATGCGGTTTTTCGGGCTCAGATCGTTCATGCGGTCCTCATTGCTGCAATAGCGAAGGTAGACCGCACCACGCCGTTTTGACAAGCCCCGCGTCACCAAAACAGCCCGACCAAAACAAAAGGCCACCGCGCAATTTACGGTGGCCTTTGGAATAATTCCGAAAAAGCGGGTGCTTAGACGTTGAATTTGAAGTGGAAGATATCGCCGTCCTTGACGATATAGGTCTTGCCTTCCTGACGCAGCTTGCCGGCATCGCGCGCCCCCGCCTCACCGTTAAATTCGATGAAATCGTCATAGGCGATGGTTTCGGCCTTAATAAAGCCGCGCTCGAAATCGGTGTGAATGACACCGGCTGCATTCGGGGCGGTCGCGCCCTTGAACACCGTCCATGCGCGCGCCTCTTTCGGACCGACCGTAAAGAAGGTCAGAAGATTAAGCAGCTTGTAGCCTTCGCGGATGATGCGCGCGAGGCCGGTTTCCGAAAGACCAAGGCCTTCAAGGAACTCTTTCTTGTCTTCAGCACTGTCAAGCAGGGCAACTTCGGCCTCAATCGCAGCAGAAATCACCACCGAACGTGCACCCTGTGCCTCGGCCATGGCGGCAACCTTGGCCGAAAGTTCGTTGCCTTCCGCCGCACTGTCTTCATCGACGTTGCAAACATAAAGGATCGGCTTGCTGGTCAGAAGCTGCAGCATACGAAACGCCTTGGCTTCGTCTTCGCCGTCAATTTCTACCACGCGGGCCGGCTTGCCTTCACGCAGCACTTCAAGCGCGCGCTCGATCAGATCCATCGCCAGCTTGGCGTCCTTGTCGTTCGAACGCGCCTTTTTCTGAAGACCCGGAATACGTTTTTCCAGGCTTTCCATGTCGGCCAGCATCAGCTCGGTTTCGATGGTTTCCGCATCACGGACCGGATCGACCGAGTTGTCGACATGGGTGATGTCGTCATCTTCGAAACAGCGCAGCACGTGAACGATGGCATCGGTTTCACGAATGTTCGCAAGGAACTGGTTGCCAAGGCCCTCGCCCTTCGATGCACCACGGACCAGACCAGCAATATCGACAAATTCCAACTGGGTCGGAATGATGTTGGCCGAATTTGCGATCGCCGCAATCTTGTCAAGGCGCTCGTCCGGGACGCTGACACGACCGGTATTGGGCTCAATCGTGCAGAACGGGAAGTTTGCTGCCTCGGCTGCTGCCGTCTGGGTCAGGGCGTTAAAAAGGGTCGATTTACCAACGTTGGGCAGACCGACAATACCGCATTTGAATCCCATCTTTCCGGGCTCCGTCACTTGAATTTCTGTTTATCAGGATCGGTTTGCACATGCGCAAACCAGACTATTTCTTTTTGCCAAATGCCTTGGCAAGCGCTTCGGCCATGGCCGAGGCTGCATTACTTACCGGGGTATCGGCGCGTTCAAGCCGCACCTTTGCCGCCCCTGAAAGATCATTGATGCCTTCACCTGCCTGCGGCTCGGTTGATGCATCTTTGTCTTTCTCGCCCTTTTCGCCCTTATCGCCCCCGGGCTTGTCGGCGGCCGGTTTGTCTTTTTTCGGCGCCTTTGTCTTGGGCGGTGAAACAATGGCGGAAACCTTGCTCATAAAGCCGCCATCATCGCCCTTGGTCAGGCGCCCGAATTCCGCTGCCACCGCATCCAGAAGCGTCATCAGCCAGCCATCCTGTTCGGCCTTGGAGAAATCCCCAAGAACATGACCATGCACGCGGGATTTTTCCCCCGGATGACCAATGCCCAAACGAACGCGGCGATATTCCTTGCCACAATGGGCGTCAATTGATCGCAAACCGTTATGGCCACCATGGCCGCCGCCGCGTTTGACGCGCAGCTTGCCCGGTGGCAGGTCCAGCTCATCATGCAGGACAATAACGTCTTCGACCGGAATCTTGTAAAAGCGCAGCACTTCGCCAACGCTTTGCCCCGAAAGGTTCATGAAGGTTTCCGGTTTCAAAACCAGAACCTTTTGGCCGTTCAATTCACCTTCGGAAATCTGGCCCTGGAATTTCTTACGCCAGGGACCAAAAGAATAGCGGCGGACGAGTTCGTCCGCCGCCATGAAGCCAATGTTGTGACGATTGGCGGCATATCCCGATCCCGGGTTTCCCAATCCAACCACCAGAAACATCGTAAGACCTCGATCTTATTCTTCGGTCGCTGCTTCTTCTTCGCCTTCTTCGTCAGAAGATTCGTTCTCTTCCGAACGCAGAGCAGACGGCGCAGCAACGGTTGCGACCGTGAAGTCACGATCGGTAATCGTAAGCTCGACACCTTTCGGCAGTTTGATCGCCGAAATGTGGATCGAGTCACCAACTTCAACACCGGTCAGGTCAAAGACCAGTTCTTCCGGAATTGCAGACGGTGCGCAAAGAACTTCGACGTCGTGACGAACGATGTTCAGAACACCGCCTTTTTTGAGGCCCGGGGATTTCTCTTCGTTTACGAAGCGAACCGGAACTTCAACGTTGATCGTCTGGCCTTTGGAGAAGCGCAGGAAGTCAACGTGCAGAATTTCGTCAGATACTTTGTCGAACTGAACGTCGCGCGGCAGAACTTCGTATTTCTCTTTGCCAACCTGAACGGTCAGAACGTGGGAATAGAAGCCCGGCGCATGCAGAAGTTTCCAAAGCGGACGCGGGTCAACCTGGAACAGAACAGCTTCCTGTTTTGCACCATAGATAACACCAGGGACCATACCGGCACGACGCACGGCACGGGCGGCCCCCTTTCCGGCCCGTTCACGGATTTCCGCAGTGATAACAGAATTTGCCATCGGAAAATCTCCTTGAACTAAAAGTAGTTTGTCCCCGCAGGTTGGTGAGAATCACCGCTGAAAGCCTGCGAAAACAAGTGCGGTGGCCTCCAGGGGTGCCACCGCAGCGAGGGCCTTATACCCTCAATCGAAAAGAACGGAAACAGATTTTTCTTCCGAAATGCGGCGGATGGCTTCTGCCATCAGCGGTGCAATCGGAAGCTGTCTGATTTTTCCACAATCACGCACCGCATCGGATGCCTTGATCGAGTCACTGGTCACAACTTCGGTCATCGGGGAGTTGGCAATACGCTCAACCGCCGGACCCGACAGAACACCATGCGAAACATAGGCCGCAACCGACGATGCACCACGTTCTTTAAGCGCACCGGCCGCATTGCAAAGCGTACCCGCAGAATCAACGATGTCATCGACCAGGATGCATGCCGCGTCCTTGACGTCACCAATAACGTTCATGACTTCGGAAACACCGGCCTGCGGACGACGTTTGTCGATGATGGCCAGTTCCGCATCCAGACGTTTTGCAACCGAACGCGCACGGGCCACACCACCAACGTCCGGGCTGACGATGACCAGTTTCTGGCCGTCAAACTTGTTGCGGATGTCGCTGGTCAGAACCGGCGATGCAAACAGGTTATCAAGCGGAATATCAAAGAAGCCCTGAATCTGACCGGCATGGAGATCCATGGTCAGAACGCGGTCTGCACCGGCAACCGTGATCAGGTTGGCAACCAGTTTCGCCGAAATCGGGGTACGGGGGCCCGATTTACGGTCCTGACGGGCATAGCCGAAATACGGCATCACAGCCGTGATACGACGTGCCGAACCGCGGCGCAGCGCATCAAGCATCACCAGCAGTTCCATCAGGTTGTCGTTTGCGGGATAAGAGGTGCTCTGAATGACAAAAACGTCCTCACCGCGGACGTTTTCTTGTATTTCGCACCAGATTTCCTCATCAGAGAAACGCTTAACATCTGCACGGGTAAGCGGCAGATTAAGATGGTCAGCAATTGCCTCAGCCAACGGGCGGTTACTGTTACCAGCGAGGATCTTCATATCGGGGCCTCGGTTAATGGGTGCCGGGAAAGCGAATAACTAAATCTTTTGCGACTCCGACCCGAACAGATAGCCGTCCCTAGCCTTTTGTTGCCCTTGCCGCCCAACAGCCCGGAAACTGGGAATTTCCCGACCAATCAACGACGCCTTCACGACACTCAAAGACCAAATCCTGACACTTCTGCATGCCGGCAGATCGCGGCGGCTTTATAACCAGCCGTTAACAGTCTGTAAATGGGCCCAATGCCGAATAACGACAAGGCAGTCATGCATGTCCGCCCCATCGGCCTCTGGCATCACCGATCACAACGGCAATCAGCGCGCCAAAGCTGTCCTGTTATCGGGACGCAGTTGAAGTTTCTTGCTGGTTGCGATCTGTCCCAGAACACCTTCAAGGGTTTCAACCGCCGCCTGGGCGGCAAGGGACGCCACCGCCCCCCATCTTTCATCAAGCTGGCCGCGCGGCACGACATTGTTCTGGTTCATCTGGCCCAGTTCCGTGCCATCGACTTCCATGATGATCCATTCAATCGATACACGATCAAGCGGGGTGGTGGTTTCTTCCGTAACCGGGCTGACATCAATGGTGGCAGACAGGATGACACTGTTTTCATCCATCTCGCGGTTATCGACCGTGATCCCGCGCGCCTTCAACAATGCCCCGGCCGACCGTGCAAGGGCTGTATTGCCATCGCCCGGCGCACCGGCAAAATCAATCAGGGCGACCTTCATAAGCGGCGCTGCCCGCAACGAAGACCGATCGCCGGTAATCATGAAGGCAATCTGATCGGCGGGTTGCGCGACCAGCCCTTCATAGGTTTTCGCCACCGGGTCCTCGGCCTTGCCTTCAAGTTCGCGGACTTTATCAACCAGCTCCTTCGGGATGGCGAGGTTGCTTTCCTCGGGCCCGGTGGGTTGATCGGCAAACCACTGATCGGCGGCCAGTTCGCCGGTCGACCGGGTGGTATCAATCGCAAGCCCGTCCGGGCGCATCAGAACCCAGGTGATATCAAGATCGGCACCGGTATCACTGAGGCTGGCCTGAACATTCGGGCGCAGGATGTAATCCCCGCCCGTATCAGATTCGCTATAGGCCGGAATATCACGCAGACGAAGGGCACGCGCCATCGCACGCGCCAGATGGGCCGATGCGCCTTCGGGCAGGTCTTCGGTATTTTCCACGCGCACGGTGCCGGTATCACGCAGTTCAAGCAATGCCGGATCCCCGGCCCGACCTGCCCCCTCGAACGGGCGCGGCAAATCGCCACAGGCCGCAAGCAATCCAGCCAGACCAATAACCAAAACAACAGAACGCAGGAAAGACTTCATAGGGGCACTTCTAAAACGGGATTTACGCCATCACATGATGACGCAACCAACCATGGTCGCGATGATCATAAAGAAAAAAAGCATTATCAGATGTGGCATGGCATATCCCCTGGGGTCTGCATAAGCACCCTAGGGTCCAAACTAATTCAAATGACCGTTCCGGTCTCCCGGATTTGTGCGGATATGCGAAGCAAAATCGCAGGAAGATATGCATCTTTCAAGGTTTTGCGACAAAGTAGCCCGTACAAATCCGGGTGATCCTAAGGACAACGGATATGAGAGAAAGCCTCTGCGTCAAATTCCTTGATTGGGGGTCACCCCAATCTGCGGGCTTTTCCTTGCTTTTTCTCTCATATCCGTTGCCGGATCGATCATTTGAATGAGTTTGGACCCTACGCCTCTGTCAACATGATCGCCGAAAGCTGCCGACCGTAATCGGGCTCCTTGCGAAGCGTCGTGCGGCGATAACTGTAAAAAAGATCTTCTTCGGCCAGTGTATCGCGCGCCACAAGCTCGACCGAGGCAACCCCGGTGGCAATCGTGCGGCGGCGGACATATTCCGGCAGATCAAACATGAAATGCCCGTCGCACGACGACGGATCAAACAGGTCTTCCTGGCCTTCCGGTCCGGCAAGGATGGTATCGCGGAAAGTACCATCAACTTCATAGGATTTGCGCGCAATGCAGGGCCCAACAGCCGCATGAATGTTTTCGCGTTTGGCCCCCAGTTTTTCCATTGCATCGACCGTGCTGGCCGATACACCGCCATGCGATCCGCGCCAGCCGGAATGACAGGCCCCGATCACACCGGCCACCGGATCATGAAACAGAACCGGCGTGCAATCAGCCGTCAGAATACCCAGCATGATGTTCGGGCGATCTGTGACCATGGCATCGGCCTTGGGCGCTTCGTCACGCGACAGCGGCTTGTCCAGAACGGCCACATCAATGCCATGCACCTGATACACCGTGGTCAGTCGATCAGGGCTGGTATCAAACGCGGATGCCGCACGGGCGCGATTTTCAGCCACGCGGTCTTTGTCATCATCTGATCCGAAACCGACATTAAGCCCGCCATGGATACCATCACTGACCCCGCCTTTGCGGCTTAAGAACCCGTGGCGCAGGCCGTCCTTGTCCGACAGGTTCCCGGCTTCAAACCAGGTCAGCCCGTTGGTGCTGCGTTCGATCCCGTTGGTAACCTGGCTGATCGGATGTGTCATGCTGGCCTGCTCCGTTCCCAAAACCGTTCCGGTCGCAATCAATTTAGCCCGCCACGCCACTGACGCAAGGCGGCGGGGTGGTATCGCGACCATACGCGATCAGAACTTTAAAAAGCGTTCCCATCTGATCGGCATCGATCAACCGCGACAACGCCTGATCAATCGCGGTTTTCTGGGTATCATCGGCACTGGTTTTCAAATGCTCGGCCCGCTGTTCGATGCCAAGCATCCGTAAAAACGTCCCTTGGGTCAGGACTGCACCGGTGCGCGCACCCGCCTCGTTCATTGCCCGCCCGATGGCGGCAAAATCAACATGCGCCGTCAAATCGGCATCGCCCGGATCGCTCAGAACCGGGTGATATTCATGGCCCTTGAGCGCCTGGAACGTATCGCCAAACGCACTGCCCGGGTGACCATAATCAATAAACAGGGCCCCGCCACCCGTTTCATTCAGGCGCCGTGCAATTTGATCGGCAATGGCAATTGCCGGGGCACAGCTTTCAAAGATATCACCCTTCTTCGCAGCCCCGCGCATGGTGACCGGAATCAGCGCATCCGTGATCGGCGTTTCAGCACCTCGGACAAAACCAAGTTCGCCGGTTTTGGCATCAAGCCCGACCAAACGTTCGGCCCAGCCTTTCTCGCCGCGCTCGAATTGCCGGATTGGCAGCGCGTCAAAGAACTCATTGCCGATCACAATCGCCGGGACGTTGGCGCGGGTCGGAATGTCATCAAACGTTTCATGCCAAGTGGCGGGAATGCCGTACGCCATGATCGATGTTTGTTGATGGGTGCGCAAAACCGGGCTGGTTTCAACAAAACGAACGGTCAATGCATCGCCAATGCCCGGCACATTGCGCACCGCACGCAGCGCGTCTGACATCAATGTTCCCCGTCCCGGCCCCAATTCGATCAGATCGATTTTCGGCGGGCTGCCCATCTGTTGCCAGGTGACCGCCGCCCAAAGGCCGATCAACTCGCCAAACATCTGGCTGACTTCTGGTGCGGTGATGAAGTCACCGGCACGCCCGAACGGGTCCTGCTTGCGGTAATAGCCGTGCTCAGGATGGGCCAGTGCCTCGGTCATGAAATCGGCAATGGTGATCGGTCCCGATACATTGATCCGGCGTTTGATATGGGCCAAAAGCGGGCTGTCGGTCGCAGAACTCATAATTACGCGTTTTCGGCTTCTTTGGGGTGAATGCGGGTTTCAATCGGTTTGGATTTCAACGCATAGACAATGCAGCCAATCCCGGCCAGCACCATCGGGATCGACAGAACCTGCCCCATGGTAATGCCCCCGGCAAGGTAACCAAGTTGCGCATCAGGCTGGCGGAAGAATTCGACGATGATCCGCGAAATGCCGTAACCCGCAACAAACGTCCCGCCAAGGATCCCCGGACGATGGCGCACGAACGCCTTGCGCGACAGGATAAACAGCACAACAAACAGGATCAGGCCTTCAAGCGCTGCTTCATAAAGCTGGCTTGGATGGCGCGGCTCCGGACCGCCATTGGGGAATACAAAGCCCCACGCAACATCGGTGGTGCGGCCATACAATTCGCCATTGATGAAGTTGGCAATCCGGCCAAAGAACAGCCCAATCGGGGTGGCCACGGCTGCGGCGTCCAGCACGGCAAGGATCGAAATATTGCGCTTTCTGGCAAACAGAATGATCGCAACAATCACCCCCATGAACCCGCCATGGAACGCCATACCGCCCTGCCAGACCTTGAGGATATTGGCCGGGTTATCCAGATAATAATCCAGATTGTAAAACAGGATATAGCCCAACCGCCCGCCAAGGATCACGCCCAGCGTTGCCCAGAACAGCAAGTCATCAACATCGCGTTTGCTCATGATGTTGGGCGTTTTGGTGCAGTAATAGACCACATATTTCCAGCCCAGCAGCAGACCGGCAATATAAGCCAGCGCATACCAGCGAATGGCAATCGGGCCGATGGAAATCGCAATCGGGTCTATCGCCGGAAAGGCAAGACTCAGCATCTGGAATACTCCGGATCAGCAGGTTGGGTGTTTATCGGCGAGGTGTTTGCTCTGAGGTCGCAAAGGAGTTGGGCAGCATCATGGCAAACCCACTCCAAACCATGCAGGCGACACTCAGCGGAACGGATCCTCGGTCGCAAGATAATCCTGCACATAGGACCGCACGCCTTCTTCAAGCGATGTCATTTCCTTGCCATAGCCCGCTTCGCGCAGCTTGGTCATATTGGCTTCGGTGAAATACTGGTACTTGTCGCGGATCGCCTCAGGCGTTGGCACGAACTTGATATCGGGCTCCTTGCCCATGGCGCTAAACACTGCCAGTGCCAGATCCTTGAAACTGCGCGCCTTGCCGGTGCCGATATTGAAAAGATCGCTGACCTGCGGGTTGTCATAAAGCCACATGATGATGTCGACCACATCACCGACCCAGACGAAATCACGCAACTGGCCGCCATCTTCGTAATCGGGATGATGCGATTTAAACAGGGTCGCGGTCTCGCCGTTTGAAAGCTTGTCAAACAGCTGCGACACCACGGATCGCATGCCGCCCTTATGGTACTCGTTCGGGCCATAGACGTTAAAGAACTTAAGCCCCGCCCACTGTTTGGGCCGGAAACCGTTCTGATCGAGGATACGGCGGAACCGGCGATCAGTTGCATGCTTGGACCAGCCATAGGCATTCAGCGGTGCCAGTTTCGCCAGATCGGCGTCATCAAAGCTGTCATCAAAGCCCTGCTTGCCATCGCCGTAGGTTGCCGCCGAGGATGCATAAATCAGGCGCGATGAGTGGCGCGAACACCATTCCCAAAGCCAGGCCGTCAGTTTCAAGTTGTTGACGACGATCTTGTCGGCATCGGTTTCCGTGGTCGCGGAAATCGCGCCCATATGGAAAATCGCCTCGACATTGCCGGCATGCTCTTCAAGGAAATGCGGCAGTTCATCGGGATGAACAATGTCACGCAGGTTCCGCTTGGCGATGTTTTTCCATTTGATGCCATCGCGCAGGCGATCAACGACAACAATGTCGGTTTCGCCACGCTCTTCAAGGGCAGCAACAATATTGGAACCGATAAATCCGGCACCACCAGTGACGATAAGCATTGCATTCTCCTGACGGGGCCGCCCTGCCCAGATGGGCCAAGGCGACTGATCACGTTTGTCGACACTTTATAAGACCGCCCCTGATCTGGAGCAAGAAAAGCCATCCAAAATAACGCTATCGTCACGTCCGCTTCATGACGTGCGGCTTGCCCTGAGCCGATGATGCGCCATATTATGCCCAACAACAGTTTAAAAAAGCCGGAGACCACTATGCAGATCAACAACCGCATTCTCGATGACCTGACCCGTGTCACCAATTCCGCATTGGGCACCATGACCGGTGTCAAAGGCGAAGTAGATGCCATGATCCGCCAGCAGTTTGAAAAGATCCTGCTCAATATGGATCTGGTCACCCGCGAGGAATATGACGTCGTGCACGATGTTGCTGTCCGTGCCGCCGAACGCATCGATGCGCTCGAAGCCAAGATTGCCGATCTTGAAAAGCGCCTTGATGCTGCCGAGCCCGCCAAGAAACCGGCCGCCAAACGCAGCACGACCAAAGCTGCCCCCAAAACGGCGGCAAAAAAAGACGCCTGATCGGGGCGACCATCCCCACATAACTCCCCATATATGCGAAATGACGCGGGCGTTTTATGCGCCTGCGCCAACATTTGCTGTCACAAGCAGGGCCGCTTGACGGTCGATCAGATAGACCGGGCAAAGAGACCGGGTAAACAGGCCGGGTGACAATGATCCGAATATTCATTGCTGTCCTGCGCGCAGCAGCGGTTGAAACAAAGCGTTCACCGGCATATAGTGCGCGCCCTTTCGCACATGCTTGAACAGGCTGGGTATTAATGAACGACCAAATGGAAGATATCGGCGACATCGGCGATGAAAACCCGCTGATCCTGGTCGAGGATATCGCCCGCACCAACCAGTGGCATCTGGAACGCCGCAGCTCGGACGAGATTGTGGTCGAAATTCCGGCCCACTGGTGCACCTATCTGGTCTATTTCACCTGGCGTGAAGATGCCGAGGCGCTTCATATCGCGTGCTGCTTTGATCTGTTCGTGCCCGAACCGCTGCGCCCGCGCATCTACGAACTGGTTGCCAAATGTAACGAACAACTCTGGATCGGGCATTTCGGTCTGTGGCTTGAAGAAAACATGCCGCTGTTTCGCCACACCCTGCTGTTTGGCGGCGATGTCCCGCCGATGGTCGAACAGTTTGAAGAACTGATCGATATCGCGCTTTCGGAATGCGAACGTTTCTTCCCGGCGTTTAACTTTGTGCTTGGCCAGGGAAAAACCCCGGACGAAGCCTTGATGCACGCGATGCTCGAACCTGCCGGTCAGGCTTAATAAGAAAACCTCTGATAAGCTTGCATTGAAAAGGACGGCCTCATCGCCGTCCTTTGTCATTTTCGGCTGATTTTTTTTGGGCCTTTGCCGCCAGACGCCAATTCAACACAAATCCTGCAAACCGGCTTCCCAAGCCGCCTTTCACAACAGAAAATTCCGCAAAGCCGCCCCTTGCCCGCCAAAGTATCCTTATCAAGGCTAATCGCCTGCAAACACAGGCTGTTAGCAAGCCCCTCTTGCCGTTGGCACTGACTTGACCCACCTTGAGAAGATCGCTACGGCATTGCATCAAGTGTGTTGATCAACGCATGATCAACCAAACCCGATGGTTAAAGCGGAGCAGGATTTATGAATACGCGTCTTTTGCTGGTTGGCTGTGGCAAGATGGGCAGTGCCATGCTCGAAGGCTGGCTGGCCCGCGGGCTTCAGGCATCGAACGTCTTTATCGTTGAACAGACCGAAACGGCTGAAAAGCTTGAAGCGCAATACGGCATTAATGGCGTTCCCGATATTGATCACATCCGCGAAGACTTCATTCCGCAGGTTGTCCTGTTTGCCGTCAAGCCACAGGTCCTGCCCGATCTGATTGACTCCTATAAACCGCTGGTGCGCGCCGAAACGGTCTTTTTGTCCGTCGCCGCAGGCAAAACAATCGACTTCTTCACAAGCCACCTTGGCGAACATGCCCGCATCGTGCGTGCCATGCCCAACACACCCGCCGCTGTGTCACGTGGCATGACCGTGATGTGCCCGACCGAAAATGTCAGCATCGCCCAGCGCGACATGTGCCAGACCCTGCTTGAAGCCGTCGGCATGGTGTCCTGGATCGAGGATGAAAGCCTGATGGATGCTGTCACCGGCCTGTCGGGCAGCGGGCCTGCCTATATCTTCCATCTGGTCGAAGCCATGGCGCAGGCGGGTGAGGCTGCCGGCCTTCCGGCCGATCAGGCGATGACCCTTGCCCGCCAGACTGTGGTTGGTGCGGGCTTCCTGCTTGATGCCAGCGAAGAAAGTGCCGCAACGCTTCGCGAAAACGTCACAAGCCCCGGCGGAACGACGGCGGCCGCACTCAATGTTCTGATGGATCCAAAAACCGGCCTGCCCGAATTGATGACGCGCGCGGTTGCCGCCGCCCGTGATCGGTCCAAGGAACTTGCAGGCTAACACCCGCCCTCGACCGAAGAAACCCAACCCAAGGAGAACATCATGCCACCCAAGAAGGATATCCCCAATCTCCTGATCGATGCGGCCCTGAAACTGGCCGCAGAAAAGGACTGGCATGATGTCACTCTGCTTGATATCGCAACCGAAGCCGGCGTTTCGGTTGCCGAATGTTACGACCATTGCAGCAGCAAGGGCGATCTTCTGCGTCGCTTTGTCAAACGCGTTGACCGCGAAGTCTTGGCCGACATCGACTCTGAGGATTTCAACGAACCCGGTCATGACCGCCTGATCGCGGTGATCATGGCGCGGTTTGATATTCTCTCTGATTACCGCCCGGCACTGCGATCGATCATCAATGCCGGGGGGGACCTTGGCCCGACCGACGGGCTGCGCGCAATCAAGACCCATTTTGGCGCCATGCGCTGGATGCTGGAGGCCGCCGGTTTTCAAACAGCGGGCCTTCATGGCAGCATGCGGGTTGCCGGCTTGACAGCCGTTTACGCCAAGACCTTCAAACACTGGCTTGATGATGACAGCACCGATTTTGGCCCGACCATGGCCTATCTTGATCGCGAACTTTCCAAGGCCGCCAATTGGGACCGTCAGGTTGAAAAGGGTCTTGGCAAAGCATCATCGATTTGTGGTAAAATCAGGAAACGGTGCCGGAATTTTTCGTTCAAAAAACCGTCGCGCGACGGGGACGCCACACCGGCCGAAACCCCGTCCGATCAGGCGACCTCATCGACCACCAACAGCTAATATCCTGATCTGAAACGCGAAATTCGAATACACACCCAAGGTTATATTTTCGACACAAAACAATAACCTATAAGTTTTTGTGCAGTGCAAAATAATCCTTGACGACAGGCGATCATTCCGGCATATTGCAGTTGAATTTGTGCGGCGCACAATAGCGCCTCATTGCATATCTGTCGCAAACTAATGGAGTGCAAACCATGACCGCCGCAAAAAAGGCAACCAATCCGTTCTTTGATCTCGACTTCACCAAATACACTGCGGATTTCAAAGTTCCGGGTGTAGACGTGAACGAAATGATGGCTTTCCAGCGTAAAAACGTGGAAGCCCTCACCAAAGCCAACAAGGTGGCCTTCGACGGTTTCCAGGCTGTCGCTCAGCGCCAGAGTGAGATCTTCAAAACGCTGCTGGATAAAGTTCAGACTCAGGGCAAAGATTTCGCTGCTACTTCTGCTGACGACCCGATGGCTTCGGCTGCAAAACAGACCGAAGCTGCAAAAACGGCTTACGAAGAAGCCCTTGCAAATGCCAAGGAACTGTCAGGTCTGGTAACCAAGTCCCAGGAAGAAGCGCTTGCTCTTCTGCAGACTCGCTTTACCGAATCCCTTGACGAATTCAAAGCTGCTATCGAAAAGACCGCAGCTTCGAAGTAACAGCTTTGGCTGTTAAATTCCCGTAATCTACTTGATGGCAGGGCCTTTTGGTCCTGCCATTTTTCTTTTGTGGCCCCTGTCCCCAATCACGTGTTTTTGCTCAAACTCCGGAATTCATATCGCGTTGATGGTTTGGGCTTATCAGTCTCGACTGATCTCACTAAGCTGACTCCAAAATAAGGAGACAGCCATGAGCACCGAAATCAGTTTTGATGATTTCCTGAAGGTCGACATTCGGGTCGGCACCGTGATCGACGCACAGGAATTTCCCGAGGCCCGCCGCCCCGCGTTAAAGCTCTGGGTCGATTTCGGGCCCGAGATCGGGACAAAGAAAACATCGGCCCAGATCACCAAACACTACACCCCCGAAAAGCTGATCGGCCGTCAGGTCGCCGGTGTGGTCAATTTCCCCAAAAAACAGGTCGGCCCCTTCATGTCGGAATTCCTCTGTCTTGGTTTTCCGGACGGGGATGACGACAAGGGTATTGTCCTGATCCGCCCGGATCAGGATGTGCCAAACGGGTCACGCCTGTTCTAGAGCACGTAGCGTTAGGCACAAAAGAAAAGGACGGATATCGTCATTGCGATACCCGCCCTTTTCCCGCTCGTGTCACGCTCCCGGCAGGGTTAGCGTGCCAAAATGCCCGATGCTTCACGCGTTCGACCAACAATCAGGGGAATGCCTTCTGATGCCTTGATCATGTCGTTGAACGAACGCTGGGATGTCTCAAGGGAAGTCTGTACGCCTTGCATCTCGCTGCTGACCTGATGGGTGATTTCAGCTTGCTGTGAAACAGCCAGCGACACCACCGCCACCCGACTGAGCATCGCCTTAAGATCCCCCCGGACAGCTGTTGAAACACGTGCCGTTTCACCGACGCATTTTTCCAAAACTTCGATCTGCTCAATAATGGCGGGATCATCACGTGCGCAGTCGCGCAATACATCAAGTGCCTTTTCAATCGATGCAATCGCCCCGTCACTTTCAATTGCATGATCGAATGCGTGATCGGCAACCGATCGCAGCTCGGTCATGCGTTGGGCTGTTTCATCCACACTGCTGACAAGCCGTCCGGCGACCATCGCGCTGACTTCCAGATGCGCATGCGCCCGACGCCATGACGCCGCAATATCCTCGTAACGCTGGTCAATCTTGCCAACGGTCTGATCAATTTCGTCGAAACCGGCTTCAAGTGTCGATTTCAAATTAGCCAGTGACGTGACCTGTTCGGTAATATCGGTGGCAAATTTGACAATCTTACACACTTTGCCATCCGCCCCGTAAACCGGGCTATAGCTTGCTTCAAACCAGACCTCGCGACCGTCCTTGCCAAAACGCTTGAACTGGCAGGCGCGGTTCTTTTCCTTTGCCAGCGATCGCCAGAATGCACGGTACTCGGCACTCGCGGCATATTCGGGATCAACAAACATGCTGTGATGTTTGCCTGCCACTTCCGACAGACTGTAACCCATGGCGACGAGGAAATTGTAGTTGGCTGTCAGGACGTTGCCCGCGACATCAAACTCAATGACCGCCTGGCTATGTTCAATCGCGTCCACTTTGCCCTGCAGGTCGGCCAAACTGTCATGACGCCAAGTGACATCAACGCCAAGCCGGACAATGCGGATGACCTTGCCATTGCGATCTTTCACCGGACCGACGGTTTCTTCAACCCACTTGCGCTCCCCGGTCTTGGTGATCCACGGCAAGATAACACTTTTGGATTTACCGGCCCGCAAATCAACCCAACACAGACCGTACTCAGCCGCCTCAACCACATCGTCCGACAAAAACATCGAATGGTGACGGCCCAGAACCTCTTTTTCGTCATATCCGGTCAATGCAAGGAAATTATCGTTTACACGGATGACATTGCCCGTCAGGTCCAGCTCCGCGACAGAAAACGACGCGTCAATCAAGCCGAAGACGTCATCGAACTCATCAGCGGCTTCAACAGTTATGGATGTCAGTGAATTCATGGACGACTCCGGCATATCGCAACTACGCTAAACGGGTTCATTTGATGTGCCGACTATCGCCTGACCATGCCTGATACGATATCCCCATTTGGGGAGGGTTAATATACCTACGTATATATTTTGGTATAAACTTCATAGCAATGCATTCACAAACAAAAAAAGAGGCAGAATGCAAAATCATCCTGCCTCTTTTGTTCAAAATCGTCAGAGCTTTGGGCCCGACGCCCTTAGCGCGAAAGCACCAGTGCTGCCTCACGGGTTCGCCCTACAGTGCCAGAAACGACAGCTGATGCATCTCGGATAAAGTTCACGCTGCTTGCGAACTGCTCAACAGAGTTCGCCATGCTCTGCATGTTGCTTGAAACCTGCTGGGTTACCGCAGTCTGCTCTTCGACGGCCGACGAAATCGTGGTGACATTGTTCAGCACGCCTTCAACTTCTGAACGGATTGAACCAAGTACACTCGTTACTTCGCCAGCGATGTTCTGGACACCTTCGATCTCGCCAGTAATCTGTTCGGTGGCCTTGGCAACCTGATTGGCCAGGTTTTTGACTTCATTGGCAACAACCGCAAAACCTTTGCCTGCTTCGCCTGCCCGGGCCGACTCAATCGTCGCATTCAACGCCAAAAGGTTAATCTGCCCTGCAATACCTTGAATGACATCAATGATACTGCTCATCGCGGTAACAACCTCATTCATCTTCTCGGTAGATGCGCCTGCGGCAATGGATTTTTCAAACACCTGATCGGTTGATACACGTGCATCTGACATACTGCGCGAAATTTCAGCGATGGATGCCGCGAGTTCTTCCGCCGCCGCCGCAACGGTTTGCACGTTCGAAGACGTTTCCTCGCAGCTCGAATGGGCAACCGTGGATCGTTGATCAAGCTCGCTCAGGCTTTGGTCAATTTCGCCAAAATTATTGTCGATCATCAGCTTAAGATCAGTCAAAAGCTGTACCTGTTCGGTGATATCCGTCGCGTATTTCACGACCTTGAAAGGCACGCCATTGGGATCGAAGATCGGGTTATAGGATGCCTCGATCCAGATTTCCTTGCCACCCTTGGCAAAGCGCTTGAACTGCTGTGATACAAAATTCCCCTTGGCAAGCTCCCGCCAAAAATCAGCGTACTCGCGGCTGTTGGCATAGGCCCGGTCCACAAACATGCTGTGATGTTTGCCAACAACCTCGGAAAGTTCGTAACCCATCACGGACAGGAAATTGTCGTTCGCATCAAGTATCTTGCCATTCAGATCAAATTCGATCGCGGCCTGGCTACGATTGATCGCATTCACCTTGCCTTCATAGTTGGCCAATGCTTCCTGACGCTTGGTGATGTCCGAGGCAAACTTCACAATCTTGATAACGTTGCCTTTGCTATCGCATACTGGGTTATAGGTTGCTTCGATCCATACGCGATTGCCGGTTTTGGTAATGCGCGGAAACGCTGCACTCTTGAATACACCCTTGCGCAAATCAGACCAGAAGGCCTCGTAATCGGGACTTTTGCGAATTTCCTCGGGCACGAAAAGTGCGTGGCGCTTGCCCACGATTTCGGAAAGCTCATAGCCCATCACATCAAGGAAGTTATTGTTCGCGTGCAGAACATTGCCTTGCAGATCAAATTCGATCACAGCAAGTGATTTATCCAGCGCATCCAGGGTCATCACAGCGACCTGGGAACCGGAACGTTTGAAAATATTGAAAAAACCCATTTTTGTCTCCATTGACACCGCACCAGGACATTGAACAAGTTTCCAAACCTGACGCTTCATGAGCTCAAATTACGCGACTGCGAAAATTCCAAACATCCCCATTTGGGGAGGTATATATACCTATGTATACAACCCGGTATAATTCCCGGATTTCGTCCAAACAAAAAAGGCAGCACCCGACGGATGCTGCCTTCTGATCTTTAGGCCAAAATGTGGCTGGATACTTATTTCTCGACAAACGCCTTTTCGATCACGAAGTGGCCCGGCTCGTTCATGTTGCCTTCCTTGCCACCCCACTCAAGAAGCATCTTGCGGGTATCGGCAATCATCTGCGGGTTGCCACACAGCATGAAACGATCATTCTCAAGTGTCGGCTTTTCCAGACCAAGGTCATCATAAAGCTTGCCCGATTCCATCAGCTCGGTGATACGGCCCTGATGCTTGAACTCTTCGCGGGTGACGGTCGGATAATACAGAAGCTTGTTCTGAACATCTTCGCCGAAGAATTCGTTGTTCGGCAGTTCGCTGTGAATGAATTCCTGATAGGCCAGTTCGCGGACTTCGCGGCAACCATGCACCAGGATCACCTTCTCATAGCGCTCATAGGTCTCGTAATCGCGGATCACGCTCATGAACGGCGCAAGGCCCGTACCGGTCGACAACAGCCACAGGTTCTTGCCCGGCAAAAGGTTGTCGTGAATCAGGGTTCCGGTCGGCTTGCGCCCGACCAGGATCTTGTCGCCAACCTTGATGTGCTGCAAACGTGATGTCAGCGGACCGTTCGGCACCTTGATCGAGAAGAATTCAAGTTCTTCATCATAATTCGCACTGACCATCGAATAGGCGCGCAAAAGCGGCTTGCCATCAACTTCGAGGCCGATCATGGCGAACTGACCATTGATGAATCGGAAGCCCGGATCACGGGTGGTCTTGAACGTGAAGAGAGTGTCAGTCCAGTGGTGGACATAGGTGACGGTTTCTTCGTTTAAATTGCTGGCCATAACGCTACATCAATCCGTTTCGTCTGTCTGAGTGTGGAACCGTGGCGGGAAACACGGAGTATATATCCCGGCACGCATTCCATGCCAAGTTGCCGCGATTTAACATCAATCAAGCGTATATCGCAAGCAAACAATCAAAATTTATTGTCATTTTGTGTGAATTACATAATTTTATGTATATTTAGTGTGAAATACCATTTTGCGAACCATCCGCCCCCGAAACGAATTGGTCCCACGCCAACCAATCTCTGTGCGGTTTGATAAGCCCGCCTGCCACTTGATGCAATGACACATCGCAATGAATGCGGGCGATGTTGGTGGGTAATTGCTCGTCTCTCACGTCTGTGTGTTGTTGGCGTTTGACCTTGTCGCACAGATCAACGCTTCATAAGATCAGGCTTTACCCATAAACAAAAACAATCAGGAAGCGCCATGTCGTCAAACAAGCCTCTGACCACAGACTTTATTCCCATTCCGCTGCCCGACTATCGCGAATATGACGTGGAAAAAATGCGCACCCGCGCGCAAGAATTTTACGACGACATCAAAACCCGCCATACCGTGCGCGATTTCTCTGACCGCCCCGTGCCACGCGACATTGTTGAAACCTGCATCCGTGCTGCGGGCACCGCACCAAACGGGGCCAACCATCAGCCGTGGCATTTCTCGGTGATTGGCGATCCGGCGATGAAACGCAAAATCCGTGTGGCGGCAGAGGAAGAAGAACGCGCTTTTTATGAAGGCCGTGCGGGCGAAGAATGGCTCGCTGCCCTCAAACCACTAGGCACAGATGACGCCAAACCGTTTCTGGAAACCGCCCCCTGGCTGATCTGCATTTTTGGTGAACGCAAAAGCACCTCGGCCGACGGCAAACTGCGCAAAAACTATTACGTACCGGAATCCGTCTCTATCGCCACGGGCTTCCTGATTGCCGCCCTGCACCGCGCTGGCCTTGCCACCCTGACCCATACACCAAACCCGATGAGCTTCCTGACCGATATCTGCGGCCGTCCGGATCATAACAAGCCCTACATCCTGCTGGTCACCGGCTACCCAGCAGCGGACGCCACCATCCCGGCCCACGCGACCGAGAAAAAGGACCTCTCGGAAATTGCGACCTTCTTTTGATAACCCGCACCCCTCAAACAAAAAGCCCCGCCGTTCAATGGCGGGGCTTTTGCAATTTAATACTCAGACCTTAATGCCCGATCGGCAGAACCAGCCGCACGCGAAGCCCACCGCCCGGCGCATCTTCAAGCAGGACCTCGCCACCGTGACCACGTGCGGAATCACGTGCGATGGTCATGCCAAGGCCAACCCCGCCGGTCGCCTGATTGCGCGACTCTTCAAGACGGTAAAACGGCTTGAACACCTCTTCACGTTTGTCAGCCGGAATGCCGGGACCATCATCGTCAAAGACAATCTCGTAATCCTGCCCCCGACGGCCGGCACGCACCGACAGGTTTGTCGCATACCGCCCGGCATTGGACATGATGTTTGCAATACAACGCTTCATCGATTGCGGACGCAGCTCCATCTCTAGACTGTCTTCGATATGAAGATCAATCTGCTGCCCGTCACGTAATGCCTCGCCAACCTGATCGGTCAAAAGCTTGCCAATATCGGTCAGAACTGCCTTTTCGCCCTCTTCGCCGCGCGCGAATGCCAGGTAGGCATCGACCATGCGTTCCATGTCGATGACATCCTGTTTCAGGGCATCAACACCGGGCGAACTTTGCTGCATGGCCAGTTCAAGCTTCATGCGGGTTAAGGGTGTGCGCAAATCATGTGACACTCCGGCAAGCAAGGCTGTTCGTTGCGACAGATGACGTCCGATGCGATCACGCATCGACATAAACGACGTCGCCGCCATACGCACCTCGGCCGCGCCTTCGGGTTTGAAGTTATCAACATCAACCCCGCGCCCGAACTGATCGGCGGCCTTTGCCAGACGTCGGATCGGCCGCACCTGATTGCGCATGAAGATCACCGCTACCCCATACAGGATCAATGCCGATCCCGCGATCCACATAAAGAAGATATAGGTGGTCGAATTGTACAGGCGCTTGCGCGGGGCGATGATCGACATCACCCCGTCTTTTAACTGTACGCGGATTTCAAGTTTGCGGTCATCAAGGTCAAGATCAAAGAAGAACGGCCGCTGCAGGCGTTCATCCAGCGCGACATACAATTCCTCGGACACCAATCCAAACGGCGGTTCCGTAATCTGGCGCTCAAGGATCGCGTCACGCTCGAAAAACAGGTCGAGCTCCATACGTGCGCGTGCCGTGTTCTGAATCCACTCGTAATGGTCCGGATCAGGATACTGGCCCAGATAGTCGATCACGAAAACAACATCACCGGCAAGCCCCCGGCTCAGTTGGCGGGCAACTGTGTCCCAGTGCCGTTCAAAGAAGATCAGCACCGTAACAATCTGCAACAGCAGCATCGGCGTCATCAGGATCAGAAGCGACCGGCCCAAAAGCCCCGTCGGCATCAATGACTTGATCCGTCCGTTCTGTTCGCTACCCACGCTGCTTATCCCTGTCCGTTTTCATGGTCGCTCATTTTGCGTTCCTCAATCCGTATACAGGACATAGCCCTGACCACGTACTGTCTGCAAGTATCTTGGTTGCTTCGGGTCTTCTTCGAATTTGCGCCTAAGGCGGGTGACCTGCACATCAATGCTGCGCGACGCGCTAGGATCAATGGCATTGCCGCTGATCATGTCCTGAAGTTGCTCGCGCGATGTGGTCTGACCGCGGCGTTTGATCAGGGCTACCAGCAAGGCCTGCTCAGCGGTCGTCAGATAGACATGCTCATCACCGCGTTGCAGGATCATGCGTGTCATATCAAACCGGAACGCGCCAAAGCATGCCATGGTATCATCAGGGTCTGGCGATGATGGGCTTTCGGGTTCAGGCAGTTCGCCATAGCGACGCAGGATTGCCTCAATGCGAAGCACCAGCTCGCGCGGCTCAAACGGCTTGGCCAGATAGTCATCCACGCCGGCTTCAAGACCTGCGATGCGGTCTTCGGTCTCGGACAGTGCGGTAAGCAGAAGGATCGGAACCTTTGATCCGCTTTCGCGCAGGCTGCGCGCCAGATCAACGCCCTTTTCGCCGGGCATCAGAACGTCAAGAACGATCAGATCAAACTGCAATCCCGCAAGACTGGCACGCGCAGTCGCAGCATCTCGTGCGGCAGATACGTTAAAGCCGTTCTCGCCCAGATAGCGGGTAAGAAGGTCACGCAAACGGTCATCATCATCGACCACAAGAACATGTGGCTGATCAGCACCGGTCATCGGATTTCCCTGGGTTCAGGATCGCTGGAGAACAATTTGGCTGCAAAGTCTTTCAAAAGCGTAAGCATGACGACGTCAAAATTATGACAGATCTCACAACCGCCTCATCCGGCACGGCGGCGCAGGCCACCGGGGCCATCATCCTCGAACCGCTTGCGGTCCTTTTCATCCATCATGCCCATCATGACCTTGCGGAACCCCTCGACCGATTCTGCCCCGGCCTCGCGATAGGCCGCCGCAATCAGGGCACGTTGCTGTTCGGTCAATTCGCGCTCAAGCGCCTCGCCCTTTTCAGTCAGGGTCAGCAAACGCTGACGGCGGTCCTGCACACCGGTCTTTTGTTCGATGAAACCTTCACGCACCAATTGACCCAGCACGCGCGACAAGGACTGCTTGGTGATCTTGAGAATCGACAACAGGTCACTGACCGTAATACCGGGGTTTCGGCTGACGAAATAGATGACCCGATGGTGGGCGCGACCAAAATTATATTGCGCAAGCATCTGGTCCGCGACTTCGGTAAAATCACGATAGGCATAGAACAGCAATTCAATGCCTTGCCTAAGCTCTTCTTCCCTCAGGAAAAGAGGGTTGACCTTGCGTGTAGAGATATCTGCCATGCTTATCCGTTATGTCAGTTATATTGACACATTAATCTATGAATGTTACCCCGACCAGACAAATAAGGACATAAAGTTACGTCCAGGAACGTTCTTGAAATGGAATTTGGCAAATGACAGCTCCGACCTTTGATAACCGTGATGGTTATATCTGGTATAATGGTGAACTTAAACCATGGCGTGAAAGCACTTTGCATGTGCTGAGCCACGCTGTCCATTACGGGAGTGCGGTTTTTGAGGGCGAACGTTCCTATAACGGCAAGGTCTTCAAGCTGGCCGAGCATGGTGAACGCCTGATCAAATCCGGCGAAATCCTGGACATGAAAATCCCCTATAGCGCCGCGGAACTCGATGATGCCGTCATCGAAACGCTGGCAGCGAACGACATTACCGATGGCTATATCCGCCGTATTGCCTGGCGCGGCAGCGAAATGATGGGCGTTTCGGCCCAGACCACGCGCATCAATGTGGCGATTGCCTGCTGGGAATGGCCGAGCTATTTCAAGCCCGAAGAACGCCTTAAGGGCATTCGTCTTGATCTGTCGAAATGGGCCCGCCCGGCCCCGAACACCGCACCGACCAATGCCAAGGCTGCCGGTCTTTACATGATCTGCACCCTGTCCAAGCACGAGGCAGAGCGCAAAGGCTATGCAGATGCCCTGATGCTTGATTACCGTGGTCAGGTTGCCGAGGCGACCGGTGCCAACGTCTTCTTCATCAAGGATGGCCAGATCCATACGCCGAAGCCAGATTGCTTCCTGGATGGCATTACCCGCCGTACTGTCATTGGCCTTGCCAAGGCGCGCGGCTATGAGGTGATTGAACGCGCGATCATGCCAGAGGAAATGGAAGGCTTTGAAGAATGCTTCCTGACCGGTACCGCGGCCGAGGTCACGCCGGTGGCGGAAATCGGGCAATATAGCTTCACCCCGGGTCAGGTCTGCAAGACCATGATGGAAGACTATATGGCGCTGGTACGCGGCGAAAATACCGCGGTTGCCGCTGAGTGATTTTTTTTGAATAATCAGATCGATTATTCACATTTTTTGAAGAATACCCCGGTCATCATGGCCGGGGTATTTTTGTTGGGATTTTTGTTTCGTGTTAAAAATTTCACCTCACAAAGGATGAAATCACATGTGCGCGTTCTCACATATTGGCGGTCGTGAACACAACCATCGTCACCGGACCACCGCATGAGCCCCAAGACCTTTGCCACCAGGTCGACAGACAAAGCCAGATTTGGCATTTTTGTCGCCCTGAGCTTTACGCTTTGCGCGCTGGCTGCTTTTAGAAGCGTCCCCGCAAACGCCACAGAGACCGTCGATATTCGCTTCCCCGTGCGCGAAGCCGAGTTCGATGCGGTTCTTTCCTGCCAGAATGACAACAACCCGGATTGCCGGTCCTGTCTTGCATACAGGCCCAACAGCACGTCGCTTGTGATGTATTCCATTCTGGAGAAAGCCCTGCAGGCGGGCGGGCTTGCCGCGAGGGTAGAGGTGGTGCCATCGCCCAATTCCGAACGCAGCCGCATGATGGTCAGCGAAGGCTTTGCCGATATCAAATCGGACTGGGATTTCAATATTGATGCCGACCCGGAAGCGCTGAAATCAGCGCCAATCCTGCGCCGGGGCGCTGTCGAGAAAGGCATCTATGTCCGCGAGGACAATTTGACGCTGAGCGATAACAAGCCGATTTCGAATGTGCATAACATGAGTGCGGTATCGATCCGCACCTGGCGTCTGGATTGGGACGTGCTTGAAAGCCTGGCGCCTGCAAGCCTGACCAGTGCAGCCACCAAGCAACAAATGTATGCAATGATCAATGCCAATCGCGCCGATTTTACGTTGCTGGAATTTTCCAGCACGCCGGCGATGGTGCGCGAAGTTGAGGGGATCCGCCTGTATCCGGTGCCCGGCGTCAAGGTGACCTTGCCCGCAAGCCAGCATTTCATGATATCGCGCCATCTGCCGGACGCAGACAAGATCGTTGGGGCCTTAAATAGCGGGATAAATGCGCTGCATGCCAACGGGTTCATTCACCAGTGCCTAACCAATAGCGGCATCATCAATGAACAGGTGAAAGACTGGCGCATCCTGAACGCGGCAGAAGACCAAATGGCGCCCGAAAAAACGACCCCGTCAAACTGAGCTGGTTCCTTCGGCAGCCCCCATTAATCCGACCCTATTAAATATGAGGATTAGAAACCGCCTGTTTTTCAGACGGATATCTGGGTTTCGACGACCTTTAATCGGCAACCAGCCAGCCCCCTGACAAGGCGACACATAAATCCTCATACAATTAAAAAGCATGCTGACGCGCTATCGATTGCGCAGGGGAAACTCGACGTTTCACGGCGCTTCTGCGCCCTTGCCACAAAATGATCACATTAAAATTTGGAACGAGAGCAGGTCGCAGCCGTTTGAAAGGTGTAATGCCCGACACCAATGAAAGGAGCGACATTATGCCTGCGATTGATACCGCAAAGATTCTGATTCTTGCCACCGATGGCTATGAACGGTCTGAACTGCGTGTTCCGCTTGAAAAATTGTCAAACCACGGGGCCGACGTCAAAATCGCATCCCCCAAATCCGAGCCGATCAAAAGCTGGGATAAAAGTGACTGGGGCGATACGGTCGATGTCGATGTCGAGGTCAAAGATGTCGATATCAAAGACTATGACGCGCTGGTCATCCCGGGCGGGCAGATCAACCCTGACCTGCTGCGTAATGACGAAGCGTCTGTCAGTCTGGTGCGCGAGTTCGTCGCATCGGGCAAACCGGTCGCTGCCATTTGCCATGGCCCGTGGCTTCTGATTGAAGCCGGTGCACTGCGTGATCGCCACGCAACGTCATTTGCATCGATCAAGACCGATATGCTGAATGCCGGTGCACTGTGGCGCGACGAGGCCGTGGTCTGCGAAGACGGCATTGTGACGTCGCGTTCGCCCAACGACCTTGATGTATTTGTCAGTAAAATCGTCGAGGAAGTCAGCGAAGGCACGCACCACCAGCGTGCAGCATAAGACCGACCAGGATGGCCTAAACACCATCAAAGCAACGGACGGATGGCGTGTGCCATCCGTCCGTTTTTGTGTTTGATCGTCACCGGAAGTCTTCGGCGCGCCTATTCAGCATGCCTTGGTGATGTGATCGAAGGCCCCGGGTGAACGTCGGGGAGTTCGTCTTCGTCGACATAGGCGTCAGGCAGATTATGGTCGGCCTCATGTTCGGTCTCGTACCACTGCTTGTAGCGATAGAGCACGAGTGAGTCGCGGCCAAGACCACGCAACAGCCCATACATCATGACCAGAATGACCGCGGCAAACGGGAAGCCCGCCACCACAGCTGCGGCCTGCAAGGCCGACAGCCCGCCTGCCACCAGCAGGACGGCAGCAATCACGCCTTCCGTCGTTGCCCAGAACAGACGTTGAATACGGGGCGGATCGGCATCGCCACCGGCGGTCAGCATGTCGATGACAAAGGACCCACTGTCAGATGACGTGACAAACCAGATCACGATCATCACGATCACAACAGTAGTGACAAATTTGGTCAGCGGCATGAATTCCAGCAACTTGAAGATCGCGCTGCCATAACTGGCCTTGGTGGCCTCGATCAAACCGGGATCGCCAATCATTTCCATATGGATCGCAGCCCCGCCAAAGGCGGTGAACCAGAAGAACAGAATGAAGACCGGGATAAACAATACACCGAGGGTGAATTCACGCACCGTACGGCCCCGCGAAATGCGGGCGATAAAGATGCCGACAAACGGTGACCACGACACCCACCAGGCCCAATAGAAGATCGTCCAGCCTGCCTGCCAGTTGCTGTCAGTGTAGGCTTCGCTCCAGAGACTGATCTGGACCAGATTGCTGACATAGTTGCCGACATTTTCAACGAAGCTGTCGAGGACGAAAAGCGTCGGACCAAAGAACAGAACAAAGGCCAGCAACACAAAGCTGAGCTGTATGTTGAGGTTACTGATCCGCTTGATCCCGCCATCAAGGCCCGCCATGACCGAAATGGTCGCAAACAGGGTAATGATGGCAATCAACACGATCTGAACCGGCACCGTATCAGGAATGCCAAACAACGTATTCAGACCAGAACTGATTTGCATCACGCCAAGACCAAGGGTGGTGACAATGCCAAACATGGTGCCAAACACCGCAAGGATGTCTACGACGTGGCCCCAGGTGCCATAGATCCGTTCACCAATGATCGGATACAGGGCGGAGCGGATCGAAAGCGGCAGGCCCTTGCGGTAATGGAAATAGGCCAGTGACAGGCCGACAATGCAATAAAGTGCCCAACCATGGATGCCCCAATGCAGGAACGAAATCGTCATCGCCTGTTCGGCGGCCTCAATGCTTTCGGGTTCGGCCATGGGTGGCGCGAAATAGTGATACAACGGTTCGGCGACCCCCCAATAGAGCAACCCGATGCCGATGCCGGCACTAAACAGCATCGCTGTCCACGAAAACAGACCATATTCCGGCTTGTCAGTCTGACGTCCCAGACGCACCCGGCCATAGGGACCGATGGCAAGATAAAGACTGACCACGACGGCCAGATTGGCAACGATGATCAGAAACCAGCCAAAGTAGCTGGCGATAATTGCCTGAGCGCCGGTAAAGATCGCGCCTGCCGTTTCGGTAAAGACCGCCCCGAATATGATGAACCCGACGATCAGGATTGCCGAGACGGAAAAGACCGGCTTACTGACCCGCGGGAAGGGCCCGAGTGGGCCCACCTTCATTTTTTCGTCCATGATTACCTCACTGTTTCGGGTACCCAACTTTTCGTTGTTTATGCCTCCCGATCAGCGCCGGGGGTCTCCCGAACGACAAACTGATCAAACATGCGGTCCGTACCCGAGCCGGACTGCAAGGCGGCTTTGATAGGCACTTCTGGTCTTCCTTTCTTCAGCTCTTGCTACACAAGAGTTGAGGCAGCGCCGGCCCGCCGTCCCACATGGCTGGCCGACGCTGCTTCTTACTCCCCTCGCGGGAAGCGCTGCTTGTCTTCGACCTCGTTGAGGTCCATGTGATTGCGCATATAGCGTTCGGATGCCTTTTGCAGCGGCTGGTAATCCCACGGGAAGTAGGAGCCGTTGCGCAGCGCCTCGTAAACGATCCAGCGACGTGCCTGACTTTCGCGGACCGCAGAATCAAATGCCTCCAGATTCCAGCGTGCGGCCCGCTGGGCACGGAAGACCTCAAGCTGGTCGGCGCACGCCGGATCGGTTGCAAGGTTGGTGAGTTCCCTGGGGTCGGCTTCAAGGTCAAACAGCTGTTCGGGATCGAGCGTGCAATAGGTGTATTTCCATTTGCCTTCGCGGATGCAGACCAGCGGGGCATAGGACCCTTCGGCGGCATATTCCATCAGGACCGGTTCTGTACGGGCCTTGCCTGCCAGCATGCCACAGAGCGACATGCCATCGGTCCAAGGGGCGACTTCATCCATCGAAATGCCGGCAAGATCGGCCACGGTCGGGGTGACATCAAGGCTTGAAACCGGATCGGTATAAAGGCCCGGCGTAATGTTTGGCCCGGCCATCATCAGCGGCACACGCGCCGAGCCTTCAAAGAAGCTCATTTTGAACCACAGGCCGCGTTCGCCCAGCATATCGCCATGATCGGAAACAAAAATGATGATGGTGTTGTCGAGCTGACGGGTGGTTTCAAGCACCTCCATGATCTGCCCGACCTTGTCATCAATATAGGAAATGTTGGCGAAATAGGCCTGACGGGACCGTCTGACATCTTCGTTTTTGATGTCAAAGGCAGTGTAGTCACTGGCCTTCATCAGACGCTGCGAATGCGGATCCTGATCATCGAAATCAAACGGTGCGACATCGGGTTCAAGTTCCGGGCAGTCTTCGTACAGGTCCCAGAATTTCTTGCGCGCGACATAAGGGTCATGCGGATGGGTGAAGCTGACAGTCAGGCACCACGGGCGTTCATCCTGGCCGCGCGACAGGTCATAAATCTTGTGCGTCGCGTTGTAGGCAACCTCGTCATCATATTCCATCTGGTTGGAAATCTCGGCCACACCGGCACCGGTGACCGAGCCAAGGTTATGATACCACCAGTCGATGCGCTCGCCGGGCTTGCGATAATCCGGGGTCCAGCCAAAATCGGCCGGATAGATATCGGTGGTCAGGCGTTCTTCAAACCCGTGCAGCTGATCGGGGCCGACGAAATGCATCTTGCCCGACAGGCAGGTGTAATAGCCTGCGCGGCGCAAGTGATGGGCATAGGTTGGAATGTCTGAGGCAAATTCGGCGGCATTGTCATAGACCCGCGTGCGATTGGGCAGCTGACCGGCCATAAACGACGCCCGTCCCGGCGCGCACAGAGGCGATGCCGTATAGCAGTTGCGAAAACGCGCGGAACGTTCAGCGAGCTTGCGCAAGTGGGGCGTATGGAGAAAATCCGCAGGGCCATCCGGGAACAGGGTCCCGTTCAACTGGTCGACCATCAGGATCAGGATATTCGGGGACGTCATTTATTATGCACTCCTTCACAGGGTGCAATCCGCCGATCACCGGGACGGCAGTATTGACAAGAAAGCACCCCTGGGTCGTTTGATGCGATCCACGCCAGCAAAAACCCCGTGCCCCTTTTCGGGTGCGTTTTATCGGGCCTTGTTGTTATTCCGCTTGACGCAATTCGCGAGGGTCAGGGTCCATTCATTTGATTTGAATGACAGAGATTATATTTGTGAAATCCCAGGAAATGGCCGCTGGGCGGGTTGGTATCCCGTCCTAGGGCTTTGACGCCGGAGTTCGCAAATATAATCTCTGTCCTTCGGATCAATCGGATTTGCACGGGCTACTTTGTCGCAAAACCTTGAAAGATACTTATCTTCCGGCGATTTCGCTCCGCGTATCCGCACAAATCTGATTGACCATTCAAGTCAAATGAATGAATCCTGACCCTTCACCATTAAATCCACAAATCAATACTCAAAGAAACACGGTGTTTTTTAATCACTTCCATAAAGAATTTTTATAATGCAAAGACCGCTCGACATTGGCTGGCTGAGAATTTTTGAAGCGGTTGGGCGGCTTGGCAGCCTGACGCGGGCGGCCAATGAACTGGGATTGACCCAGCCTGCCGTGACCTATCAGATCAAGCGGGTCGAGGATCAGCTGGGTGTTTCCCTGCTGCATCGATCGCAAGGCGGCAGTCGATTGACCGATGCGGGCGAAATCCTGTTTGAGGCGGTGAAAACCAGTGTCGAGAGCATCGACAAGGCTGCGCGGGACACCCGGCGCACCACGCAGGATCATGCAGTGCGGATCTTTACCGATTTCGGTTTTGCCGCCTTTTGGCTGATGCCACGTGTGACCGATTTCCGCCGTCTTCATCCCGAGGCCGAAGTTCATATCATCGCATCCCAGGGTCTTGATGATGCGATGGCACGCGAAACCGATGCCGCCATGCTGTTCGGGGCGGCGGACAATTTCCCCGATACCGCACGGCTTCTGATCCCGGAACGGGTAGTGCCGGTTTGTACACCGGGCTTTCTGGAACGCTATGGTCCGTTTGACGATCCGGCGAAGTTTGCCCGCGCCCCGCTTTTGCATCTGGAGGTCGCCGGCAAGTCACGTTGGCTGACATGGGAAAGCTGGCTTGCCGATCACGGAATTGACCGCAAACCCGCCCAGGGCGATCTTGGCCTCAATACCTATGGCTTTGTCATTCAGGCGGCCCTTGCCGAACAGGGGGTGGCACTTGGCTGGCGCGGACTGGTTGATCATCACCTTGAACAAGGCAGTCTCGTTGCGGTTGGCCGCGAAGTGGCGCGCGCTGATCGCGGATACTGGGTGGTGCCCGGTGCCTCGGTCAGCAATACCACCACCACGCTGCTTGATTGGTTGATCAACGAGACTTGATTGCCATCAACGCGACATACTACGAAGAATGATATCCAACCGAATTCAACATTAAACAGAACTGAAAACAATCCAAGATTGTATTTTTTCCCAATAAATTCTAAAAAAGCTAATATGCTACGAGAAACTACCTGAGAGCAATTGAGACTTCTGGTCAAAGATACCCACTAACTCCTAGGTGGCTCAGTCGCCACCCATGCCTCGGGGCTTCAAACAACGTTTCTGAGGGATTTATTGATGGCAAATGAACTGCCCGACATTCCCGCGAGCCTGCTCGCTGCTATTGAAGCAAGGAGAGCCGTTTTATTTCTCGGTGCGGGTGCCGCGATGGAATGTAGCTCGCCAGAAAACCCAAAACATAACCCTCCTAGCGCCAACGCACTCCGGGACGCAATCTGTGACCACTTCTTCAACGGTGAGTCGAAAGATTACGATTTACAATCTGCAGCCGACTTTGCAATTCAGGCAGCAGGAAACGGAGTATTCTCTGCCTTCATAGTTGAACAATTTAAGCAGTTTGTCCCAAGCGAGGCATATAAGCTCATAACGGAGTTCCACTGGAGGCTTATTGCAACAACTAATTATGACACCCTTTTAGAGCAGGCATATCAAAATAATAAAAAAAACTGTTCTCAGAATTTAGTCCGAATCGTTAAAAATTCGGAACCAATCAATGAAATGGTAAGGAATACTGAAAAACCAGTGGAGTACTTAAAACTCCATGGATGCTTAGACAATGCATTCGACAACAGCGTACCACTAATACTGTCTGGTGACAGTTATGACGAAATTAAAAAAAATAGAACTAGATTATTTGACAGGCTTGAAGACAAGTCATTTGACTCGATATTTTTATTCTGTGGATACAGCTTAAAAGATACTCATATCAAAAAACTTGTAAGCAAAGTATCTCCTAATTCTGAATCACGCGGAACATTTTACATTATATCTCCAAATCCAAACAAAGTAGAGATAGATTACTGGTCTGAAAGAAAAGTAAAATTGATAGACTCAACATTTATCAATTTTATGAAATCGATAGATGAAAAAATACCTAAAATTAAACGTAAAATATACTTTAGCGAAAAAGAAAAAAGACACCCAATATACAATTTCATTTTAAATGAAAATGAACTATCTGACAGTACTATAAACTACCTCGACAACGACGTATGCTTTGTATCAACGGGCATGATGCATAAACAGCAAGATCCACAGTTATTTTACCAAGGATTTGATACAGGTTTTGGATGCATATTACAGAACCTAGCAATCGAAAGAAAAATCGTAGAAGACTGCCTTCTCAATATTCTAGAGGTTGATGAAAACAACAACCGACCTCGTTTACTTGCTTTCAAAGGTCCTGCGGGTAACGGAAAGACTATCACTCTCAAGCAAACGGCTTGGGGGCTCGCAACGTCTTTGAATAAGCCCGTTATATATTTGAATGAAGCTGGGCATCTGCGCTGGGAAGCGATTGAAGAAATTTCCGAGGTTATAAATGATCGACTATATATATGCGTAGATAAGACTTCACAGCACAAATCAAACATCCAATCCGTACTTGCCAAATCAATTGATCATGGAAGACCGATCACGATCGTAACGTCTGAAACGGACAGTGAATGGTTTACCCACTGCCGTGACCTTGATGTATTTCATCCTGAAGATTTTCGGGTTCGCTACCTATCCAGAAAGGAAATACTCGCACTTCTTGAAAAACTGAAACAGCACAAGTGCGAGGGTGTTCTTGTTGACTTAACTGAAGAAGAAAAAATAAAACGCTTTGAAGATAAAGCAGAAAGGCAACTCTTAGTTGCGCTTCACGAAGCAACTCAAGGCAAGCGATTTGAAGAAATAATCTTAAATGAGTACAATAGAATACAGCCTAAAGAGGCGCGCGATCTGTACTTGAGCATCTGCACAATGAGCCAGTTCGGCATAGGGGCTAGAGCTGGGACCGTACGCCGCCTCTCTGGAATTGACTTTAAAGAATATGAAGCAAAGTTCTTCCTACCACTGGAAAATATCGTCAAGTCTACCCAAGACAACTATACTCGCGATGTTATTTACACAGCGCGGCACTCAAAAGTTGCAAGTTTAGTTTTTAGAGGGGCTTGCGAGACAGATACCGAGAAGTCTCAAAATTTGGTGAGACTGCTTGATGCTCTCGACATAGGCTATACAGCCGATAAACTAGCTTTCGATCTTTTGACTAAAGGACACAATTTAATAAAAAACATGTCCTCTCCAGTTGCTGTAAGAAACATATACAAAAAAGCAACAGAAATTGCTCCGGAAGCTTTCGTGTTTCAACAGTGGGCGATTTTTGAGTCTACTCACATCGCAGGAGATACGGTGCTGGCCAGAACTGCAATTGAACATGCCAGAAAACTTGCACCGAACAATCCCACCATAATTCACACGCAGGCAGAAGTCGCACGCAAGTCGGCCAATGAAGCAAATTCGGCAATTGAAAAGAAGCAGTTAAGGAACACTTGCAGAGAACACTTAAATGAACTGAAAAGTAGTAATAATGAATACAAAGCTTCCTCTAGCATCAAACTTTTGATTGATGAACTAAGCGATACTCTTACTAGTGATGTACCCGAAGAAGAAATTAACGATAAGATCGTCGCCGTCGAAGTCGCCCTAGCAAATGCACAACAGCAATTCCCTGACGAGGCGACTTTTTTTGAGTGCGAGTCTAGACTACATCAAATAATTCCGGATGTGAGGAAGTCTAATTTCGCTCTTGAAAAAGCTATACGCAAAGGAACCCGCAGTGACACTGTATGGGTACGTTTAGCCAACGGATATGCGAAAGCTAACGAACCAGAAAAAGAGATAGAAACACTGAGTAGAGCTCTGGAAATCTACCCAGAAAGTAAGCTAATTCATTCGTCGATTGCAAAGTTCACTCTTAGACACGCCCCAACCGATTTAAATAAGATTGAGCAGCACCAGAGCCTCGCATATGACACCATAGACAGGAACTATGAGGCTAGGTTCATTCACGCTGAAATTTTGTTCGCTCTGGCTCGTCATGAGGAGTCTGAGAAGCTTTTCCTAGCAGCCAACAAGCTGTCGCCAAGTACATATAGAAAGTTCCCACAGATTTCACCCGATGCTGTGGAAAAAATCATTCCTAGATTAAGCGGAGCAGTCCTTTCACGAACAGAGTCATATTTGTTTGTCAGCCACAATGACATCCCCACAGGAATTTACGCCAATGAAGCAAACTCGGCCCCGAGGACTTGGGATAAGATACGAGAAGGAATGCAGGTATCGTATGAGGTTCGTTTTTCGCGTCGGGGTGCAAATGCTGTCCGCATTGAGATTTAAATTAGGGCGGCTTTGAAGATGTGAGTGCTGCCAAGCACCTGAATTGTTTTGCTGTATTACAGGCGGCCCGTCCCCTAGAGTGGTGGTTTGCGCGCACCACTTTCGACAGGGGATTTTTCATGTCTGAACATGGCTATAACAGCGGGCGGTTGAACCTGCCTTTTGTGGGGATTTCGACTTTTTCCAAAAGCCCCTATGTCGAGAACTGGGATGCGATTGATGCCGATGTTGCCATTCTTGGTGCGCCGTTTGACTTTGGCACCCAGTGGCGATCAGGGGCGCGGTTTGGGCCGCGCGGCATTCGCGAAGCATCGACACTTTTTGCCTTTGGCCATGCCGGGGCCTATGACCATGAAGATGACATGACCTATCTTGAAGGAGTCCGGATGGTCGATATTGGGGACGCCGATATCATCCATACCGACACGATCAACAGCCATGCCAATATCGAGTTTGGCGTGCGCAAGATTTTGGCCGCCGGTGCCCTGCCCGTGGTTCTGGGCGGGGATCATTCGATCAATATTCCCTGCATCAATGCCTTTTCCGATCAGGAACCCGTGCATGTCGTGCAGTTTGACGCCCATCTGGATTTCGTTGATGAGCGCCACGGCGTACGCAATGGTCATGGCAACCCAATGCGCCGTGCGATTGAAAAGCCGTGGGTGACGGGCATGACCCAACTTGGCATTCGCAATGTGTCCTCGACCGCCAAGGAGGGCTATGACTATGCCCGTGAACAGGGTTCCGACATCCTGTCCGTCCGCCAAGTTCGCAAGCTTGGTGTCGAGGGTGTGCTGGAACGCATTCCGGCCGGGAAGCGGTATTACCTGACGATTGATATTGACGGGTTTGATCCGTCGATTGCGCCGGGCACCGGCACGCCAAGCCATGGCGGGTTCCTGTATTATGACGTGCTGGAAATCATCGCAGGTCTTGCCAAGCGCGGCGATATTGTCGGTATTGATCTGGTCGAAGTGGCACCGGATTACGATCACACCGGATCGACGAGCATTCTGGCAGCGCAGATTTTGCTTAATACCATCGGGCGGATTTTTGCTGCGCGGGACAAATAATGGCCTACATCGATGGAAAACGTCCATTCAATCAATAGGACCACGCAATAGCAATAAACCCATATATGTGGTAATGTGGGTTTGTACATTTGTTGGGAGATTGCCCTATGAGCCGCTTGACGATCGACATCACCGACCAGCAGCATCAAAGCCTGAAGGCGATGGCCGCCTTGCAGGGCAAGACCATCAAGCAATACGCACTCGAACGGTTATTCCCGGACGATACCAATGCTGATAAGGCATGGATGGAGCTGAAAACCTTGCTTGAAAACCGTATCCACGATGGGGTTGCAGGGAAGGTGTCTGCCAAAAGCATCGCTGAAATCCTTGATGAAGAACTGAGCGAGAAGCCCGCGTGACGGGGTATATCCTTAGCGCAGAGGCAGAAGCCGATCTGCGCGGGATCATTCGCTATACCAACAAGGAATGGGGCCCAGAACAAGTGCGGCGCTATGTCGCCACGCTGGAAAAGGGCATTGATGACCTTGCCGCCGGACGTGGTTCATTCCATGACATGAGCGAACTTTTTCCAAATCTTCGGATGGTGCGCTGCGCGCAACATTACGTCTTTTGTCTTCCGCGCGAAAATGCGCCCGCACTGGTCGTGGCGATTTTCCATGAGCGCATGGACCTTATGACGCGATTGGCGGACAGAATTCGATAGCGCGTTCAGGGCAAGCAACACGAGATCCCCGCCTGCGCGGGGATGACGGAGGTTCCCCTCACCCGTTTCTCGTCACGTCATGCCCGCGCAAGCGGGCATCCATGCAGAACCATCAGCTTTACGGCCAGTTTGCTTCGGGCGGGAGCGACATCAGGATGGCTTCGGTGTTGCCACCGGTCATCAGGCCGAAACGTGTGCCGCGATCATGGAGCAGGTTGAATTCAACATAGCGGCCGCGCTTGATCAGTTGGGCGCGACGTTCATCATCGTTCCAGGGCTTGTTGTAATGGCGTTTGACCAGTTCGGGATAGATATCGCGGAAAGCCCGCCCGACATCCTGGGTAAAGGCAAAGTCCTTGTCCCAATCGGCATCCAAGTAGTCATAGAAAATCCCGCCAACGCCGCGTGGTTCGTTGCGGTGTGGCAGGAAGAAATATTCATCGCACCATTTTTTGAAGCGGTCGTAATAGTCATCGCCGTGGGCATCGCAGGCGGATTTAAGCGCGCCATGGAAATCAGCGGTGTCTTTTTCCTGCGGGAAGACCGGGGTCAGATCGGCACCACCGCCAAACCATGCCTTGGTGGTGACGATATGGCGGGTATTCATGTGTACGGCCGGAACATGGGGCGAGCATGGATGGGCGACCAGTGAAATGCCCGCGGCCCAGAAATTGGGGTTTTCATCGGCACCGGGGATTTCCTTGCGGAATTTTTCTGAAAATTCGCCATGCACGACCGAGATATTGACCCCGACCTTTTCAAACACCCGGCCCTTCATGACCGACATTTCGCCGCCGCCCTCATTTTCGCCGCGCTCCCAGACGGTGCGCTCGAACCGCCCCGGTGCACGGTCAGAAAGTGGTCCTTCGTAGCTGTCCTCAAGCGCCTCGTAACTGGCGCAAATGTCATCACGCAATTGGCGGAACCAGTCCTGGGCGATCTGTTTGCGTTTGGCAATCACGGCATCGTCGACCTTGTGGTCCGTGCTCGTATTCATTGCCTGTTTTGCAGCAATTTTTGCGTCCGTCATTGCGTTACTCACTTGGTTCATTCACTCGGCTTGCAGGAAAGCCATCGGTCTGTCGGAGCGCCTCACCCAATGTCATTGCGGTTGCCATGGCGACATTCAACGAGCGCATTTGCGGCTTCATGGGAATGACGACGCGGGCATCGACATAATCATGGACGCTGTCAGGTACCCCTTTGCTTTCGGAACCCAGCATCAGGATATCATCGGCGCGAAATTCAAAATCGCAATAGGGTTCGGCCCCCTTGGTCGTCAGTAACACCAGACGCCCCGGCAGGGTTCCGTTTTCACGGGCGGCAACAAAGTCGCGCCAGTCGGCGTGGCGTATATAATCGGCCTTTTCGAGATAATCCATCCCGGCGCGCTTAAGCGCACCGGACGTCAAAAGAAATCCGCACGGTTCGATGATATCGACCGGCAGGCCAAAACAAGCCGCCATGCGCAGGATGGTGCCGGTGTTTTGCGGAATGTCAGGTTCGAATAAACAAATTCTCATGGCTTCTTTTAGAATCGTTGGTGAACAAATGTCGAATCAGTTCATCAGCGACATATAATTACCCGTTAACGCCGCTATTAGACTTTTTTGGAATATGAAGAACTAAAGCCACAAGTCCTTGGCGCACAAAGGGCGCGATACCCGCAATTACGCTATGTTTTACCGAATTGTGCAGCGCAAAACCCAATGATCTTGTTGAATGCAAACAATTTGCAACTCCAAGTTCTCCTTAACAAACCGAATTTTTGTTAGTATACGGACCGTCAAACAGGCCTAAGGGCTTTTAGCGGCAAGATTGTTTGATTTTCATCAATGGAATGTAAACATGAATGCCCTAAGTCTTGGTTTGGCATTCCGCATGCCTGTTTTGGGGGCAGAAAGAGGGATTAATTATGTCGCAAACGGTGCATTCCTCCGGCGAACACCAGCCGGACGAGAACCGCAGGGATTTCCTGACCTTGGCGACCACAGCAGTTGGCGCCGTTGGCGTTGGTTGCGCGTTGTTGCCGTTCGTGGACAGCATGAACCCGTCCAAGGACGTTCTCGCACTTGCCTCGGTTGAGGTTAATCTGGCCAACATCCCGGTTGGTCAGGCAATTAAGGTCATGTGGCGAGGCAAACCTGTCTTCATCCGCCATCGTACCGAACGCGAAATCAATGAGGCTGAAGACGTCGCATTGAACGAACTCGTCGATCCGCAGACCGACGATGCGCGTGTCGAAAAGAAAGAGTGGCTGGTTGTCGTCGGCGTCTGCACCCATCTGGGCTGCATTCCGATGGGCACTGCCACAGGCGAAACCCGTGGTGATTATGATGGCTGGTACTGCCCATGCCATGGCTCGCACTATGATACGTCGGGCCGTATCCGCCGCGGCCCCGCGCCGTTGAACCTTGTCGTTCCGGAATATGAATTCCTGACCGACACGTCGGTCCGGATCGGGTAAGGAGCAGGTTTATGAGCGCACCTCAGTGGAACAACAAAGTGGTCAAGTGGGTTGACGACCGTCTTCCGGTCATCTCCATGTTGCACCACTCTGCATACGAATATCCGACCCCGAAAAACCTGTCCTATATGTGGAACTTCGGTTCCCTGGCCGGTTTTGTTCTGGTGACGATGATCCTCACCGGGATTTTCCTGGTGATGAACTATACCCCCCATACCGATATGGCCTTTGAGTCGGTCGAGCGCATCATGCGTGATGTGAACTATGGCTGGCTGATCCGCTATATCCATATGAACGGCGCATCGATGTTCTTCATCGTTGTGTTCATTCACATTTTCCGTGGCCTGTATTACGGGTCATACAAAGCACCGCGCGAGATGTTGTGGTGGATCGGTATCCTGATCCTGCTTGCGATGATGGCAACCGCGTTCATGGGCTATGTCCTGCCGTGGGGCCAGATGTCCTTCTGGGGTGCGACGGTTATTACCAACCTGTTCTCTGCCTTCCCGATCATCGGTGATCCGCTGGTGACCTGGCTTTGGGGTGGTTTCTCGGTTGATAACCCGACCCTGAACCGGTTCTTCTCGCTGCACTATCTGATGCCGTTTGTCATTCTGGGCCTTGTTGTCCTGCATGTCTGGGCACTGCATACCGTGCGCTCGAACAACCCGACCGGTGTTGAGATCAAGACCCCGGCGGATGCCATTCCGTTCCATCCGTACTACACGATCAAGGATCTGTACGGCATGGGCGTGTTCCTGATCTTCTTCTCGGTGTTTGTGTTCTTTGCACCTGACTTCCTGGGCCACCCGGATAACTACATCCCGGCGAACCCGCTGGTCACACCGCCGCACATCGTGCCGGAATGGTACTTCCTGCCGTTCTATGCGATCCTGCGGTCGATCGACTTCACCATCTTTGGCATCCCGGCAAAACTGCTTGGCGTGCTGGCGATGTTTGCCTCGATCGTGATCCTGTTCGTTATTCCGTGGCTTGATACCTCCAAGGTGCGCAGCTCGAAATTCCGTCCGGTTTACAAATGGTTCTTCTGGCTGTTTGTGATCGACACCTTCATCCTCGGCTATTGCGGGGCGAAGGCACCGGATGACTACTTCCTGGGTATTCCGGGTCTGAAAGTCATCGTGATGGGTCAGCTTTCGACGCTGTATTACTTCGCACACTTCCTTGTGGTCATGCCGTTGGTTGGAAAAATGGAACGAACCAAGCCGCTTCCTGCAAGCATCAGCGAATCTGTTTTGAAGGAGGGTGCAAATGCGTAAGTTCGCACTGACCGCAATTGCTGCCGCCTTCGCGGTAACCGCATTCACTGGTGGTGCAGCCAAGGCTGCCGGCGACGCGCCGGTGCCCGAGGCACAGGACTGGAGCTGGCAGGGTCTGTTTGGTACCTATGACCGTGCCCAGCTGCAGCGTGGCTTCCAGGTCTACAAGAACATCTGTGCCGGCTGTCACAGCCTGCGCTTCATTGCCTTCCGTAACCTTGAAGGCATTGGGTTCAACGAAGACCAGATCAAGGCGATTGCCGCCGAGTATGACATCGAAGACGGCCCGAATGACGATGGTGACATGTTCACCCGTCCGGGTCTTGCTTCGGATTACTTCCCGTCTCCGTTCCCCAACGAAAAGGCGGCTGCCGCATCAAACGGCGGCGCTATTCCGCCGGACCTTTCGTTGATGAACAAGGCACGCGTGGGTGGCCCGGACTATGTGTTCGGCCTTCTGACCGGCTATGAGGAAGAAGCACCAGAGGGCTTCGACCTTGCAGACGGAAAGTATTACAACCACTACTTCCCGGGTCATCAGATCTCTATGGCTCCGCCGCTTTATGATGAAGCGGTCGAGTACACGGACGGCACCCCGATGACCCTGGAACAGCATGCACGCGATGTGACGGCCTTCCTGAACTGGACGGCACAGCCGGAGCTTGAAGCCCGCAAGGCGCTTGGCATGAAAGTGATCCTGTTCCTGCTGGTTCTGACGGCAATGCTGTATGCGGTCAAACGCAAGATCTGGCGCGACGTCGAACACTAAGACGTCCTGATCTGCCCGATATTGAAACAGGCCACCGACATTCGGTGGCCTGTTTTTTTGTGTGCCGGTCAGACGCCCCGAAGCCTATGGCGGGCGATATCAATAAGAGAAATAGGAAACAACCAGCCGGTCGATCTCGCCGCTTGCGAGCATGTCACTGAGCACGCGATCTAGGGCGCCGGCAAACTGGTCGCGATAGGGCCATTTGCCCTCCGGGTCCGGGCCATAGGCAACATAGCCAAATTCGTGCCCGATGATCGCGGCCTCGTCAAACAGGCGGGCGACTGCCTTGTCGACGGCCAGTTCGCGCATCCCGGCCAGAATGGCCATGCGTTCATTGACGTAACAATCAACACGACCAGCCATCAGGAAACGCAGGTTGCTTGCGGTGGTGTTGGCTTCTTCAAGGGTAATCTCGCCCGCCTCGACCATGTCAAAGAATTCCGGCCCGGCCAGACGATATCCGGCGTTGTTGGCAAAACGCGCCCCTTTGAAATCATCGGGGAAGTGCTTCAGATCATTGCTTTGCGCGTAATCCTTGCTGCAGATTGCCACGACGGTTTCGCGTAGGATCGGGATGGAATAGCGTTCGATCCAGTCGCGATCGCCGCGCGCGTAAGGCGGAAAGAACCCCATGATCTTGCCATCCTTGAGCAGCTCCATCCCGCGGCGAAACGGCACATTGACAATATCAAGCTGATAACCCGGCAGACGATCAAATGCTTCCTGGAGGATGCGGACATAAATGCCTTCGGGGCTCACCCCATCGAGAAACGCGTAGGGTGCGTTGCTGTCTTCGGCGTACAGCGTAATGGTTCGGGGCATGTTGCTGTCTTGCACCGGCTCTGCGAGGGCGTGCAATGGCAGAAACAGCGCGCCGACAAACAGCGCGCGTCCGGTAAACCTGACTGTGTTTCGCAAAACAGATTTCAATGACATGACGTTATTATGCAGACAATCATGGCGTGCCTGTCAATTAACATCATGTAACAAAACCTGCCGTGATTTTGAGGACTTACTGGTCTGAGGTGGAAGGCTGTGCTGGTTTGTCCTCGTCCGATGGGCTGTTTTGACACGCGTCGGTCTGGTCGTGCGACACACGGTGCTGTTGATTGCCATCGGCCGGACGCAGAGGCGGGACCGTCACCGGGATATGCACCAGACGACGTTTGCGCTGTGGCGTGCCGGAGCTGGCGTAAAGCTGCTTACCGGCTTCGACAATAGAGACCCCGGCAAAGGCCTTGAACAGGCGCGATCCGATATTTTCAAATACCTGCGACCAGCGCAGCAAAAGCCGCATGTTGGTCGGCGGCATGAAAAGGGCGCGGCTGTGCTGGATCGGCAGGAACATGTTTTCGCGCAGCAGGTTTTGCAGCTGTGAGACGCTATGGGGATGGCCATAGCCAAAGGGCGTTTTTTCCGACCAGGACCAGAGCGAGCTTCGGTTCGGTGTCACCACGACAATCCGGCCATTGGGCGTCAGTACCCGCCAGCATTCGCGCATCAGGCGACGCATCGAGTCCGTATGTTCGACCAGATGCACGACCAAAATGCGATCCACCGAACTGTCAGGCAGCGGCAACATGGTTTCTTCGGTCAGCGCCACACGGTTGTCTTCACCGGCAGGCCAATGAACGCAGCCCTGCTGGGCGGGCATGAAGGCCATGACACGCTCCGCCTCGCCAATAAACGGGCGCAAGTACGGCGTGGCATAGCCAAAACCAAGGACCCGCATGCCCCGGACATCCGACCACATGACGCGCAAACGCCTGCGGATCAGACGCCGGGCGGCTTGTCCGATACTGCTGGCATAAAAACGGTGAAGATCAACGACATCCTGACGCATGAGATCAGCCTATCATTCCCGATCCGGCACGGGAATGTTTTTGCGTGATTGTTTCAAGACACTAGGCTCAGGACCTATTAATTTGATTGGAATGGCGGACGTTATATTTGTGAAATCCAAGGAAAGGCCCGCCGGGCGGGCTGGTATCCCGGCCAAGGGGTTTGACGCAGGAGTTTGCAAATATAACGTCTGTCCTTTGGATTCACGGGGTTTGCACGGGCTACTTTGTCGCAAAGCCTTGAAAGATACATATCTTCCTGAGGTTTTGCTTCGCGTATCCGCACAAACCCGGTGAACCATTCAAACCAAATTAATAGGTCCTGAGCCTACATCCTGATAGTCTTGCCCCAACAGATAAATTACATTTTGAGGTACGCCATGGCTGCGGGTGAAGTCATCGTCATTCCCTGTCTTTCAGACAATTACACTTATCTTGTGCGCTGCCATCGCAGTGAAGTCACCGCCATCGTTGATCCGGGCGAAGCAGGCCCGGTGATTGCCGCTCTTGAAGAGCGTGACTGGAACCTTGATCTGGTGATCAACACCCATCACCACCACGATCATATCGGCGGCAATGCCGAATTGATCGAGAAATACGGTGCGAAATTGCTGGGCCCGACGGCCGAAACCGCGCGCATCCCCAACATGGATGAAACCTGCGCCGAGGGCGATCAGGTCCTGATCGGCGATCTGGAAGGACGGGTATTTGATGTGCCGGGCCATACCAGCGGGCATATCGCGTTTTATTTCCCGGCCATCACCGCGCTGTTTTCCGGCGACAGCCTGTTTGCGCTGGGCTGCGGGCGTTTGTTTGAGGGCACACCCGAACAAATGTGGCATTCCTTGCAGAAGTTTCGCGATCTTCCGCCCAGCACGCAGGTCTATTGCGGCCATGAATATACCCAGTCCAACGCCAAATTCGCCAAAACGATCGAGCCCGACAACGCCATCCTGATCGCACGATGCCAGGATATTGACGGGCTTCGCGCACGCAACCTGCCGACCATTCCATCGCGTCTGGATGTCGAGCTTGCGACCAATCCGTTCCTGCGCGCCGATGAGCAATCGGTTGCCGCGGCATTGGGGATGAGTGGCGAAAGCCCGGTTGCGATCTTTACCGAGATTCGCAAACGCAAAGACAATTTCTAAGTTGATGTTGGATCAGGCCATCTGTTTGAACAGAACGTTCTGATCAAGCAGATATCGCGAGAACAAGGGCAGACTTGCCGCACCGATGGCGCGTGCGGCACTGCCCACCCGCCCCTGTTCGATGCGGGGACGTTCGATGCCTTGCAGATCGAGCTCGGAAATCGCGGCACGGGTTGCGGCAACCACCCGTTCGCAGACGTCGGCCGGGAAGCCGCCATCGACAATGACAGCTTCGAAGTCAATCACCGAACAGACCGAGGTGATGGCAATCGCCAGACTGCGCGCGGTGTGTTCGATCCAGATATCAAGCGTCTTGCCAAGGCCATGCCAGTAATCGGGATCGCGCCATAGCATCGCCGGATCACCGCCTTCGCGGGTCAGCATCTGTTCAAGCACAAAGATCGAGGCCTGATCGATCAACTGGCTGGGATGGCCGCTGCGCGAGGAGACCGGCATGGAGCCAAAGGCGCCTGCATTGCCCGTCCGCCCGGCATAAAGCGCCTGATTAAGCACCACCCCGCCGCCAATAAACGACCCGATAAAGAAATAGGCGAAATCGGAATAGTTCGGGCCAAGGCCAAAGACGAGCTCCGCCCCGCAGGCCGCCGTCGCGTCATTTTGCTGAAAGACCGGGAACGGCACGATGGCGGCGATTGCGTCGACCAGATCAACCTCGCGCCAGGCATTCATGTCTTCGACCGGGGCGCCGACCTCATCGACCCAGTTCCACAATTCAAAAGGGGCAGCGATGCCAACCCCGGCAATGCGGTCAATCTGGTTTCGATCAAGGCCGGTCAGGATGTCATCGACAGCACCACGCACGAACCGGCGAATGCCATCGGGGGTGGGATATTTGTACGCTTCGCGTTTGGTTGCCCGCACCGATCCGACAAAATCCATCAGGATCAATTCCGTGCTGCGTCGCCCGATCTTGAGCCCAAAGGAATAAACCCCGTCGGGATTAAGCGCCATCGGCACCTTTGGTTTGCCGACATTGCCGCGCACCGGTGTGCCGCGCATCAAAAGCCCATCCTTTTCAAGGGCGCGCATGATGACGGAAACGGTTTGGGCCGAAAGCCCGGAAAGCCTTGCGATTTCGGCCTTTGAAAGACCGGCGTTACGGCGCACGAGCGACAAGACAAGCCGTTCGTTATAGGCGCGCACACGCAGCTGGTTTGCGCCCCCGCCCGGATGCAAGGGACGCGCGTTGCGATCATCCGCCCCGATATTGTCCGGGTTCGCAGAGATGCTGTCAGTCATTGGTTCCTCCCACTCGGGATCCTTAATGCCCGATTAGGGATCATGGTGACAGGAATAATTAATAAATCAATCGGATTTATTAATTGACAGGATCGCCGGTTTGGTGTGTCGTAAGGCCATACAGATTGAAGACCCGCGACAAAAAATGTGCGTCACGATCTGTTGGAAAACAGCAAAATCAGGCCAAAATGGCCAAATATTCAGGTTCAGTCCTGGGAGGAAACAAATGAAGAAAGCATTTCTTGGCGCCGCCCTTGGTGCGCTTGCACTGGGTATGACCGCGGCCCCGAACGCCGCAAAAGCCGACGAAATCGGCGCCTGCCTGATCACCAAAACCGACATCAACCCGTTCTTCGTGAAAATGAAGGAAGGTGCGTCTGCCAAGGCCGAAGAACTTGGCATTAACCTGTCGACCTATGCCGGCAAGATTGATGGCGACCATGAAACTCAGGTTCAGGCCATCGAGTCTTGCATCGCATCGGGTGCCAAGGGCATCCTTCTGACCGCATCGGACACCAAGGCGATTGTCCCGGTTGTCAAAAAGGCCCGCGATGCCGGTCTGATCGTGATTGCGCTTGATACACCACTTGAGCCGATTGATGCCGCCGATGCCACCTTTGCCACGGATAACTTCAAGGCCGGTGAACTGATTGGTCAGTGGGCCGCGGCCAAGCTTGGTGACAAGGCAGCAGATGCCAAGATCGCCCTGCTTGACCTGACGCCGAGTGCGCCGTCGGTTGATGTGCTGCGCGATCAGGGCTTCCTGAAAGGTTTCGGGATTGACATCAAGGACCCCAACAAGATCGGGGACGAAGATGACGACCGGATCGTTGGCCATGATGTGACCAACGGCAACGAAGAAGGCGGCCGCACTGCGATGGAAAACCTGATGCAGCGCGATTCCGACATCAATGTGGTTTACACCATCAACGAACCGGCCGCTGCCGGTGCCTATGAGGCACTGAAATCGTTTGGCATGGAAGATGGCGTTCTGATCGTGTCGGTCGATGGCGGTTGCCCGGGTGTTGCCAACGTCAAGGATGGCGTGATTGGTGCAACCTCGCAGCAGTATCCGTTGCTGATGGCGTCCAAGGGTATAGAAGCGATCAAGGCATGGGCGGATAGCGGTGAAAAGCCGCAGAACAGCCAGGGCCTTAACTTCTATAACACGGGTGTCAACCTTGTGACCGATCAGCCGGTTGACGGCGTTCCGTCGATTGACGTTGCCGAGGGCATGGATCGCTGCTGGGGTTAATCCGGGATTTATCCTGACCTGCTTCGAAGGAGGGCAGCATTATCCCCTGCCCTCCTTGTCCCACTTTGCTTTACACTTGGTATGTCATCCGAACCCGCCGCAAGAGCCGGGCGGAAGACAGCGAACGGATCAGGAATGCCTGATCCTGTTTTCGACCAGGTCCGGAGGAAACGATGAGCGAGACACCCAAATCGTCGCGCCAGAAACAGGAATTCGAGCACGCGCTTGAATCCAGCGACCGCAATGTCGCGCAATTCGAACATAAACACCGCAGTCTTTTCGGCAACGTGCAGCATTTTTTGCACGGCAACCCGACCATGGTGCCGGTGATTGTTCTGATATTTTCGATCATCATTTTCGGCTTTGTCGCCGGCAGTAAATTCTTTTCGCCCTTTAACCTGTCGCTGATCATGCAGCAGGTATCGATCATCGGCATTCTGGCGGCGGCGCAAAGCCTTGTGATCCTGACCGCCGGTATCGATCTTTCGGTCGGTGCGATCATGGTTCTGATGTCGGTCATTATGGGCCAGCTTGCCGTCACCATCGGTATTCCGGCGCCGATTGCCATCATCATTGGCTGTATCGGCGGGATCTGTGCCGGGGGGCTGAACGGGTTCCTGGTGACCCGGATCAAGTTGCCGCCGTTTATCGTGACGCTCGGTACCTGGAATATTTTCTTTGCGCTCAATCTTTGGCTTTCGGGTGCGCAGTCGATCCGAAGCCAAACACTTGATGAAATCGCCCCGCTTTTGAAGTTCTTTGGCGAAAGCATCGCGCTTGGCGGGGCCAGGATCACCTATGGGTCGATCCTGATGCTGGTGATTTTCGGGGTGCTTTGGTACATCCTTAATCACACCAGTTGGGGGCGGCATGTCTATGCCATCGGCGATGACAAGGAGGCGGCTGAACTTTCGGGCATTCGCACCAACCGCACCCTGATTACGGTTTATTGCCTTGCAGGCCTTGTTTGTGCGATTGGCGCATGGGCATCGATCGGGCGTGTTGGGTCTGTCTCGCCACAGAGTTTTCAGGAAGCCAACCTGCAATCGATTACGGCTGTTGTCATCGGGGGCATTTCGCTGTTTGGCGGGCGCGGATCGATCATTGGCCCGTTGATCGGGGCGTTGATTGTCGGCGTGTTTAATTCTGGCCTTCGCCTTGCGGGGGTGGATGTTCTTTGGCAGGTCTTTGCCATCGGCTGGCTGACCATTATTGCTGTCGCCATTGACCAGTGGATCAGAAAGGTGTCGTCATGAGCAACACTTCCCAATCTGTGCAACCTGTTCTGAAAGCACGCGGCATCGTCAAACGATATGGTCGTGTCACCGCCCTTAACTATGCCGACTTTGATCTTTATCCCGGCGAGGTTCTTGCCGTGATCGGCGATAACGGGGCGGGGAAATCATCCCTGATCAAGGCGCTTTCGGGGGCTGTCACCATTGATGAAGGCAGTATCGAGCTTGATGGCAAGCCGATCCAGTTCACATCGCCAATGGAGGCCCGCGAAGCCGGCATTGAAACGGTGTATCAGAACCTTGCACTTTCGCCCGCACTTTCGATTGCTGACAACATGTTCATGGGTCGCGAGCTTCGCAAGAAGGGCATCATGGGCAAGTATTTCGGGGCGCTGGACCATAAGGAAATGCAGCGGCTGGCGCGTGAGAAGCTGACCGATCTTGGTCTGATGACCATTCAGAACATCAATCAGGCGGTTGAAACCCTTTCGGGTGGTCAGCGCCAGGGGGTTGCGGTTGCCCGTGCAGCGGCGTTCGGATCGCGTGTGGTGATCATGGATGAACCGACCGCCGCATTAGGCGTTAAGGAAAGCCGTCGCGTGCTGGATCTGATTGCCGATGTGAAGGCGCGCGGCATGCCGATTGTGCTGATTTCGCACAATATGCCGCATGTCTTTGAGGTCGCCGATCGCATTCATGTGCATCGGCTTGGCAAACGTCTTTGCACCATCAAACCCGATGATTACAGCATGTCAGACGCGGTTGCCTTCATGACGGGGGCCAAAGAGCCACCGGCAGAAGACGCCGCATAAAACATCGCACCCCGGATATGAGAACCATAGTTTCATGACACCTGATCTCGACGCGTTGGCAGACGCCATTCGCGCCAAGCACGCCGCCAAGGGCCGCATTCTTGTGGCCATCGTCGGCGCACCAGCCTCGGGCAAGTCAACCTTGTCCGACCGGCTTTATCACCATCTGGGGGGTGATAAAGCCGGGGCTGCTGTGGTGCCGATGGACGGGTTTCATTTTGACAATGCCATTCTGGAAGAACGCGGCCTTCTGGCCCGCAAGGGTGCGCCGGAGACATTTGATGTTGGCGGGCTCAAGCGCACCTTGATGGCCCTGCGTGACACGCCAAACGAAGACGTTTACGTGCCGCTGTTTGATCGCACACTCGAGATCTCGCGTGGCTCAGCCAGGATTATTGCGCCTGATCACAAGATCATTCTGGTCGAGGGCAATTACCTTTTGCTTGATCAAACACCCTGGAACCAACTCCACGGCCTGTTTGATCTGTCGATCTATCTTGATGTGCCGGAAGAAAAACTGCGTGCGCGACTGATGGATCGGTGGCGGTCGTTTGGCTTTGATGATGATGGTGCCAGCGCCAAGGCAGAAACAAATGACCTGCCCAATGCCATAACCGTTGCACGCCTCAGCAAACTGGCCGACATCGTGGTTACGGGCGGCTAATAAACTCCCCATCCATAAGAATATCTAACAGCCAGTCCGCAACCGCACGGACCGGTGGCAGGTGGCGTTTGTCCTGATGGGTCAGAAGCCAGACCTCGCGACCAACCGGATGATAGCCATCAAGCAAGGTTAGGCCATCAATCCGCGCGCCCACGCACACCGGTAGTAGCGCACAACAGGCATGGCCTGCCATCATTGATACCATGATCGACCCACGATTGGCATAGCCGATGGTCTTGCGATCCGGGAAATGATCCGACAGCCATTTCTGTTCGGGCTTATCAGCAAAGAATTCATCAAGATCGATCCACGGCAGTTCGGTCGGATCAAGCGCAGCAAGCGGCAAGCCATTCGGGTTGCAAAAGACGCCATATTCCAAACGACCAAGAAGGCGGATATGAAACGCGCCGGTTTCAGGACGGGCAAGGCGGATGGCGATATCGGTTTCGCGTTGTGGCAGACTGAGATTGCGATTGGCTCCGATCAGTTCCAGCGCAATGCCCGGATATTGCCGATGCAAGGACGCCATGTGCGGGGCGACACAATCTTGCAAAATCGCATCCACCCCGGTCAGCCGGACGATGCCGCTAATTTGATTGGTATCCTGATCGGTCTGCGGATCCCCGACCAAAAGGCCAGATACCGTTTCCTGCATCTGTAATGCGGTTTTTAGCAAGGATTGTGCGCGCGTGGTTGGCGCAACGGCACGGCCATCGCGATGGAGCACACTGTACCCCACCCATTCTTCAAGACGGGCAATACGGCGCGCCACGGTGGTTTGGTTGATACCAAGCTCACGGGCGGCGGCACTCATATTTCCAGCCTGACAGACCAAGGCAAAGGTCCGCAGTCCTTCCCAATCAAGGGACATAACGAGCTCCCGATATCTGCGTATTTGCAGATATTAGCCGAATTAACGCCGATGGATAATGCAAATTCGCAGGTTGATAATGGGGCATCAAAACGATAACCCAAGGATCCAGACATGACTGCAAAGACCATCTTTGATATTGCCGGTGCCGTTCTACCGACCGGAACGCCCAAGGACGCCGCATTGATTGTGATTGATGCGCAGGAAGAATACCGCGATGGCAAATTGAAGCTGTCCGGGCTTTCGCCTGCCCTTGCCAATATCCAGACGCTACTTGCCCATTGGCGCGATCAGGGCGGCACCGTGATCCATGTGCAGCACCATGCAGAAGGCCTGTTTGATCCAAGCGGCCCCTATGCGGCGATCATGCCCGAAGTTGCGCCGCGTAACGGTGAAGCGGTCCTGACCAAGGCCGTACCGAGCTCTTTTGGCAATACCAACCTTGAAGAGCTTCTGACAAAAGCTGGCCTCAAACATGTTGTTCTTACGGGCTTTATGACGCATGTCTGTGTGTCGACCACCGCACGGGTTGCCGACGAAAAGGGGCTGGCCGTGAGTGTTGTTTCAGACGCCACCGCGACACGCGACCTGCCCGATGCCATTACCGGAACCACTGTTCCGGCTGCTGATATTCATAACCACGAACTCACCATGCTGGCCGACACCTTTGCCAAGATTGTCACCACAAAAGACATCCTTGCCGCATAACCGCACAAGCCCGCCTCCGAAACAAAAAACGCCCCGCAAAATCTGCGGGGCGTTTTGTATTTTGGCCCAATGCCGGTCAAAACATATGCTGACCGCCGTTGATCGACAGGCAGGAACCAGTGATGAAGCCCGAATTCGGGCCGCAGAGATAGAGGATCGCCTGGGCGATCTCATCGGCTTCGCCCAGTCGTCCGACCGGGATTTTGGAAATGATGCCTTCAAGGACCTTTTCCGGAACGGCTGCCACCATGTCGGTATTGATATAGCCCGGTGCGATGGTGTTGACCGTAATCCCCTTACGCGCGACTTCCTGCGCAAGCGCCTTGGTAAAGCCGTGCACGCCTGCCTTGGCAGCGGAATAGTTGGTCTGGCCCAACTGACCGGCCTGCCCGTTGATCGAGGAAATATTGACGACACGGCCAAAGCCGCGTGCACGCATGCCTTCAAGGACCGGTTTGGTCATGTAAAAGAGCGAGCTCAGATTGGTGTCGATCACCGCGTTCCATTGCTCGGTCTCCATCTTGTGCATGAAACCGTCGCGGGTGATGCCGGCATTGTTGATCAGAATGTCAATCGGGCCGACTTCAGCTTCGACCTTGGCGATGCCCGCGGCACACGCATCGGCGTCCGCGACACTCCATTTATAGGTCGCAATGCCGGTTTCGTCGGTGAAGGCCTTGGCGGCCTCGTCATTGCCAGCATAGTTCGCCACAACGGTGTAGCCCGCGTCCTTGAGTGACAGACTGATTGCCTTGCCGATCCCGCGTGTTCCACCGGTTACCAGTGCTGTTTTTGTCATGGTCGCCTCCCTAAACTTCGTTCATCAAACGTGTCATCATCGCGATTTCCGTAGCTTGCCCTTCTACGACTTGCGTAACTTTAATCCATAAATTGCGTTATATACGTAACTTTATTACTTCTCCATCCTCGAATTCTACAAAAGCCCTTAGTCTTTCGTCGCACTGCAGCAAATTCTGCATCAATGCAAACGGGGCATCCCCATCAAGAGGACGCCCCGCATATGTTATTTTCCGGCAAAAGGTCGCTTAGCGTTCAACGCAAAGCGCAACCCCCATACCGCCACCAATGCAGAGCGTCGCCAGACCTTTTTTGGCATCGCGTTTCTGCATTTCATGCAGCAATGTGGTGAACACACGGGCGCCGGATGCGCCGATCGGATGGCCAAGTGCAATCGCACCACCATTGACGTTAACCTTATCGGTATCCCATCCCATGTCGCGGTTAACCGCAATCGCCTGGGCGGCAAAGGCTTCGTTGGCTTCGATCAGGTCAAGGTCGGCGGCCGACCAGCCGGCCTTTTCAAGCGCCTTTTTCGAGGCCGGGATCGGGCCGGAACCCATGATTGCCGGATCAACACCCGCCGTCGCCCAGCTTTTGATTGTCGCAAGCGGGGTCAGGCCACGCTTGGATGCCTCAGCCGCCGACATAACGACAAGGGCGGCCGCGCCATCATTGATGCCCGATGCGTTACCAGCCGTCACCGTGCCTTCCTTATCAAAGGCCGGGCGGAGTTTGGCCATGCCGTCGACGGTGGCGCCGTGACGCGGATATTCATCGGCATCAAAGATGGTTTCACCCTTGCGATGCGCGATGGTTACCGGGGCGATTTCATCGTTGAAACGACCGGCTTTCTGGGCGGCCTCGGCCTTGTTCTGGGAGGCAGCGGCGAATTCATCCTGCTCTTCTCGCGAAATGCCCCATTTCTTGGCAATGTTTTCAGCGGTGTTGCCCATGTGATAACCGTTAAAGGCACACCACAGGCCGTCCTTGATCATGCTGTCGATGAATTTTACATCGCCCATTTTGTGCCCGGCGCGCAGATGCGCGACATGGGTCGAAAGCGACATGTTTTCCTGACCACCGGCAACGACGATATTGGCATCCCCGGTCATGATCTGCTGGGCTGCAAGGGCAACGGTACGAAGCCCCGAGCCACAAACCTGGTTGATCAGAAACGCGGTTGTACGATCAGAAATGCCAGCACCAATGGCGGCCTGGCGTGCCGGGTTCTGACCCTGACCACCTGCCAGGACCTGACCAAGGATCACTTCGTCAACAGCATCGCCTTCGACACCTGCGCGTTCGAGTGCAGCCTTGATGGCAATAGCACCCAGATCGTGCGCCGGTGTATTGGCCAGCGTGCCACTGAATGCGCCGATTGGTGTCCGTGCGGCACCCACAATTACGACGTCGGTCATGAGATCCTCCGATTAATCCTGATTACGTTTCCAAAGATCGGGCGAAGGTCGTTACGAGCCTTGCTCAGATCCTGCCTCAATCTTACCGCGCCGCAGCAAATTTCCAAGCGCTGATACCTACCACTTTCGGGTCAGTCGAATATGTACAACTTGCAAGCGAGGAGCATCAAAGGACTCCCAGCAGGCGATACATAGAGTGTGTGCCTATAGCGGCGAGATCGCAAGCCCTGTGCGCAACTTTAAGGGCAATGTCATGCATAATTTCGACTTATAAGGCCCGGCCCCATCGTCGGGGCCGGGCCTTACAGGCGGTTAGCGGATGTCGTAGACCTCGGCGGTGCTGTCCTTGATCTGATAGACTTCGAACGGGGCATTCTTGACGCCGCCCATACCCGGCGAGCCCATCGGCATGCCCGGCAGGGTATATGCCTTGGCCTCAGGCCGTTCTGCCAAAATGCGGTCGATGGTTTCTAACGGGACATGCCCGGAAATGGCATAGCCTTCGATCATGGTCAGATGACAGCCCTGCATTTCTTCGGGAATTCCCATCATGCGTGACATCTGAACAACCTGATCGCTTTCGATCACTTCGACCTCATAGTCCCGCGCGACAAGATAATCGGCATAGATCGCACAGCAGCCGCAATTGGGATCCTTGTAGACTTTTGCCTGCAAGGGATTGGCGTGGCTGTGGCCGGTCAAACTCATCGTTGCGAGACCAAGGGTCAGCATAAATGCAAAGAAACGTTTCATGGTTTTGATCCTGTCGTTTTTCGATTGCAGCATTGGGGCGGTCAGGCGGTCCGGATGAAGCCGGACATGCCGCCGAATTTGTGTTCGAGAATGTGGCAATGAAGCATCCAGTCGCCGGGATTGTCGGCAACAAACGCGATTTCGGCCTGTTCTGCCGGGGCAAGAAGGACGGTATCCTGCCATTCCTGATAACGGGTCGGTTGCCCGTCGCGTGAAAGCACACGGAAGGCATGACCATGCAAGTGGATCGGGTGATACCAGGCCGTGGCATTGGTGACGGTCACGACACAGCTTTCCCCGCGGCCGAGTGAAAAGAGCGGGCCAAGTTCATCCCGTTCGGGATCGCGGCCATTGACCATCCAGATACCGCCGCCGGTCATCATGCCCATCATTGATTGCGCCATGCCGCGCACTTCCCCAAGGAAGCCGGCATCAATTTTGCCGGTTTCGACAAGATGACGCAGCACACCACCGCCCATCATGCCGCCGGTATAAAGCAACTGTTCGCGCCGGGCATTTTGCAGATCGGGTTCGGGCAACGGGTTATCGGGCAGGGTCATGCTGGTTTGCGCGATATCACCGCGCACCGGATTCCCCGCAACCCGCAGGCTTGCCAACGGGTTTTCAAGCCCGTCATAAAAACGGTCGATCAGGGAAAACAGGCCACTGGCATCGGGTGGGACATCAACAATAAAATCAGCCCGCATGCCCGGTGCGAACAAAAAGACCGGCAGGTCCGGCACATGCGGAGTGACCGGATGACCATCAAGGGCAATCAGATGCGGTGCCAAACCCGCAAAATCGATGGCAAAAACCCGCGCATTGGCCGTGTTGATCATGCGCAACCTGATCCGTTCGCCGGGGCGCACCGAAATATCGGGATTTGCCACACCATTGATGGTGACAAGCCCGCCCAGCCGCCCGGCATGACCAACATCGTGCCCGGCGTTAAACACCGGATCGATTTCGCCATTTTCCCCAAGACGCCAGTCATCGATCAGCCAGATAAATTCCCGATCGACGCTGATCGGATCGGCCTCCTCGACGATCAGGGCACCATAGAGGCCGCGGGCAAGCTGGGTCGGTGAATTGATATGCGGATGATACCAATAGGTCCCGGCATCCCGGGCGTTAAAGCGGTAATCGAACGTGTCGCCCGGTGCGACCGGCTTTTGGGTCAGGCCGGGCACCCCATCCATGGCATTGGGAACACGGACCCCGTGCCAGTGGATGCTGCTGGGCTCCGCAAGCTGATTTTCAAAGCGGACATGGACGTCTTCGCCCTGTTTAACGCGCAAAAGCGAGCCCGGCACCGTGCCGTTAAACGCCCATACTGGTGTTGACATGGCACCCCCGGGGATAAGGCGGGCCGTGGCGGGTGCGGCGGTCACTTGCTGGACGCCCCCGGTCTCAACGGCGTGGGCCATGCCGCGCCCGAAGCCCGGAATCATGGCGGGCAGACCGGCAGACAGGGCCGCGGCGGTGACGCCACCGGCACCCAGCGTTTGCAAGAAACGGCGCCGTGACGGGCGCAAAGTGGAAAGGTTCTTCATGAGGATGACTTTCCTGACAGATGACAGTTTCCCGGCATTGCACATGCCGGAATGGTTGGCGCGCAGCACCTTCGTCAGGGCGTGCGCACTTGGCCGGTCTTTGGGCAATGCCGATACAGACCGGGTCGGGTCAGGAAAGAAGGCGCGGCGGGGCGATTTCCGGGCGTTGCGTAATGCCGGCCGCACGATGGGCCACGGGCAGGATATGAAGCTGCTTGTCCGAAAGGAGGTTTGCCAGCGGTTCCTTGCGGGCAATCACGGCCGGAACAGCGCAGATGATATCGCAGGCATCGGCCACCTGTGGCGACGCCGCGCAATCATCGCAATCCGCCATCATCTGTTCCATGGTTCCATGAGACATGCCGGCCCCTGACATCGGCATTGCGGAGGCCGAGGCAGATATAGCAGATATATGTGTCATGCCCGCGACCGAGGCGCTGAGCAAACACAGGGTCATGAAAATATGGAGCAGCTTGTTCATAAGCCAAAAACTATCGCGATCCGGTTGGCGCGTCCATGATCTTGATCATATCGACCAATGACATTCACGTTGGGGCTAGATCGCCGGTCCGAATTCATCCTTCAGCGTTTCGGTGATGATATAGGTGCGGTACCAGACGATGTTGTCATCGGCATCAAACAGGGTTTCGCAAAGGGCGGTATATTCCGCCATGTCGCGCATGTGCAAAATCATCACCCCGGTGACTTCGCCGGTGACGACATGGCATTGGCGTACGGCATCAAGTTTACGGACCTTGCGGATGAAGTCCTGGCGGTACTGATTGCCGTGGCGATGAAATTCAAGATTGATCACGGCACCCAGCGGACGTCCGACCTGGGCCGGGTCAATCACCGCCACGGTTTTGCGAATCACCCCTGATTGGCGTAACTTCGTCACACGCCGCAAACAGGCCGAGGGCGACAGGCCGATACGATCTGCCAGTTCGGCATTGGGTATACCGGCGTTTTCCTGCAACTGGCGCAGGATTTTGGTATCGATCTGATCCAGTTCGGACATATTACGCAACTCCACCGCGCCAATCAGCTTAATAACGCCTTCATATTGCATGAAGATGCGTAAATACGCTGCACAAAAATCAAAAACCCGTGGCATGATCGCGGCCTTGAACGACCTTACATGCGCACACCACCGACGATCTAAACACGCTCGACACCCTCGACACCTAATCGGATTGCCGCCCCATGCATCGCTATGCCTTTGACCTGATCAACCGCAGCCAGAAACTGTTCATCACCCTGATCAAGGTGATGTTGCCCGTGATGGTAATTGTCCGCATTGCCGAGGAATTCGGCGCGGTTGAACTGGTTTCCAACTGGCTGGCGCCGGTCATGGCGCTGATTGGGCTGCCGCCGGAGGCCGGGTTGATCTGGGCGACATGTGTGTTGGTCAGCATGTATGGCGCAGTCGGGGCCTTTATCGGGCTGGCAGCACACCTTGATATGACCGCGGCACAACTTAGTGCGCTGTGTGCGATGATGCTGTTTGCCCACGGCCTGCCGGTGGAACAGGCTATTGTCAAACGGGCCGGGGCGAGTTTTTGGGCAACCACCGCCCTTCGCGTGGGTGCCGCGATCGGATATGCCGCATTGGTGACTTGGCTGAGCGATTTGACCGGATGGCTGTCCGAGCCGGTTGATTTTTCCTGGATGGTCGGCAGTGAAGCTGCGACCGCCGCTACCAGCGGGCTGGCCGCGTGGATGGATTGGTCCATTCAGGTGGTCAAATCGCTTGTGGTGACCTTTGGCGTGATTGTCGGCTTGTTGATCCTGCTGGATATCCTGGAGAAAACCGGAATCACGGCGCGCATCACACAGGCCATGATGCCGGTCCTGCGGATTTCGGGCATTTCGCGTGATGTGGCACCAGTGACCACCATCGGTGTGTTACTCGGCATTACCTATGGCGGGGCGCTGATCATTGATGAGGCGCGCAAGAACAATTACCCCAAACGCACCCTTTTCCTGTCGCTCAGCTGGTTGTCGCTGTCACATTCCCTCATTGAGGATACGGCGATCATGCTCGCACTTGGTGCGGATATCTGGGTGGTGCTGGTGGGGCGGGTCATCCTGACCCTGATCATCATCGCCCTTCTGGCGCGCCTGACCCTGCGCTGGGCGCCGGAGCGCGCCCAACTTGCCACCGAAAGTGCGGAGTAACGCGGGTGCACTAGTTCTTTTTCGCCAGCCAGTCGACCAGCGGTTTCCACGTCGATTTTTCCGCGCGCGATCCGACCATCATGCCGATGTGGCCGGCGGATGGATGAAGTTCGTTGCGGAGATCTTCGGGGCAGGCATCAAACAGCGCCTGCGCGCTTTCGGGTGGGACGATGCGGTCATTTTCCGGGATCACGGCCAACACAGGGCAGGACAAGTCCGCCGGATTGATATCAATGCCGTCAATCTGCCACTGGCCCTTGGCCGGGCGGTTTTCGACATACCAGCCAATCAGGCAATCGACCGCGACCCGTCGCGGCAAGGGCACGCCGTCATTGAGCCAGTCTTCAAGGGCGACAAAATCCTGTGCTTTGGTTGAATCCATTGCCATGGCCTGAAAACGCCGGAATTTTTCACCCATCATGAAGGGATCGAGGCTGGCAAACAGGCTTTGCAGCACGTCCACGGGCAAAGTGTCATGGATTGCCAGCATTTGCGGCAGCGAGGGCGCAAAGGCCGCAGCAATGCGTGACTGGGTCGGACCGGCGGCCATGAAGTCCCAAGGGGTTGCCAGCAGGACAAGCTTTGAGACCTGTGCCGGATCGAGAAGTGTCGCCGCAAGGGCAACAACCCCGCCCATGCAATAGCCCACCACCGGCACCGGCCCGCCATTTATATCGGCGACATCCTGAAGGATGGTGACCAGACGGCCGGCAACATAATCATCAAGGCCAAAGTTGGCTTCATCCATGCCGGGATAGCCCCATTCGACCAGAAGCGGACGATAGCCGCATTTGGCGAGATAGCGCGCAAAGCTTCGCTTCTCATTGAGGTCAAGGATATAGCCGCGATTGACCAGCGACGGCACAAGCAGGACGACTTCGCCGGTTTTTGCCGCCTTGTTGTCAGAAGTCGCGCCATAATCATATACCCGTGTCGATCCCTCTTCCCAGACGGTCGGGATATCTTTGCGGTCCTGATCACGCGGGCGGCGATAGGGATGGCGTTGATAGGCGCGCACCCCGTCATGGAACCCAGCGTGGCGATCAAAGGCGACCCGATCAAGCGCCTGGGCGACATCATCGGGGTGATAGGCCTCAAGCTCAGCCAGAAGACTTTCCGCCTGATCCTTCAGTTCCGGCTTCCAGGGCAGCAATTGTTTCAGAAAGATCGGCAATGCGGCGCGCGAGCTGAGCCAGCTCGTCATCTCGACTGCCAGATGCATCGGAAGCGGTCTTGGCCCCGCCCGCCTCTGATTTTCGCGTTTTGGCGGAAGCGGCTTTTGTTTTGGCGGACTGATCATTCTTCCCCTGCCCCTTTGCAGCATTTTTTGCAGCACGTTTGGTTTTGGAAGTCTTGTTGGCTTCATCTGCGGCGGATGTTTGTGCGCTGTCTTTATCGGATGTCTGTCCATCCGCATCACCGGCAGCATTACCGGCAGCATCCGGTTCGGCTTTTGCCGTGTCTGGTTTGGGCGTCATCCCGGCCATACCGGCCATCGCCGACATATCTGGCGCAAACGGCATGCCTGCGAACGGCGATGCGGGCAGTTCGCGTGCGGCCTTGGCCATCTGATCCATCATCGCCTGCAACGGGTTGGCGGCTGCCATGGCATCGCCCATCGGGTTGTTGATTGGATTTCCGGGCCCGGCGGCCGGATGTTGGCCCATCGCCATTTGACCGATCAACTTGCCCCAGGCTTCAAAGCCTTCGCCCATGCGAGTGGTATCGGCACCAAGGGATGCATAGAGACGTCCGATGGCACTGGCGGCATGGGCGCCATCAGCCGTTGCGGCGACCTGTTGGCGCCAGAGTTCAAGAAACTGCCGGGCAAGTTGGTCAAGCCGTTCGTCATCGGCGTCTGATGACGAAGCCCCTGTGGTTTGTGATTGGTCGGGGTCGTTCGTAGCCTTGGCCATCGGCGATACCCTTATTGTTCCCAGTATTGTTCCCAGATGCGACGCATATCTGTTGGCGACCACTATAGGAGGTTGAGGGGCGCGGGAAAACGAATTCCCGTGCTGTGGCGCAACAAACGGTATCCAAAGTTGTTTTTCGCACTGCACTTCGCGTTGAATACTGGACACATTGGAAAATTCGCGGCACTCTCACAGTCTTCTGAGCGAATGCAAAATCGAAAATGCTGCGCAACATCGTAAACGCAACAATGTGAATTGCCGGGGCGCAAAGCAGGTGGAACGACACCACCAGAAGGTTCGCCAGACATACGTCCGGGAAACAGGGAAGCAGGAAAGACGCCATGACCAACAAGAAATCAGATGATCAGGACCGCATCGTTATCAAGAAATATGCGAACCGCCGCCTCTATAACACGGCGACCAGTTCCTATGTGACGCTTGATCACCTTTCGCAGATGGTCAAAGACAATACCGACTTTGTTGTCTATGACGCGAAATCGGGTGAAGACATCACCCGTCCGGTCCTTACCCAGATTATTGTCGAGGAAGAAAACAAGGGGCAGAACCTTCTGCCGATCAGCTTCCTGCGCCAATTGATCGGTTTTTATGGCGACAGCCTTCAGGGGCTGGTGCCGAGCTACCTTGAACAGGCAATGCGCGCCTTTGGCCATAATCAGGAACAGATGCGCGAATATATGCAGGGCACCATGCAGGGCATGTTCCCGTTTGGCCAGTTCGAGGAAATGAACAAACAGAACATCGCGCTGTTTGAACAGACGATGAAGATGTTCTCGCCCTTCATGCAGGATGAAAATGGTGAGCCGACCGGCGAAGGCCCGAAAAAGCCAACAGCACCCGGTGCTGCGAAATCAGATGCGTCATTGGATGAGCTGAAAAGCCAGCTTGAAGCCATGCAGGCGCAGCTTAACAACCTTGCCGGTGGCAAGTCCGGCAAATAAGGCCCCCGGCCCGCATCCCGGGCACTGAGATCAAAAAGGCGAAGCTGCCATAGCGCACTTCGCCTTTTTTCATGCCCGCATCAGATGTTTGGCCGGGCGGCAAACAATGCCCCGCCGAACGCCCAAGCCGTCCGGCACCAATCCTGCATAAATTTTTCGTTAACACTTTCAGAACGCCCGGCACCGCCGAAAGGCGGCAATTTTTGCCGGGTGATTGCCATGACCACAGACCAAAACCCACGGAGTCCCGAAATACACAGGCAACAATGACCCAATAAACCGAAAAACACATGACCGCGATCACACCGATTTCCATGCTCCCGGCCCGCAGGACCGAAACTGCGAGCAGTGGAACCGATGGTCCTGCCGGGATCGGGATCGAGCAACTGACGCAATTTTCACCTGTTGAAAAAATTGCGCAGGGTGGTGGCGCGTGGCTGCAACCCCATGATCTTGTGGGCAGTGCAGCATTCTGGACCCAGCTTCTGGGTCAGATCCTACCTCAGGAAAACCTTTTGCAACCGCCGGTCATTCAGTCTGCGCATGCCAGCTATGCGCTTCATCACAAACCAGACAGCGTAGAAACGAACGTCTTTTTTTTCGCCTTCTGCACTAGACAAAGACAGCTCGATTGACCTATATAGCTAGCTTCTGGCGGAAAGCTGTAATGATTATCTGACCAATGTTCAGGTACAGGTCATCAAAATCGCAGTGCCTGAAAGGTGCCGCGATGGGTGTGACATATCGGGAAAAACAACGAACCCGACAGCATCCGAAGTGGGGAATAATAACTGGCGGTTGATAACGGATTATAACATGACTGAGAACACACAAACCGAAGAACCGAAACGCGCAAACCGCGCCACAGACACTGACCGTTATGTTGGTCAGCGCATCCGCGAACGTCGCATCATGCTGGGCCTTTCCCAGCAGCAGATGGCGGACCTGATTGGCGTTACCTATCAGCAGGCTCACAAATACGAGCGCGGCATTAACCGCATCTCTGCTGGTCGTCTTTACGAAATCTCTCAGGTGCTGGGCGTTCCGGTAAGCTATTTCTATGAAGGCCTGGAAGGCAATCAGGAAACCGAGCTCAATGCGCGTCAGCGTATGTGCCTTGAACTTGCACGTAACTTTGCAAGCATCAAGCACGAGAAGCATCAGGAAGCACTGAGCCAGATGGCCCGTGCCCTTGCCGATCAGGCTGCCTAAGTCCGCATATCCGGACCATAGTGCCACCGCAAAAAAGGCTGTCCTCTGTATTCCGGAGGCCAGCCTTTTTTATGATTGGTTCGCAGACGCAAAAAAAGGGACACGAACGTCCCCTTTGGGTCTGCTGAAATTGTGCAGCGCTTGCGCCTAGCCCTCGACCAGCACCAGATCATCGGAATGAATGATGGCGTTACCGCGGGTAAAACCAAGGGTGGCTTCGATATCAGCCGATGCATGGCCCATCAGAAGCCGGGTTTCTTCCGCGCCATAAGATGTGATGCCGCGCGCGATCTGCGCCCCGTCAGGCCCCAGCACCCGCACAGCATCCCCATGCTTGAACCGGCCATCAACGCCGGTTATTCCGGCCGCCAGAAGGTTCTTGCCCGCCGCCAGAGCCTTTGCCGCACCGGCATCGACAATGATGGCTCCTGACGCCTTGAGCGAGGTCGCAATCCAGTGACGACGTGCCGCCAAAGGACTTTCGCTCGGCAGGAAGACGGTATTGGGTGCGCCTTCAAGCTGGGCTTTGAGCGGATGATAGATGGTGCCGCGCGCAATGATCATGCGGCACCCGGCCTTCATGGCGATTTCGGCGGCCTGAAGTTTGGTCACCATCCCGCCGGAGCTATACATGGTCGGCGCAACACCGGCCATATCGAAAATCTCGGGCGTCAGTTCGCGGACTTCAGGGATCAGTTCGGCATCCGGGTTCTTGCGCGGATCGGCGGTATAAAGACCATCGATGTCCGAAAGCAGAACCAGCGTATCGGCCGAAATCATGTGCGCGACCTTGGCCCCCAAGCGATCATTGTCGCCAAAGCGGATTTCCTCGGTCGCAACGGTATCGTTTTCATTGATCAGCGGAATGGCGCCACGGCCAAGCAGGGCATTCAGCGTCCCGCGGGCATTCAGGTAGCGACGACGGCCTTCCATGTCCTCAAGTGTGACCAGCACCTGTGCCATGGTCAGGCCATTGCGGCCAAGGGCCTCTTGCCAGACTTGTGACAGGCTGATTTGCCCGGTGGCGGCGGCGGCCTGTTTGTCGGCCAGACTGATCGTGCGGTGATCAAGGCCGAGCAACCGACGACCAAGGGCGATCGCACCACTGGAGACCACAATCACCTCGACCCCGCGTTCGCGCAGAAGGGCGATATCATCGGCCAATGCTTCAAGCCAGGCACGACGCAGCTTGCCGGTATTTTCATCCACCAGCAGGGCCGAGCCCACCTTGATGATCAGGCGCTTCGCATCCGCCAGGGCATTGCTTGTCACGGCTGGAAGCCCTCTTCTTCGCGGCCTTCCCTCGCACGGCGTTCACGCTCCCCATCAATATAGGCGCGGATTTCGCGATGGATTTCCTTCAAGCCCTGCTGGGTCACGCCGGACACGACATAGACCTTTTTGCCGATACCCTTTTCAAGGATCTGGCGCTGCTCCTCGACCATTTCGGGCAGGAGCTGATCGGCCTTGGACAGAACAACGATTTCGGGCTTTTCGACCAGTTCCTCGGCGTAGCCTTCAAGTTCTTCACGCACCGTCTTATAGGTCGCGACCGGATCTTCTTCGCCGCAGTCGATCAGATGGACCAGAACTTCGCAGCGTTCGATATGACCAAGGAAGCGCGTGCCGATGCCCTTGCCTTCGGATGCGCCTTCGATCAGGCCGGGAATATCGGCCAGAACAAATTCATGATCATCGACATTCACCACACCCAACTGCGGATGCAGGGTGGTGAAGGGATAATCGGCAATTTTCGGGCGCGCATGCGAGGATGCGGCAAGGAAGGTCGACTTGCCAGCATTCGGCAGACCAACAAGACCGGCATCGGCGATCAGCTTCAGGCGCAGCCAGACCCACATTTCCTCTGCCGGCCAGCCTTCTTCGGCACGACGCGGTGCCTGGTTGGTCGAGGATTTGAAATGCGTGTTACCACGGCCGCCATCGCCACCGCGGCAGAGCATGTAGGTCTGACCGGGTTCGATCATATCAACAATCAGGGTTTCGCGGTCTTCGGCAAGGACTTGCGTTCCGACCGGGACTTTGATGGTGATGGATTTGCCCGAACGGCCAGTACGCTGTCGGCCCATGCCATGCATGCCGACTTCGGCCTTGAAGTGCTGCTGATAACGGAAATCGATCAGGGTGTTCAGGTTCTCGACCGCCTCGAGGATGATGTCGCCACCCCGACCGCCATCGCCGCCGTCCGGCCCGCCATACTCGATATATTTTTCACGGCGGAAGCTGACCGAACCGGCACCGCCACGGCCACTGCGCACATAAATCTTGGCTTCATCGAGAAACTTCATAACCGGTCCTTCGGGCGCACCCGTTTATCACTTTATATTGGCTCCCCGGTGCGCGAGGCACGCGCAGCGACGGGGTCCGAAATTCTATATCACATAAAACAAGGGAGGAATGATTGCTCATTCCTCCCTCGAAAATCTTGCTACGTATCGCGCAGCCGACGGGAGGCTTACGCCTCGGCCGGAACGACGGTTACGTAGGTACGACCCTTGAAGCCCGACTTGAACTGGACAGAACCGTTCACAGTCGCAAACAGGGTGTGGTCTTTGGCGAGGCCAACATTGTCACCGGCATGGAACTTGGTGCCACGCTGACGAACGAGAATGTTGCCTGCAACAACTGCCTGACCACCGAATTTTTTAACGCCGAGACGGCGACCTTCGGAGTCACGACCGTTGCGCGAACTACCACCAGCTTTCTTATGAGCCATGAAACTCTCCTAAAACTGCATCTCAACCTGATAAATCAGGCTTTGATGTCCTTGATGCGCAGAACAGTCAGGTTCTGGCGATGACCATTTTTGCGACGGTAGTTATGCCGGCGCTTTTTCTTGAAAACGATCACCTTGTCGCCCTTGGCCTGTTCGAGAACTTCTGCAGTTACAGAAGCACCTTTGACCAACGGAGCACCAACCTTCGGCGCACCGTCGCCAGCAACCATGAGAACTTCTTCAAGTTTCACGGTATCACCGGCCTGGGCAGCGATCTTTTCGACTTTGATAACGTCGTTGGCAGCAACTTTATACTGTTTGCCGCCAGTTTTGATGATTGCGTACATCTAAAAGTTCCTGAAAAACATTCTGGAAACACAAACGCGCAGCTCGGTGCCGCTGCTAACAGATACCGAACCGCTGCGAAGAACGGGTGAATTACCGCTTTTGCCCCCAAGAGTCAACCACAGAGTGACCTTTTACGCCGCCCGGGACCGCATGGCAAAGCCGCAGATTTGCAAGAACCTGCACGCCTTCCAAACCGGGGCAAACAGCGCGGCCCAAAAGCCCAGGCAAAAGAGTCCATGAAATTTGAGATTTCCCTCTTGCAATCTGGCGCTCATCCCGGTAAACACCGCCTCGAACGCCAAGACCACACATGCGGAGAGGTGCCGGAGTGGTCGAACGGGGCGGTCTCGAAAACCGTTGTACTAGCAATAGTACCGTGGGTTCGAATCCCACCCTCTCCGCCATTTTTCAAATGAACCTCTCAAGAACGTAGTTGTTAACCTAGCGCTGAATGCGATTGGATAAAGAAAATCGTGTGCATTCCTATTGCGCCGCAGCCGCCTTCACATCAAATCCAATTTCCTCTATTTTCGTCTCGACAATGTCTTTCTGCGGAAAACAACGCAGTCCCAAGCACTCTATGCGGCCAGCAAGAAATCGCATAAACTGACGGCGCACACATACAGCCACATGCGCGACCTCCTGACCACCGGCCTACGCATTTACTAAGCACACCTGCTGGGAACCTCCCGACATGGCGCTACTTACATTCACCACTGCGACTACCGCCGATACCCCGATCAAGGTCCTCAACCATCGCAAGCACCGTCGCGATTTCACCTATGATCTTAAATGTCTTTTTGATATTGGTAAGACTAATTTGTGTGTTTGACCCAAGTTTTTAGACCTTGAAAATTTAGCTTCAATAGAAGATTTTACGGAAAAACTTTGCCCCAATTACTTGCATCTTTGTGGAAATTTATACCTGCTGGTCGTAAAAAACAATTGGCTTGGCTCATGGCATTGATGCTCTTAGGGACTGTTTCTGAAGTGGTCTCGCTGGGTATGGTTTTGCCATTTTTAGGAGCTCTAACGGCCCCAGACGAAGTCTTTTCCCATGCCTTGATGCAACCGCTTATAAACTTGCTTGACCTAAATTCTTCTGCGGAACTTGTTTTGCCACTGAGTATTTTGTTTGCTTTGGCTGCCATAATATCAGGCTTAATCAGGCTAGCCTTGCTGTGGGTGCAAACCCATCTAGGGAACGCTATAGGTAACGACCTAGGATCGGCCGCTTACCGAAAAACGCTCTATCAACCATACGCCGTCCATTCTGCGAGAAACAGCAGCCAAATAATTGCGGTATTGATGACGAAGATTAATACTGTTGTGTATTTTGTTATTATACCTTTTCTAACCCTGATCTCAGCATCCATTATAGTTGCTACGGTTGTCGGGTTCATGTTTTTCGTTGACCCCCAAATGACCACGGTTGCGTTGCTTAGTTTCGGATTGATCTATTTTGCTGTTGCTTATTTCACCAAGAAACATCTGGCATCTAACAGTCAGCTAGTCACGCTGAGGCAAAACGAAGTGGCCCAGGTTGTCCAGGAGGGGCTAGGAGGGATTCGGGATGTAATTATTGACGGCCTTCAGGAAACGTACTTTCGAATATATCGGCGAGTCGATTGGCAAATGCGCAGAGCGTTGTCTATAATTGCCATTCTGGGCGGGGCTCCGCGACCGGTGATCGAGGCCTTTGGTATGGTTCTGATCGCGATACTTGCCTATATTCTGACCCAGCGTGAAGAAGGTTTAGCAGCTGCCCTGCCTGTGCTCGGGACGTTGGCCTTGGCGGCTCAGAGGTTATTGCCGCTAGTTCAGCAGGGATATGCAAGCTGGGCATCCATGGCGGGCGGCAAGGCTTCCCTGGTCGATGTGTTGGAACTCCTAGAACAGGAAGCGCCGCCTCCCTCAGCACAGATACGTCATGAGCCTTTACTGTTTAATGACCGAATTCAGGTGAGCGACCTGACCTTCAGTTATCATCCACAGGAAGGCAAACCGGTCTTGCAAAAACTTGACCTGACCATCGAGCGCGGGGCTAGGGTAGGTTTTATTGGAGAAACGGGAAGCGGGAAAAGTACCCTACTGGATCTCATCATGGGCCTACTTTTCGCGAGTTCCGGGGAGATAAGCATAGACAACACGGCACTCGATCTGAAGACCCAAAGGTCGTGGCAGGCGCGAATCGCTCACGTTCCGCAAAGTATTTTTCTAACGGATGGTTCGATTGCAGAAAACATCGCATTTGGTGTGCGCAAAGAACATATTGACTGGACCAGGCTGAAGGTAGCAGCCGAGAAGGCCCAGATTTCCGGGGCAATTGAGGCATTAAACGACGGATATGATACATTTGTTGGGGAGCGCGGAATCCGCCTTTCCGGCGGTCAAAGACAAAGAATCGGCATTGCCCGGGCGCTTTACAAGAAAGCGGATGTTCTAGTACTGGACGAGGCGACTAGTGCGTTGGATGTGGAAACCGAGGCAGCAGTAATGAAATCGTTTGAAGACATGGATGAAACACTGACTATATTGATGGTGGCGCATCGTGTAAGCACATTGAAGAATTGCGACTACATTGTCGAGTTAAAATCCGGAAGAGTAAGTAGAGTGGGCAATTTCCAAGAAATAATCGGTGGTTAGTTTTCGCTTGATCAAGAAATCTTACCAATTGCTGGCAACCTACGCACCGAGAATGAATGCGCGTGCAAATGAATTTGGGGAATGAATGACGTGAATACTCAACCGAATTCCGTTATCCATATAGACGGCAAAAGGATTAGTCTCGATGATCCTGTATATTTTATTGCCGAGATAGGATCCAATTTTGATCAGGACTTGGAGCGAGCTAAAGATCTCATTTATCTCGCTAAGGATGCTGGCGCTGATGCGGTCAAATTTCAGCACTACACCGCAGGAGCCTTGGTTAGCGACGAGGGTTTCAAACAGCTCGGGGGGCAACAGTCGCATCAATCTGCGTGGAAAAAATCGGTTTTTGACACCTATGACGATGCGTCATTAAATCGCGACTGGACCGCTGCACTAAAAAATGCTTGCGACGAGGCTGGTGTGAGCTTTTTTACCAGTCCTTACTCATTCGAGTTGGTGGATTATGTCGACGAGTTCGTTCCTGCTTACAAGGTTGGTTCGGGTGATATTACCTGGGTTGAAATTATCGAGCGCATGGCAGGAAAGAAAAAACCCGTATTGGTGGCGACCGGTGCTTCTGATATGAAGGACGTTAAACGCGCAACTGATGCTTTGCTTAAGATAAATCGTGATGTGGTTCTGCTCCAGTGCAACACCAATTATACCGCAGATCATAAAAATTACTCGAGCCTGCAGTTGAATGTCCTAAAAGAGTTTTCCTCGATGTATCCTGGGATAGTACTTGGGCTGAGCGATCATATGCCGGGGCATGTTGCCGTCTTGGGTGCGGTCGCCTTGGGTGCGAGAGTGATCGAAAAGCATTTTACAGATTCTACGGAGAGAGAGGGCCCCGACCACGGATTTGCGATGACCCCGGAGTCATGGCGGGAAATGGTGGACCGGACTAGGGAACTGGAAATGTCGCTCGGGAACGGGGTCAAAAAAATCGAAGACAACGAGAGAGATACCGTGGTTTTGCAACGCCGTTGTATCCGCGTCAACCGTGACATCGATCAAGGTAAGGTATTGTCCAGAGATGACCTATCCATGTTGAGACCGTGTCCGACTGATGGCATCCCACCCCACGATGTCGACAAGGTAGTTGGAAAAAAATTGCTCAAAAGTATCGTTTCCGGTTCGCATGTAACGCTGAACGATATCAGCTCATCAGAATGAAATTCAACTTGGTTTACTTATAACATGACTACAAAGAAACGTATTTTGGTTACAGGAGCCTGCGGCTCTGTCGGTTCCGCTCTGGTCGAACGACTGCTAGAGAATGGCGACACGGTATGTGCTTTTGATCAGAGTGAAAATGGTCTGTTCAGACTGGATCAGGAGTTCAGCGACTACAGCTCCCAATTGAGGCTTTTTCTCGGCGATATTCGTGACAAGGAGCGCTTGCAACTGGCAATGGAGGGAGTTGATGTTGTCTACCATTGCGCGGCACTAAAGCATGTCTACCTGTCCGAATACAACCCGTTTGAAGCAATGCAAACCAATATAGTTGGCACGCATAATGTAATCCAAGCCTCGGTCGCAACAGAAGTCAGCCGGGTAGTCTTGACGAGCAGCGATAAATCAGTCAACCCCACCAGTACGATGGGGGCCTCAAAATTACTCGGTGAGCGCCTTTTTACCTCGGCAAATAATTTTTCGGGCAAACACAAAACTAGGTTCGCAAGTGTACGTTTCGGAAACGTGCTAGATTCAAACGGGTCTGTCTTGCAGATTTTCAGACGACAGATTGAGAAAGGCTTGCCCCTAACGATCACAGCAACCGGCATGACGCGCTTTTTCCTTTCGATGTCGCAGGCTGTTGACTTGTGTATCGAAGCGTCGGAACGCATGGTGGGGGGCGAGATTTTCGTAAAGAACATGGGTAGCTGCGATATTATGAGCCTTGCTAGGGCTGTTTCGGGTAAGACCGCATTTGATTTTACCGAGATAGGGAGCAAGCCGGGCGAAAAGCTGTTCGAAGAGCTTGTTACCGAGAGTGAGGCTCCGCGGACGGCCATTGATGGACATTTATACATCGTATTGTCCGACTTGCTCGACATGCTTTCCGATGAACTGAAAGAAGAATATTCCGTTTATGATTCTATGCCGAAATTGTCGGCTCCGTTACGCTCCGATGAACAGCTTTTATCCGATAAGGAGGTGGTCGAAATGCTAGAGACCGCCGATTTGCTTAGGTAAGCGGTTTTCATTTCGTCCAAGGTTAAAATGGCTTTGAGGAGCATAGTTAAATGAACGCGCACTTCCAGTCTCTCGACAAATCTTACCGTGATGTCGGGGATATGACTTGGGCTACTGAGGATTTCGTTGAAGAGAAGCTCGAGATTTCCAGAAGTTTGTTCGTCGATCAGAGTCTTGCTGACGGTGACCCAAGACCGAAACAACTGGAGGTATATGCATTGGTTTCCGGTTTGTCGTTCGAACCGAATTTCATGCAAAACCTTGTTGAAGCCAGGGACGAAGTGGATGAGATTATTGGTGACGCCCTGACCTACTGGGTCAAACCCGAAAATCTCGGAGTTGAATATTGCGTGTTCAAATGGCCGACCGATGATTGGGACGATAATAATCTGCCTATAGTCAAAGATGCGACTGCAAATATTTCCGCGCCTGCCTTCGAGTTTACGATTAAGGGCATCCAGATAAATCCCGATGGGTGTGTTGTGGCCAAAGGCTTCGATCAACCTTCGAGTATTTTCAAGGTTCGAGAGGAGTTGAAGAAGAATATTTCATTCCTTCCCAAGCGACAGTCTGGGTGGGCGCATGTTCCCTTGGGTCGCATCCTCGAGCCTATCGGGGTGAATAAATTTGCGCGCTTGCGTGAAAAAATGAAGGAAATGTCGAATCGAGAGATCGCGCAGACAAGGATTGACGTCATGCGCCTTGTCCATGAAACCCGCTGGTACATGGAGGAGAAGACCGTGATCAAGGAAATATCGCTAGATTCCCATGTCGGTGGTGCTACGCGATGAGCAACCAGCAACGCGTTATTGCAGTGATACAGGCCAGAATGAGTTCAAGCCGGCTTCCCGGAAAATCGATGAAGGATGTGGGCGGAATCCCTATGCTCGGGAGGCTGATCAACCAAGTTCGAGGCGCCCATTCTCTGGATGGGTTCATCATCGCAACCAGTACCGGACCTGAAGATGATGAGATCGAGAATTACTGTAATTTCAATGATTTACTCGTTGTTCGCGGCTCGCGCGATAACGTGCTGAGCAGATATGTACTGGCAGCGGAAGTCACTGACGCCGATGTCATAGTCCGACTCACCGGGGACTGCCCGCTGCATTCGCCTGATACCATAGACGAAGTGGTGAACGCGTATCTTGGCGCCGGGGTGGACTATGCCTGTAACACCAACCCCTACACTAGACCTGACGGACAGGATGTCGAAGTGTTTTCCCGCCAAGTTTTACGGCAGGCCTTGGAGAATGCCGAATTCGAGAGCGATCGCGAGCATGTTACCCCGTGGATACGCCGGTCTTCTGAACTCAGACGGCTGGATTTTTTTCATGCACCACCTCACCTGCGGTCAGCAAGATGGTCGGTTGATCATCCTGATGACCTTGAGTTCGTGCGTTCTGTTTGGTCAGTCCTAGACCATGGCGGTCCGGGCCCTTTCGATTTTGAGGAAATTATGTCTGCTGTAAAAGAAAGTAATGCCCCGCAGGGAAAATCAATTATTAACGAAGGTTTTTACCTGTCGCTTTTAAACGAAGCCACCGCCGAAGCGGCTGCGCCCTTGGACCTCGATGAAAGCTTCCGTTGGCTGGAACGCAGTGACCAAGTTATACCTGGTGGCGCACAGACCTACTCGAAAAGCTGGCGGCATCATATTCGCGGCGTGACACCAATCTTCTTAAGATCGGGGAAAGGTGCCATGGTAAAAGATGTGGACGGCAACGAATATGTCGACCTAATCCAAGGTTTGCTGCCCAATATACTTGGGTATGCCGATGATGATGTCAATGAAGCGGCAGCTAAACAGGCGCAAAGCGGCCATAGTTTTTCACTGGCCCATCCGATAGAAGTCGAGCTTGCCGAGCGACTTTGCCGGATCATTCCTTGCGCAGACATGGTCAGGTTCGGTAAGAATGGCTCTGATGCAACTGCTGGTGCGGTACGGATAGCTCGTGCGTATACTGGCCGAGAGCATGTCGCAGTATGCGGATATCATGGATGGCAGGACTGGTTTATCGGCACCACCTCGAGGAATGCGGGCGTTCCCAAGGGAGTGCAAGAACTTGCTCATACCTTTCCCTATGGTGATGCCCAGGCACTGGACGCGCTTCTTTCAAGCAGAAAAGATCAATTTGCTGCCGTCATTATGGAGCCGGTTAACTTTAACTGGCCAGAGGCCTCATATCTTGAGAGCATAAAGCAGATTGCCCATAAACATGGCGCATTGCTGATCTTTGATGAAATCTGTTCGGGCTTTCATTTCGGATTGGGTGGTGCTCAAAAAATATTTGGCGTCACCCCAGATCTCGCCACTTTTGGTAAGGCGATGGGCAATGGCTGGCCCATTAGCTGCGTGGTTGGACGCAGAGACGTTATGAAGGTATTTGAGGATGCCTTCATGAGTTTCACCTTTGCCGGCGATGTTTCAGCTATGGCAGCTTCCATGAAAGTTCTGGACATACTTGAATCCGGTGATGCTTATGCGCGTATGACGGCCGCAGGCACCAAGTTATTCGATGGCGCCAAGGTGATGGCTGATCGCTTGGGACTTGGGGAGCGTTTCCAGATTAAGGGACACCCGCACTGGTCGACATTTTCTTTCGTCGATGAGAACGGCAAGGATGACGCGGCTGCGAGAGCATTGTGGTTGCAGGAACTGACGCGAAGAGGTGTATTGGTCCTGACCACGTTTAACATTTCTTCTGCGCTCGATGAAAACACAGTAACCAAGGTCCTCTCCGGTTTCGCGCATGCATTTAAACGGGTTGCGCTTGCCCAGGAACAAGGTATCTCACCTGCCGAATGGGTTGATGGTCCATTGCCTATTCCAGCATTTAGGGCTCGGTGAAGAATTAGTGCACATTAGTGTTATTGTTCTCCAATAGTCGCTAATTTTTCTAACTTTTACGAAGTTTCTATTCTCAATTCTTACGGTCAAGGTGCTAACTTGAACTTGAATGACCCCAGATCTACTGGCTACAGCAAAAACTATCATGATCGGCAATTGCAAACCCCTTATCAAAGCACTATCGATTTTGTTGATTGGCTGGAACAGATAGGAGTGATCGGGGATGCGGAGAAAAGAATCTGCGACATTGGCTGTGGAAAGGGTGCAAATCTACATTATTTGTCAAAGCGCTTCCCTAGTCACACGTTCACAGGTGTCGATATTGATGAGCAACTTATTTCGGAGGGACGAAAACTCCTAGGTGACCACAATTTAACAAATTGCAAGCTTGTTACCGGAGATATTCATGATCTAAAATCACAGTTTAAACAAAATGAATTTGATGGAGTGATTAGCTTTCAAACCTTATCGTGGCTCCCAGGATATGAAGCAGCGATTGATTCGATTTCGTTGATTTCCCCGTCCTGGATTGCGATTACTTCCTTATTCTACGACGGGCCGGTTGAAACCCGAACTGTCATTGAGCAGTTTGATTCTTCCGACAAGATTGAAGCAAATCTTTTTTATAACACCTATTCCCTCCCAAAATTCAAAAAGTATCTCTTTAAAAAAGGCTATACCCAATTTAAATCGATGCGATTTGAAATTCCATTTGATTTACCTCGGAATAGTGATGGCCGTATGCAAACATATACTGAAAAAACCGTAGATGGAAGAAGACTTCAAGTCTCTGGACCTTTGCTTATGAATTGGCATTTCATATTTGCAGCAAAGGAAAATTTTGATGTCTACTAGCCCAAGCATTCCCTTTACAGTGTGTACTATTGGCTGGGAACCATGGTTCATCGACTATTTACTTGGACCTGTTACCGAGAAAACAGGTATCCGGTTTGTTAATGGAATTGTTGGGGATTCGACGCGCATTGATCGCGCGAAGAACAAATATCCAGAATACGAGTTTTTTGCGCTCTCCAAATCAAAGGCAGAAAGCTTGCCTTCGGCTGATTTAAAATTTTTAAGTCAATTTGAGCATCCTGACGTCCCCACGATAAAAAGCATGATTCAAGGAGACAGAGTTCTCCGACACCGGCCTATCGATCAGTCATTGGGGTATGCAACTTTGCTAGCAAAGAATTTGCAAAAATTTTTTGATAAATATCAACCGGATTTAGTGCTTGGTTCATACGATAGTTTACATGCCGGTTTAGGGTTCGCCGTGGCAAAGTCACACCGGATCCCGTGGGTAGCGATGGCTTTTACGGTTATTCCAGATAATCTAACTGGATTTTGCAACGCTCTTACCCCTGACAACCTAGTGCCGTTAGAAAGGGAAGAAGATGAAAAGCTAAAAGACCTCGCTCAGGAACTGATGAACAGCGTTAGAAAGAAAAGGCAATCGGTTTTAGCATATAAACCGCCCGGATCTGTCTTACAGTGGGTCAAGCAATATAGCATAAATATTTCGAATTTTTTTCGACGACAAATTGCTTCTAGTGATCTCGGTATAGACCTATACACATTTAATACCTCTTTTGAAAGAGCGCGAGATATTGTTCGGAGATTTAAAAATAGAGCGCTATTACCGACCAAAAAACTATTGATGGAGCCCCCTCAAGGGAGATACATCTACTTTCCACTCCACATGTCGCCGGAATCAATGCTCGACACTTGGGCACCTTTCTACCAAGACCAACTTGCATTTATCGCGACATTATCTTTGTCGGTCCCTGTTGATGTGAGTTTGGTCGTCAAACTGCATTTTAGCGACCCGGATAATTATACAAGAACCCAACTTTGCTCATTAATGAGGAGGCCAAATCTTTTTATTGCCCATCCAAATGCCTCTGGTCACGAATTCTTGATTAATTCTGATTTGGTTGTTGGCATCCAAGGCACCTCTAGTCTTGAGGCAGCTTTGCTTGGGAAGCCCGTTTTGCTTTTTGGTGATTCTCCTTATCAGCACTTTCCACAAACCGAACGAGCTAAAACTCCAGACAAGCTGCACGCTCAAATTTTGGCCATGCTCTCAAAAGATGCTTCTTCTGATGAAGAGATTTTAAAAGCCTATACCAAGTATTTATCCCGATATCAGCCAGGACGTATTAATGATTGGTCGCGGGAAATTAGTGCTGAAGATGCTGAAAGATATGCAAACTGCTTTCAGTTGTTGAAAAACCATATCTTGAGCTCAGGCGTTCGAGATACTTGGTATGAATAAAACAAAATTTAACTAGGATCGAAGTGAACTTTAGTCGGTTTTTCACATGATAATCTCACTTCGGGCATCTGCAACTGAGCGTGTATTCATGGTCCTCACCCTGCTTTATGCTGGGGTGATGCCGTGTCTTCCCGTGCCTCATTCCAATGAAGTTGCAATGCTGTATCCATGGTGGGGCAAGCCCATTGGCATAGGGAATGTCTATCTACATGAAATCGTTTTCCTTGCGTGGATCGCTCTTTACGGGCGAAATTTCCTAGTGCGGGTTCTGTTGAACCCTGGATTTCCGGCTAGGAAAACGGCTATTCTCTTGGTGGTCTTGGCTATTTGGTGCGGATTGGTATCGCTGACTGCGCCGCTGTTCATGCTTGATATTGGCCGCACCTTGAGGCTGCTTGTGAATTGTCTGATGCTGTTCGCCGTGGTGAGATGGACAGTCCAGTCGAACAATTTACCAATAGTGACTCTTATCTTCGGCTCCCTGATTGGGACCATGATCAATGTTTACCTGTCGCTAAGCTATCCGCTCGTAGTTCATGAAATGTTTCGCATGTCGGGTCAAAACACACCAGGTGTGATGATGGGGATTGCGGTCCATTTAACGGCATGGCTGTTTCTACACGCAGACAGATTTTCGCATCGTATGTTCGCCCTGATCGCCGCAGTGTTTTTTTCGGTTACTTGTGCATTCAGTTATTCGCGTATCGGCTGGTTCGCCCTCGGAACGGGATTGATTGTCTGGGCGTATGCACTATTGTTCGCCACCTCGTTAAATCTTCCCCATATACGTTCGCTGCGAAAGTTTAGGCTTTACCTGGTTCCGGCGATTGTTTTTTTGCTCGCTATAGCGACGGTTTCTCCAGTTACTCAAAGCGGACTGGAGAAGCTGTACAGCCTGATCGAGTTGAAAATTTCCCAACAGGGTAGCAGCAATTCTGTTCGCTGGGCTTATGTGGTCGGGAGCTCCGAAATACTGCAGGAAAATCCTTTCGGGGTCGGGTATTCAGGGTTTTATGATGCGATGCGGGGAACCGAGATTTACCGCAGTGGGAAAGCGGCTGACGAAGAGTCGATTGAGGACGCCAATCCTCACGCGACCTTCTTGTGGTATGCGACCGCTGGTGGTGTGCCTGGTCTTTTCTTGAATGTCATTCTGTTCATTATGTTCATGAATAATATCAAATCGGGTTTGAGGTCGGCCTTCTCCAAACCTGGCCGGGTATTTTTTATACTGTTGGCCCCGGTTTATTTGCTGATTGCTTCCTCCGTACCTTATTTATTCAATTCGCTTGTGCTGGTCGTGCCGACTGCCTTCGCATTGGGGTGGGGCTTGAGAGCGCGCGCCCAGTCTCAATCCCCCCCTCCTGCCCTTGCCTTAAAGTAAATCCGGAGAAATGTTCGATCATTTTGCCGTCCAATGTATATTTGTTAATTCTGCTTCAGGGATAACGGTGTGTTACGATTTTAAAGAGTCGACAATTGTGAGAAGCTATTCAAACTCAATACAAAAAAAATTATCTGTCCCCATGCTTCAGGCTAACGTGGTGCCGGTATTTGAAAGTCACCGCAGCGATAATGTCACCCGCCCTCCCCTATTAATCGGACCGTGCAGATAGGAACCCATTGGCTGCCGAGCAGTTGTCTAAAAGTACCCCTCGAATTAGTCTAAACTTAGGGTTATCAATTTACAGCTTAAATTATAATTCTATAATGTATAGATTTTTGAAGTTAATAGTCAGATTAACTGTGACGTGAAAGCGAATCTCAACGGCATAGATAAATTACCGCTCGAAAATGGAGCCTTTGAGCTATTTTGTGCATTTGATTTGCTGGAACTCCTAGAAAACTTTCACCTGATGAACGAAAAAATGTACCTTCTGGCTGATAATCACTTGCTGGCATCATTGCATGATAGCGCGCCCGAAATATTGTTCGGTCCTTGTAAGAAAAAGGCCACAACAGCGAAAAGGTCTTAATCGAGGAGTGCTTTCAACATTCTGCAGAATTCCGATGATAGCACCAGTTGATACGTGCCGTTGATGGGTGTACTTTCACGACATAATTCGTTTTACTATTATTTTTCCTTATAAAATTGTTTGAATGACGCAATGAATAAAAACACTCGAACTGCCCAGTTAACTTTCTTTCTCATGGATTTGGATGGTGGCGGAGCAGAGCGTGCCATAATTTCATTAGCTGGAGAGATTGCAAAACGCGATGTGAATGTCGACTTGGTGGTCGGCGATGCTTCCAGCAGATATCGTTCGGAGGTTTCTCCTGATGTGAACTTGATTGACTTCGATACGCGGTCTAAATGGCGTGTGTTTATCAAACTGTTGGATTATCTGAAGACAGGAAGACCATCAGCTATTATGTCCGCTCTGGACTGGGCTAATGTTTTTCTGGTGTTGGCATCGAAAATCGCTTGTTATCGGGGGAGGGTCATTGTCAGTCAGCGCGCCGTGATTGATGCGACCCTCAATGAACTTCGGCCTAGCCGGAGGTTTATCATGAATAGCCTGCTGAAATTTTGTTTTTCTCGTGCAGATAAGGTCGTAAGTAATTCATTTGCAGCGAGTTCAGAAGTGGTTGAACGTTGGAACGTATTGCCTTCAAAGTTGGCTACCATCCAAAACTCAATTGACCTGAAGCGCATTCAGTCGCTGGCAAACGAACCTATAGAAGATTTGAAGGGCGTTGACCCTTCGGTTCCGTTAGTGGTCGCGGTCGGAAGTTTGAGTGAGCGAAAGGATTTCATTACCTTGATTCGTGCTTTTGCGTTAGTTTTAGCACAAAAGGATGTTGAACTCCTCATTTTAGGGGAAGGCCCTCAGCGTTCCATGCTGGAGACTATCGCTCGTAAGTTTGAAGTAGCACATAAAGTGCATTTACCGGGCTTTGATCAAAATCCTTATAAATGGATAAAAATCTCCTCGGTTTTCGTCAGTTCGTCTACAGGTGAGGGCTTCCCCAATGTACTTGCTGAAGCCTTGTCGCTTGGACGACAAATTGTTGCGACCGATTGCCCTGGCGATACTTGCAGGCTTCTGGAAAATGGGAAATGGGGGCGTTTAGTGCCTGTTGGAGATCATTCAGCGATGGCGACAGAAATTATAGCGGCGTTGGATTTTCCATTGAGTAACGTTGGCACTGCACGGGCAGCGGACTTTTCACCATCTAGGAACGCGGATCAATATATTAGAGTTTTAATGCCTACAGAGCGTATGAATAGTGTTTCCACGCAGGAACATAGCTGAGCCATGTGCGGATTGATCGGTATTGCTTCACGCACCAGAGTCGAGAACAGGGATTGGCTGACTAAGGGTCGGGATGCTATGTCGCATCGGGGCCCAGATGATGCTGGTGAATGGTGGTCCAAGGATTTTCGCGTCGGGCTTGGTCACCGAAGGCTCGCCATTATTGACCTGTCTGAAAAAGGGCACCAGCCCATGGTTGATGACGGGAAGCGAATAACAGTCGTTTTTAATGGAGAAATCTACAATTACTCGGAACTGCGCTCAAACTTAATAGCTAAAAACTTTGTTTTTCAATCTCATAGTGATACTGAGGTTTTATTAAACGCATACGCAGCCTGGGGAGAAAATTGTCTTTCTCATATCGAAGGCATGTTTTCTTTTGCGATTTATGATGACAAGGAGAAGAAAATTTTTCTCGCGAGGGATCGAGCCGGCGAGAAGCCCATGTATTATCGCTTGAACGAAGGGGTTCTAGAATTTTCTTCTGAACTAAAAGGATTGCTTGAAAATCCGGATAATCCGCGCCAAGTCGATTTTACGGCCCTTGATTGTTATCTGACCATGGGCTATGTGCCTGGTGAGCACTGCATTCTGAATGGATACAAAAAACTACCCCCATCCCACGCCATGACGTTTCGTCTATCTGATGGTTTGGTAAAGACTTGGGAATACTGGTCAATTCCTGAAATGAGTTCGCGCACCGAAAGGGCGGCTTGCAATAAGGATGAATTACTTGATGAGTTGGAAAGTTTATTAGAGGAATCGGTAAGTCGCCAGATGTGTGCTGATGTGCCGGTCGGGGTTCTCTTGAGCGGCGGACTCGACTCCAGCCTAGTAACGGCTATGGCGGTAAGACATTCTGATAAAATACAGACCTTTAGTGTCGGCTTTCCCGGCTATGGTGATTTGGATGAAACGGCGCATGCGAGATTAATCGCAGACCATTTCGGTACCACTCATCTGGAACTGACCGCGGAAGCCACTACAGCCGACCTAATACCCCGCCTAGCATGCCAATTTGATGAACCTATGGCGGATTCATCAATGATTCCAACATGGCTTGTAACCAATCTAGTTAGACAACATTGCACTGTTGCCCTTGGCGGGGACGGAGGGGATGAACTATTTGGTGGATATCCACAGTATAGCCGTTTGTTATGGATGGAAAAGCGAAGCAGCATGTTTCCGACCTCAATAAGGCAATTGCTTAGCCGGTCTGCAGGAGCGATTCTTCCAACGGGTTTCCGGGGAAAAAATTACATTCAGGCATTCGAGGTGGACCTGAAACGAGACCTTTCAACTCACATTGACGGACTTTTTGATAATTCCACTCGGCGCAAGCTAATGAGTGGATATACCTCATATACTACTGTTGCAGATGAGATATATAGGCAGCGCACACCGCCAACATCGGATTTATTGCAGCGCGCGACACGAATGGACTTCCGGAATTATCTGGCTGAAGATATTTTGGTTAAAGTCGATCGAGCAAGCATGCTTAATTCGTTGGAGGTTAGAGCCCCTTTTTTGGATCGCAAGTTAGTCGAGTTTGCCTTTGCCAAGGTTCCGTCAAATCTGAAGGCTATTGAAAGTGATAAGAAGATTCTGCTGAAGCTATTGGCTGACCGGATACTTCCGCCCCAGTTCCATAAACAGCGCAAGCAAGGGTTTTCAATTCCGCTGGCAAGATGGCTAAAATCTGGGCCCTTCCGAGACTTATTTTGGGAAACTTTGACTGGTAGTAATTGTGTATTTGACCGCTCAACAATAATAAAATTGTTCAAGGGACTTGATAGAGGCTTCAATAATGGTGAACGTCTGTTTGCATTGACCCAATTTGAGCTTTGGCGTCAGCATTACAATATGAAATTGTAATGCTTGAATTGAACGTGGCAAGCTATAAGGCTTTTGTCGCTAAGTATTTTGATGATTTACATAATTTTTAAGCGTGGTTTTGATAATGAAATCTGAACTATTGTTCCGTTTAAGGTGCCCTAAAACAGGCCAAAAGCTTATTTATGAGTCCGACACCGGATATGCCAAAACTGAGACTAAAGATATTGATGATGGCTGGCTGGTCTCAGAAGATGGTAAACATAGATACCTCGTGCATCGCTCCATACCAAGGTTCGTCCCTAAGTCAAATTACGCTGACAATTTTGGCATGCAATGGAATCATTTTGCCAAAACACAGCTTGATAGCTATTCCGGACAACCGATATCTGAAGATAGATTCTGGAATGCAACCGGATGGACTCCGGATGAGATTAAAGGACAGTGGGTACTAGATGTTGGGGCAGGTTCAGGTAGATTCGCGGAAATTGCGCTAAAAGCCGGAGCCATCGTGGTTGCGCTAGACTATTCTAGCGCAGTCGATGCTTGTTACGCAAACTTAAACCACTATCCTAATTTACATGTGGTTCAGGGAGACGTCTACGCATTGCCATTTTCTGGAGAGAGCTTCCGTTATGTTTATTCTCTAGGAGTACTCCAGCACACACCTGATGTTGAAAAAGCTTTCTTTGCTTTACCTCCAATGGTCGAAGACGGCGGATACCTATGCGCTGATTTCTATTGGAACAGGTTCCGAACGCTCATGAACCCAAAGTATTTGTTACGTCCATTTACTAAAAGATTGGATCAGAAATTGCTTTTTGGGTGGCTGGAAAGGAATATTCCAACCTTGCTTCGAATGAGCCAAACTCTTGGACGTATTCCCCTTTTAGGCCGTTTTCTAAAGCGTTTGGTGCCGGTGGTGGACTACACTGGCATTTACGATTTGTCACAAAAGCAATTAGAAGAGTGGGCATTGCTTGATACATTTGACATGCTTGCTCCGGCTTACGATAAACCACAATCGGCACGGACGATTACAAAATGGTTTAAGGAAAAAGGTCTCAAGGATATTGAGGTTTTCCACTGGGGTCACTTGGTCGGAAGAGGAAAAAAATAGCAAAGGATGGCTTTAAAGATCGCGATAAATGCATCTCGAGCCCGCTCAGGAGGAGCTGTTGCGCATCTCGTCGGTATACTTGGTTGCCTGCATCCCGAAGAGTTCGGAATTTCAGAAATCCATGTCTGGAGTTACTCGGGATTGCTCGACCGCTTACCCACGGCTCCTTGGATAATTAAACACTGCGCGGAAGAATTGAATGCCGGCTTGGTCACGCAAATGTGGTGGGAACGGTTCCGTTTGCCCGAAGAAGTACAGAAATTTTCTTGCTCGATCTTGTTGAATGTGGATGCGGGTTCCGTTTGTAGATTCAGCCCTGCGATCACAATGAGTCGTGATATGCTCTCGTACGAGCCCGGCGAGATTCAACGTTACGGGTTTGGTCGAGAGCGATTAAGGATTACTGCACTTCGCTATGTTCAGAATGCAGCGCTGCGTCATGCTGACGGTGCGGTGTTTCTTACACATTATGCGGCGGAGGTAATCCAGAAATCATGCGGCAAACTCAGGAATGTAGCTTACATTCCGCACGGCGTTGGCGCCAATTTTTTTAACAACAGACACAGCGCGGCTTGGCCAGATGCGGCTGAACGCCCCGTTCGTTGCTTGTATGTATCCAACGCTCTTCCCTACAAGCATCAATGGCACGTTATCGATGCGGTCGGGCGCCTGCGCGCCAGGGGATTCAATTTGCAACTTGAGCTTGTCGGCGGTGGAGACGGGGCCGCCCAAGCCCGTCTAGAAAAACAGATCAGCGAAACCGACCCTGAACACACGTTCGTCAAGCAACATGATTTCGTGCCTCAATCTGCGTTGCCGGAGTTCATAGCCGGGGCCGATTTGTTCATATTTGCATCGAGTTGTGAAAATATGCCGAACACATTGCTAGAGGCCATGGCGGCAGGGGTTCCCATAGCCTGCTCGGACAGAGGCCCGATGCCGGAGGTGCTTGAGGATGGCGGCGTATATTTTGATCCAGAGGCCCCTGAGTCGATCGCATCGGCTGTTTCAGCGCTTATTCAAAATCAACGCATACGAGAAAGGGTAGCTGCTCGCAGTAGAGAGCTAGCCCAGAATTACTCTTGGCACCGTTGCGCCAGAGAAACTTTTCGGTTTGTCGCACAAACCGCTGACCAAGTAATAAAGAAGAACATTGTTTGATATGACTGATAATTACCAGATGTGTACCGAAACGGTACTGGATTCCAGTTATCCGGGGCTTACCTTCGATGAGCGGGGCGTTAGCAGCCTAGTAACGGATTTTCATGAAAACGTTAAACCCAAATGGCATACGGGTCCGGAGGGACGAGAACATTTGGAGCGAATGGTGGAACAAATCAAGCAATCCGGCAAAGGGCGTGATTTTGATTGCATCATGGGGCTAAGTGGCGGCGCCGACAGTTCATACATGCTGCACGTCATGGTCACCGAATTTGGTTTGAGACCATTAGTATTTCATGTCGATGGTGGATGGAATTCCGAGTTGGCAGTGAACAACATTAATCAACTGGTAGACAAGCTAGGCGTCGACCTTTTCACAGAGGTCATAGACTGGCAGGAGATGAGAGATTTTCAGCTGGCGATGTTCAAAAGCGGGGTGCCGCACCTTGATATTCCACAGGACATGGCCTTCATAGGCGTTCTTTACAAGTTCGCGAGCAAGCATGGAATCAAGTATATTTTGAACGGTGGTAACATTTCGACAGAATGTGTCCCTAGGCCCTTGAAGTATATTTACTGGGGTACGGACATGGCTCAAATACGCGACATCTTGTCAAGGTTTGGCACAATGCCGATGAAGACGTTTCCCTTCAGCTCTGTTTACTATCACAAGGTATACCTCCCTTACATAAGAAAGATAAAGGTCTTCAAACCTCTTAATTTCATGCCCTACATAAAACAAGAGGCCATGGAAAAAATGACGGAGCATTACGCTTGGAAACCTTATCCTCAGAAACATTTCGAGTCACGTTTTACGCGATTTTTCGAGGGGTACTGGTTACCCAGCCGGTTTGGTTTTGATATGCGCCGGGTCGATCTTTCGAGTCTGATTCTGACGGGACAGAAATCCCGGGAAGAAGCCCTGAGCGAACTAGAGCAGCCTCCATACGATCCCGAGCTTATCAACCAGGATTTTGAATACCTCGCAACAAAGCTGGGAATCAGCTCGGATGAATTTAAGGAATATCACGAGTTGCCTTTGAAATTTTATTGGGATTATAAAAATCAGCAGCGCATATTCGAATGGGGGGAGAAGGTTTTGTCGCGGGTGGCCGGGACCCGGCGTGGTGGAGCATTCTAAAGATGTACAAGGTGTCGATTGTCGATTACGGCCTAGGCAACATCCGTGCATTCTACCATATTTACCAGCGATTAAATATCCCAGTTGAAGTTGCAGCAACTGTAGAACAGCTGAAGAGTGCACAGAAACTCATATTGCCGGGAGTTGGTGCCTTTGATTGGGCTATGAACAGATTAAATGATTCGGGCCTTCGTGATGTCCTGGATGAACTTGTACTGAACAGGTCGGTGCCTGTTCTAGGGGTTTGTGTTGGAATGCAGATGATGGCATCTAAAAGTGCAGAAGGAGATCTTGCCGGGCTGGGGTGGCTGGATGCAGAAGTTGTACGCTTCAACGTCCCCAAGAATGTTTCCAACCCACTACCCCACATGGGGTGGAATGATGTTTCACCTGTTGAGCAAGAGACGATCTTTAAAGACATTACCTCTCCGCGTTACTACTTTTTACACTCTTACTGTATTCGGCCTGCCCGCGAGGAAAATATCTTGTCGCGGACTTTTTACGGTGAAGATTTCGTTTCTGCAGTAACCAAAGACAATATATTCGGTACGCAATTTCATCCAGAGAAAAGCCATAAGTGGGGAATCGATTTGTTGCGCAATTTCGCGGAGATTTCGCAATGTTAAGGCCACGAATCATCCCTTGCCTCCTCATAAGAAAAGGAGGCCTAGTCAAGACCGTGCGATTTGGCGAGTCAAAATATGTTGGAGATCCACTCAACGCGGTTCGAATCTTTAACGAAAAGCAAGTAGACGAGTTGATGGTGATCGATATAGACGCCACTGTGACCGGCAAAGAACCTAACGAAAAAATGATTTCCGACCTAGCGGCAGAATGCCGGATGCCGCTTTGCTACGGTGGAGGAGTTAAAACAGTCGATCAGGTAGAGCGACTTGTCACTTTAGGAGTGGAAAAAATAGCAATTGGTTCGGCCGCGATAGAAAATCCGGATTTGATTGTTCAAGCTGCAGCACGCGTTGGAAGTCAAAGTATTGTTGGGGTTGTTGATGTAAAAGCGACAGGACTTCTGCGCCGGTATGAAGTGGTAATAAGGAATGGCAGAAAGCGAACCGGTTTTGAGCCTGCAGCCTATGCCCAAAGATTAGAAAATTTGGGTGTTGGAGAGATATTTCTCAACTCTGTCGATTGCGATGGTGAAATGAAAGGTTATGATTTTAACTTAATTGATCGAATAAAGAAGGCCGTAAAATTACCAGTAACTGTTCTTGGTGGAGCAGGGTCTATTAACGACATTAAAGATCTTGTGCAACGCTATCCCGTTATTGGAGCTGCCGCCGGTAGCTTGTTTGTATTTAAGGGAAAATACAAGGCTGTACTTATAAACTACCCTAGCTTAGATGAGAAAGAGGCATTATTGCCAAGTGATCAATTATGAAAACTAAAATATTGATTTTTGGTGCAAGTGGGATGCTTGGGAACACTTTGTTGCGCTATTTCTCTCAGAAAGGCTTGTATCATGTAGTTGGATCGGTACGCGGCACAGGTTCATTGCGAGACATCGCCGACAATGGCTCCTACAGACAGGTTTCGGGTATTGATGCAGAAAATACGGATCACTTATTGCGTGTTTTCGAGATCGCACGCCCTGATGTGGTAGTGAATTGCGTCGGTGTTGTAAAGCAACTGGCAGAGGCAGATGATGAGCTTGTATCCATCCCATTAAACAGTTTATTGCCTCATCGTTTGGCACGGCTGTGCGCTGCAACTGGGAGTCGTTTGATTCATATCAGCACTGATTGCGTCTTTTCTGGAAAGAGTGGCGGGTATACTGAAAGTGATCTACCTGATGCCGTTGACTTATATGGTCGTAGCAAGTTGATGGGAGAGGTTAACTACCCGCATGCGATAACTTTACGAACCTCCTTGATCGGTCATGAGTTGAATGGCGCACGTAGTTTGATTAATTGGTTTCTCTCTCAAGAAGGCAGTGTGCGGGGCTTCACCAAGGCGATATTTTCTGGTTTGCCGACAGTTGAAATCGCCCGGGTTATTGAGACACATGTACTGCCAAATCCTGTATTACATGGGCTATACCACCTTTCGGTGGACCCAATAAGCAAGCATGATCTGCTGACACTCGTGAAAGATATCTATGGCAAGCGGATCGAGATCGTTCCTGATGATGCATTCCTCATCGATCGTTCATTAGATTCCGCACGTTTTCGTCGGGCTACGGGCTATTCGCCAAAATCTTGGCCTGAATTGATTCAAGATATGCATGATTTTGGATAAAAGTATTTATGGAACTTCTCAAAGATAAGGTTCTGATGATTACCGGTGGCACCGGTTCGTTCGGCAGCACGGTCGTCAGGCGGTTTCTCAACAGTGGTGTGCGTGAGATTCGCATTTTCAGCCGGGATGAGAAGAAGCAGGAAGACATGCGCATTGCGCTGAAGGACAGCAAAGCGAAGTTCTATATCGGTGATGTGCGTAACTATGACAGTGTTCATCAAGCCATGCATGGCGTAGATTATGTTTTTCATGCTGCCGCGCTCAAGCAAGTTCCTTCTTGCGAGTTTTATCCGATGGAGGCAGTAAGAACTAATGTATTGGGTGCAGAGAATGTGCTCAATGCCGCTGTTGCAAACGGTGTAAAACGGGTCGTTGTACTCAGTACGGACAAGGCAGTTTATCCCATTAACGCAATGGGTATTTCAAAGGCCATGATGGAAAAGCTGATGATTGCCAAGGCGCGGTTGCGCAGCGAAGGCGAAACGGTTTTGTGCGCGACGCGTTATGGGAATGTGATGGCGTCGCGTGGGTCTGTAATTCCGCTTTTCGTCGATTTGATCAAGGCAGGCAAAACGTTGACTGTGACCGATCCAGAAATGACGCGTTTTTTGATGTCACTGGAAGATTCGGTGGATCTTGTGTTGCATGCATTTGAACATGCAAAGCAGGGCGATATTTTTGTGCAAAAAGCGCCAGCTTCAACGGTTGGTGATCTAGCACAAGCGATGAAAGAGCTGTTTTCTGCCAATAATGCAATTCAAATTATCGGTACTCGACATGGTGAGAAGCTTTATGAGTCACTGCTGTCTCGTGAAGAGATGGCGCGAGCCGAAGACATGAATCGCTATTACCGAATTCCGTCCGATGATCGGGATTTGAACTATGCCAAGTATTTTGTTGAGGGTGAGGCATCAATTTCCAAGAGCGAAGATTACACCTCGCACAACACAGAACAACTCAATGTAGAGCAAATCAAGGCCCTGCTGTTGACGCTCGATTTTATTCAGGATGCCTTGAATGCTTAAGGTGATGACAATTGTCGGTACGCGACCTGAGATCATTCGCCTGTCGCGCACAATCGGGGTGTTGGATCAGCACTGTGATCATTGCCTTGTCCATACCGGCCAAAATTATGACTACGAGTTGAACCAAGTTTTTTTTGAGCAGCTGGAGATTCGCAAGCCAGATATTTTTCTTGAGGCAGCGGGTGCTACTGCAGCTGAAACAATTGGCCAAGTGATTGCCAAGATCGATAGTGTATTGGAAGCTCAAAGACCCGAAGCGGTTCTGATTTTGGGCGATACCAACAGTGCGCTCGCGGCGATTTCAGCAAAGCGTCGTAAGATTCCGATTTTCCATATGGAGGCAGGCAATCGCTCTTTCGATCAGCGCGTACCCGAGGAAATCAATCGGCGAATCGTTGATCACATTGCTGACATCAACCTCACCTATAGCAGCATTGCCCGCGAATACCTGCTGCGCGAGGGTTTGCCCCCTGATCAAGTGATCAAAACCGGCAGCCCTATGTATGAAGTGCTAAACCACTACCTACCGAAGATCGAGTCTTCCGATGTTCTGACGCGCCTGGACCTTGAGAATGAGCGTTACTTTGTTATCAGCGCTCATCGTGAAGAAAACATCGATTCGGAACGGCAATTCGACAAGCTGGTGACTGTGTTAAATGCGGTTGCGGAAGACTACGACTTACCCGTTATTGTCTCAACCCATCCGCGCACTCAGAAGCGCATTGATGCCACAAGAATTTCATTCCATCCACAGGTACGATTGCTAAAACCACTGGGCTTTAATGATTACGTTCACTTACAAGTGCACGCCAAAGCTGTTTTGTCGGACAGCGGAACTATCACGGAAGAGTCTTCGATCCTGAATTTTCCAGCATTGAATATACGCGAAGCGCATGAACGCCCTGAAGGCATGGAAGAGGCAGCCGTTATGATGGTTGGTCTGGACCCGGAGCGGGTAAAACAGGGGCTGTCAATTCTTCAAACACAATCAAGAGGCGATAGTCGATCCTTGCGTTTAGTAGCAGATTACGCAACCCCGAACGTCAGCGAAAAAGTGGTAAGAATTATTCATAGCTATACCGATTATGTTAATCGGGTGGTGTGGAAGAGGTATTGATTCGTGCGTATTCTTGTGGTGCATCGTTACTACTACCCAGACCAAGTGCCATGCGCCAGTATCATGAGCACCATAGCGCGCCGATTGCATCAAGATGGGCACCAAGTCGATGTTTTGACGGGAAAACCAAGCCGAACTATCAACCCTAGTCGTGATAAGGGCGCAAACTCTGACGGTTGTGACGGATTACGGGTTTTCAGGTTGAACTTACAACCTGAAGTCGGTCGTCCCGTCTGGCGGATTATTAACGCTTTGTATCTTGGTCTCAGCCTGCTGGTTAAAGCGATCTTTACGCGTTATGATGTCATTATCTCTACGAGCATTCCCCCTGTTTTAGGCGGTTTTTTTGCATCGCTTGCAGCAAGACTAACCCGTTCACGCTTTATTTATTATTGCATGGACCTTCATCCCGAAGTTGGCCGAGTATCTGGGGATTTTTCCAACCCAGTTCTCTATCGCATACTGCTTCGAATTGATGACTGGAGTTGTAGACAAGCTAGACCCGTATTGGTGCATTCAGAAGATATGCGCAACACGCTGCGAGCACGCTCAAGGGGGAATGAGTATGCAATTGAACTTATGAACAATTTCGCTTTGCCAACCCGGCATAGTAATCAAAGCAAGACTGAATGGCATCACAGTTCATACAATAATCGGCTAACACTGATTTATGCAGGCAACATGGGCCGTTTTCAAGGGCTGGAAACTTTGATCGGTGCCATGGGACTTGTCGCTCATCGCAAGGACATTGAGCTCATTATGATGGGTGAGGGGGGCGCTAAAGCTGATTTGATTAGTCTACAAAAACAGACCAACTCAAATGTGCGGTTCTACGATTATCAACCAGTCGAAGTAGCTAAAGCTGCCATTAATACCGCGGATATTGGATTGGTGATGCTGACTCCCGATATCTACAAATATGCCTATCCGAGCAAAACAATGGCCTATCTGGAACAGGGTTGCCCTATTATTGCTGTGATTGAGGAAGAAAGTGAGCTTGCTAGGACCATGAAATCAGATGGCTATGGATTTTCTATCCCTATAGGAAATACTGAAGCTCTCGCTCAATTATTGATGCAGCTTGCCGATGATATGTCCTGGAAAGAGCCGATGAGACAATCTGCATCGACGGCGTTTGAGAGATACTTCTCTGCCTCAGTTGTGTTGGATAAGTGGACGAAATTGGTCGATCAATCGCACCAAACATCCTAATTGGATGCAATCGGTTCATGCCTTGTGCACTGCGTTACTATTACGAATGTAATAGATAACATCGAAGCTAACCGATTTTCTTGAATTTGGAGACAGCCTGCCAGTCTGTCTATACGGACTGTTAAATGACGGCTTTCGCTAGATACGAGCCAGTCAATCTACAAGCTTTGAAGCGCATATAGCACCGTGCCAAGGAGCTTTATGCAGCCTGGAAACCAACTGCAATCACACTGTCGGACAAATGCTGATGAAATGCTTTCCGTATAGACGCTTGCCATTTTGACCAAGCCTTGGTTACAACTGGGTTAAAATTATTCCAAGCTATTTGGAACGACCTCCAATCCATTCAAAAACAATTCACGGGAAGCCACTTTTCCCGGATTGCATAATCATTGGTCGGCTTAAACCTCTAATTTTGCCTACCTTTTCACAGCAAACATTTACCTAGCGGAGACTTTTTGCAGCAAACACCCTCAAAGTCTCCTCACTCACATGATGCTCGATCCCCTCTGCATCAAACTCGGCAACCTCAGGATCGACCCCAATCGAGACGAGGAAGTTATAAACGATCTGGTGGCGTTCGCGACATTTTTTGGCGAGGGTTTCGCCTTTTTCTGTCAGGAAGATCGAGCGGTAGGGGCGTGAGGTGACGTAGCCGTCGCGTTCCAGGCGCTTGATGGTGTTATTCACGGTCGCTGCCGTTACGCCAAAGCGCTCGGCAAGGGCGACTGAGCGCGCCTCTCCTTCTTCGGCAATCAGGTCGCCGATCATTTCCACGTAGTCTTCGGTCACTTCGCGGGCGTGCGCATCGCGCAGGCGCGCAAAAACTTCGGCCTTGTTGTGACGCGGGTTAAGCTGGGTGTCGTCGCCCATTAAACTCTCCAATCCAGACTCCTGAAACCTTCATAACAAGTAAGTTGGCAAATAGCAATTTAGCCTTGACTAACTTTAAAAGTCCGCACATAAATAGGGGACATTTACCTGAGTAATTCCAATTAGCTTTCGGATGCCCTGATGCCGTTTTTCCCCACTGCCCGACCCATCGCTCGTTATCTTGTTGCACTTGCCTTTGCGCTGTTTGTTGGCGCGGGCGTTGCGCATGCGAAGCCGCTGAATGTGGTTGCGACCACATCAATGATTGCCGATGCCGCGCGTCAGGTCGCCGGTGATCGGGCAGAGGTGACGGCGCTTATGGGGCCGGGTGTGGATCCGCATTCCTATCGTCAGACGCGAAGCGATATTGCCGCCCTGGCGCGTGCCGATCTTGTTTTATGGCATGGCCTTTATCTGGAGGCGCAGCTTGAAGAGTTCTTCCTTGATCTTGGCAAGCGGCGCAACGTGGTTGCTGTCGGCGAAGCCGTGGCGCGCGAAAAGCTTCTGAGCCATGCGGACTATGAAGGCCGGTTTGATCCGCATGTCTGGATGGATCCGAAGCTCTGGGAAACCGTCGTTTATGCCGTGCGCGATGCCCTGATCAAAACCGATCCCGATGGTGAGGCCACCTATAATGCCAATGCCGATGCCCATGTGGCCGAGATCGAAAAACTGGTCGACTACATGACATCCGTCACCGCCACCGTGCCAAAGCAAAGCCGCGTGCTGTTGACTGCCCATGATGCCTTTAGCTATTTCGGACGTGGCTATGATTTCGATGTGCTGGGCATTCAGGGCATCTCAACAGAGTCTGAAGCCGGCCTTCGTCGGGTCGAGGAACTGGTCGACACCATTGTCGAGCGCAAGATATCAGCCGTCTTTGTCGAAAGCTCCGTCCCGGAACGTAATGTGCGTGCCCTGATCGAAGGGGCTTCTGCCCGTGGCCAGGACGTTACGATTGGTGGTACGTTGTATTCCGATGCGATGGGTGAACCCGGCACCTATGAAGGCACCTATATCGGCATGATCGATCACAATGCGACATTGATCACCCGTGCCCTTGGCGGCGATGCCCCCGAAGGCGGTTTTCAGGGCAAGCTTGCGGCCGGATCATAACCGCTTCACATATTAATCCAGATGGCATGAAGCAAAACGAAGCAGGATACACACCATGAGCAGCGCCAAACTGGTTGCAGAATCAGGCAAGATACTGGACGTCGCATCCAAGGACGCGCCGCTGACCGTGCGCGGACTTACGGTATCTTATGGCAATAAGCCGGCTGTGTTTTCCGTTGATGCTTCGATCCCGGCGGGCTCCATGACCGCAATCATCGGCCCGAATGGTGCCGGCAAATCGACTTTCCTGAAAGGTGCACTTGGTGTGGTGCCGCGCCTTTCCGGCGAAGTGCGCATTTTTGGCAAGCTGTTTGAAGATGCCCGCGATCGCGTCGCCTATGTGCCGCAGCGCGCCAGTGTGGATTGGGATTTCCCGGCGCGTGTGATCGATGTCGTCCTGATGGGGCTTTATGGATCGGTCGGGCTGTTTCGCCTGTGGCGCGCGCGCCATCGGGAACAGGCGATGGAGTGCCTGAAACGCGTTGGCATGGCCGATTTCGCAGATCGTCAGATCGGCCAACTTTCCGGCGGCCAGCAGCAACGTGTCTTTCTGGCGCGTGCCTTGGCCCAAAATGCCGAGTTCTATTTGCTTGATGAGCCGTTTGCCGGGGTGGATGCTGCGACTGAACGCGCGATTGTTTCTGTGCTTAAGGAACTTAAATCCGAGGGCCGCACAGTCGTCTGCGTGCATCATGATCTTTCGACCGTCGCCGAGTATTTTGACCGGGTTCTTCTGATCAATGTCCGGCGCATTGCCGAAGGCCCGGTGGATACGACATTCACAGCCGAGAACCTTCAGGAAACTTATGGTGGTCGACTTGCCGCCACCCATATCGATGAATTGCATCTGGCGTAACGCACATGGGATTTGGTGATTATTTCATAAGCGCCCTTTTCCTGCAGGCTGGCTATAACAGCGCGCTTGTTGCAATCGGTGCGGGCTTGCTCGGCCTGTCGGCCGGCAGTGCCGGGGCGTTTATTTTCCTGCGCAAACGGGCCTTGGTTTCCGATGCGATCAGCCACGCCACCCTGCCCGGTGTCGGGCTTGCATTCATCATTATGGTGGCGTTTGGCAGTGACGGGCGCTGGTTGCCGGGGCTTATTCTGGGATCGGCGATTTCATCGGCCATCGGGCTTTTGATGGTCGAATGGATCACACGCAAAACCCGCCTGACAGAGGATGCCGCCATTGGTGCGGTTCTTTCGGTATTTTTCGGATTTGGCATCGTTCTTTTGACCGTCATCCAGACCATGTCATCAGGCCGTCAGGCCGGGCTTGAAAACTTCCTGCTGGGCTCCACCGCTGGCATGTTGATTTCAGAAGCCACCACCATCGCCGTTGCGGGGGCCATGGCGGCAGGCTTTGTTTTCCTGCTTCGGCGTCCGATGACGCTGGTGGCATTTGATCCGGAATATGCCGCGACCACTGGCGTTAATGTCCGCAATATCGATTTGGCCATGATGGGGCTTGCCCTGATTGTCACGGTGATCGGACTTAAGATCGTCGGCCTTATCCTGATTGTGGCCCTTTTGATCATTCCGCCGGTGGCGGCGCGGTTCTGGACCAATCAGGTCGGCAAGATGATCGGCATTGCCGCCGTCATTGGCGGTCTTTCGGGTTATGTCGGGGCGGTATTATCGGCCGCGCACGCAGCACTTCCGACTGGTCCGATCATTGTTCTGGTGGCCTTTGGGTTCTTTATGATCTCTGCCCTGTTTTCGCCGTTGCGTGGCGGGCTGGCGTCCGCCCTGCGGCATCAACGGTTTCAGCTCCGCGTGCATCGCCGGCAAGGCTTGCTGTCGCTTGCGCGCCGTGAACCGATTTATGACGGGCTGACCATACGCATCCTGCGCCGCGCCGGGATGATCCGCGCAGACGGGGTTGCCACCGCACGCGGCCGCATTGCCGCCGAAAAGGCCGCCCATGACGAAGCCCGCTGGGCGATGGCGCGCCGGATGCTGCCCGATGATTCCACTATTGAACGTTATGACGGGCTGACCCCGATTGAACGGATGATGACGCCCGACCAAATCGCCGAGATTGATCGCATGATCCAGAACGCACAAACCACACAGGGAGCAAAGGCATGATCGATAACCTGATCACAGCCCTTGGCGCGGAGTTTGTCCAGCTGAGCCTGACGCCAATTGTGATTGGCACGCTGGCCGCCATCGCATGCGCGCTTCCGGGTAATTTCCTGTTGCTGCGCAGGCAGGCCCTGATTGGGGATGCGATCAGTCACGTTGTCCTGCCCGGTATTGTTGTGGCCTTTCTGGTGACCGGCACCATCACCGCCGTTCCGATGATGCTGGGTGCAGGGGCGGCCGCAATCATCGCCGTGGTCATGATCGAAATCGTCAAACGCCTCGGGCGGGTTGAACCGGGGGCCGCTATGGGGCTGGTTTTCACAACCCTGTTTGCCGCCGGTGTTTTGTTCCTTGAAATTACCGATACCAGTTCTGTGCATATTGATGTGCAGCACGCGTTGCTGGGCAATCTTGAAAGTCTGATCTGGTTTGATGCCGAAGGCTGGGGATCGCTTTTGGATCCGGCAGCCCTTGCGACCCTGCCACCGCAATTGCCGCGTCTGGCGGTTGTTCTGGTCGGCATCGGGCTGTGCATTTTCCTGTTCTGGAAAGAATTGAAAATCTCGACCTTTGATGCCGCCTTTGCCGGGGCGATTGGTATTCGTACCCGCGTCCTTGGCTTTGCGCTGGTCGTGGCAACAGCCGTTGCCGCCGTCGCGGCCTTTGATGCGGTCGGGTCGATTATCGTGATTGCGATGTTTGTCTGCCCGCCTGCAAGTGCGCGCCTGATGACCAATCAGTTGGCCCGTCAAGTCGGATGGTCGGTCGTGTTTGCGACCATCTCGGCCATTCTGGGCTATGTCTTGGCGGGGTATGGTCCGGGCTGGTTCGGATCGCCCTATGCGGTCAGTGCCGCGGGCATGATCGCCACGGTTTCCGGTGTGATCCTTATTCTGACCTGCCTGTTTGGCCCGCAACGCAAACGCGTTGGCCAGCAGGCCGAAGCCTGACAGTTTCCGAACACGCAGCTGCCTTCAACAGACATTCGCGGTGAGCCGGGATTTAGCGCCCGGCCTTGCGCCAGAATGTCATCGCAACACAGCGATCACGATCAAGGCCACATTCCTTGCGCCAGTAACTGTGGATCGGTTTGTAGTCCGCCTGTTCCACCCCGGCCCAGCAATAGACGCGATCATGCGCATCAGGAATGTCCACGGATCGAACAGCATCCTGAATCAGGCTGCGTTCGACAGGGTGTTGATCATCGCGAAACAGCCATTGAACTTGTATCTGACTGTTGGTGGGCACCGCGATAACGTCTGATCTGTTTGCGACTTCAATAATCGCGTGGCCGGTTACATGGTCCGGCATTTCGGCCAGATAGCGCCCAATCGCCGGCAAGGCGGTTTCATCGCCGGCCAACAGAACCCAGTCGGCCTCGGGCAATGCGGATCCCAACGGACCGGTCATCGCCACGACATCCCCGGGGCTTGCATGCATGGCAAAGGCCGAACCGGGGCCATTATCGCCATGCATCACAAAGTCGACATCGATCCAGCCGGCCTCGGCGTCGATTGCACGGATCGTATAGACGCGTTGTTCGATGATGTTTTCACCGCTTGGCCAGACGGGCATGCCGTTATCGGCAAGGGTCGGCCATTGCGGATTTTTCTGCCCACGCGGCGGGATCAGAAGCCGGACATGGATGCTACCCGTGTCATAGGCATCAAGATCGCAGGCATGAAGGCGCAATCGTCGCATATGCGGTGAAAGGTCGGTGATTTCGCCCAATGTCAGCTCGCAGAAATTCGGCAGTTTGCCGTTGCTTTTGCCCGCCCCCGTCCAGCGGCAGTCAAGATCAGCATCGGGTGCAGCCCCCTGCAGGATGGAAATGATCGCCGACTTCATCTGGATGACGTCGACCTCGGTCTTCGCGCCGACTTCGACCTCAAGTGTGGTTTCCGTGCTGCTGAGCTGAATATGGCCAATGGAAACCGAAATCCGCGTTTGATCCCCATCCCCTATGACGTCGCAATCATGTTCGCGATAGAACGCGGCGGCCTGTTTGATCAGGGCGGCACTGTCTGGAAGTGCGATGCGCGTTTTGGCCGTCAGAAACGATGTGGACATGGGGCTCTCGGATAAAGGGGGCGGACAAGATGTGTTTGTCTGTAATAATAACAATGATAGGCATTCTCAATAAAAATTATCATTGATTTTAGCGGTGCGTGATAGATGTTTGGCACATGCGTTTGCCCTGTCAGTGGCGGCAAGCGCGACCTTGATCTGTTTATTGGAAGTCTGAACAAAGCGATGCCTGACAAAATCCGCCGCCTGAAATCATTCGAGTTTCCCCTTGCTGTTGAATGGGCCGCCAAAGAGGGCTGGAACCCCGGCCTTGCCGATGCAGAGGTGTTTTTCAACACCGACCCGGAGGGGTTCTGGGGCGCGTTTGACAAACAGGGACTGGCGGCAGTGATTTCAGCAGTCCAGTACAGCTCGGACTTTGGCTTTGTCGGATTTTACATCTGCCGCCCGGATCGTCGCGGGTCGGGTCTTGGCTATCGCCTTTGGCAGGCGGTGCTTGAGGGCAGCGTTCCCAAAACCATCGGACTTGATGGCGTTGTTGGTCAGCAGGACAATTATCGCAAATCGGGTTTTGAGTTTGCCCATCGCAACATTCGTTTTGGCGGTGTCGTCACGGCCAGTGGCGAAACACCAGATGATCTGTTCACACTTGCGGTCGATGACATTGCCATTGTCGATGCGTTCGAGCAGACCTGTAACCTGTTCGCCGAGAGCCGGATTGAGTTCCTGCGTGGCTGGATTGGCCATGACAAACACAAAGCCCTTGCCCTTAAGGGGCCGATGGGTGTTCGCGCATATGGCGTGATCCGCCCGTGCCTTGAAGGACACAAGATCGGCCCGCTATTTTCCCCCAATGCCAAGGATGCAAAAACCCTGTTTTGTGCCCTTTTGCAAAGCCGGGATGATCAGGAGGGCAAGGTTTATCTTGATGTGCCCGAACCCAATCAGGCAGCAGTTGATCTGGCCACGGCGCATGGCATGGTGCCGGAGTTTGAAACCGCACGTATGTACAAGGGAACAGCCCCGAAGCTTGATCTTGATATGATTTTCGGGATTTCGTCGTTCGAACTGGGCTAGTTTGAGCCAAGTTTTTCGACAAGCTTTACCGCTAAGCCCTTGCAAACATCAGAAAATGTCAGAATTCCGGTTCTGTTTGTGGGTGCTTCCTTGGTGTAAAACCAAAGAGCCCCGCCACAGGAATAGAATTTTCTTATTCTTAGGGCGGGGTTGAGTGCTGTTCAAAAGTCTGGCAACAAACATTTAACGCCATAAGTATATGCCTTTCTAAACCAAGGCAGTAACTTCGTCACCGAACGGCGATGATTATCGGCGTCATTTGGTCATTGTCGGCAAGAAGTTGCTGCAAGCATATGGAAAACCAGTAACACAGTCCCAATTTCAGGAGTGTAGTTCGCGTTTCATTTCCATCTGGCAGCCTTTTAAGCAGACGGATTTCATCTGTGTGTCTGTCAGACCACTGATTAGTGTACGACCCGCCACGTGTCGCCTGCCCCCGTTTGGTACCGATGCGTTTGACGAACTTGTTTTAAGGCCGGATTTTAAAACCGACATGGATATAGCGACACTTATTGGAATTATCGCCGGGATGGGCGTTATTTTTGGCGCCATCTTGATGGGTGGCAGCCTTGATTCCTTTGTCGACCTTCCATCCGTCATGGTGGTGTTTGGCGGAACAGCCGCCGCCACCCTGATCAAATTCCCGATGCGTGATGTTATCAAGTCGCTCAAGATCGGCATCGGCATTGCGTTCAAGAACCCCAAGGAAGACCCGCTTTCGATCTATGAAAAGGCGATCGAACTTGCTGGGATCGTGCGCAAGAACGGCCTTTTGGGACTTGAAAGCGTTGAAGTCGAAAATGAAATCATGGCGCGCGGTATCCGCATGTGCGTGGATGGTCATAGCGGCGAGGTAATCCGCAGCTCGATTTCAAGCGAGGTGGAAAAATCCATCCAGAATGACGAGCTTGGAGAACTGATGTTCCGTGGCATCGGTGACACCGCACCGGCATTCGGCATGATCGGGACACTGGTTGGTCTTGTGCAGATGCTGGCCAACCTCTCAGACCCGGATGCCATCGGCCCGGCCATGGCAATTGCGATGCTGACCACCTTCTATGGCGCTGTTCTCGCCAACCTAATCGCGCTTCCGGTTGCCGACAAACTGGCGCTTAAGGTTGATCGTTTGAAAAACACCAAACAGCTGATCATTGAATCCGTGGTGCAGATCCAGGCCAGCCAGAGCCCGATGGTGATGAAGGAAATCCTCGGTCCCTATCTTCCGGGTGGCATTCCGGCCGATCCTGAAGATGGTGGTGCATGATCATGATGGCAGCGCGCATTCAGGCAGCAGACTGGGCATAGGCGATGGCAAAGAAACCAGCAGCAGGCGCACCGGCTTGGATGGCGACATTCGCCGATCTGATGTCGTTGCTGCTTGTCCTGTTTGTGCTGTTGCTGACTTTCGCCGAGATGGACGTCATCCGCTACAAACAGATTGCCGGTTCGGTCAAGGCGGCCTTTGGTTTTTCCCAACAAGATCAACTTGCTGGCGTGATCGAGCTTGATGGCTCAATCGTTGGCAAATCGCTTAAGGCGCCAACACCCGATACCCCGCGCGTGGTGTCGGAAATTCCGCGGGCCGAGACCCCGGAAGTTGAAAGCAACGAAACCGACAGCAAGGAAGAAAAGGCCGAGGCGCTTGAAGAAACGCTTGGCAAGGTTCTTGATAATATGGGCCTTCAGGATCAGGTCGGGCTGGAGCGTATCGACGGCGAGGTTGTCATGCGCTTTCCCAACGAACTGGCCTTTCCGTCCGGCTCGTCCGGCATGACAGATGAATTTGCCGCCATCCTCAATCGCGTCGCACCGGTGATCAACCAGACCGCAGGCGAAATTTTTGTCGCCGGTCACACCGATAACGTTCCTGTTTCGGCGTCGTCTCCCTATATATCGAACTGGGACCTGTCGGCGGCACGTGCGACGTCGGTTCTGCATTTTCTGATCGATCAGAACGGCACAGACCCGAGCCGCATGGTCATTCAGGGATATGGCGACAGTCGACCATTGGCGACCAACGATACCCCCGAGGGGCGGGCGACCAACCGTCGGGTTGAAATAACCATTGAAATGGTCGAGACCAATTTTGACGCCGACGCCAACGGCGCATCAGAAGGCAGCGAATTCAGAGCCCCGTCAAACGGTGGAGAAGACTTTGATGATGGTGCAAATCCGGGAACCGGTGATGCCAGCAGAAATCCACACTCTGAATCACGGCGTACTTTCAGCATTCCGTCAGACAGCCCCTGACAGAAGTCTGCCAACGGGACCCGATCCAAAAAACGCGTGAGCAAAGGGAACACCGCCCATCATGGCGAGCCATGCCAACAAGAAAAAGACAATCCTGTATGCGGATTACAGCGAACGGAACATCAGTGCCGCGCGGGCAGCCGTTGAGCATTTTGGCTTTGGCAAATTCGTTGAGTGTGACGACCGCGAACGCACGCTCGAACTGATTGCCGAGCTTAAACCGGATCTGGTTCTGATCGGTCTTTATCTTGATGGCATCCGCGGTATTTCGACCATTCGCGCCATTCGTGACGCCGCCACGAGAGGAAATCCCCATGGCAGTATCGTCCCGATCCTGCTTGGCGCGCCGAAACTGGATCGCCGCGGTATGCGCGATGCGGTCGACGCCGGGATCGAAGGCGTTTTTCGCCAACCGATTGATCCAGAACGCCTGACCAAGATCATTGAGACGGTCCTGAAAAAACCACGCCGGTTCGTGCTGGAGGAAAACTATTTCGGCCCGGCACGGCCACAGGACCTTGCGAAAATGGCGGCTTCGAATGCCACCAGCGCGAGCGCAAAGCCAAAAAATCCGACGGCAACAGCCCCTGAAAGCACCGCGACTTCCGAAACACCGGAAAACGACGGTGCCGGGCCGAAAACGCAAACAAAACCCGCCAAACCGTCGCCTGCCATTGGTATGACGACAAATCTCGACATCGCCGATAGCCGACCACGCCTGAACGGTGCCGGTCAGACATTTGGTGATGGCGAGCTTGTTGGTGTTCCGAGTGCGCGTGACAAACGCACGCGTGCACAGAACATAGAGGCCCTTCAATCTGCCAAAGAGGTCCTGCCTGCCGCCGTTGCCAGTGACGAACCAAAGCTATCTGATGCCGCTGATGAACCGATTGAGGCCGAGGATGACACCACGACAGAAGACGAGGAACTCGTCGAGATTGACCTGCATGCGGCGTTGATCAGCCACAAGCTTTGGGTTGATACCGGCGGGCGCGAGGGGTCGGTGATGTCCATCGAACATGCCGATCTGCGCGAGGCCGAGTTGGAAGGAATTGACCTCAGCCGGTGTGGATTGCCGTTTGCCAGTTTCCATCGTGCCAATTGCAAGGATGCGGTACTGCGCCGGTGCAACCTGGTTGCCGCGGACTTTGGTGAAAGCAATCTGGATAACGCCAACTTGGCGGCAAGCCGCCTTTCAGGCGCACGGTTTAGCAAGGCGATGATGCGCAACACGGTATTTTTGGGATCAGACTTGTCCAATGCCAATTTCCGGGGCCTCAAGATGGTCAATTGTGATCTGAGCGGTACCAATCTGGCCGGAACGGATTTCCGCGATGCGGATCTGAGTGGCACGCGCGGGCTGTTTGCCGAGCAAATCCAACGGGCACGCGTCAACGCCAATACCCGCCTGCCCCACGACCTGAAACTCCGTGATTAGTCGAGATCACAGACCATATGCAGACTGGGAAAACGGAAGTCCGGCGCAAAAGGTGCTTCGAAATTACCGATCACCCGAAAGCCACGTGACTCATAAAACCGTCTGGCGGTCAGGGTTGAATAACATTCAAAGCGCGTGACATTTTCAGATGCCTTGGCATCACGCACGCAGCGATCAAATAGCATGCTGGCAATGCCCTTGCGCGCGTGATCAGGATCGACGGCGAAATGCCGGACGTGGGCCAGCCCCGGTTGGACATCACCTTCCTGGCTTCCGGGCCGAACCGCTGTCCAGCCACCTGCGCCGACAACGTCACCGGCCTCTGTCCTGGCGATATAATAGGTGCCCGAACTTAATAGCTCGGGCTTTGCAAAGGTGAGAAACGGCATGGCGCGTTCAAGCATTTCCGGCGCATAGTCATCGGCCAAAAAAGTCGCATAAGACCGCGCAAACAAGGCACGGATGGCCGGGGCATCGTCAAGGGTCGCGATATGAAGCGTGATCGCCGCCATCTGTTTTCCTACCTGCGGCCAAACATCTTTTCGATGTCGTTAAGCTTAAGCTCAACATAGGTCGGGCGGCCATGGTTGCATTGCCCTGAATGCGGGGTGGCTTCCATCTGGCGCAGAAGGGCGTTCATTTCATCGGCATTAAGCTTGCGCCCGGACCGTACAGAACCATGGCACGCCATGGTAGCACAGACATACATCAGCCTGTCTTTTAGCGCCATGCCCTGCCCTAGTTCGGCAATTTCATCGGCCATGTCGCGCACCAGCGCACTGACATCAACCTTGCCCAGCATGGCCGGCACTTCGCGGACAACAATTGCGCCCGGGCCAAATGGCTCGATCACCAGACCCAGTTCAGCAAACTCATCGGCGCGATCGGCGATCCGATCAGCGGACGCTTCGTCGAGTTCGACGACTTCGGGCAGCAACAGCCCTTGTCTCTTCACGCCACTTTCGGCCAGATCAGCCTTCATGCGTTCATAGACAATGCGTTCGTGTGCGGCGTGCTGATCGACAATCACCAGACCATCGCGGGTCTGGGCAATGATGTAATTGGCATGGACCTGCCCGCGCGCAGCCCCCAGCGGATGATCAACAAACTTACCTTCATCGGCGATGTTATCAATGCGCGCGGACGGTGCGGCGGCGTCATAGCCACCCGACAGGGCTGCTGCCGCGGCAGCCGCAAAGCCGCCCTCGCCGCCCGCGATGTTAGCGCTACCACCCGATCCGCCAAACTCGCGCCCGCGATCAAACAGGCCGCCATAGTTTCCTTGATTTTCCATCGGTGCCTGGGCGGCGTAATTGCGTTCAATCGCGGCGTGGCCCGGCACGTTTGGCTGATAATGTCCGATGTTAAATCCGCTGCCACCGCCGCTTCGTGCGCCACCGCCATAAGGAAGTGAGGGTCCCTCACCTTCGCGGCGCACGGCCCCCAAGGCCATATCGGCCACCGTAGTCGAGGCACGATGCCCCGCCCCGGCCAGCGCATGTTTAAGTGCGCCGACAATCAAGCCACGCACCATGCCCGGATCACGGAACCGGACCTCCGTCTTGCCGGGATGGACGTTGACGTCGACATCGCGCGGGGAAAGTTCAAAGAAAAGTGCTAGCAACGGATGGCGATCACGTGCGAGGAAATCCTGATAGGCGCCGCGCACTGCGCCCTGCAGCAGCCGGTCCTTGACCGGGCGGCCATTGACAAACATGAACTGCATCTGGGCATTACCACGGTTCAATGTCGGCACCCCGGCATAACCGGTTAGACGGATGCCTTCACGCTCGGCCTCGATCTGAAGGGCGTTATCCTGAAATTCGCGCCCCATAACCGCGCCCAGCCGTTTCAGACGGGCATCAAACAGATCACCCTCGCAGGCCGGGTAATTCAGGATGGTTTTGTTGTTATCACCACTGAGTGTAAAGCCGACATCCGGGCGCGCCATCGCCAGGCGATCCATGATCTCGCGCGCATACATTTGTTCGGTCCGCGCGGTTTTAAGGAACTTCAGGCGTGCTGGCGTGGCATAGAAAAGATCACGTACCTCAACCCGCGTGCCATAGGGATGAGCAGCCGGTTCCGGTGCGCCCTTGGCCCCGCCTTCAACCGCCAGCGTCCAGGCATTTTCAGAGCCGCGCACACGGCTGGTCAGGCGCATGCGCGACACTGATCCGATCGATGGCAAGGCCTCGCCGCGAAAGCCCATGAAACCGATATTGAAAAGATCATCATCGGGCAGTTTGGATGTGGCGTGGCGTTCGACGGCCAGTGCCAGTTCGTCCGGCGTCATGCCCTTGCCGTCATCGGTAACGGATAACAACGTCCGACCACCATCGCGCAGATTGACATCCACCTTGGTCGCCCCGGCATCCAAAGCGTTTTCAACCAGTTCCTTAAGCGCAGCCGCAGGACGTTCGACCACCTCACCGGCGGCAATCTGGTTGATCAGGTTCTGTGGCAGGACGCGCAGGGTCATGAAGGCGGTGCTCGTGATGTTTGTCTTGGTTGGGATGAACCTACCAAAGCACAAAGCGCGGCGAAATCCCTTTCACCGCGCTTTGTAACTTTTAAGGCCCAATGGCTCGTCTGCGATCAGAAGGCCAGATCACCTTCCGGCTTGCCGACCACGGTGACTGTAACATTGGCCGGGTCCATCAGACTTGCTGCCACCCGGTTGACGTCATCAAGGGTAACGGCATTGACCATGTCATTGCGACGATCGAGGAAGTCCATACCAAGGTCTTCCTTTTGCATGCCGACCAGCATGCCCGACAGATTGCCAAGGCTGGTGAAGCGCAGCGGGAAGGCCCCGGTGAGGTAGGCCTTGGTATTATCAAGTTCTTCCTGGGTAATGCCGTCCTGCTTCATCTTGGTCCATTCCGTGCTGATCAGCGACAGGCTTTGCCCAATCGCGTCATTGCGCGTGGCAACCCCGCCCATCATCATGTCGGCATGATCAAGATTGGCGAGGTAGCTATAAACACCATAAGCCAATCCACGCTTTTCACGAACTTCCTCTGTCAGGCGCGATGAGAAACCGCCACCGCCAAGGATGTAATTCATCACATAGGCGGCATAGAAATCCGGATCCTGGCGCTCGATGCCTTTCTGGCCCCAGATCGCCTGACTTTGCGGGATGTCCTGTTCGATCACGTCGATATCGCCATAGGTCGGCGTGACATCGGCGATCTTTGGCAGGTCGCTTTTGTCTGGCAGGGCGCCAAAGGCCTCGTCGAGCAGCGGACCAAGTTCTTCGGCGGTGATGTCACCGGCGACGCCCACAATCAGGTTGTCCTTGGCAAAGGCGCGGCGCACGAAGCCACGAAAATCATTGGCGTTCAAACCGGCCACGGTTTCAAGCGTGCCCGAGACCGGCCGACCATAGGGATGATCGCCAAAGATCGAGGCAAAGAACGTGCGGCTGGCGATATCGCGCGGATCGGTTTCGGCCCGTTTGAGGCCCGAAACAACCTGTGCGCGGATACGTTCAACCGCCTCGTCATCAAAGCGAGGTTCGGACAGCGCCAGACGCAGCAGATCAATCGCTGTTTCGCGTTCACGCGTTAGCGTGGTCAGTGATCCGGCAAAATCATCGCGCCCGGCATCAAAGGAAAGACCGATGGACCGGTTTTCCATTTCACTGCGGAAGGTCTGGCTGTCCATGGCACCTGCACCTTCGTCAATCAGGCCCGATACCATGTTGGCCAGACCAAGCTTGCCATCGGGATCAGTTGCCGCCCCCGCGCCGGTAAAGGCGATATCCATGGTCATCAGCGGGTTCATGTGATCTTCGATCAGCCAGGCGCGAATGCCGCCGTCTGAAATCACTTCCTGTACCTCGACCGCCTTTGCCTGTTGCGCAAAGCCAAAGCCAAGCGTTGTCGCAAAGGCCACACCGGCGATCTGTTTAAACAGCTTGTTCATATCAGTGCACTCCTTCGCCGGAGGTAATCGGAAGGGCGGCACCAGCGCCCGTGACCGGACCACCTTCGGGCGGCATCAGCCAGCCGGTGACGGATTTGTTGGCATCAAAGACGCGTTTGGCAGCCTCATTGACCTGATCCACCGTCACGGCCGAAATCCGATCCGGCCAGCTTTCGACCTGATCCACGGTCAAACCGACCGCAAGCGACTGGCCGAGCACACGTGCACCGGCCGATAGCGAATCACGGGCGAAAACGGCGCTATCAAGCAGCTTCTGCTTGGCACGGTCGAGTTCATCCTGCGTCACACCGTCAGACACGACCTTGGCAATTTCGGCCTCCACCGCCTTTTCAAGGTCGGCCAGATCGACATCACCGCGCGGAACGGCATAGACACCGAAGCTTGCCAGATCGACCGCGACCGGGTCGTAGAAGGTGCCAACGCTTGACGCGATTTCCTGATCAACCACAAGCGCCTTAAAGAAGCGGCTGGTGGTGCCCGATCCGATGATTTCGCTCAGCACATCAAGCGGTGCGGCATCAGCCGCATCGGTATTATAGGACGGTGCAAGGTAGTAGCGCGACCAGGATGCCTGACCGACCTGCGGGTCACGCATGGTGACCTTGCGCGGGGCATGCTGAACCGGTTCCTGAACACGGTCACGGGTCATGTCCTTACCACGCGGGATGACGCCGTAATATTTTTCGGCCATCGGCAGCAATTCATCCATCGTGATGTCGCCGGCAACAACCAGAATGGCGTTATTGGGCGCATACCAGTCGCGATAAAATTCAAGTGCGTCTTCGGTGGAAAGTTTTTCCATCTCGTGGCGCCAGCCAATGATCGACCGACCGTAGGGATGCGCCATATAGAGGGACGCGCGCATCTGTTCGCCCAAAAGTGCGCCCGGGCTGGTATCAATGCGCGACCGGCGTTCTTCGATGATCACATCGCGTTCGGGCAGAACCACATCATCTGAAAGTTTCAGATTGGTCATGCGGTCGGCTTCCATCTTCATCACCAGATCAAGCCGGTCACGTGCGATGTTCTGGAAATATCCGGTATAGTCCCAACTGGTGAAGGCGTTGTCATTGCCGCCATTGCGCGCAACGATCTTTGAAAAGTCGCCCGGGGCCACCTTATCGGTCCCCTTGAACATCAGATGTTCAAGGAAATGGGCAATGCCCGATACACCTTGGGGCTCGTCGGCCGAGCCGACCTTGTACCAGACCATATGGGTAACGACGGGTGCACGGTGGTTTTCCACCAGCACGACCTGCATACCGTTATCAAGGGTGGCAGTTTGCGGGCTGAAAACAGCCGCCCGTGACAAACCGGGCACAAGGGCAAGAGTCAGTGCGACGAGGGCGAGCACAGCCACAGAGCTGCGCGTCATTGATCGGATTGTTCCAGAAATTCTCATTGTGGCGTCCCATTCCAATTCAGGATGGTTATGCAAACGGTGTGTTTCAATGCAGGACCGGCAGAACGCGGCACTTGCATTCAACAGGCATTTCTTAAGAACCGAATATGACAGAACAAGGGCGCGAAACCATCGCGCCCTTGTCTGAATGCATCAAATTGTCGTGTAGTCGGCGAACCGTCTGGCGAAGCTTAGAAGATGTCTTCCAGCCAGCCTTTCTGTTTGCGTTCGATCACCGGGGTATCGGCACCACCGGCAACATTGTCACCCAATGCCTGCTGATCGCGGATACGCTTGGCTTCGGCGGCCGGATCGACGACAGTGCCGAATTCCGGCTTTTCTTGCCAGAACAGCAGATCGTCGACGACGCCTTCGCTTTCGGAAATGAAGATCGAGGTTTCACGATCCACCGTGTTGCGGATTTCCGGATCGGCATATTGCGCACCGGATGCCGAAAGAAGGGCAACCTGACCCTTGCTTCGCGTGCCTTCGGTGATGTCACGTTTTACAACGTTGGGATCTTCGCCAACCAGAATACGACGCGCCTGATCGGTGGTCGAACCGGTCTGTGGGCGCGGTGCGCCCGGATCAGGAACACGCAGCGTAAAATCAGGCGGCAGGCTGAGCGGGGCGCGCGAAACAACCGCAAACTCGTCGGGCGACTGTTTGTTCAGGCCAAAGGTTTCACGTGTTGATTCACAACCGGAAACGCCAAGCGCAAGTCCGCTCAGCAATGCAATTTTGAAAATATTGGTCGTCAGTTTCCGGGCCATTTGTGCCTCATTACCACTTCAAAACCGGACCATGTTCGCCCGGCCAAAATTCATCTGGTAGATTTTTTACCGCCAAAAAGGGAATCGATCAACAGTAGCGCCGCACCAACCGTGATTGCACTATCGGCAATATTGAATACCGGCCAGTGATAACCCGCAACATGCAGATCAATGAAGTCGGTCACAGCCCCGTGGCGCAGACGATCAACGAGGTTGCCAATCGCGCCGCCAATGATCATTGCCAGGGCAAAGCGCAGCATGGAATCGCGCGTGCGCCACATCCAGATGCCAAAGCCAATGGTGATGGCCGCCGTCACCGCAATCATCACCCAAGGTGCCTGCCCCTGAAACAGGCCAAACGAAACACCCGGGTTCCAGGCCAGAACAAAGTTCATGAACGGCGTCACTTCGATGACGCGAAGCGGGTTCGACAGACCATCAATGGCAAGCGCCTTGGTCCACTGGTCGACACCAAACACGATTGCAATGACGATCAGACCAAACACAAAGGCACGATGTTTCATCAACACTCTTTCTGACTTGCCGGGATGTGCCCTGCCAGCTGGCAGGGCGTTCCCGAACGCCACCGTTACTCGGCGGCAATTCCCATTTCATCAACGGCATCCGCACAGCGGTTGCAAACGGTTTTATGTTCAGCGTGGCTGCCAACTTCCGGCAGGGTCTGCCAGCAACGTTCGCATTTCTCGCCTTCTGCCAGTGCCGACACAACACCGACACCTGCAACATCATCAAGGGTATAGGCACCATCCGGTGCGTCACCCGTGATCAGTTCGATGTCAGATGTAATGGCGATTTCGGCAAGATTAAGGCCAGCCAGGGCCTCGACATAATCAGCGGTCGCATAAACCTTTGGTGCGGCATCAAGGCTGGCGCCAATGCGTTTTTCGGCACGTTCAAGTTCAAGCGCACCGGTGACAACACGACGCAGCTTGCGAATTTTGGCCCATTTGGCGGCCAGCGCATCGTCTTTCCAGCCATCCGAAACCGTGTTGAAGGTTTCTGCATGCACCGAGCTGTCTGCGCCATAACGGGCACGCCATGCTTCGTCGGCGGTAAAGCACAGAACCGGTGCCAACCAACGCACAAGGCAATCAAACACGCGATCCATGACCGTGCGGGCCGCACGGCGGCGCAGGCTGCTTGGCGCGTCGCAATAAAGCGCGTCCTTGCGGATATCAAGATAGAACGCCGACATGTCGAGCGCGCAGAAGTTATGCAGTTCGATAAACATGCTGTGGAAGTCGTAATCCGCCGTCGTCTTGCGCACCATGTCGTCAAGGTGGCTCAGACGATGCAGAACCCAACGTTCCAGTTCCGGCAGTTCGTTATCCGCAACCTTTTCAGACTGGTCAAATCCATCAAGGTTGCCCAGCAGGAAGCGCAGGGTATTGCGCAGACGACGATAGATGTCGGAATGGCGCTGAATGATTTCATGGCTGATGCGCAGATCATCATGATAATCCGAGCTCACCACCCACAAACGCAGGATATCTGCACCCAGTTTGTCGATCACATCGTTCGGCGCAATCACATTGCCAAGCGACTTCGACATCTTGCGGCCTTCGCCATCAAGAACAAAGCCATGGGTCAGAACCGCTTCGTACGGGGCGCGACCACGGGTACCACAGGATTCCAGCAAAGAGCTGTGGAACCAACCACGATGCTGATCCGAACCTTCAAGATAAAGGTCAGCCGGCCATTTCAGGTCCTGACGTTCTTCAAGCACGAAGGCATGGGTCGAACCGGAATCAAACCAGACATCAAGCACGTCGGTGACCTGTTCGAAATCATCGGCGTTGTATTTGTCGCCAAGGAAATACTGTGCATCGCGGGTGAACCACGCATCAGCACCTTCCTCGCAGAAGGCTTCGTACACGCGATCAAGGACTTCCTGATCACGCAGCGGCTGCCGGGTGCTTTTTTCAATGAACACCGTGATCGGCACGCCCCATGCACGCTGGCGCGATACGCACCAGTCCGGGCGGTTGGCGATCATAGAATGCAGACGGTTACGACCGGCTTCCGGCACAAAGCGGGTTTCATCAATCGCCTTAAGCGCCTTTTCACGCAGGTCATTATCCTGCATGGAAATGAACCATTGCGGTGTGGTGCGATAGATCACCGGCGCCTTGGAACGCCACGAGCACGGATAGGAGTGCTTGAGACGACCGCGCGACAGCAGCGCATCCACTTCGATCAGCTTGGCGATGACAGCTTCGTTGGCACCGGCTTCCTTGCCGTTTTCATCATAGATGCGTTCGCCGGCAAACAGCGGCACGGTCTGATAATAAGCCCCGTCACCATCGACCATTTCCGGCACTTCCAGACCGTATTTCAGGCCGGTCTGGTAATCGTCCGGGCCGTGGGTCGGTGCGGTGTGGACAAAGCCGGTACCGGTATCGGTCGTGACATAATCGGCTGCCAGAAGCGGTACGTCAAAGTCATAGCCCTGCCCGCGGAACGGATGGGCTGAAAGCGTGCCTTCAAGCTCGGAGCCCTTAAAGGTGCCGACAACCTTGTGACCGGTAACGCGACCGTTTTTGCACAGGTCTTCAAGAAGGTCGGTACAGACAGCCATCTTCTCGCCGACTGTGGCCCAGGCTTCCTCGGCGGTTTCGGTAACTTCGATCACCGAATATTCGATATCTTCGCCGTACGAAATCGCGCGGTTGCCCGGAATGGTCCAAGGGGTCGTGGTCCAGATGACGATGGTCGCGTCTTTAAGCAGATCAACCTTGGTCTCGGTGACCGGGAAGCGGACATAGATCGTTTTGGACGTATGGTCGTGATATTCGACTTCGGCCTCGGCAAGGGCGGTCTTTTCAACCACCGACCACATGACCGGTTTGGAGCCCATATAGAGCGAACCGTTCATCAGGAACTTGCCAAGTTCACGGGCAATAGAGGCTTCTGCCTTGTAGTCCATGGTGACATAGGGATTGTCCCAGTCGCCCATCACGCCAAGGCGTTTGAATTCTTCACGCTGAATATCAAGCCATTTCTGGGCAAACTCACGGCATTCTTTGCGGAATTCGGCAATCGGAACATCGTCCTTGTTCTTGCCCTTGGCACGGTATTGTTCTTCGATCTTCCATTCAATCGGAAGGCCGTGGCAGTCCCAACCCGGAACGTAAACAGCGTTCTTGCCCAGCATCTGCTGGGAACGGGTGATGACGTCTTTAAGGATCTTGTTCAGTGCATGACCAATATGCAGATGGCCGTTCGCATAGGGCGGGCCATCATGGAGGACAAACATTTCACGATCGGCCGAAATACCGCGAATTTTGCCGTAGAGGTCCTCTTTCTTCCACTGCTCGAGCAGGGTCGGCTCCATCTTTGGCAAACCCGCCCGCATCGGGAAATCGGTCTTGGGCAGGATAACGGTTTTCTTGTATTCGACACTCATCGTGACGGTCCTGTCGTCTTGAACAAATTAAAAGGGCGAACCCCCGGAGATCTCGCGAAAAGCTGATCTTGCGAAAAGCGCGCGGATCATAGCGGGTTCGTCAACAAATTCAAATCTTGCCGAGAATATCCTTGGCAGCGATCACATCTGCTGCGATCTGGGCTTTCAGGGCATCAAGCCCATCGAACTTCTTTTCCCCGCGGATAAAGCCGTGCAGACGCACGCGCACCCGCCGGTCATAGATGTCCTGATCAAAGTCAAAAAGGTGCGCTTCAAGCCCGGCATCATCATCGCCGCCAAAGCTTGGCCGCACGCCAATATTGGCGACTCCGGGGATCCAGCGTTCGACGGTTTTGCCATCAGTTTTAGAAACCAGTCCAAGCTCGACAGCGTAAACCCCGAATTTCGGACGCAGGTGATTGCCAAGCGGAACATTAGCCGTCGGGAAGCCGATGGTGCGTCCGCGCGCATCGCCATGGGCGACAACCCCGCCAATCTCCCACGGGCGTCCCAACAGATGCTTGGCGTCTTCGGGACGGCCATCACGGAGCGCCTGCCGGATCGCGGTCGAGGAATAGACAATCCCGTTATCATGGGTGACAGCGGTCACCGCCGTGACGCCAAAACCGGATTTCTCACCAATGGCGCGCAGCAAATCAACATCGCCAGCCCGGCCCTTGCCGAAACAGAAATCCCAGCCAACCACGACATGTTTGGCGCCAAGACCCGTGACCAGAACGCGTTCGATGAATTCCTCGGCGGTCATGGCGGCAAAGTCGCGGTTAAATTCGACTTCATAGAACAGGTCGATATCAATGCTGCCAGCCGCGGTTTCGCGGTCCTCGGCCGAGGTCAGACGGAACGGCGGATCATCGGCGCGAAACAGCATGCGCGGATGCGGCTCAAACGTCAGGATCGCAAGCGGCGCACCAAGATCGCGGGCAATCGCACGTGCCTGATCCAGAAGCGACTGATGCCCCAGATGCAAACCATCGAAATTGCCGATCGCCACAACGGCGCCGCGCGCATCATCGGTCAGGTTCTCAAAAGATCGAAAAACGCGCATTCGCGCCGGTCTCTCTTTGCTGCGTTCCATGCCTGCCGACCTTTTATCGGCAAATCCAGCAGGCAGCTATATAGGGCGCAGGCCCGAAGCGTAAAGACTTTTCCGACAAAAAAGCGAGCTTTGCCGGGTCAACCGCGCGAAGGCACCATGACCGTTGCCTCGCCCGTGATCACACAGCGATCCCCGACATAGCAGTTGGTTTCCAGAATGGCGCGTTTCTTTTCCGGCATCAGTTCACGAACAGTGACGCGCGCCGTTACAGTGTCACCAATCCGGACCGGGGCCTTGAATTGCAGGTTCTGGGAAAGATAAATCGTACCCGGCCCCGGCAAGCGGGTGCCAAGAACGGTGGAAATGAACCCGGCCGACAGCATACCATGGGCAATCCGGCCTTCGAACATCGTGGTTTGGGCGTAATCCTGATTAAGATGTACCGGGTTGGTATCACCGGTAATGCCGGCAAACATGACAATATCGGTTTCTGTTACCGTCTTGCCATAGCTTCCCGACAGGCCGATCTCCAGATCCTCGAAATACAGCCCATGAAGTCCGTCGCGTTCGTTCATTTCCTTGGAACCCTTTGCCTGTTGCGCGGTCACTTAGTCATTAGATGTCGCGCTTATGATTATTCCGCAATGCAATATTTGTAATTTTATTGCGCGTTTTTCAAAATGAGCAATGCCTATTTCGTCGAATGGCCAATTGTCTTGTGCTTGAAATTATCGGAAACGGAGACATATCAGGGCATGCCCACCCGTCATCGCTATAAAATAATTCAAAAGATCAAACCTTTGGGGAACGCCGCCGATGAACACCACGATCGCAGACACCTATGAAATTGCCATGGGTCGATGGAGCCGCCGTCTGTCGCGCAGCTTCCTTGATTTTGTCGCAGCACCTTCGTGCGGGTCGTTGGTTGATGTCGGTTGCGGCACGGGTAGCCTAACCTTGGCTGCGGCCAACCGGTATCCGGATGCGCGGGTTGTCGGTATTGACCTGATCCCCGATTACCTGACAGACGCTCTGCGCGAAGAAGCTTCAAATATCGAACTGAAAACCGGGGATGCATTGTCGCTGCCGTTCGAGGAAAACAGTTTTGATACTGCGTTTTCGCAATTGTTGATCAATGATCTGGAAGATCCGGAAAAGGCGGTTGCCGAGATGGTCCGCGTCACCAAACCGAACGGGAAAATAGCGGCCTCTGTCTGGGATCGATCAGGCGGGCTGACCTTTATCCGACTGTTTCTGGATGCCGCGGCCATTCTTGGCGGACTGGAAGGGGAAAAACTGCGCGAAGAAGTTTTCGACGTCCCCTATCAGGATGAGGACGACCTTTACGATCTTTGGTCGGATGCGGGATTGGGCGATATTGAAACCGCAACTCTGGCGGTGCGCATGGATTTCATCGATTTCGATGACTATTGGCAGTCACTGATGGGGGCGCACAGCCTGATCCGCAATTTCTTTAACCGGCAATATGCCGACACGGCCTATGAAATTCAGCAGGCCACACGTCTGGCATATCTTGGTGGCAAGACAGACGGGCGGCGGTCGCTTGTGGCATCGGCGATGGCGGTGCGCGGCGTGGTGCCAGCGTAATCAGCGACGCCCGAATGGCATCCACAAAACACCCAGCAAACTTTGGCTGTCCATGTCGCGGAATTCCTTCAGGCCGATCTGCATATCGTGATCATTGACCTTGGTGTGATCGATATAGCTGACAAACAGGCGATCCCAGATCGACAGGATGTTGCCGTAGTTGCTGTTGGTTTCTTTCATCAAACTTGAATGATGCACCCGGTGCATATCGGGTGTAACGACCAACAGGCGCAAGGCGCGATCAAGGCGTTTGGGCAGATGCACATTGCCGTGATTAAACAGGGCAAAGCCGCTTAGCATGCTTTCATAAATCACCACCGCCCACGGATCGGCCCCGATCAGCAAGACAAAGCTCGATTTGTAGAGCGCGGATGCGACGATCTCGACCGGATGGAAACGCACAGCGGTCGAGACATCAAATTCTGTATCGCAGTGATGCACCCGGTGAAACCGCCAGAACACCGGCACGATATGGGTCAGGCGATGTTGCCAATAGATCACACAATCAAGAACAATGATGGTGACCAACCCGGACAATAATGCAGGCATGCCCAAAAGGTTATTTATCCCCCAACCATTGGCCTGCGCCCAGATGGCAGCGGCAATCATCGCAGCCCCGATGGTGAAACGTGAAAGGGCGGCACTCAGCAACAGCAGACCAAAATTGGTTAGCCAGCGCATCGGGCGGCGCACGGCCTCCCTGGGTCGATAAGGGGCCACCGCCTCCCACAAGGCCATGACCACCAAGATGGCGGCAAAGATACCCAGCCGAAATAATCCGCTCTGATCCATTTCATCCTGCCTTGTGTGATAAGGGGCGCGTAGGCGTCACCTTGAACTGATATCGGATATCGCAATGTATAAACAACATCTTGCAGTTCGATATCTCATCACCTTTATGTTAGAGAAAGGTGATTCATAGTGAAATGCCAATGCTTGGCGACAATAACCGATACCGGGGGACTATATGCCAAAACGATCAGGATCCATTCGGACACTTTTTCTTTCCGTGTTCACGACCCTGTCTTTTGGCAGCATCGCCCTCGCAGATGGTCCGCCGTTTGATTTACCGGTCGTTTGTACGGGCAACACCTGTGACATAGTTCATTATGTCGATCACGATCCCGGACCGAATATTCGCGACTATGCCTGTGGCACGACAACATATGACGGCCACCGCGGTACTGATTTCGCCATCCCGGATGAAGCCACCATGCTTGACGGTGTTCCGGTCCTGTCGATTGCAGATGGCACGGTCGTCGCCCTGCGTGAAGGGGTCGAGGATATTGATTCCGGTCGCATTTCCCCCAGCAGCCTTGATGGCATCGAATGCGGCAACGGCATCCTGATTGATCACGATGATGGGTGGCAAAGCCAGTATTGCCATTTGCGCCGTGGCTGGGTCGCGGTCAAACAGGGCGACCGTGTCAGCCGTGGTCAGGTGATCGGGCGGATCGGCATTTCCGGCCAGGCCACCTTCCCGCACCTGCATTTCAACCTGCGCAAGGATGGCGAACTTGTTGATCCGTTCAGTGGCGCCGCCATGGGCACCAGCAGTGCCACCAATTGCAATGTGGAGAATGCGGCACTCTGGTCATCTTCGGCACGTGCCCAGCTGAACTATAAGGAAATCACGCTTTACGGGCATGGCTTTTCGATGGCGCGCCCGAACGCATCCGACCTTAAACGCGGATATGGCAAGGATCAGGAACTGCCACGCACAAGCCCGGCACTTTATTTCTGGGCCTATCTGATTGGCGCCAATGACGGTGATGTCATCCGCATGAGCCTGCAAACACCTGATGGCAAGGGCGGCCATCGCGACTTTGTCATTGATCTGCCCAACGATGCAGGCCCGCGTGCGAAGTGGTTCTTCATCAATATGGATCGCCCCGGAAGCCAATGGCCGGCTGGCACCTATGAAGGCGAGATCACCTTTACCCGTGGGGACAATTCCCCGCGCATCATCGGCGAGGGCAAAGTTGTGATCCGCTAGGAACCCCGCCCCGGAAAGATCCGATTTGAGTTGCTTCACATACACCTGCCGACTTAAAATTACACCAGCAAAATGTATTAGATATTGAAACTATTACATTAATTTTAGATTTGGCGCGTGAATGTACAGAATTTATGACTGTCTGGCACACCAGCACAATATCGTACTGGTCCTTGTTGCCCTTCTTATTGGACTGGCGGGCATTCATACCGCATTCAATCTTTACGCACGCGCCTGCATCGGTCGCCTTCGTCAGAAAATCGCATGGCTGTTCCTGACCGGGGTTGTGACCGGTGGTGGCATCTGGGCAACCCATTTCATTGCAATGCTGTCCTATGACCCGGTTGTTCCGGTCGGCTATGAGCCCGTTCTGACGGCTGTTTCACTGGCGATTGCGATTGCCACAACCACGATTGGTTTCGCGATTGCCTCGGTCAGTGGGCCGCACCTTGTCCTGTCACGTCTTGTCGGCGGCCTTGTTGTCGGACTTGGCATTTCGGCCATGCATTTCACCGGCATGTCTGCCATCCGCGTTCCCGGTGTTATCAGCTGGCACATGGATATTGTGATTGCCGCCATCCTTATGGGGGCCTTGTTTGGCATGGCGTCGCTATATCTGGCCAAGACAGCACAGACCGACCAACAGAAACTTCTGGGCAAGGCAAATCTAACCATCGCGGTGGCGACCATGCATTTCGGTGCGATGGGTGCACTGGTGATTACACCCGATCCGACTGTCCCGGTCCCGGCACAGCTTATTTCGCAGGAATATCTTGCGGTCGGCGTTGCCGTGGTTGCCATCGGACTGATTGCCATTGGTTTTGTCACCGCCCTTCTTGACCGGCAGCTTCGCGATCATGTCAGTAACCGCATGCGCATCTTGGGTGATTCCGCCATCGAAGCACTTGTTCTGACCCAGAATGGTCGGGTGATTGATGCCAATGACAGTTTCCTGAAACTCGGTGGCGTCACCCGCGCAGACATTCTGGATCAGTATTTCCTGACAGAATGGCTTTCCGATACACCTGCCGAATTCAAGTCGGGAAAGATCGGATATGCTGAAACGACCCTGTCCTGGAATAACATCACCGCGATACCGGTAGAGGTCGTGCGACGTGAAATACCGGCTGATGAAATATCCGATGCCACAGTAATATTCGCCCTGCGTGACTTGCGCGAACGTTACGCCGCGGAAAACCATATCCGTTTCCTGGCAGAACGTGACGCCCTGACCAAGCTTCTGAACCGGTCGACATTCAATGACCGCCTGGCCGAGGCCCTTACGGAATCGGATGAAACAGGCATCCCGTTGACGGTGATGTGCATTGATTTCGATCACTTCAAGGAACTCAATGACAGCTTTGGCCACATTGCCGGCGACCATGCGCTTCGGGAACTGGGCGAACGCCTGTCAGACCTTTTCAGCAATGATGTGGTGATCGCGCGCGTTGGCGGTGACGAGTTTGTCGCCCTGCTGTCGCACCCTGAACAATCAGATATGGATAATGTCATCGTCCGGTCGCGCGAAACGGCCCAGAAAATCCTTGATTGTGTTGCACTCCCGATTTTCGTCAATGCCGAACACCGTGCGAAACTTTCTGCAAGTATCGGGATTGCGCATTATCCAACCGATGGCAATGACGCCGAAAGCATCCTTTTCCATGCCGACCTTGCGATGTATCGGGTCAAACAATCCGGCGGCAATGACATCGTGTTCTATTCGTCGGAAATGGACGAGGAATACCGTTTCAAGCGCCAGCTTTCGTCGAATCTGCGTCAGGCGATGGAGAACGGACAGCTTGAACTTCATTACCAGCCGCAATGCGAGACCGATGGTGATGATCAGGTGATCCACTCGTTTGAAGCCTTGCTACGCTGGACCGATCCGGAACTGGGATCGATCCCGCCCGGACGGTTTATTCCGATTGCCGAGGAAACCGGCCTGATTGTGCCGCTGGGCGAATGGGTGCTTAGAACCGCCTGCTGCGAGGCCGCACGCTGGAAAAATCCGCTTGGCATCGGGGTCAACCTGTCTGCGGTTCAATTGCAGAAACACGAACTGCCGGAGGTGGTTGCCAGTATCCTTGATGAAACCGGTCTTGATCCGAAACGCCTTGAACTGGAAGTCACCGAGACAGCCCTTATTCACAATCCGGCGCGCTCGATGAAGATTCTTTCTGATATCAAAAAGCTGGGTGTGCGGATTGCCATGGATGATTTCGGCACCGGTTACTCGTCGCTTGCAACCTTGCAGAACTTCCCGGTGGATCGCATCAAGATCGACCAGTCCTTTATCAAGAAGCTGGTCAGCAACGATCAGGCGATTGCCATCGTCCGTGCGGTGATCAATCTGAGCCGCGACCTCAACCTCGAGGTGATTGCAGAGGGGGTCGAAACCGACGAACAGGCAAGCTTCCTGAACGATCATGATTGCCGCTCCGTGCAGGGGTATAAGTACGGATATCCCAAGCCGATAAGCGACTACGCACATGTCGTAAACCCGACAGAATTCCCCGAAACCACCGCGAATCGGGATAGCGGCATCGAAACCGTATGATTGTTATGGAACCGGAAAAGGCATAATGCGTTTCAAACAGGCAGGGCTATTGCAATTTGTGACAAAACAGGCAGCAAAAACGTGACCTTTTCCATGAGGTTGAAAGTTTTTTGACGTTTTTTGACTCACAACTCTTGTAACTCGCCCTTTTGCCTGCCTATATTTGACGTGTGCCGAGCCCGGCACATTGACACTACCTGTCATAAGACGGAGTAAACATGATGAATAAGCGCAAAGCCGTTGCAATCGCCATTGCCCGTGAACAGCAGATCGCCCGTTCGATGGAAATCCTGTTCGCCGGTACCATTCTGGCTATCATCGCATCGCTTCTGGTCATCTGACCTACGTTTCGCTTTCATCATTAGCGTCCCTGTTCAAACCAAATGGCAAACCAACTGGTTTTGAAGAGACCTTCTTTTAAATAGCCCCATGACACATCACAGCGTCTTTTCGGTCATCATTGCGCGAATTATCAGCCCGGTTGTCTAAGGACACCGGGACGTATCTGTTCGCCTTTTTGATGCACTGAATATCTGTGAGCATTGTCATGACTGATCATGCATTTGCTGCGTCCGCAATGGACGCACATAGCCCCAAATCCGTTTACTGCTTTTCCGTTCACGCCGCAGCCGAACCGGACGTGATGCCGCGCGTCCTCGAACTGTTTGCCAAGCGTAATCTGGTTCCGGCCAGCTGGCATTCGACCGTTGCCAATGGTCTGCGCGGTTACGAGGAACTTCAGATCGACATTCAGGTCCAGCAACTTGAAACCAAAGTTGCCGAGCACATCGCGCGCTGCCTGCGACAAATCATTCACGTGAATGCGGTTCTGACATCGGAAAAAGGCTATTCAAACTCTGCGCTTAGCGCGTAGGCTGTCTTGGTTGCGGCACTGCAAAACTGGCAGTGCCTCTGCCCGACAGGAGTTCTGAATTGGCCTATCTTGATCATATCCATGCGTGCAACAACGCCAATCTGTCACGCTATGCCCGGTTTCGCATTGGCGACCTTCCGGTCGGTGCCATCCGGTCAGAATTTGCCAGCGCCCTTACCGCGCTTGGGGACAGCTTCATCCGTGACGAGAACGGCGAATATGGTTTTGGTTCGCACATCAAAACCATTGATGCGCGGAACCAGACCCTGATCGAGGCGACCGAAGCCCTGTGCGAGCAAGGCGTAATCAAGCACCTGCATGGCGAGAAGTTTGATATCCGCAATCGGCTTTCCGACGATCCGTTGTGCCAACTGGATCGGTTTGCCATGCCCTATTTCGGCTGTCGGTCTTGGGGCGTGCATATGAACGGCTTTGTCCGCAAGAATGATGGCATTCACATGTGGATTGCCAAACGCGCGCTGGACAAGCCGACCTACCCGGGGATGCTCGATAACATGGTGGCGGGCGGTCAACCGACCGGTCTTGGTTTTCGCGAAAACATGATCAAGGAATGCGCCGAAGAAGCTGGCATTCCAGCAAACCTTGCTGAAAACGTCTTGGCGATCGGTACTGTTTCATACCTTTATGAAACCGACGAAGGCTTGAAACCCGATGTGATGGTCAATTTCGATCTGGAATTGCCAGAAGACTTCGTCCCGCATTGCGCCGATGGCGAAGTTGCACAATTTGATCTGCTTCCCATCGGCGAGGTCGCCGAGATCGTCCGCACCGGCTTTGATTTCAAATTCAATTGCGCCCTGGTGGTGATCGACTTTCTGATTCGCCACGGCTATCTCACCGCGGATAATGAGCCATCCTACTGCGAACTTGTCACTGGCCTTCACCGCAGCCTTGAGCCCTGATGCGGCCTTTGCCGATACCGTAAACAAGAATGGCACCATCCCGATACGGGCGGTGCCATTTCCTTACAGGCTTATAGAAAATTTACTGACGCGGCGTATTTGGCCCGCCCATCAAGGCGCCCACAGCCATCACCGTCAGCTTGGCGCGCAGTTCCGGATCAAGCTTATCAAGGTCACTTTGTTTACTGCGAAGCGCCTTGACCGCTTCATTGATCAGTTCCTGACGACGCTCGTCCTCAGGCGTTGCGATCTTGCTTTTCTTTTTGCCAAGCTTGGCATCGGCGGCATTCAGCGCCTTCATGATTTCAGTATGCGGGGCGTCGGCCTGTTCGGTCAGGGTTTCGGCAAGGGCAAGCGCACGGGCTTCTTCCAGCGACATGCCTTCTTCCTGATGGGCAAGGGCGCGGTCTTCGATGCGACGCGCCTGACGCGCCTGAGCGGCTGTTTTTTCCGCAGTGGCGCTGTCACGAATGTGCAGGGATTGCGCGTCATTATAAGCCTGAATCGCATCCCGGCCTTTTTTGCCGACAAAGACGCGCATCAGCGTTTCCTTGAGCAATCCCATCAAATCATCCCTTGATTAAACATCCCGCGTTCGGATGCAACTGGTGTGAGATCAGTATGCGTCCAAAGAGTTTCGAAAACATTGCACCGAAAGACGGCGAAATTTTGCAGCGTTCTAAATATGTTGTGCGACGCGGGTTTCTTCAACTGCCAGAATGTAGTCGATCAGTGCCTCGCAGTCGCTTGTTTGCAGATGTTCAAGATCACAAACAAAGTCGACATTCCCCGCAGCCGGATCATCGGCATGACCGACAATACCGACTTTGACATATTCCGCGTCCAGTGCATCGAGTGCGGAAATCAGATCGGCAACACTGACCCGATCTTCTGCCGTCATGGACGTTCGGATCAAAAGCAGGATATCGGCGTCGCAATCAATCACCTGCAGGGCAATGGATTGTGCATCGGAATAGCGGGGTGCCACATCGACGTCAAACCCGCCATCGGCAAACAGGGTTGCGACATGTTTGTGGTGTTTTTCTTCGACGGAGGATGCCGTCGCCAGAAGAAGACGCGGATGGCGTCCTTCCATTTCGGCGAATTTGGCCAGACTGCTCGCAAGTTGAGGAGACGTCATGTTACCTCGCTTGAAACTGCCCTTTGCCATACGATACGGCAAAGCGGGCCAGTGCAGATGTCTTGCACTGCACCCCCAGTATCCCTGTCAAAACCTTGGCTGACAAGCCTTGCGATCAAAACAGTATTTACCAGCCTGCCATTGCAAGCGGATCGACACCAATCACATGACCATGCCCACCCAGGATAAGGAGATAAAGAACAATCCCGGCAAGGATATCCCGCCCCCGAAAGGCATCCTTTAGGCCTGATAGCGAAAAGCGTCGGGTTGCTGCCAGAAGGATCGCCTGTTCGCCATTCGTCATTCCGCGCAGCCGTATTTTTTCCATTCGCCAGAACCCGATCAGGGCAAAAATGCTGCTGCCGCCAAAGAACAGGACGGCGACGATATCACCATTGGCGATCGTGTGTCCGGCACCCCAAAGGATCATGCCCAACAGCAGTGGATGACGGCAAAACCGATTGATGCCGGGCTTTGCCGGATCAAAGCCGGTTTTTCGACCAATCGACAGCGGACAGGGTTGAAGAATGGCACAGGCCCACAAAATACAGGCAGGCAACATGACAACAACAAGGAGTTGCGCCTGCCATGTTTGATAGTCCCAAAGCCAAAACGACTCCGCGACCAAAACCTCGTGAATGACCCAGCCAAACAGCAGAACTGACAGGATCGAGAATGCAATAATATAGGGGCGGTACCCGATACGTCTTACAAGCCTTTCGCGCAGCAAGCCCGGAATAATATGGCCTGCAAGGAAAACGGTCACTGCAATTAAAAACCCTGCCAAAACGCGATCCCCTCTTTACATTGTGGCTTCAACATGCAAATTGCCCTGTTCGCGCAGACGGGCCGGGGTGCGAATCTCCAAGCCCCTTGCGTTACACGATATTAGGCGATACGTCTGTATCCCTGTTTGACATCGAACAACAAGCACCTGCCGTCAGATGTTCTGACCAGCAGACCAAGAAATACGGAATATACTCGAAATGAGCTGGACGCCGGAAAAGATTGAATTGCTGACCTCGCTCTGGAATCAGGGCTGGACCACGGCACGCATCGGTGAGGAACTCGGCGTCGGCAAGAACGCCGTCGTTGGCAAGGCACACCGCCTTGGGCTGCCCAAGCGCCCGTCCCCGATCCAGCGTCGTGCCGAGGAAGCAGAACAGAAAAAGGCACCGGCCCCCAAACAGCAGACCAAAGGCATTTCGATCTTTGATCTTGGTCCGGGCATGTGCCGTTGGCCGTTTGGCGACCCGGGCGATGACGACTTCCATTTCTGCGGCAAGAAAATCGTGCCGAGCAAGCCTTATTGCGACGAACATTGCGCACAGGCCTACCTTAACGGCAAGAACCCGCGCGAAGATAATCCCCCTGCACAGCAGGGTGGCCCCGGCGGCAAAGGCCCGCAGGCTGCAAACCGGAAGTAATCTGCTCTGCGCCTGGCAATTGCCCGCAGAGACACCGAGATACAAAAAAGCCGCCTGATCCGGGCGGCTTTTTCGTTAGGCGATATCAAGGTTCTGTTGGTTACCTTGTTTGCAGCACGTATTTGGCAAAGCCTTCCTGATCTTCGCCAACGAAGCTGATATTGTCAGGTGCGTTCACGGCCGAGGATGCCTTGGGGCTGGTGACAAACGTTACATCGGACGCCTCACCGATTGGGGCAAAGGTCCAGTTGCCATCTGCTTTCGGATCAATTTCCTTTTCGGTCAGGATATAGTTGGCAAGTACCGTACGGTTTTCATCGGGTGCCTCGACAATGATGGTCGATCCATCAAGGCCCGGGAAATTGCCACCACCGCCGGCGCGATAGTTGTTGGTCGCAACAACAAACTTCTGATCGGCTGTCACCGGTTTGCCCTCGAAGCTCAGATTGACGATGCGGTGACTATCGGGATTGATCACTTCGCCCGCCTTGTTGTAGCGGGCCGGTTTGGTGACATCGATTTCGTAGGTCACGCCATCAATCACATCGTAATTATAGGTCGGGAAATCCGGGTTGATCAGAGCCTGTTCTTCGCTGCTGTTCGGGTCAATCTGATTGAATTGGCCTGCTGACATTTCAAGCCATTCACGCACCTGATCACCATCAAGCAATACTGCGCGCACGGTGTTTGGATAGATATAAAGGTCCGCGACGTTTTTAAGCGCAATCTTGCCTTCGGGAATGTCGGTGAAATAGTCAGGACCACCACGACCACCGGCCTTGAACGGTGCCCCGGCCGACAGGATCGGGATGCCATCATATTCCGATCCGTTCAGGATCTTTTCGAGATACCATTTCTGAGCATTGGTCACGATCTGGATCGAAGGATCATCGGCCACAAGCGCAAAGAAGCTGTTGATTGGTGCCGATGTCGTGCCCACACCTTCGCGCATATAGGCAATGGTGGCTTCGTGCTCTTCCTTGACCGCGGCGATGATTTCCGGATCGGCTTCAACCAGCGGCGTCACGGTCCGGCCTTCGCGCTGATAGATCGGACGTGCATCAGACAGACTGTCGGTGACACTCCATTCGCCGTCATCGGACACATTCAAGGTCAGATCGATCACGCCAAGATGGCTGCCCCAGAAGCCCGGCATCACCGCGGCAACGCCGTTGATCGTGCCTTTGGCGATATCGACACCTTCGAGATCGGAAAAGGTCTCTGACGGAAACACGGTGTGGGCATGACCAAACAGGATCGCATCAATGCCATCGACTTCGGAAAGGTAATAGGTGGCATTTTCTTCCATGCCATTACGCGCCATGGTCGACAGACCGGAATGCGGAACGGCAATGACGATATCCGCACCCTTTTCGCGCATCTCCGGGACATATTTTTTTGCCATCTCAACAATGTCTTTTGCGATCACATTGCCTTCCAGATTGGCCTTGTCCCACTGCATGATCTGGGGCGGCACAAACCCGATCACACCGACCTTGGCCTTATGCACCTTGCCGTCATTATCGGTAAATTCCCGATCCAGCAGCACATAGGGTTCGAAATACGGCTTGTCGTTTTCGGGATTGTCATCGCCATCATCGACAAAAACGTTGGCACTGACATAGGGGAAGTTGGCACCGGCCAACGATTTACCCAGGAAATCGAGGCCATAGTTAAATTCATGGTTTCCGATGTTGGCCGCGTCATAACCAAGAAGGTTCATCGCCTTATAAACCGGATGGACATCACCGTCCTGAAGACCACGTTCCTTGGCCATATAATCGCCAAGCGGGTTGCCCTGGATCAGGTCACCATTATCGATAAAGACAACGTTCTCTGCCTCGCCACGCGCGGTTTTAAGCAGGGTCGCGACCTTTGCAAGACCAACCGTGTCTGACTCGCCATCACGGTAATAGTCATAATTAACCAGATGCGTATGGATGTCGGTGGTTTCGAGAATGCGCAAAGACACCGTGCTGTCGGCCAATGCCGTGCTGCTTACCAGTGCAAGTGCCATCGAAATCCCGGTCATCCGGGCAGCTTTTTTGTGAATGAATACCATCGAGCCGTGTCCCTGCTTATGCGTTAAACCGCGACAATCTAATCCCGTTTAAATGTCGGTGTTTTGAAGATTTTGCGAAAAAGGCAGGGCAAACACAAACAGAAACGCCTGCCAAGATCGGCAGGCGTTTCTGGTCAGGCGGGTATTTGACGATCAGGCTGGCTGCATCGCGGTTGATTTGTATCCGCGAATGACCTCGTTTCCGGGCTCGGGATCGTGTGGCACGTTCAGGGCCAACACCAGCGAGACAAAGGCCATGGCTGCCCCGGCAAGGAACACCGCACCCGGCGATATCAGCCAAAGCAACCCGAAGGCGGCCGGGATAAAAACAGCCGCGATATGGTTGATCGTAAAGCTGACCCCGGCGGTTGAGGAAATGTCAGCCGGGTCGGCGATCTTCTGGAAATAGGTCTTGATAGCGATCGCCAGCGCAAAGAACAGGTGGTCAATCACATAAAGACCACCGGCCAGAATGTGGTTTTCGACAAAGGCGTAAGAGACGAAAACAATAAACAATCCCGCATATTCAAAGACCAGCGCACGGCGTTCGCCCCATTTGCCGATCATCTTGCCGATCTTGGGGGCGAGGAACATGTTGATCACGTGGTTAAGCAGATACAGCAAGGTGATGGTTGCTGCGTCATAACCGAACTTCTCGACCATCAGGAAGCCGGCAAACACGGTAAAGATCTGACGGCGTGCGCCACTCATGAAAGTCAGCGCGTAGTAAAGCCAATAGCGTTTGCGCAGGATCAGCTTCTTGTTCTGCGGATGGGCATCGGCAAATTTCGGAAACGCCCCCCAGACAAAAAGCGCGGCCAGGATCGTCAGCGCACCGCCGAACAGATAGACGTAGCGATACTCGACCGCGAAAACTTCGAGCATCACCCAAACCATGCCAAACATGATCAGCGACGAGATTGATTTTGCCGACAGTTGCCGCCCCATGACCATGGCGGTGCGATCCTTACGCACCCATTGCAGTGACAACGCCTGCTGCATGGTTTCGAAATAATGGAAGCCGATCGACATCAAAACCGTCGTGCAATAAAGCCCGATTGCGGTCGGGAAATAACCCGATATGGCAACGCCAATTCCAAGCACCAGCAGTGACAGAACTGCAAATGTCTGTTCACGCAGAACCAGCAGCACAAAAATCGCGGTAAACGCAAGGAAACCGGGGATTTCACGCAACGACTGCAAAATACCGATCTCGCGGCCGGTGAAATCGGCCATTTCGACCGAAAAGTTGTTTAGCAGCGCCATCCAGGTCGAAAAGGATAGCGGCATGGCGGCCGCCATAACGATCAGCAGAACTTCCGGATTGCGCCAACCCTTATGGACCGGAGCTGCACTCACATTATTGGGGGCGTCGGGCGCATCACCAAGTGGGGCCGCGTGATTGCTGGCTTCCGGTATGATTTCCTTGGACATTGTACCTCCGAGGACAGGATCGTTGTGGTGGCGACGCCCCTGTCACATCTTGTGCGTTTTGGAATGCGACCAAGTTAAACCTGTCCGATCCGTCTGTCTTGCGGTAATCTGCCATCATATATCGCAATCAAGACAGTTTTGAATGTCGCCGCATCATGGTTCATATCCTCAATACCTTTGACGGACGTCCGGAACATCACAACAAGATCCCCCGCCCGCGTGAGTTGCCGCGCGCGGTATATGTCCGGGTCAGTGATATGCCTGCTGGCTATCATGTCGCGGCACACAGCCATGACTGGAACCAGCTTTTATATGCGATTGAGGGTACGATGACCGTGGTGACAGAGGCCGGGATGTGGATCGTGCCGCCACAGCGCGCAGTATGGGTCCCGCCCCACACGCAGCATGCGGTGACCTGCACCGGCTTCACCCGGGCCCGCCACCTTTATATCGGTCAGAACGTTGCGGCAAACCTGCCCGATCGCTGCATGGTTCTGGAAGTTAGCCCGCTTTTGCGCGAACTGATCCGGGCCGCAACGGAAATTCCGGTCGAATATGATGAAGATGGGGAGGAAGGCCGCCTGATCCGCGTATTGCTCGATCAGATCAAGGCCCCCGATCAGGACAAGCTTTACCTGCCTGCGCCCAAGGATACCCGACTGGCGCGCATTTGCGATCATCTGCAAGGCGACCCGGCTGATAACCGCACGCTTGAGGACTGGGCAAAGGTATGCGGCGCCTCAAGCCGGACGCTTGCCCGGCTTTTTCAACGCGAAACTGGAATGCCATTCCGCGAATGGCGGCAAAAACTTCGTCTGCTCCATGCGCTTGAAAAGCTCGCCAATGACCGTCCGGTGACCGAGATCGCACTTGATCTTGGCTATGAGACTCCATCAGCCTTTATCGCCATGTTTCGCAAGGCCACAGGCCGCACACCGGGCAGCTATTTCCGCTAGGCCCGGGATACTCAGTGGTCGTAACGGGTTACACGTGGTTTCGGCGGAATGATCTCGTGCTCGGGCTCAAGATATGTTCCGTACCGCTTCGTCACTTTCACATGGTCCGGGCAGGGCTTCTGCCCATTGGCACACATGTTGTGAAGCTGAACCATGAACTCCGAGGACAAACCGTTTCGTTCATGCGTCGCGTTTTCCGACGCCCGATTGGTAAACCTGCCATTGCTCAGACGATCAAGGCGCTTATCCGCTTTCGGTGCAACGGCACCGTCATGATGCATGACGCGGATACCTTCAAGGAAGGCCATCATTTCCATCACGGATTTTAGCATCCCGACGCTGTTTTCAAAGGTTCGGGTCACGGCGACCGATGCTTCTTCTATGTAGTCGGCAAATAATCCATCACCGTCTGCATCGGAAGGCTCGTATTTGTGTATGCCCGCTGCCATACGGCTTTTCCAAGCCTGATGGTTGGGCTCATTGACGCGACGCCCTGGAAGAATATGGCTGTTTTGTCCCCAGTCACGTCCATGACCGGTACAATTAACCTCACCCTTCCGGCGTGCCGGATGTGGTTCGTACGACATCATCTCTTTCCCCAGAGCGTAATAAGTGCGCTTCTCTGATATCCATGCCCTTACTTGAACGCAGATATTCCCACTCTGTGAACGGACATGTGTCTTATTATTTAATCCACAAATACCACAGGTTGTTTGCCGGAATTGCACATTCCATCCATATGAATATGCAAATTGTCCAAAAAACGTGGCAAAACCCAGCTTTTCGGCTTTGGAAAAGCACGCAGCAGCCAACAGCACCCAGATACACTATCCGGTCTGTTGCGCATTTATGCCTGGATCAGGAAACAGAAATACACACTGCGAGATCGCAAGTCAGCCTCACTTAGGGCAGTGATACCTACAGTTCTTTATGATCGGTCTTGAGTTTATTTTTAGTGCGAGACCCGTGATACGACATCATTCGCCGCTTGAATGCGGTTGCCATAGGCCATTGCCTTCGCACCATGGTTGAGCGACGGAATGCGTTCCGACGCACCCAATACGGCCAGTTGGTCAATCACGGCGAGCACCCACGGGCGGGTGTCATTGCCTTCGCCACCTGTTGACGACGTGTCTTTCGTATGGTCCAGAAGTCGCTCGTCTGCGCTGAAGATATCATTTTCATTGGAAACAGAACGAATAGCTTCCAATACGCGGACCAGCTCAGAAAGCGACTTCATCATATCGAAGGTCGCCGCAAGAGACTGGTTCACAGAAGACGGTTCTGCACCCTCCGCCATCTCAGGATCGCCAAAGCATGACGCTGCTGATGGTTCATCATCAAAGGATAGGAAAACCGGTTCCTGATCTTCCCGGCTCTGCCAGAAATGATGATTTTTCTCACCTTGACGACGTCCGGGTAACACGTGGCAGTTCTTTCCCCAGTCACGGCCGGGGCCGGCATAGTTCTTCTCCCCCGTCCGGCGTGCCGGATGTGGTTCTGTCGAATGCATCTAATCCCCAAGGTTCGGTGCACACACTGATAAGGGCCGCCAGCGTTTTCTGTTTTTCGTCATAGGCGGCATCTCTGTTTTTTGGATTTTTACCATGTGCAGCGGGGTGACAATGCACGAAGCGTCCAAAAAAATGTGCGAACCATCCAAAACACCTAATAAAGGGATTTCGAAAAAATAATCCCTAACATCCCGTATAGCCATAAGACCTTAAAACCAAAGGTATAATCCAGATCCCCTTACGCAATCATAATACCTTTGCGTTCATTTTTACCTAAACCTATACCTTTGTGGTTTTGACGAAACGCCCGGTTTCCGCTTAATATGAAAAAAATCTGGTATTAGAGATGTCGAATATTAATCCAGATGCACCCGCGCAAGTAGCGTTGTTTGCAATGAAGCAAAACCGGGAGTCAGGCATGACACAGTCAGCAACCCATACTTTTTTCACGGTCAATGACCTACCTATGTCCAAACGTTATGACGTTTGGCAAAGTAGTATTGACTGCATTTTCAGCGTCGAAACCCTTCCCGACATCCGCAAGAACAACTTCCATGCAACATTGGATGCGGATTTGTTGGGATCGATGATGATCGCCCGCACCAACAGCACACATCAGTTCTGGGAACGCAGTTCCAAGACAATCGCTGCCGACGGCATGGATCATTATATGGTCCAGCTTTACTATAACGGTGGCATGTCGACAGATGATGGCAAGGACGGCCAGGAAATAGAGGCTGACGGCTTGCTCTTTCAGGACCTGTCGCAAGTAGCACGGGCAACAACAAGCGATTTTGATAACCTTGCCTTCATCATTCCTCGCCCTCTTCTTGAAGACCGGCTTACCCTGCCCGAAGATCACAACATGCGGTTTCTAAGCCCGCGTGACCCGATGGTCCGGATTGTTGCAAATCTGATGCGCTCGCTGAAGGCCAATGCTTCGGCGCTCAAGACCGAGCATGCCCATGTGCTTGAAAACAGCTTTGCCGATATGCTTGCCGCGTGCCTCAATTCCGCATATGGCGAAACAAGCGAGACGACCAATAAACGCCAGAACCTTGAAGTCATGACGTTGATCCGGCGTTATTTCCGGGAGAATTTTTCGCGCCCCGACCTCACCCCGGACCGTGCGGCAAGAGAGTTAGGCATTTCACGATCCAAGCTGTATCAGTTGCTTGAAGAGCATGGCGGCGTTTATCGCTACACACGTGATCTGCGTTTGCGCCGTGCCAAGCAATTGCTTAGCACCACAACGAAGCGCCCCCGTTCCCTTTACGACGTCGCGCTCGAATGCGGATTTTCCAGTGACACGTCCTTCATCCGGGCATTTCGCGAAAAATTTGACATGACACCGGGTGATTTCAGACGCAGCCAGCAAAATGCATTGAATAACGTGCAGGACGCGGAAGGCAGTGAACGTGATACACGCTATGAAAAGTGGCTGCACACGCTTTGAAACGCCCCTTTTACCGCCAAGCCGTGTCAGAATTCCCGCATCTCTGACATGAAATTTTATCAGTATTGCCCGCCCCCAACTTACGATATTCCTGAAAACAGGTGCCAAGCACCCGCCACCATTCAGGAAGATCGCAATGAACAGTTTCTGGTCTGGAATTGGGTTACGCCTTGCCGCGACCGGATTGTTCGGGGTCATGAACCTGTTTGTCCGGTTGGCATCCTTTGAGGCCCCGACCGGTCAGATCGTTTTCTGGCGGAGCAGTGTCGCGCTGATCCCGATTGTGGCTTACCTGATGTGGCGCAATCAGTTTCCCAGGGCGCTTAAGACCAAACGCCCGTTTGGACATCTGAAACGCAGCACTTATGGCTGCGTTTCGATGTTTCTGGCCTTTGTGTCGTTGGCTTATCTGCCACTGGCGCTGGCCACCGCACTTGGCTTCCTTGCCCCGCTTATTCTGATCCCGGTTGCGATCATCACGCTTCGTGAAAATCCGGGATGGCTTGTGATCAGTGCAACCATCGGCGGCTTTGCCGGGGTGTTCCTGATGCTGTGGCCAATGCTGTCGACCCCGGGGCTGGATCACAACACCCTGATCGGCATCGGGGCCGGTGTGGCCTTTGCTGTCACCACGGCCTTTGCCAAGGTACAGATCAAGTCGCTGACCACGACGGAACCGTCTGGCACGATTGCCTTTTACTTTGCTGTGATCTGTTCGATCGGCGGGCTTTTGACCATCCCGTTTGGCTGGGCACCGCTTTCGACAAGCAACATTGTGTTCCTGATTGGCGCCGGGCTGACCGGCGGGCTTGCCCATATCGCCATGACCGAGGCCCTGGCGCGTGCCCCGGCATCGACCCTGTCGGCCTTTGAATATACCGCCATGATTTGGGCGATCATTCTCGATCTTGTGGTGTTTGGCGTCTTACCGGCACCGATCAGCCTGATGGGCGGCGTCTTCATCGTGATGGCCGCGGCCCTTGTGATGTTTAACGACCAGATCGTTGCAGCCGTTGCTCGCAAATTCAAAAGAACGCCCGAGACATCAACCGAACCGGCCAACTCACCGGCCGAATAACCCGGCGATTACGCCACTTTGGTTTCCTGAAGCTTGGTCAGGGCATGCAGGGCAAGATTGGTCGGCGTTGCGATACCAAGCTCCGCCCCCTTGCGAACGATATACCCGTTCAGGAAATCAATCTCGCTTGCTTTGCCGCGTGCCAGATCCTGTGCGGTTGAGGAAAACTGACCGGGCATGGTTTCGGCGATCTTTTCAATCGCGCCCCAAACATCACCCGGCACCGTCACCCCACATCCCTTGGCAACGGCCAGACATTCATCCACCGCATTGCGCATTACATCCCAGACACCGACACCTTGCACGACCTCACCGTAAGGCAGCTGCGTGATCGCCGAAAGCGCATTATAGGCACAGTTCAAAATCATCTTGGCCCAAAGGGCGCCTTCGGCATTGTCGGAGACCTCAACCGGAATTTTGGCTGGCACCAGTGTATCGACGACTGTCTGACTTTGCGCAGATGGGCCGATGACAAGTTCTCCCCGGCCGTGGTGTTTGACGTGGCCTGGTCCGCCCATACTGGTCGCAACATAAACCACCACTGGGATGACGGGTTGACCAAGAACACCGCCAAGTCGTTCGGCGTTATCCACACCGTTTTGCAGGCTCAGCACGATTGTGTTGGCAGAGATGAAAGGCTTGATCTGCTCGCCTGCCTCAACGGTGTCGGTGGACTTAACGCAAAACAGGATCATATCCGCACCGGCAACACCGGCGGCATCGGTATTCCCCGTGACGGTGACATATTCCTGCGAGGCCCCGAAATCGAGCAACAAGCCATCGCGGTTCATCGCCTCGACATGGCTGGGACGCCCGATCAAGGTGACGTCATGACCAGCACGGGCCAGCATCGCACCATAATAACACCCAACTGCCCCGGCACCCATTACCGCAATTTTCATGATGACTGTTCCTGATTTAGATTTCTGTCGCTGTCACAGGAAACATCATCTTTGAAGAGCGATGCAGATCAAGCAAAGATTTCAGGATTTTCCCACGCAGGGGCTAGCCGTTTTTTTTGACGGACACATGGCCTGCCGTCCAGCCGCCCGGCCAGACTTCGGCTTCGCCATTGCGAAGCGTGCGAACCAGTCCAATCGGCACATCCTTGGCAATCAGAACTTCGCCATCCGCACCATCATCAAAGGTCGGCTCAGTCTCGGCAAAGCGGCCGGTATGACCCAATTGCGGTTCGCACGGGGTATAAACCGAGCAACCCGAATAGTTGGTCGGGTTGTTGGTGGTGTTGACCGCAGCACCCGTCGTGCCGCAGGCAGCAACCACGGTCATCAGTTCAACCGCACGCGCCTTTGCACAGCCAAACACCCGGTGATAGCCAGACGGTGTCAGTGTCATGGATGGGACCAGCAACAAATCAATATCAAGTGGTGCCAGCAGGCAAGACAAGGCCGGCATTTCAATATCGAGACAGATCAGCACGGCCACATTCAGCCCACGCCATTTAATGACATTAAAAGCCTTGCCCGGTGTCAGGTTCCAGTTTTCCGGTTCCTGTTCGCCCGGCGTCAGGGAAAGCTTGTCCTGAATGATGGCATCGCCTTCGGGGGTGAAAATCATTGCGCTGTTGGTTTGCCCGGCATCTGGATTTTCAGGATCAATGTGCCAGGGCATGCTGCCAGCAACCAGAAGCATGTCATGCTTTTTGGCAAGCTCGGCACCATATTTTCGGGCCTCGGGCGCGAGCTCGGCCATCCAGGCGATTTCTTCACCTGTTTGCAGACCCGTGGGCTTGAAGGCCAACCATTGTTCGCTGGCATATTCCGGCAAGACAAAGATCTTTGCCCCCTGCTTTGCCGCCTCGGCCATCTGGGCATCAACGTGATTGGCCCACCCCGCCAAGTCTTTAACGGGTCGGCCAAGGTTCGTCGCCCAAAGGGCCAGGGTTACATATTCGGGGAAGGATGCCGGAGACGTCATGATCAGCGTTCCTGATATTCAGAGGGGCGTTTAGCTAAAATCGGCATGATCCGGCCATCAACTGACAGCCGGATCAGATAGATCGGGAATGGAACCAGACTTAGTTTTTAAGTTTGGTCCAGACACGGTTACGAAGATCACGCGCCTTGACCGAGCAGTTCTGCGACGCGATCAAAAGGTCTGCGTATTCTTCTGGCATGTTCACGGCCGGATCGGAATTCAGCGCCGGATCCATAAATTCGCCAGTCCCCTTGATCGAGTTCATGTAACCGGCATAGTTCGAGGCTTCTGCCGCGTTTTCCGGCTGCATCATCCAGTTAATGAAGGTCTTGGCGTTTTCAAGATTCGGTGCACCCGCCGGAATGACGAAGTGATCGGCCCAATAGGTCAGGCCTTCTTTTGGATAGACAAACACAGCCTCGGGGATGCTTTCCTTGGTCCGGTGGGCTGCACCGTTCCACTGCATGTGCATCTGAACTTCGCGGGCCGACATACGGTCGATGGTGCCCTCAGAGCTGTAAACAGCAATGTAGGGTTTCTGTTTTGTCAGAACATCAAGAACCTTCTGGGCCTCTGCCGGGTCCTCGGTGCATTTTTCAACACCGGCATAATACGACGCAGCATTGAACATTTCGACTTCGTCGTTCAGCGCGCCAATCTTGCCACGGAATTCTTCACGCGGTTCGAAGAATTCCTTCCAGCTGTTTTCAAGTTCGCCGTCAACCGCCGCCGCATCATAGGTGAAGCCGGTGGTTCCCCAGAGGTATGTCACGGAGTATTCGCGCTCCGGATCGTATTTCATGGTGTCGTGCGGCTTGGCAACATTGCTGAAATTCTCAAGGCTTTTGGCATCGAACTTGGTTGCCAGACCTTCCTTGATCATCACGTCAACCATGTAGTCGGATGCGACAGCAATGTCATAGCCCGACGCACCGGCCTGAAGCTTTGCCAGCATGGTTTCGTTGGAATCATACACATCAAGGGTCACCTTGATGCCGGTTTCTGCTTCGAACTTTTCCATCAGTTCCGGCGGAAAATAGTTCGACCAGTTATAGAAAAACAGTTCGCCATCCGCCTTTGCCGAACCGACCGACAACAAGGCTATCGCGGATGCTCCCAGAAGCACAGAACGTAGTTTCATCGTGAGACTCCCAAATAAGGACGGTGGGTTGTTTTGTTATTCGGATGGCCGGCCCGTCCGGGAACCGGCAATCCCGTTTTGAATTTCAGAGATCAATATCGAATACGATCAATCAGGAACGAGATGCTGACAAACAAGATTGAGACAATCAGCATCATCGCAGAGACAGCATTGACCTCGGGCGTGATCCCGATCCGGATCATCCCAAAAATATAGATCGGCAAGGTCGTTGCCCCTGCACCGCCAACGAAATAGGAAATGACAAAGTCATCAAGCGAGATGATGAAGGACAACATCGCGCCTGACAAAATTCCCGGCCACAGCAACGGCAGGGTCACACGCCGGAAGGCTTTCCATTCATTGGCATATAAATCATTTGCCGCCTCGACCAGTGCCGGGTCCATGCCCTCCAACCGTGCGCGGATCGGCAGATAAGCAAACGGAATGCAAAAGACTGTATGGGCAATGATCACGGTCAGAAGGCCCAGCTTGATCCCCAATGCGACAAAGAACAGAAGGGTCGCAATCGCCGTCACGATTTCAGGTACGAGCAACGGCAGAACCAGCATAGCTGAAACGCCTGCCTCGCCCTTAAACCGGCCCCGTGACATGCCCATTGCAGCAAGGGTGGCGGCAATGGTGGCAAGCACGGTTGCCGACACCGCAATTACGATGGAATTCTGAGCTGCGCGCAGCATGTCATCGTTGGAAAGGGCTGTGACATACCAGTCCATGGTAAAACCGGTCCAGATCGTCGCCAGACGGTTTTCGTTAAACGACAGCGCGATCAGGACGACAATCGGCAAATACAGATAGGCAAAGAAAAACATTGCCGTCGAGGTAATCCCGCGAAAACGCCACAGCGGGTTGGAAGCATCGACTTTCATCGGCTTTCCTCCGGCAATGATTTGAACTTGAACGAATAGACCATCATCGCAATCAGAACGAGGGCCAGAAGCACAAAGCCAAGCCCGGCACCAAGCGGCCAGTTACGTGCCGCACCAAACTGGCTGCCGATCAGGTTGGCAATCATCATGAACTTGCCGCCGCCCAGAAGTTCCGGGGTCACATAAGCGCCAAGGCACGGAATGAAGACCAGAATGCAGCCCGCGGCAATGCCCGGTGCCGCAAGTGGCAAGATCACCCGGGTCATGGCGCGACGTTTGTCAGCACCCAGATCAAAGGCCGCCTCGACCAGCCGATGGTCAAGCTTTTCAAGGCTGGCATAGATCGGCAAAACCATGAATGGCAGATAGGTATAAGTCAGACCGATGGAAACTGCGTAGGGCGTGTAAAGGACATCAAGCCCGCCGGTTTCAATGCCCATCCAATTCAGCGCACCATCAATCAACCCGCCATTGCGCAGCAACAGCATCCAAGCATAGTTCCGCACCAGAATGTTGGTCCAGAACGGAATGGTCACCAGAAAGATCAGGAAGTTGCGACGGCTTTGCGGTTGGGTTGAAATGTAAAACGCGGTCGGGAAACCCAGCAAAAGGGCAAAGACCGTCGTCATCGCCGACAGGCCAAAGGAACGGGCGAAAATCTGCAGGTAGTCGGTATTGACCACCAGATTGTCCATCAGATCGCGTTCAAAGATGAAACTGATATAGGCATCCATCGAAAATGCCCCCCAGTTCACCCCGCCATAATCACCGCGTTCCAACACAGAAACATAGGCCATCTGCAACAGCGGCACGGCCATAAAGAAGCCGATATAGACAACCGCAGGTGCGACCAGCCAAAATCGTTTGGATCGTAATATGTTACCCATGATCAATCCGCCAGTACCCGAATGGAATCAGGGGACATGGTGATGCCGACACGTTCGCCCTGGGCGAAATCGGCCTTCGCACCCGATCCGTTTTGCATCCGGACTGTCAACAGGGCGTCATTGCCCAGATCAATCTGATAGGTCGTATCCGTGCCGAAATAGATGACGGTCGAAACGGTCCCGACAAGCTGATTTGCGTTGGCCTTACTTTCAGCAACCAGTCCAAGGCGTTCCGGACGGACCGAAACAGTAACCTCGCCACTTCGTTGACCGGAAACGTCCTGTGTCAGTTCAATTACCTGACCACCACCAAGCTTAATGGCACGTTTGCCAGTACCATTATCGACAAGATTACCCACAAGGAAGTTACTGTCGCCGATAAAGTCGGCAACAAAGCGATGGGTCGGGGCTTCATAGATTTCACGTGGCGCACCGATCTGAAGAATTTCGCCCGATTTCATAACCGCAATGCGGTCTGACATCGCAAGCGCCTCTTCCTGGTCATGGGTGACAAAAACAAAGGTAATCCCGGTTTCTGTCTGCAGGCGTTTGAGTTCGACCTGCATTTCCTTGCGCAGTTTCAGATCAAGTGCCGAAAGCGGTTCATCAAGCAGCAAAACCTTTGGCGCCGGTGCCAATGCACGGGCCAGCGCAATACGCTGCTGCTGGCCACCGGAAAGCTGGCTTGGCACGCGGTCCCCGTATTGGGCGAGCCGCACAAGTTCAAGCATCTCTTCGGCGCGATCATCGGCCTGTTTGCGCGCCACACCCTGGATTTCAAGCCCGAACGTGATGTTCTGTCTGACCGTCAAATGCGGGAAAAGTGCATAGGACTGAAACACCGTGTTGATGGGCCGCTTGTAAGGCGGAAGGTCATTTAGCGCCTTCCCTTCAAGCAAAATTTGCCCCGAAGTAGCCTGTTCAAACCCGCCGATCAGACGCAGCAAAGTCGTTTTGCCACAGCCCGAAGGACCCAACATGGTGAAAAACTCATTCTGAAAGATATCGACAGATACGTCGTCCAGTGCCGTGACTTTATCGGCACCCGACCCAAATGTTTTTCCAACAGACTTTGCCGAAATGACTACTTCTGACATGCACTTCCCCGAATTTGTATTTTGTAAAATGATATAAAATCTACAGAGACTTGCAATCCGGTGGTCAAGAAAGCGTCGATATTTACAGAAGTTCCGCAATATCCGCCTTAAAATGGCATCCAAACTGGTTCTGATTGCGTCATATAGACACTTTACAAAATAATGTGCAGCGCACTATTCACGCAAAACGAGGACTTCTTTGGCAGAAAGACAATCAGAGGGCACCAAATGCACGGAAATCACCGTCAGATCAGACAATGCCGGCGTCACGCAACTTGGCAATCTGGTCGTCGCTAAGGTCAGCCACCTTGCGCAAGATTTCGTCGCTGTGTTGCCCCAGCATCGGCGGGGCTTTTTCATCCGTGATCGGTGTTTTGGAAAACTTGATCGGGTTGGCAACTGTCGGGACAGTTCCGGCCGTCGGATGGGCAAGCTGCTTGACCATACCGCGATGCTTGACCTGCGGGTTATCAAAAACGCGATCAAGGGTATTGATCGGACCGCACGGCACATTAGCCTTTTCAAGCGCATCAATCCATGCGTCGGTGGTTTTGGTAACCATGGCCTGACGGATTAGCGGCACCAGTTCGGTGCGATTGGCCACACGGTTGCGGTTGGTGGCGTAACGTTCATCAAGCGGCAAGGCATCCAGCCCCGCAACCGCGCAGAAGCTCTTGAACTGGCTGTCATTGCCAACCGCCAGGATCAGATAGCCATCCGCCGTCGGAAAGGCTTCGTAAGGCACAATATTGGGATGGGCATTGCCAAGGCGGCCCGGTGCGTTGCCGGTCGCAAGATAGTTCATCGCCTGATTGGCAAGAACGGCCGCCTGCACATCAAGCAAAGCCAAGTCGATATACTGCCCCTCGCCGGTGGCATCGCGGTGTCGCAAGGCCGCCAGAATGCCAATAGTCGCATAGAGGCCGGTAAAGATATCAGCAACCGCAACACCAACCTTCATCGGCTGACCACCCGGTGCACTATCGGGCGCACCGGTGATGCTCATAAGCCCGCCCAGACCCTGGATCATGAAATCATAGCCCGGCCGGTCCTTATAGGGGCCGTCCTGTCCAAAGCCTGTTATCGAACAATAAACCAGCTTGGGGTTCACCTTGGAAAGGGTCGCATAATCAAGGCCGTATTTGGCAAGGCCACCAACCTTGAAGTTTTCCAGAACCACGTCACTTTCGGCCGCAAGATTGCGCACGATCTCCTGGCCTTCGGGCTTGGTGATATCAATGGTCAGCGATTTCTTGCCGCGATTGGCTGTCAGGTAATAGGCGGCTTCGGTCGTGTCATTGCCACTGGCATCCTTGGCAAAGGGCGGCCCCCAGCCACGGGTATCATCACCGGCACCGGGACGTTCGATCTTGATGACCTCGGCTCCCATGTCGGCAAGGGTCTGGCTGGCCCACGGCCCGGCCAGTACGCGCGAAAGGTCAAGAACACGAAGCCCGGAAAGTGCGCCAGTCATCTGAATATCCCGAAATATCGACTTTTAAAAAAGCAGGTAGAATCAAATCGGGCGACAACATTTCTGCCGCCGCCCGATCAAGCTTTTGGGATCAAGCCTCAGCAGTGAAGGCCTGAATTCCGGTCTGCGCCCGCCCAAGGATCAGGGCGTGCACATCGTGGGTACCTTCATAGGTATTGACCGCTTCAAGGTTCATCGCGTGTCGAATGACATGGTATTCATCGGCGATACCGTTACCGCCATGCATGTCACGGGCAACACGGGCAATATCAAGCGCCTTGCCACAGTTGTTACGCTTCATCAGCGAAATGGCTTCCGGTGCGCCCTTGCCTTCGTCAAGCAGACGGCCAACCTGAAGCGCGCCCTGCAGGCCAAGGGTGATTTCGGTCTGCATGTTGGCCAGTTTCAGCTGGATCAGCTGGTTCGCCGCAAGCGGACGACCGAACTGTTTGCGATCAAGCGTGTACTGACGTGCCGCGTGCCAGCAAAATTCAGCAGCCCCCATCGCACCCCATGCAATGCCATAACGTGCCTTGTTCAGGCAGCCAAACGGGCCGCCAAGGCCCTTGACGTTCGGCAGCATGTTTTCTTCGGGGACAAAGACATTGTCCATGACGATTTCGCCGGTGATCGACGCACGTAGCGAAAACTTGCCTTCGATCTTCGGTGCCGACAGACCTTTCATGCCTTTTTCGAGGATGAAGCCACGGATAACGCTATCGTCATCTTTGGCCCAGACGACAAATACGTCTGCGATCGGGCTGTTGGTGATCCACATTTTCGCACCCGACAGGGTGAAACCACCATCAGCCTTGCGTGCGCGGGTTTTCATGCCGCCCGGATCGGAACCGTGGTCCGGTTCGGTCAGGCCAAAGCAGCCAATCCATTCGCCGGTTGCCAGTTTCGGCAGATATTTCTTGCGCTGTTCTTCGCTGCCATAGGCATAGATCGGATGCATCACGAGCGAGCTCTGAACCGACATTGCCGAGCGATAACCGGAGTCAACGCGTTCAACTTCGCGGGCCACAAGACCATAGGCCACGTGGTTGACACCCGGTCCGCCGTATTCCTCGGGGATGGTCGGGCCCAGCAGGCCAAGTTCACCCATCTCGGTCATGATTTCGCGATGGAAAATCTCATGACGGTTGGCTTCCAGAACGCGGGTCTGAAGGTTTTCCTGACAATATGCACGGGCCGCATCGCGGATCATGCGTTCGTCTTCGCTCAACTGCTCTTCAAGCAGGAGCGGATCTTCCCAATGAAACGGTGCGCGGCTTGCCATTCGCCTGGTCCTTTTATGAATTTTTCTACAGAAAGCAGGGGCAGCGCCATAGAAGGGCGAGATGACGCTACCCCTGAAAAGCTTAGTTGCTTATGGGTTAAAGCTAGGAATTGGCAGCGCAAGTTGCAAATGATAAAAGCGACATAGATTATGCGAAAAACTCATAATCTAAAACGTTTCACATGAAACAAAACAAGAACAAATAGCGGAATAGTTGACAGATGAGCCGCCGCATTCCCAGCCTCAAGGCATTGAGTTGCTTTGAACAAACGGCCCGTTTTGGCAGCGCATCACGCGCGGCTGAAGAATTGTATCTGACCCAAAGTGCGGTCAGCCGACAAATTCAGGGGCTTGAAAACTGGCTTGGCTGCAAGCTGTTTGCCCGCGAAAAGCAACGTCTGGCGCTGACACCCGAAGGCGAAAGCTATTTGCAATCCATTCGCCCCGCACTTGATCAGCTTGAAAGTGCGACCTTGACCCTTTTGTCGGGTGGATCGGAAAGCGGAGTTCTGACACTTGCTGCCCCGCCGACATTCGGATCGCGCTGCCTTATTCCATTATTGCCTGACTTCCGGGCCAGATATCCCGACATTGCGATCAATTTCATCTCGCGGATCGGCATGCCCGACTTTGATCGTGAACAGATCGATATCGCCGTTCTGTTTGGCGAAGGAATGTGGTCGGAACTTGATGCCCACATCCTGCATGGCGAGGAAATGGTGCCGATCTGCAGCCCGCAACTGGTTGCCAATCTGGGACGCACGCCACAGCCAGAGGATTTGCGAAACTTTACGTTGCTGCACATCGCGACCCGCCCGCGCGGTTGGGCCGATTGGCTTGCGGCAAGCGGGCTTAGTGATATTGACGGCGAAAACGGACCGAAGTTTGAGCATTTCACCATGGCTATGCAGGCCGCCGTTGCCGGACTTGGTGTGGCGTTGTTGCCGACCTTTGCGATCACCGATGAACTGGCAACCGGCCGGATCATTGCCCCGTTCGGCCAACCCAAGGCCAGTCCGTTTCACTATTACGCCTGCTGCCCGAAAAGCCGCGCACGCCTGCCAAAGATCCGGGCCTTTATGAACTGGCTTCATCAACTTGAGACGGTAAAGAAACTTGCGCGTGGAATCGCCACATAGGGCAAACTGGTTTGATCAGCTTGCCTTTTGATCGGCTGTTAATGCACGCAGTGCATTCATCCCGCGGCGGCGCAGCACATCGGCATCTTCCGGACCATCGACAATCTCAAGCAAACGCACCGTGGCCATGAGGTTTCGCTGCGCGTTCGGGACTTCTTCGGGAGTCAGTCGACGCATGCTGTCCACACCGGCACGACCGATCTGATTGAGCTTCTTCTTAAGTTCCACCACCGCTTTGGCCGCCGAACTTTGGGCTGCGAGCACATCGGAAATGCGCGCGGTTTCGGCAATTGCCTCAGCCGATTTTTCAGCGGCCAGGACTTTCTCGTCATCGAATTCCTGTGAGAAGATCGGACGGGCAAGTGCACCACGCCCCGACCCCGGGCCTTGAGCCGCTTCAAGCTTTGGCAAGGCATCAATCACGCGTTCCGGCGTTGCGCCAAACATCGTATCGGCAAGTGCGCGCGATACCCGACGACGGGTTTCAAGCAGCTTTTCACCCCAACGGCCATCCTTGCGGATTTTAAATTCGCGCGTGATGCGGACAAATTCCGAAGCATACCAGCGGGCCAATGACAGGATGTGGGCTTCGTCCTTGCCGGTACCGACACCTTGTTCAATCTCGGTTACCGTCTCGGCCAACAGGTCAATGATCAGATCACCGGTTTCAGCCAGGTTGGTTTTCTCGATCGTGCGGTCATCAGACTTGGTCGACAGCACACGAATAAGCTTGAACAACTCGCTCGGCCGCAAAAGGCGTGCCAGAACTGCGAGCAGGAACATCGGCTCAAGCCCGGGCTTCTCCTTTGAGATCGACATGAACAGGTCACGCAACCATTTCACATCGCTTGCATCAAGCACCCTGATCGGTGCGGACGGGAAGCGTTCACGCAACTGCGCAATTTCGTCGCCAACCCGCAAGATCTTGCCGACTTCGGCAAAGGCCGTAAGGTGAATGCGCGAGCCAAGTCGGGTTGCCAAGGCGCGTTCCTGCTTCACGCCGGTATGAGAATTTTCAAGTTGATCCTCAATCGTCTGCGCCCCGATCTGCCAAAGCTTACGCTCTGCGATGGCGAGTTTTGCAGTGTCGCGGGTCGCAGCAGCCTTATCGATGTCCTTCATCGCCTGTTGAAACTCAGGACCGCCGGATTCCACCACGACATTCCAGATTGGCATCAGTGATGACCGGCTGATGCGGATGCTTTTTTCATTCGGCTCGCCAGAGGTCAGCAGATCTTCAAACGGATCGCAGAACTGACGCATCGGCGTCGGATAGCGTTCCGGCTTAAGCGATGCCAGACGCGGGCGCAGGATTTGAAGAATGGCTTCATGGGGCAACGGCAATTTTGGATCGGCACGATCGCTTTCGATCGCGCGCGTGAAGCGGGCAATTTCGTTACTGCTGAGCGATTCAAACAGTTTGCCAAGTTGCGAAACGCCAAGCTTTCCGGCGTCTTCAATCTTCATGCCGACTGTCTCCTGAAGCGTTCGAGACGATCCATCATATCGGCGTCAATTTCACCACTGCCCAGCTTGCGCAATTCACCAGCCCAAAGCATCTGATTAACCCGTACATCAGCCCAGAACTGCTGTTCGGACTTCTCAATCTCTGAAAGCGGCAAGACCGGCGCAAAACTTGCTACTTCCTCGACGGTTTCGCGCTGTTTTGCGCGATCCGTAAGAGACCGCCTATCCCAGACATCAATCAGTTCCTGCCAACCATCAAGCAGCCACCAGAGATACTCAATCGTTTCACCAATAGCCTTTTTTGCGGTTTCCCAATCCGTCAGAACCTTGCCAAGTTCACTGTTCCAGCTATCAACTTCCGCGATGCGCTTCAAGGCATGATTACTTGTCGAACGGGTCGCGCTGACAACACGTCCAGCCATAAAGCGGAAGTCGGACTGTTCGGAATTTGACCATTCCTCGATATCCTGGGCGAACTTCTTGAGCCCGTTGGCCAGAACGCGAAGCTGCCCCTGACATCCCTCAAGGTCAAGACCGACCGGGGCGATCATCTTGCTCCATTCGCCAAGGCTATCAATGATGGTATCATTTGCGACCTTGTGCTCGGATGCAAAGCGGTTCAGCGCCCGGCGAGCGCGAATTTGACCTTCGGTGGTCATCAACTCTTCGCGCTTCATGTCCTTGACAGCATCACCACCGAGTTGGCGCAGGGCCTGATGGAGAACCGCCATCTGACCAAGTTCGCGTGATGCTTTTTCCGTCCAGTTGCGCCGCGTGCAGGTGCGCGCCAGTTCCACTCCGCCAACGCCGGTACTGCCAACGTCGCGGCTATGCTCCAGAACCGTCTGCGGGCGGACATCCTCCAACTCGATAAGTCGGTCGTAAAGCATGCGATCATGAACCGAAAGATCGAACACTTCGCGCAATGTGTCGAGCGGCAATTCATAGGTCCCAAGTCCGCCAGACAGACCGGGCAACATGATCATTTTCCGTCCGGCCTTGCCAATGGAAACGCGCGCATAACGCAGGGTCTTGGTCGTAAAGGGAGTCCTGACACCGCGCGAAGCAAATGTTTGCGGCAGGCACGCCAAAGGATCGTCCGGCACCTCATGCGGTTCAGGAGACTTGTGGCTGACGGAATTTACGATCTTCTGTTTATTCATTCTTGGCTTTGGCTAAGCTGTATCGGCGTAATGTCTGATGGTCACCCTGACGCCCCTTTAAGGGCAGGATTCCCGGCGTAAGAAAGCAGTACGTAATGAACATCTTGTCATTTTGGCCAGAAATTCTCGGGACAACTCAGACTACCCCGACAAGGTGGTAATTACATTAACAACCTTCCCTGAAATTACCACCTTCAACTGGCGGCGCCAAATTGCCATTTTTCACCGAATGTCAGCAAGTCCTTATAGTGTCTCTTGCGCTTTTTCCCATGTTTTCACATACGCCTTCCATTCCGCACCGTCCGGAATGGATTCATCAACCGTCAGGAATGCCCGACTGTCGATCATGATGGCCACTTCTTCGGTTTCCACCGGCGCCTTGACCATCTTTGTCTGATAGGCGCTTGGATGCGGTCCGTGCGGGAAACCGCTCGGATGGAATGTTGCCATTCCGGCCTTTATTTCGCCGCGACTGAAGAACTCGCCCCGGTGATAAAAGATGAACTCATCTGCATCTTCGTTGGAATGATAGAACGGCACGCGCATGATACCGGACTCGCCCTCGCCCACCTTGGGGATAAAAGTGCTGATTGAAAATGTCCCGGTAACAAAGGTACAGGATGCTGCAGGTGGCGTTCTCTGCCCGTCGGAGCGATGTTTTGCAAGATCGCGCCAATTGAGCTTCACCACACAAAGATCCCCTTCCCAGCCAATCGCATCCAGCGGATTGAACGGATAGGTCAGGGTCGAAACCTGCCCGCGGCGCTTGATGTGGATTTCCCAGAATGCGTCGTCTTGCTGGGCAATGAAGGCATCGTCAATTCTGGGCAAGGTGAACAACATCGGATCTACCGCGCGCGCGCCATCCGATGACGCATCCGGCAGCTTGAAGGCATCTGCCGTTGCCTCGATCATCATGAATTCCGAAAGTTCAGATGGCTCGATCCGCCAGGCAGTGCCGCGCGGCAAAAGGATATAGTCCCCGTCGCGATAGGGAAGATGACCGTAATCGCAAAACAGCGCCCCGGCCCCGTTGTGAACAAAGATCAGAGTATCGCCATCCGCATTACGGGCAAGCGCATGCATTTTGCTATCGGTTTTCCAGTAACGAACTTCCATATGTTCGTTATGAAGCACCCGGCGGGCCTGCAATGGACAGGCCGGGCCCGGTGAGAGCTTGCCAAGGGAAAACGCGCGTGGTCGCAAAGGACCTTCAAATGTCGCCCAGCCGGCCGGCGGGTGACGATGATAAATTTGCGCTGACGGCCCCGCGAAACCGGCACGCCCGACTTCGCGCTGATATGTTTTTTGGTCGCCTTGCCCATCAGAGCGCGCGACACATTGACCTTCGCTGTTTGGCAGCCTGATCCAGTTCGTCATGTGATCCTCCCAGATCGGTTTTATCGGGAGCCAAACGGAGTGGATCGCAACCAAGCCCCCTTTCTACCGATATGAGAAAGAAGTGGTTGTTTTTCAAGCAAGAGGAAAACCGTACATGACGGAAAGATGGTGCGCCCGACAGGATTCGAACCTGTGGCCCCCAGATTAGGAATCTGGTGCTCTATCCTGCTGAGCTACGGGCGCACTGCCAAAAGGCAGCATTCCATTAGCAGCAAAACCGACGGTGATCAATCCGCGAGGGCACGGATATTGCCACCTTGGCGGCCAAAAAATTGTCCGAAAAACAAATCAGCCGAGGATGCGCTCACCCTCGGCTGATTAAAACCTTTATCGATGATCGCCTTAGTCGAAGAGGCGCTCGATCGGGAAGGAATAGGTCAGGGACAGGATTTCTGTACCCGGGTTTTCGTCACCGATGCTGGCGTTCGAGATGTGCGAGATACCAAGGCTCAAACGCTCGTGGCTGTCAAAGCGGAAGCCAAGCTCAAGACCCGAACGGAATTCGATCCAGTGACCAAGATCTTCACCATTGCCCTGATGGTATGCACCAACCGAGGTGTAGACGCTGGAAACGAAATGATCGCCCCACAGAACATCAACAGCCAGACCGCCATAACCGTGAACGGCACCTTCGGAAGTAACCATCACCCCGCCGATCGGGCGGGTGACATCAAACATCGCGTGCTGTGCACGATAGTTCAGACGAAATTCAGCTGCTTCTTCGTCCTGCGTGATGTCGACCATACCGGTCGAAAATTCAAGCAGTCCGGAATCGTTATCATTTCCAAGAATTTGCTGTGCTTGTGCGGTGTTCAAAAAACCAAACAGTACGCAAACTGCAAGCATTTTCCCCAAAACCAACTTCATTAACCAAGTCCCCACTAGATCAATCGGTTCGATATACTACCCAACCGTGTTTCAAACTCAACAACACAATGCTGCTTGTCTGTTAATTTTACACAAACTTCTTGCCATCGAACCGGTTGGTCGCCAGCACCAGTTCCCGGATGGTCCCAGGTTCGCTGGCCGCATGCCCGGCATCATCAACGATGACCAGTTCAGAGCCATCCCACGCCTTATGCAGTGCCAAGGCCGAAACCGGCGGGCACACCACGTCATAGCGCCCCTGAACAATGACGAGCGGTGCATGGGAAATACGACCGACGTTCTTGATCAACTGGTCTTCTTCAAAGAAGCAGCGATGGACAAAGTAATGATGTTCAAGCTTGGCCAGCGCCAACGCGATCTGATCGCCCTCGAAGTCTTCGACCAGACCATCATCAGGCAGAAGCGTACAGCATGTCGCCTCATAGGCTGACCAGACGCGTGCGGCATCAACAGCCGCGTCTTCACCATCCTTGCCCGAGAAGATATCGGCATAACGGTCAAGCAAGGGCTGGTAACCGGGATTGTCTTTGAAACCAGCAGCATCAAGGAAGCGGCGCTCTGCCTCGGGGAAGAACCGCCCCATGCCCTCCATGAACCATTTGATTTCGGATGTCGTGCCAAGGAAGATACCGCGCAGGACAAACCCTGTGACGCGTTCCGGGCACGCCTGACCGTAGGCCAACGCCAAAGTCGACCCCCACGAGCCCCCAAACACCAGCCAACGATCAATGCCGCGCTCCTTGCGCAGGGCTTCGATATCGCCAATCAGATGTTCGGTCGTGTTATTTTCAAGGCTGCCGAACGGGCGAGATTTTCCGGCCCCGCGCTGATCAAACAAAATCACACGGTACTTTTCCGGATCAAAAAAGCGGCGGCTGTTAGGCGAAATACCCGCACCCGGGCCGCCATGCAGGAAGATGACCGGCAGCCCGTCGGGGTTACCAACTTCTTCCCAGTAAATCTCGTGACCGTCTTCACGAGGTAACCAACCCGACTGATGGGGCGAAATTTCGGGATAGAGCAAGCGAAGGACCTTTTCTTTATTAAATGGGACGCTGTCTTTTCGCCGGTGGCGGCGCGTACAAGAAGTCGCATAAACGACCGTATAAGAACAAGCTCTATTGCGCCCGCGGCTACCGGGCGAGGCAAAGCCAGAACGGGTTTTCAAGTGTGATGTAAGGGCCACCGCGATTTTCAATCACGCCACGCACCCGAATTTCCTGCCCGACCCAATCCTGCAGGATGTCTTGAAAGTCTTCGCCGTTGGCGAATGCATCGCGCAAGGTGGCATCGAGTGCGATGGTGAAATCTTCGCGCCAGTTCGATCCGAAGTTAAGGTAACTGCGCCATTCCTGATGTTCGATGCTTCTGATAGTGCCGTCAATCACGGCAAATCTGCCGATTGCATCACTCGCAGTCGGAGTTTTCTCTCCCCCGGCATCAACAGCCACCACATAATAGGCTGTCGCTGGGCTAGGGTCGGACCATATGCCAGAGTGATTTTTGATCGCAGCATCCTCGATCCCGATCAGCTCTGACACATCCTGCCCGCTTTCAGGAAGAAGCATCGCGAGACCGGCAGCCAGAAGTTCTGCTTGCCAGTCACCGATCACTTGATCTTCAATACGAACCGGTATTCGCCCGAGAAAGTCCGACCTTTCGGCCAGCGGCGTGATCGAAACCTTGTTCGCACTTGCCTGTTCTAGCCATGCCCGTGCCGCGTCTTCATATCCCGGCACAAACGCGATATCTGCCAGCCGAAATGATTTACCCGGCAGCTGGGCGGCAGTGAATGCATCAACCGCTTCAATATTGAGCTGCACATCATGCCAAACCGGTTTCGGATCCGTTGAAAGCAGCGTTTGTGCGTCACCCGCAATGATGTCAGCCCCACAGCGCCAATCGGCGGCCATCACGGGTAGATTGGCCCAGCAAAAGGCGACAACAAGCAGCATGAATGTGCCTTTACGACACACCAATGTCGATCCGGCCCAAAAATTTCCCCATTTTTGATGCTTTATCGGTGAATGCGAAAAGATTGAATGATCAAGGAACACGCGTTACCAATTCCCGGTTGGTTTCGCAAATATATTGCGCCACAGCTTACGCTGCCAAAGAACACGAGGAAAGATATCAATGGGCTGGCTGAACTTTCGTTCACATAAACATATTGCAGGTGTGCTTGCAGCGATTGCGCTGAGTACTGCCGTTGCCGGATGTTCGACCAACCGGGCGACCGGCGAAGACAGCTTTACGGCCTTCATGTCGCCCGAGCAGGAAAAACAGATCGGCTCGCAGGAACATCCGAAGATGGTCAAGGAATTCGGTGGTCAATACACCGAAAAGGACCTGCAGACCTATGTGACAGAAGTCGGTGAAAAGCTGGTCGCGGTTTCTGAAACCCCGAACGAGAAATTCACCTTCACGGTCCTGGACTCCCCGGTTGTCAACGCCTTTGCCCTGCCCGGTGGATACGTTTATATCACGCGTGGCCTGGCGGCCCTTGCGACCAACGAGGCGGAACTGGCAGGCGTCCTTGCCCATGAGATCGGTCACGTCGTTGCCCGTCATTCCGCACAACGTTATAGCCGTGGTGTACTGACGCAAATTCTGGCTGGTGGTCTGGCCGTTGCCGTTGGAAACGGTGCTGGCGAGTTAATCGGGACCGGGGCAAACGCATATCTCAAGTCCTTCTCGCGCGAACATGAATTCGAAGCCGACATGCTTGGCATTCGCTATATCACGCGTGCGGGTTATGACCCGGATGCCATGGCGACTTTCCTTGAAAAGCTTCGGGCCCATTCACGACTTCAGGCCAAACTTGCCGGCCGGTCACCTGACGATGTCGATCAGTATGATTTCATGGCAACCCACCCACGCACGCTTGATCGTATTGAACAGGCTCATCAAAGTGCCAATGTCACGGCGGTTGCCAATCCGGAAAGTGGTGCTGTGCGCTATATGACGGCAATTGACGGTATTCTGTATGGCGACGGCCCGGATCAGGGTTATGTCCGGGGGCAGGAATTTATCCACGTGCCATTGAATTTCCGGTTTGAAGTCCCCGATGGCTTCACAATGACCAACCAGCCAAATGCCGTTATCGCCCGCGATGGCAAAGGTGCCCAGATCATCTTCGAGGGTGCGCCGGGCGCAAAGGACATGCGCCTTGATAGCTATCTTCAAAACGGTTTCTCAAAGCAGATCGCGATCCGCAATATCGAGATGCTTGATATCGAGGGACAGGAAGCCGCCACCGGCAGTGCTGATATCTCGTTGCGTTCGGGTCCTGCACGCCTGCGCGTGGTTGTGATCCGCCATGGCAGCTCGGCCTATCAGTTCCTGTTTGTCACACCGCTTGATCAGGCTGATAGCTATAACCTGCCACTGCGCCGCACAACCTATAGCTTCCGCCCGCTCACCGATCGGGAAAAGAAGATCTATACCCCGCTTCGCATCAAGGTACGTGCGGTAAACCCGGAATATGACCTGCAGACCTTTATCGACGACATGGAAGTCGACAAGGCACCGGCAGATGTCTTTGCCACGATCAACGGCCTTCGCGATGGGCAGGCCCCGGCCGTCGGGTCGCTGGTCAAGGTGGTTCGCCACTAAAACGCCAACCTATCCAAACCCAAACACGATAAAAGGCAGCATATTGATGCTGCCTTTTTCTTTTCCGATTGCTCAATTCCCCGCGGGGATAACAGAAAGTCTAGCTGCTTGTGATCTGTTCGATGACCGCACCTTGGCCATCAAGGGCGACCGCAATCAAATGACCACCGCGACCTGCACCACCATCCAGCGACAGGGTAAATTCACGTTCCTGCAAGCCCGTCTGGCCTTGGGATGCACCGCGCACAATACGGGCACAGTCGTAATACCGCTCGGTGATGGCTTCAAACATTGACCCACCCCACCAGAAGGTATCCGTCTGGCCTGTCAGCGGCCGAGAGCCATCCAGCCCGGTATGAACAAAGATCAAGCGTCCATCTGTCGAATAGGCCGCGTGCTTGAGATCAGACATCAATGCGTTATGACCACTATGGCGGCGCACGGCGTCCGCAAAGCCCGAGGTCCACTGCGAGATCGCATGTGCACCCTGATGCATGGTTCTTTGGACATGGACCGGGTCAAAGCCATAGGCACGCACCGGTCCGGCGATGCCACGGGTCAGCATCCAGTCAAAAACTTCGCCCGGGTTTGGGGCGAACTGGATCTGCTGCAACTTGGACAGCATTTCTTCGACTGCACCGCGCAGGAAGGCGATATCACTGATATCAACACCATCCTTGGCAATGAAGAAACGGCGAAACAGCAACAGCTCGTTGATGGTTGCAACGACATTTTCAGCCGTGCCATCGCCCCAGTAATTGCCAAGATAGACAAGCCTGTCGCCCGGTTTCATATGTTGCGCAAGTTTCCGGTGAACGGCACATAATGCGCCGTGATCACCATTGATTGCGCCGACGACCCAGATTCGCTCAGCCGGCTTGATCGGCGCCAGAACTGTACTCATCGCTGTAACCTGCCCAAAACAAAAATAAAACCGGCCCAAGCGTATATCGCGGGCCGGTTTTTATAAATAGTTGTCTGAAGGGGCCTTCGCAATCAGGCAGCCTTCTGCAAAAGCTTTTCGAGTTTGCCAGACGCCTTGTCCTTGTCGATTTTTTCAATCGCGGCAAGTTCATCAACGAGGCGCTCGAAAGCAGCTTCGTAGATCTGGCGTTCGGAGAAGGACTGCTCCGGCTGGGTCGCGCTGCGGTGAAGGTCGCGCACGACTTCGGCGATCGAAACCGGGTCACCCGAATTGATCTTTGCTTCATATTCCTGGGCGCGGCGGGACCACATGGTGCGTTTCACACGCGCACGGCCCTTAAGGGTAATCAGCGCAGAATCCATCTGTTTTTTCGAGGACAGCTTGCGCAGACCGGAGTTGCCAACTTTGTTCACCGGCACGCGCAGGGTCATGCGGCTAGATTCAAAGGTAATTACATAAAGGCGCAATTCCTGCCCCGCAATTTCCTGGGTTTCCAGGCCATCAACACAGCCAACACCATGTGCGGGGTAAACAACGTAATCGCCAACAGCAAACGGCAACTTATCCGACATTAAGCATCCTTCCGGCCCAATCAGGCCTGGTCATTCAACTGCAACACTACAGAACCAGCGACGCAAAGAGCTGCACGCGACCAAGCTTTTTGGCAAAGTCGCGGTTCAGACAGGAAATTCAAATACGGAAATCCGACATTTCGGAACGAGCCTGTCGAGCCCTTAGCGCGAATTGTGAACCATAACACAACAAGCCATCAGTTTACAGGAATTTTCCCGGCAACCCGTTCAATGCAGCCATGCGCAAAACCCACTGGCGCAAACCAGTGGGTCAAAAATCGCATGTAATATCGGGGGTTAGCCCAAAAATCAGTCGCCCGTTCCCGGGGCTTCGGACAGCAATTCGGTCTTGCCGGATTTGCCGTTCCATTCATCCGCATCAGCAGGCGCATCGCCCTTGCGGGTAATATTTGGCCAGACCTCTGCAAACTTACGGTTGATTTCCAACCAGTTATCCAGATTCGGTTCGGTATCGGGAATAATCGCTTCAGCGGGGCATTCCGGTTCGCAAACACCACAATCGATGCATTCATCAGGGTGAATCACCAGAAAGTTTTCACCTTCATAGAAGCAATCGACGGGGCAAACCTCGACGCAGTCCTGATACTTACACTTGATGCAGTTTTCCGTCACCACATAGGTCATGGTGTAACTCCGTACAGGTTGCGGGGCCAGATTGCGGCTGCACCCGCTTTCGGCCATGTTCTCTCTCGGGAATTGGGTTATCACGCACAGCTGTTGTGTGCAACTCCAATAAAACCCTAATTTTTTACGTAGTATTTTCTTCACGACGCACTGACAGGCTGCGTGGCGCCTGCTTCGAGTTCGCCCTCAACGCTGCAGTGCAGCGCAGAACATACAGATTTCTCGCGGCTTTTCCAGTTCCTAAATCCCGCGGAGAATTGCTTTTACCCCCGCAAAGCCATAGTCTGCTTCGCAAGGGGTATAACAGAAGAAACTGTGGGGATCGGATTGCCGGAAAAAGGCCTTGATCAACAACGGCTTAGATGGCGCGATCGCTTGTCTGTCAAACAGGCAAGGATTGCGGTCGGCCTTACTTTGCTGATCGGCCTGTTATTCAGTGGCATTCAGATTGTCTGGGATCTTCGCGAAGAACAGAACCTGATTGACCGCACCGTAAACCAGGTTCTGGCGACGCTGCGCGAGTCTGCGACCCAGGCCGCATATGGTCTGGATGAAACACTCGCTGCCCGCGTCATTTCTGGCCTGTTTGAATATGAGCCAGTCTACGAGGCCGAGCTTCGCGACAACTTCCAAAATGTTCTGGCACGCAAGACCGAAAAGCCAATCAATTCCAACCGCACATTCCTGACCCAGATCATGTTTGGGGAAAATCAGGAATACGAAATCCCGCTGAATACAGACGGACCAAACGGTCTGGTCGGCCACCTCAGTGTCAAGATCGATACCGACATGATCGCAGAGGGTTTCATCAACCGTGCATCGCGCATTCTGTTATCGGGAATTGTGCGCAACCTCCTGCTCGGTCTGGTTCTGGTTGCTTTTTTCTATATCACTCTGACCAAACCGCTTCTGGGCATTGCCGCACAATTGCGCCAAATCGATCCGGAAAAGCCCGACTCTGCTGCCATCAACATTCCGCCGCACCATGCCCGCAATGAACTTGGCATGATCCTGCAGACAACACGTGGTCTGGTCGAACGGGTTTCATCAACACTCGACAGATTGCTTGAAAGCCAGCAAAAAGTCCGCGACCGTGAGAGCCGCCTGAGCGCCATCGTTCAAAATGTCGCGGACGGCATTCTGACCATCACGCCGACCGGTCGCATTGTTGAATGCAATGCAGCAACCAAAGAGATCCTCGGCCTGATGCGCGATGAGACACCGAAGGGCCGTACATTACATGAATTCCTGCTACCGCGTGCCGTGCCGCTTCTCGAGCACAGTCTCGAAGAACTCGCCGCACACGCCCCCGGCGCCGAAGCCGTCGAAAAACGCTTTACCCTGCCGATTGTGCGCGCCGATCAGAAGGAAATCGATGTTTCCATTGCATTGCGCCTGATCCCCGATAGCGCAACACCATTGATGACGGCTGTTCTGAACGATATCACCGTGCGAAAACGGTACGAAGAACAACTGGTCTATATGGCCAATCATGACACGCTGACCAACCTGCCCAACCGCAGCATGCTTGAACGCAGCCTGTCAGAAGCCCTAAACACCCATAAAAACAATGCTTCCGAGCGCAGCGGTGCCACCGCAATCCTGTTCATTGACCTTGATCGTTTCAAGGTGATCAATGACAGCCTTGGTCATGATGTCGGTGACCTGATGCTCAAGGCCGTCGCACTCAGGTTGCAACGCGTGATCGGGCGACAGGAAATTGTCGGCCGATTGGGCGGCGACGAATTCCTGATCATTATTCCTGACCTTAAGGAAACGCAGGATGCCGTCATCCTTTCGCAGGCCGTGCTGGATGCCTTGGCACCGGCCTTTGACATCAACGGACGCGTTCTGTTTGTCACACCGTCCATCGGGATTGCACTTTATCCATCTGATGGGGAGGATTTCCCGGCCCTGATGCGCAATGCCGACACCGCAATGTACAGTGCAAAATCCAGTGGCGGCGGCACCTATCACTTCTTTACCAAGACCATGAACGAAAGTGCCATGGCGCGCCTGGTGATCGAAAATGATCTGCGCGAAGCTTTGGTGAAGGATGAGTTTGAACTGCATTACCAGCCGAAGGTCGATCTGTGGACAAACCAGGTCTGCGGCCTTGAAGCGCTGATTCGCTGGAAACAGCCGGGCCGAGGCTATATTTCGCCAATGCAGTTTATTCCGGTTGCCGAGGAAACCGGCCTGATCAGCAGGATTGGCGAATGGGTTTTCCGCGAAGTTTGCCGTCAGATTTCCGAGTGGGAGGCTCAATCACTTCCGCCGATGCCGATTGCGGTCAATCTGTCACCAAGACAGTTGATCGAAGGCCACATCACAGAGACGATTTCACGCATCCTTGCCGAGACGGCAACACCAGCCGCCCGTATTGTGCTTGAAGTCACGGAAACGGCGATGATGCAGGAAATCAAGAAGGCGGCCACCATCCTTGATGAGCTGCGCCATCTTGGTTTAAAGATCGCAGTTGATGATTTTGGTACCGGATATTCGTCACTCGCCTATCTCAAACGGTTGCCGATCAATTCCATCAAGATCGACCGTTCGTTCGTACGGGATGTCACCATCGACACAGACGACGCCGCGATCACGCGCACCATTATTGCGATGGGACATAACCTTGGCCTCAAGGTGATCGCTGAAGGGGTCGAGACCCAGGAACAGATGAATTTCTTGCGGGAATGCAATTGTGATGAAGTCCAGGGCTTCCTGATCGCAACACCGCTGCCGCCCGAAGAAATTATCCAATACATTCGACGACCATCGATCGACATGTCGAGTGAAATCTAGCCCGCCAGACATGCCTAATTGACAGATGCTTCGCCACCACTGCCCCGCAAAATCGAGATGAAAATGCCAAACACCAAATCCGTATTGCTCGTTGATGACAGCAAGTTTGCCCGCCTTCTGGTCAAGGCATTCATTTCCAGCAACTTTGCCAATTGGGAAATCGACGAGGCCGAGGATGGCGCCAAGGCGCTTGAGATGGTTGATGCCAAAACCTATGACTATATGCTGGTTGACTTCAACATGCCGGGCATGGATGGGATTGAACTGGGCGAAAAGCTGCGTAGCCGGTTCCCCGGGGCTGTAATTGCGCTTCTGACTGCCAATATTCAACAGGAAATCCAGAACAAGGCCGAGAACCTTGGCCTTGATTTCATCGCAAAGCCCCCGACTGAGGACAAAATTCGCGACTACATCATGTCGCGGGAAGCAACCCGATGATCGAACTGACCGAACTTGAACATGATACAATCAGTGAACTGATCAATATTGGTGTCGGGCGTGCTGCATCGTCCCTTTCTGAAATGGTTGATCAGCCTGTTGAATTAACCGTGCCTGCCATCTCGTTTGTCGAACGGTTTTCCGATAGCGAACTTGCCAACGCCCCGACCGAAGTTGTTTCTGCCGTCAGTCAAAGTTTTCATGGACCGTTTACCGGTGAAGCCATGCTTGTCTTCCCGGAAGTTCGCAGCCTGGAACTTGTGCGCAGCTTGCTTAAAGTTGACGTACCGCTTGATACGCTGACCGATCTTGAACAGGAAGCCCTGATGGAGGTCGGCAACATTATTCTGAATGCCTGCCTTGGCAGTATTTCGAACGTTCTGGGTGAACCGATCAATTGCTCCATGCCGACGTTTCGCAAACGCGAAACGCGTGCATTGCTTGACGATGAAACCGCAGGGGGCAGTGCTGCCACGAATCCCGTTTTGATGATTTTGCATGTACAATTCATGCTGCGTCAGAACGATATCGATGGCTATGTGCTGTTTGTGATGGACTTGGAGTCCATCCAGATGTTGCGGGAACTGGTGCGGCGTTTTCTGGCCAACTCCCTTGGATAACCGGTGAGAGGTGAATGACAAAGTCGCAATCCGCTAAGGGGGATCAACCCCCGTCATTTGATCTGAACCGTGACAGCGATGCTGCTGATCTTTTTGCAGCACTGCTTGATACGGCAGATACAGGGCTGATTGCGCTTGCCCCGGACGGGACGATTTGCCACTGGAACCAATGGATGCAAAGCCGGTCGGGCAAGGATGCCGATCAGGTCATGGGCAAGGCGTTGCACGATGTGTTCCCCGACACGAAACTGGGCCGTGTCAGCCTTGCGATTGAAGATTGCCTGAAATTCGGCATGCCAGCAGTCATTTCGCCCTCGCTCAATCAGGGCGCTCTGCCGCTTCGTCCCCTACCGCAATTTGCCGCCAGTTTTGATCGCATGGAACAATCCATTCGCGTTCATCCGATCCAGACCAAGCGTAACGGCACGCTTTGTTCATTGATCATTCGCGACGTCACACTGGCTGTGCAGCGCGACCGTCTTTTGCGCCAGCAGGCCGCCGAGCTGGCCGACCTTGTGACACAAACCAAACGCAGCGAAGACCGCACGCGTGCGATTTTGCAAAACACCATCGATGCGATTCTTGTCGCCTCTGATGATGGCAGCATCGAACCGCTTAATTCCCGCGCGCAGGAGCTTTGCGGTCCGACGGGTGATCCGGAACTGCGCAACATCATCCGGTTCTTGCTGCCCGATAGCGAACATACCCCGCTGACCCCGCCGCCGCCGAACCAGCTTTTGACCGACCTTGGCACCGGCGTGATCGAAGTACTGGCATCGACACTCAGTGGTCGGAACGTGCCGCTTGAAGTCGCGATCAGCCATTTTTCCGCCGACCAGCGTTATCACTACATCATTACGCTGCGTGATATTTCCCAACGCAAACGCCACGAAAAAGAAATCCAGCGCACGATGCAGGAACTTGAACGCTCGAACGCGGAACTCGAACAGTTCGCCTATGCCGCCTCGCATGACTTGCAGGAACCGTTGCGCATGGTTTCAAGCTACACGCAGTTGCTTGCCCGGCGGTATGAGGGGCAACTCGACGAAACAGCCGATGAATTCATTCATTACGCAGTTGATGGCACGCAACGCATGCAGCGCATGATTGATGACCTTCTGACCCTGTCGCGGGTTGGGCGCCACGGCAAACCGTTCAATCCCGTCCCGCTCGACAATCTGTTTGATGCCATTGTCACCAATTTCAGGCGTGCCGGTTCCACCCCCGAAGGCAACATCATCCGCGAGGGTCACCTGCCGACCGTCATGGGGGATGCAAGCCAGTTGCTGTTGTTATTCCAGAACCTGGTGTCAAACGGGCTTAAATACAGCGATCCGAAAAATGGTCAGGTTCGGATTTTTGCCTCTGAGACACCAGACAGCTATCGGATCTTTGTCGCCGATAACGGGATTGGCATCGACCCGCAATATCACGAAACCATCTTTGAAATCTTCAAGCGCCTGCATGGCTATGGGGATTATGCTGGGACGGGAATTGGTCTTGCGATCTGTAAAAAGATCGTCGACCGCCATGGTGGCGGCATCGATGTCACCAGCAAGCCCGGCCAGGGCAGCACATTTTGTGTCGAGCTGCCAAAAGAATTGTCGATTGTCGCCGCATCCGAAAGCATGTAGCTTTCAGTTTACGTAAGCGTAAAGATGATTGAGCCCCCATGAGCGACAGCTACACCATCACCGATCTTGCCCGCGAATTCGAAGTCACCACCCGAACCATCCGCTTTTACGAGGATCAGGAACTGATTTCGCCCGAACGGCAAGGTCAGACCAGGATCTATAGCCAGCGTGACCGTGTGCGCCTGCGCCTGATCATGCGAGGCAAGCGGCTTGGATTTTCGCTAAAGGAAATTCGCGATTTGCTGGATCTTTATGACGGTGATCGCAGCGAGATCACCCAGCTGACCACACTGGTCGACAAGGTCAATGAACGGCGCGCGACACTTCGCAAGCAACGCGAAGACATTGACGCAACGCTTGATGAACTCGACAAACTTGAAGAAACTTGTCAGGAAGAACTGTCGCGCAAGAAGGCAGGCTAAGAGCCCTGCCCTTTGCTGGCTTTATTGACTGCTACCTGTTGGGTTCTGCACCTTGGCCAACCGGGCTTCCGAAGGGCGGGACAGGATAAAACAGCTAACAGGAATGGCGACCAGAAGCTGAATAAACGCCACCCAGCGGTTCTCGATCAGCACCAATGACGCCGTAATCACCACCAGAAACGCCACCATGGCAAGGGTTTTGGCACGGCGATTGATCACGCCATACTCGTTCCATTGACGGATCGACAAACCAAAACGCGGATGATTGCATATCCAGTCATGCAGGCGCGGCGATCCCTTGGCAAACAGCCAAGCTGCCAACAGCATGAAGGGCGTCGTTGGCAGAAGCGGCAAGAAAATACCGATCACACCAAGACCAACAGAAAGCCACCCAAGGGCCAGATAGATATGCGAGACGCGCAGCATTGATTTCCTGTTTACAGTCGATCCGACCCCTGACAGGTTAGACGGGTGTAATGTAGGCATAGAAATCAGCAAATTCAATCAATCGCCGACCATCACACTCAGTTAATTGATCACCTTGAAACAGTTCGACAATCTGCACGGTTTCCCATGCTTGAAATTGTAAATGGCCTCTATCTGGATGAACGCCATCTGAGTTTTCAGTTTGTCCGTGCCTCCGGCCCGGGCGGGCAGAACGTCAACAAGGTTTCCAGTGCTGTTCAGATGCGTGTGCGCATTGATGACCTGACTGAATTGCCAATGCATGTGCGAAATCGCCTGCGTGAACTTGCCGGCAGCAAATTGACCAATGACGGCGAAATCATTTTTGACGCTCAGCGCCACCGTACCCAGGAACGCAACAAGCAGGACGCGATCGATCGTTTTCTGGCACTTTTACGCAAGGCTGCCGAACGCAAAAAATACCGGGTCAAAACCCGCCCCAGTCTTTCTGCCAAACGCAAACGCGTCGATTCCAAAAAGAAGCGCGGTGATACCAAAAAGATGCGGCAAAAACCGTCCTATTGATCGCGCGATACCCATACAAAGGTCTGCCATGACCATCGACTGGAACAGGATTTCAACCGCGTCTCTTCCGGCCAATTGCGGGTGGAAGGGAACCTATCGCGTTCGTTATTCCGAGATTGGTGACAATGGCAAGGTCATGATGTCTGCATTGGCCGACTATATGCAGGATGCCGCCGGTTGGGGCGCGCGTATCCTGAAACTGGCCTATGACGATACGGTCGATCAGGGGATTGCCTGGGTTCTGGCGCGCATGGTCATTCATATGCGCGACTATCCGGGAAATGGCGAGGATATCCTGATTGAAACATGGCCGTCGGGGGTATCACGCCGGGTCGCCACCCGTGACTTTCGCCTGACCAATAGCAAGGGCGAAATCATCGGTGTCGCGCAAAGTTTCTGGGTGATGTTTGACCTTTGCACCCGCCGTGCGGCCCAATGGCCCGATTGGGTGGCCGAACGCCTGCCCGATCCCCCCGGCCCCAAATTGATCGAGCCACCTTTGCGACCGGCCTTTACCACCGATCCTTTGCCGACCATGGATAACATAAAGGCTCGGCCGTCCGATCTTGATCTCTATGGACACGTCAACAATGTGCGCCTGATGCAATGGGTCATGGGGGTTGCGGGTCCGAACGGTCGACCGGATTTTCATCCGGAAAGTCTTGATATTCAGTTCCGCAGTGAATGCCGCGTGCAGGAACGTGTTGCCATTCGTCATGCGGATGGCTTTGCCGCCATCACCCGCGAAGAAGATGACACCGATCTGGTGCGTGCCCATATCGTGCCGTTTAACCAGACTGCCCTAGCCTAGACCCAAATGACTTGGAACTGACCTAGCGGCCATCCATCATTGCATCAAACAAATCGGCAATCGGCTTGAAGCTTTTGCGGTGATGGGCGGTTGGGCCCACCTCGCCCAGTCCCGCCATATGCTTTTTGACGCCATACCCGGCATTGCCTTCCCAGCCAAAGAATGGGTATCGCGTGGCCAAGCGGGCCATGGCACGGTCACGCACCACCTTGGCAACGATTGATGCCGCGGCAATGGAAAGCGACTTGCTATCGCCTTTCACCACCGTCTCCACCGCACAGGGCAACCCGGGGTCGCGATTGCCATCAACCAGTGCCTGATCAGGCAAAGCCCCAAGGCGACTGACAGCGCGGCGCATGGCGACATAGGTCGCCTGCAGGATATTGATCTGATCAATCTCGCGCACGGATGCGGCACCAATGCCGACTTCGGCACAGTTCATGATGACGCCGTAAAGGTGATCACGTTTCTTGACCGAGAGTTTCTTGGAATCATTAAGCTCGGACAACAGCTCCACCGGAAGACGTTCATCGCGTGGCAGGATAACCGCCGCCGCCACGACCGGGCCAGCCAACGGCCCGCGACCGACCTCGTCGATCCCGGCAATACGGCCCTGATACTGATCTTCGATGGAAAAATCCGGCATGGTGATCTCTGTCCCGTCCCTCTCTGTCTTTCGTCTTAGCAACTGGGATGCACGCAGGCAACACACCCTAAAAACAAAAACGGCACCGGTTTCCCGGTGCCGCTTTAATTCATCAAAGGTCCTGACCCTTTCAGGTTTCCTTTTCCTGATATTCTTCGCTGGGGTCATACCCCTCTGGTCCGATCGGATCAAAGGTTGCCCAACCTTCATTCTGTTTGCTGGGCGGCAGTTCCTTGTTCGGATCAACATTCAGCAACATGTATGCCTTGGCGATCAGGTTTGCGGTGATCGGCGCTGTCAGGAAGATGAACAGCGTGATCAGCAATTCGTGAATGGTGAATTTACCGCGTTCAATCCAGAAAAACAGCATGGACGCAATCAAGACACCACCAAGCCCCACCGTACTGGCCTTGGTCGGTGCATGCAGGCGCGGCAAAAGATCACGCAACTTGATCATCCCGAACGACCCAACCAGCAAGAACAGCCCGCCGATCACGATCAGAAGCGAAATGATGAGTTCAACAACAAACGGCATCGTTACGCTCCCTTATTCGATGATGTCGCCGCGCAAGACGAACTTGCAATAGGCCACGGTTGAAACAAACCCGAACATCGCAAACAGCAATGCCCCTTCGAAATACATCGCGGTCGCCTTGCCGATCCCATACAGCACCAGAAGGGCAATGGCATTGATCGCCATGGTATCAACGGCCAAAACCCGGTCTGCCGTGGTCGGCCCGACGGTCAAACGATACAGGTTCATCAGAAGTGCCAGCGCAACGCAGATAAAGCCGAAATTCAGTGCATAATCGATCATTCGAAAATCTCCTTCAGACGGCGTTCGTAGCGGTTCTTGATATCGTCCACCACGCTCTGCGGATCGGGTGCGTGCAGGCAATGCACAAGCAGGCTTTTGGCATCGGCACTCAGATCAATCGTCACGGTTCCCGGCGTCATGGTGATCGTGCCGGCAAGTGTTGTGATCGCCTCTGGCGAGGTAAGATCAAGCGGCACAACAACCGACTTTGATTCCAGACTTTCGGTTTTGCGAAACAGGATCAAACCAGCCACGATCACATTCGCCACCAGAATGTCCCACAGCACAATCAGCCCGTACTCACAGATCCCATAGACGTTGCGCAAGCGCGGTCGATCCTGCCAGAAACTGGCCGTGATCAGCGGAATGATGATCGCAAGAATAAGCCCAAAGATCACCGCACCGGCCGAGACTTCATTAACCAGAAACACCCAGACAACAAGCAGTACTAGTGTCAAAAGCGGATGGGGCAGATAACGTTTTATCATCTTTCTATCCTCTCCCCTTATTGACCGACCAGTGACAGGGCGTTTGCACCCAGCACCGCTTCGATGTAATGCGACGTATCAAACAACTGTACCGCAACGCCGTTCAGATACTCGGTGATCGGTCCGGCAAAGATGGTCAGCGCGATCAGGCCGCTGACCATACCGCAACTGGCAATGATCGGCAGAACCGGCCATTTCGCACCTTCGACCGTTATTTCGCCGTCGACGGAGGCACTTTTCCAGAACAGCACACTGCCCGCTCGACCAAACCCGACGATACACATCAGTGACGTCACCAAAATGATCGACCAGATCCAGACCATGGCATCACTGTCGCGTGCCGCATCAAGAATCTGAAGTTTACCGATAAAGCCACTAAGTGGCGGCATCCCGGCCATACCGATCGCACCGATAAAGAACAGAACAGCCAGGAAGCCGGTCTGATGGAAGCGCGGGGCGGTATGCAAACTGTCCCCGAACTGCCCGCGGCGTGACACCACAAGATCGGCAATCAGGAACAGAGCCGCCGCCGAGAAGGTCGAATGCAGCATATAATAAAGACCGGCCGAAATCGCTTCGGGCGTAAACAGCCCGATGGCAATCAACAAGGTGCCCATTGATCCGATCACCGAAAAGGCGATCAGACTGTTAAGACGTTTCGCCGCAAGAACCCCGGTCATACCAAGCACCAGGGTCACCAGTGCCGCCGGCAGGACATAAGGCGCTGCGAGCCATGCCATGTCACCGGCCGTATCGCCAAAGGCCAGCGAATAGACACGCAGAACGCAATAGGCCCCGACCTTGGTCATGATGGCAAACAGGGCAGCCACCGGTGCCGGTGCATTGGCATAGGTGCCCGGCAACCAGAAATGAACCGGAACAAGTGCGGCCTTAACACAGAACACCAGAAGCAGGATCAACGCACCGGCGCGCAGCAGGGCTGCATCACCCGACGCGACATTGGTCACCTGAATGGCAAGGTCGGCCATGTTCAGCGTCCCGGTGACGGAATAGATCATGCCGACACCAATCAGGAACAAGGACGACCCTGTCAGGTTGATGACGACATATTGCATCCCGGCCTTAAGACGTTCTGCCCCCGCGCCATGCAGCATCAAGCCATAGGACGCAATCAGCAGAACTTCGAAGAACACGAACAGGTTAAAGATGTCACCGGTCAGGAACGCACCATTGACCCCCATCAGCTGGAACTGGAACAGGGCATGGAAATGCTTGCCGCGCTGGTCCCATTCGCTTGATGCGAAAAGAACAACGCCAAGACCAAGAAGCGATGTCAGGAACACCATCATCGCCGAAAGACGATCAAGCACCAGAACAATGCCAAACGGTGCCGGCCAATCCGACAGCGCATACATTTCCGGGCCATTGCCACTGGCATAAACCAGAAGCGAAAGTGTGACGGCCACAAGGGCGACCGTGGCCGTGATGGAAAATACGCGCTGCAGAATGATATCGTGACGCACCGCCAGAACAATCAGGGCGGCCATCACTGCGGGCAGCACTATGGGAACAACAATCCAGTCACCCATCAGTTTTTATCTCCTGCTTCGGATGGCGCGCCAACCGGACGACCGTCAACATGGTCATTACCGATTTCAAGGAAAGTCCGGATCGACAAAACGACGATCAATGCCGTCATACCGAACGAAATCACAATTGCCGTCAGGACAAGCGCCTGTGGCAGAGGATCGGTATATTCGGTGACACCCTCACGCAGGATCGGTGGCATGTTGATGGTCAGACGTCCCATGGCGAACAGGAAGACGTTCACCGCGTAGGACAGCAGGGCCAAGCCAACAACCACCGGGAAGGTTCGCCCGCGCAGCAACAAATAAGTCCCGCACGTGGTCAGAAGCCCAATACTGCTTGCGACAAGAAATTCCATATCAGGCCTCCTTGCCCGGCGTTGCCGCCGGTGCTGCCGACAACGACGGATCGTGGTCCATCGGCTCGGTATTTATTTCGACATGTTCGGCCATACGTTCGACTTGCGAAAGTTTGGCAAGTGCCAGCATCACTGCCCCGACCACGGTCAGGAAGACGCCAAGGTCAAAGCCCATGGCCGATGCCAGTTCAAACTCGCCAACGATCGGCAGGTGAACATGAACAAACCCGCTGGTCAGGAACGGCAGACCCGCAACCCAGGCTGATACCCCGGTAATCGCCGCGGCAATGACACCAAGACCGATCATGCCGTGGTAATTGACCTTCATGCGGTTCTGGGTCCAGCCAAAGCCCGACGCCATATACTGCATGACCAACGCAACCGACACGACCAGACCAGCGATAAAGCCACCGCCCGGTTCATTGTGACCGCGCAGGAAGATGTAAACACCCACCATCAGCGACAACGGCAACATCACACGCGTTGCCACAACCATCATCATCGGGTGACGATCAGCCGAGCGACGGTTGCTGACAACCCAGTTGGCCAGACGTTTGGCGGCCTCGCCCTGGGTCACGGTTTCAATCAGCGCAAAGATCGAAAGTGCGGCAATCCCAAGAACGATGATCTCGCCAAAGGTATCAAACCCACGGAAGTCAACGAGGATGACGTTGACAACGTTGGTACCACCACCTTCGGTTTTCGAGTTCGCCAAATGATAGGACGAGATTGTGTTTGGCAGATCGCGGGTCATGATCGCCCAGATCGCACCACCAACCCCAAGACCTGCCGCAATCGAGACAATACCGTCACGCATCTTGCGGCCCGGCAGGCTTTCCTTCGGGGTTTCCTTGGGAAGGATATTAAGCGCAAGCAACATCAGAATGACCGTCACCACCTCGACCGAAATCTGCGTCAACGCAAGGTCCGGTGCCGAAAGATAGATAAAGCCAAGCGACACAATCAGACCAACCACACCGACCAGAAGCAAGGTCAGCAAACGGTTGTGATGCATAAAGACCGACGCAATACATGTCACAACCAGCAACAACCAGCCAATAGCCGCAGGCGGCGAGACTTCAAGAAGCTCGCGCGTGCCCGACTGGAAGTCCGGTTGCGCATAGAAACCCGAAAGCCCGATCCCGATGGAACCGATGATCGTGATTGCAAGATAACGCTGCAATGATCCGTTATGCAGATTGTCCGAAACCAGTCGGCTGAGCGCGACGGCCTTGGCCATGCCGCAATCAAACATTGCCTTGGCATCGGGCCGCGACAGGTTGGCGGTTGCCGACATCAGGCCACCATGGCGCATCAGCAACAGGGAACCACCGATAATCGCAATCACACTCATGCCAAGGGCCGGTGTCAGACCATGCCAAAGCGACAGGTGATATTCCGGCAATTCACCACCGATAACGGCCCCTGCGGTCGCAGCGACCAGTGGCCCTGCGATGGCTGCCGGGAACAGACCGATCAGAACCACCAGAACCGTCAGCAATGCGGGCGGTGCCCACATGCCAAAGGGCGGATCATGCGGATGATGCGGCAAGTTTTCATCACGCGGCTTGCCCAGCCAGACGTGGAAAATAAATCGGAAGGAATAGGCCACAGAGAACAGAGCACCGACGGTCGCCAGAAGCGGAACCACCCAGTTCTGATCCAGCCACATGGTGTGCCATGCTTCTTCCAGCATCATCTCCTTGGAAATGAAACCATTAAGCGGAATGATCCCGGCCATCGAGGCGGCGGTGATAATCCCGATGGTGCCAGCAATCGGCATCAGGTTGAGCAACCCGCCAAAACGACGGATATCACGGGTCCCGGTTTCATGATCGATGATACCAGCCGTCATAAACAGGGCCGCCTTGAAGGTCGCATGGTTGATGATGTGAAACACCCCGGCAACAGCCGCCATCGGTGTCCCGAAACCAAGCAACATGGTGACAAGACCAAGGTGACTGACCGTCGAATATGCCAGAAGCCCCTTAAGGTCGTGCTTGAAGATCGCAATCCATGCGCCCAGCACCATGGTCATCAGACCAGCCGTCGCAACGATATAGAACCATTCCGGCGTGCCCGACAGAACCGGCCACATGCGCGCCATCAGGAAGATGCCCGCCTTCACCATTGTGGCCGAGTGCAGATAGGCAGAAACCGGCGTCGGTGCGGCCATCGCGTGCGGCAGCCAGAAGTGGAACGGGAACTGTGCGGATTTGGTAAAGCAGCCGAGCAAAATCAGGATCAAGGCCGGCAAATACATCGGCGATGCCTGGATCAGGTCGGCGTTCTGCAAGATCACGGTCAGATCATAGGATCCGACAATATCGCCAAGGATCAGCATCCCGGCAATCATTGCCAAACCACCAGCACCGGTCACGGCAAGCGCCATGCGCGCGCCCTGACGGCCTTCTGGCAAATGTTTCCAGTACCCGATCAGAAGGAACGATGACAGCGATGTCAGTTCCCAGAAAATCAACAGCAGCAGGATATTATCAGAAAGAACGATGCCGACCATGGCCCCCTGGAACAACAGCAGGAACACATAGAACCTGCCCATCGGGTCGTCCTTGGAAAGATAGAACCGCGCATAGATGATAATCAGAAGACCGATACCCAAGATCAGGGTCGCAAACAGCAACCCGAGCCCGTCCAGAAAGAAGGTCACATTCAGACCCAGTTCCGGCAACCAACTATAACTGACCTGAAATACCTCGCCGGCAATGACCGCCGGGGCCTTTGCCATCAGCAAGATCAGGGCAAGCAGCGTGACAGAACCGGTCGCTGTGGCACAAGCATTGCGCCCGGCCCTGATCATTATGGCGGGTAACACCGCCCCAATGAAGGGAAGCAAAACAATGAGGGTGAGACTCATGAAAGACCCTTATTTTTGGATATTCGCCGCATCGCCCCGAACGCGAGACAGCAAGAAAATTCCGCCAGAAGTTAATATTAGTACTGATAATGGTCAAGAAAACCCAAACAGCGCAGCTTTTTAACACCCTGCTGTCAAGTGAAGCCGATCACCAAAGATCGCAATTATAGCGGGCAAACCTTACTTTTTACCGCCTGCGAGCTGTATTGCCTCGGGCATCATGCGCAGCCTGACCATGGCAATCGTTCCCAAAACAGGCCCGACAGCCAACATGGCAAATGCCCCCCACCAACCTGTCTGATCGGCGACAACCGGCACAAGGTGGATGGAAACAAGTGCAATCAGGAACCCGATGGCATTTTGCAGGGTTAATGCCGTACCGACCTGATGCGGGTCGGCCAGTTCAATGACGCAGGACGAGAATTGGGCGGAATCCGCGATCACGGAGATCCCCCAGACGATGCAAACCACAATAAGAAGGATGATCGGGGCATCGGATAACCCACCGGCAACCAGCGCACAGGCGCTACTCACGATCATGGCGGCAATCGTCACGGTCGTTCTGCCAATCCGGTCAGCATAATACCCCCCGGCCAAGGACCCGAACGCGCCGATGCCAACAATGGCAAACGTCGAAAGTGCGGACCAGACACCGGGATTGTCCATCACACGATCCGAAAATGCGCCATACAGGAACAATCCGATCCAGCCCCACATGGCATACAGTTCCCACATATGCCCAAAATAGCCATAGCAGGCATGGCGCAGCGGCTTGTTTGCCCAGATCTTGCCAACCATTTTTGGATCAAACCGCGGGGAACGTCCCGGTGTCCCGCCCAGATGCACAAACAGGATGGCAATTGCCGCGATATAGGCGGTCACACTGGCGGTCATGATCACGTATCGCCAGTCGAGTGGCACCGCCACCGCAAACAGGTGCGGCATGGCAGACCCCATGGTCAGCGCCCCTACCAAAAGCCCGACCAAGAAACCTGTATCCCCGCGTGACCAGGTTGCGACCATCTTCATGCCAATCGGATAAATCCCGGCCATGCAAACGCCCGTGATCAGCCGCAACAGGATCACAACAATGCCGTCAACCGGTACAACAAGGATCAAAATATTGGCAGTCGCGGCAATCATCGCCGATGCCGCCCAGAAACGCCGGGGTTCGATGCGATCCGCCAGCCCCAGGATCGCACTGGTAACGGTTCCCAGAACGAAACCCAGCAATACCGCACTGGTAAATAGCGATGATTGCAGCGCCCCAATACCAAACTCGCTGCGCAATTGTGGTAGCACCGCCGTGGCCGAAAACCACAGCGCAAGCGCCATCAACTGGCAGACCGTAATCATGGAAACGGCAAAAGTCTTGCCCGTACGCACCCTGCTTCCCCCGTTGCATTTTTGGTATTTCGGCCATCATACACAGATGTTGGCGAATGCCTATCTTGGAACACCTCACCTTTCCAGCCGTTTAATAAGGAGCCCGACACCTGAAATGGCAGGAAGGTCACAATGGATTTGCTTGATCAATATTCAAACGGCGTCATGACCGCACTTGGTTTCTTCTGGAACGCACTGTGGGCGTTTGTGCTTGGTTACTCCATCAGTGCCGCGATTCAGGTTTTCGTCCCCAAGAACCGCCTGACTGCGCATATGGGCGACGCCGGTATCGGTAGCGTTTCGCTTGCCGGTCTGTTTGGCGCCATATCAAGTTCATGCTCGTTTGCAGCACTTTCGGCGGCACGATCGCTGTTTCAGAAAGGTGCGCATTTCATTGCCACTGTCGCCTTCATGTTCGCATCGACCAACTTGGTCATTGAACTTGGCGTTTTGATCTTCCTGTTTCTTGGCTGGCAGTTTCTGGCCGCAGAAATCATCGGGGGTATCCTGATGATTGCGATTTCGGCTGTTCTGATCCGTGTGACATATCCCAAGGAGATGATTGAAGCCGCCAAGCAACATGCCGACGAAGAAACCGGCAGTGAAGAAGACGACTTCGACTGGAAGAAACGCATCAAGTCCCAGGAAGGCTGGCAACAGGTCGGCAAGCGCTTTGTAATGGAATGGCAGATGGTCTGGCGTGAAATCCTGATCGGTTTCACGATTGCCGGCTTTATTGCGGTCTTTGTCCCGGCCGAATTCTGGCAGACCCTGTTCCTTGCCGGTGACGGCACGGGTAAGGCGTCAGACTTGCCGTTCCTGACCGTTCTTGAAAACGCCCTTGTGGCACCATTTGTCGCCGCCGCGACCTTTATCGGCTCGATGGGGAACATTCCATTGGCCACGGTTCTCAGTGCCGGGGGTGTCAGCTTTGCCGGGATTATGGGCTTTATCTATTCGGACCTGATGGTCCCGCCACTGGTCAAGGTCAATGCCCGGTATTATGGCTGGAAAACTGCGCTTTATATTGCAGGTGTCATGTATGCCAGCATTGTGGCCACTGCGCTTATCCTGCATTACGCCTTTGTCGCACTCGGCGCCCTGCCCGAAAGCAGCCGTGACATTGCCGAGGTCAGTGCCTTTGGCGTTAATTATACGCTGTTCTTGAATATCGCGGCCTTTGGGCTGATTGGCATCTTGCTGTGGCTCCGTCGCGAAGGCCAAAAGGCAGCACACCATGACCACGAGCATGATCATGGTGACCACGGTCATGATCACGACCATGGCGACGGGTCTTTGCTTTCGCTTAAAAACGTGATTGTCGGGACCGCACTTACGCTGCTTGCAGGTGGTCTGGTACTTAAAGCAGCCAGCTTGATCTAGAAAAAAAGTGCCGCCGGCAAAGCCGAGCGGCACAGGTTTCCCGAGCGGGAATGAAACAATAAGTCAGTTAACTTAATCAGGTCAGATCACGCTGATCATCAATCACTTTGCCGTCATTGGGCAGACTGCCAACCTCTGCGGCCAAAACCGTCCCGCGCAGCTTGCAAACGCTAGCAAGGGTTTCGGCAATCGCATCAATCTGACTGTCATCAATACCCTCGCAGGTCAGGGTCATGACGTCGTTATCGTTTTCCCGGGTAACGACAAGCCGCGCCTTGGCAATGTCGCCATGACGTTTGACGATTTCACCGATCTGTTGCGGATGAACAAACATGCCCTTGATCTTGGTGGTTTGATCGGCACGCCCCATCCAACCCTTGATCAGTTGGTTGGTCCGCCCGCAGCCGCTTTCACCCGGCGCAATCGCCGAAAGATCACCGGTCGCAAAGCGGATCAGCGGATAGTCCATATTCAATGTGGTGACCACAACTTCACCGACCTCACCCTCTGCCACCGGCTCACCCGTGCCCGGACGGACGATTTCAAGAATGATGTCTTCGGCAACAATCATGCCGTTCTTGGCGTCACTTTCATAGGCAATCAGGCCAAGGTCGGCACTGGCATAACATTGCAGCATCGCAATATCGCGCTCGGCAAACCAGGAACGCAGACTTTCCGGAAGCGCCTCGCCCGATACCAGCGCACGCTTGATTGAGGTGATATCAGCACCTAGTTCCTCGGCCTTTTCGATCAGGATTTTCAGGAAGGATGGCGTGCCGCTATAACCGGTTGGCTTAAGATCGCTGATCGCCTTGACCTGGGCTTCGCTTTGGCCAACACCGGCCGGAACCACGACGCAGCCGCACGCCCGTGCGCCACTGTCAAAGATAAAGCCACCCGGTGTCAGATGATAGGACAGGCAGTTATGCACGATATCGCCCGGGCGGAAGCCCGCCGCAAAGAACGCGCGGCCCATCCGCCACCAGTCATCTCCCTTGCCCTGCGGGTCATAAATCGGACCGGGGCTTTGGAACAGGCGCGCCATCGCCGGGATCGGCGTCGCGTTCAGGCCCGCCAATGGCGGTTCCTTGGCCTGAGCATCAATCAGATCGGATTTCCGCGTCACCGGCAGTTTTGCCAATGCTTCGCGGGTGGTGATGGTCTGCGGATCAATATCGGCAAGCAACCTACCATAGGCCGCCGACTGTGATTTGGCATGATGCAAAATACGCGGCAAGGCGGCCATCAACCCGGCCTCGCGGCTTTCCTGGGTGCGCGTTTCGCGTTCGTCAAAATAAGTCTTCAGCATCATACCCGTCTTTCATTCAAAGGCGCCAACCACAGACATGGATGTGGTTGGTGAACCATCCTAAAGCCAACGTTTACGGCGTTTGTAGGACTTGATGTTCTTGAAGCTTTTACGTTCTTCAGAACCACCGCCGAGATAGAACTCCTTGACGTCCTCGTTATTGAGAAGCTCGTCACGGGTGCCATCCAGAACAACCTTACCGCTTTCCATGATGTAACCATAGTCGGCAACCTTCAGCGCAAAGTTGGCGTTCTGTTCAACGATGAGCATGGTGATGCCCTGTTCGCGATTGATCTTTTCAATGATCCCGAACACTTCCTTGACCAAAAGCGGCGACAGGCCCATCGACGGTTCATCCAGCAGGATCATCTTGGGCCGCGCCATCAATGCACGGCCGATGGCCAGCATCTGCTGTTCCCCGCCGGAAAGATAGCCTGCAAGGCCAGTACGTTCCTTAAGGCGCGGGAAATATTCAAAGACCATCTCGATATCGTCTTTGACTTTGTTGTCCTTGCGCGTATAGGCGCCCAGACGCAGGTTTTCGATACAGGTCATGTCCTCGATGATACGGCGACCTTCCATGACCTGAAACAGGCCGGAGCGCACGATATCCTCGGGGCTGCCATTGGCAATCTGGTTGCCCATGAAATTGATGTCACCGCGGGTGACTTCACCGTCTTCGGTTTTCAGCAAACCCGAAATCGCTTTTAGCGTCGTGGATTTGCCAGCACCGTTCGGGCCGAGCAAGGTCACGATCTTGCCTTGCGGAACCTCAAGCGAGACGCCACGCAGGACCAGAATCACCTCGTCATAGACGACTTCGATGTTATTGACCGACAGCATCGGTTCAGCGGTTTCTATTTTGCGGGCGGGCTCTGCCATGGTGTCCCTTTCGAATGTTCGTCTTGTGATCTCCAGCTGCCGGAGACAGGGCATCTTGCGTCTTATGCCCGGCCTCCGAACAGTCTGGGAGACGTTCGTCTTACTGGCGGATCTTAGTAACCGAGCCAGTCGTCACGACGCGGCAGGGTCACGGTATTGACCTTGGTCACCGTAAAGTCGCCACCTTTGGCGCTGCCGTTATAGATGTTGACGGTGTTGATGCCGCGATGGTCCTCGGCGGTCCAGTTCGCTTCCATGCACACACCTTCAAGTCCTGCCGGCACCCAATCCTGACGGGCATACATGCCAGCCTTGATGTTCTCGCCGGTCAGACCGCCATTGGCCTTGGCCCATTCCATGGCTTCTTTCATGTAATAGACCGAGCAAATGCCACGGATGTAGTGATGGGTGCGGAACTGCTCGCCCGAGCTGTCCGACATCTTCGAAATTTCACGCACCAGTTCCATGCCCGGGACACCTTCGTCGGTCCAGAAGCTGGTCATGGCCGGGAAGACATAGTTTTCAACATCGCCGATGGTTTTAAGCGTCTCGTAGTCGCCCGCCCAGATATTGGCGAGCCATTTCGGGGTCGCACCAACCGTGTCACAGGATTTCACCAGCGACACAACCGACGGACCGAGGTTGCCAAGATACCCATAGTTGGTCCCGGCTTCTTTCAGGGTCAGGCACTGTGCCTTGAAATCACCCGGCTTCATCGAAACAACCACCGGTGCGGTTACTTCAAAGCCAAGCTCGTTGGCATATTCCGCACACGCTTCTTTCGGGGCGTTCGGATACGGGTGGTTGTCACCGATATGCGAGAAGACCGGCTTGCCCGAACCACCGGACTCTTTCCAGTCTTCGGCTGCCCACTGAACCATCGCACGGCAGGCGTCGGAATAGGATGCGCCATAGAAGAAGTTATAAGGCGCCGGTTTGGCGGTTTTCGGGTTCTTTGCGGTCGGGTCGGTCAGGTGCCCGGAATAGGATGCGGAATAGACCGGCACCTTGTCCTTGGCAACAAAGCTGATCAGGGCTTCGGTATCACCCGTGCCCCAGCCCTGCATTGCAATCATGTCATTGCGCGAACGCCATTTCTTGTAGTTCGCAATCGCCTGCGGAACCTTATAGGCATAGTCAACCGACTCAGAATCCAGAACCGTGCCATCGATACCGCCATTGACGTTCACATAAGACAGGGCATCACGCACACCATCAGCATAGAACTTGCCGATAAAGCCGGTGGCACCGGTGATGTCCATCAGATGGCCGACAAAGACCATGTCGTCATCTGCTTGCGCTGCCGAAAACGACAGCCCCGTTGCGACCATCGCGGTCGCAGCAATCAATCTTTTCATCACGACGTCTCCCTTGGACGTTTTCACAAAAGTAAGCCTCCCGGTCGCCCCGTTTTGATCCCGACCCTTTGATTTTTTATAAGCGGGCCGGGTTCGGGGTTTTGATCAGTACGAGAAGGGATAAAGCTTCCAGTACGCCCTGATCTGTTGCCAGCGATGGGCAAGCCCATCCGGCTCAAAGATCAGGAAAAGGATGATGGCCAGACCAATTGCCATCTCCTTGATGTAAGCCAGCCCGTCGGTCACAGCCGTTGAACTGGCCCATTCGAATACGCTCAGCGCGCTGACACCGCTTTCCATGACTTCGGGCAGAAGCACCATGAATACCGTGCCCATCAACGTCCCTTTGACCGAGCCCAGACCACCAATAATGATCATGCCCAGGAACTGGATCGACAGCAGAATGGTAAAGCCCTCGGCCGAGACAAAGCCAAGATAGTGGCCATACATCGCCCCGCCGACACCGGCATAGAAAGACGAAATTGCAAAGCTCATCAGGCGATATTTCGTGAGGTTGATCCCCATGATTTCAGCCGAAAGGTAATGGTCACGCACCGCGACAAAGGCACGGCCATCACGGGTCCGCATCAGGTTCGTGCCCAGCAGATACATCACCACCAGGAAGAACAGGCACACATAAAAGAAACTGAAATCATCATAGATTTCATAACCAAACACATTCACCGGGTTGGCTGCCGCACCGTAAGAACCGCCGGTAAACCATTCTGCACGGGCAAAGAAATCTTCAAGAATGAACTGCGCGGCCAATGTGGCAATCGCCAGATAAAGCCCCTTGATGCGGGCCGCTGGCAAACCAAACAGCATACCGACAGCCGCTGTCATCAAACCGGCCAACGGGATCGACAGCAAGACCGGAATGCCGGTTGTATTGTTGATCCAGGCCGAGGCAAAGGCGCCAAAACCAAAGAACGCGGCATGGCCCAGCGAAATCTGCCCGGTAAAGCCCACCAGAATGTTCAGACCAAGGGCGGCAATCGCGAAATACGAGATCTGAATGAACAGGTTGACGTAATAGCCATCCAGAACAAACGGGATCATGGCAACGGCAAAGATGCCAAGGATCGCGGCATTGCGGATATAGGTCGTATCAAAGATGCGGGTATCCTGACGATAAGTCGTACGGAAGTCACCGCAAGGACGTAGCGAAAATCCAGCCATAGTACTTTTCCTCGTCCCCTAGATACGTTCGATGTCTTTGGTGCCAAACAGGCCGTACGGCTTGATGCACAGAATAATGATCAGCACATAGAATGGCGCGATCGAGAACAGGTTGCCCCAGTGCAGATACTGGCCATCGACAAACTCTGCGGTGTTTTCCAGAAGACCGATGATCACGCCGCCGACGATTGCGCCAACAATCGAATCAAGCCCGCCCAGGATCACCGCCGGGAACACCTTGATCCCGATGACTGAAAGGGCCGAAGACACACCATTGACCATACCGATAACGATCCCGGCGACACCCGATACAAGGGCCGAGATCGCCCAGGACATCGCAAACACAGTTTTGACAGAAATACCAAGGCTTTGGGCAACCTGCTGATCAAAGGCGGTCGCACGCATGGCCAGGCCAAGCTTGGAATATTTAAAGAACCAATAGAACCCGGCCATGATGAACAACGAGATCACAAAGCTCATGATATAGGCCGTCTCGATCTGCATCCCCAAAAGGTTGACCGATCTGGTTTCAAACACCTGCGGATAGGTCGCGGTCGTCGCCCCGAAGATCCATTTGGTCGCTGCCTGGAAAAAGATCGAAAGCCCGATGGTCACCATAATGACCGAAATGATCGGTTCGCCAATCATCGGGCGCAAAACAACCATCTGCAGGACGATGCCAAACGCCATCATAAACAGCAATGTAAACAGGAAGCCCAGCCAGAAGGGCATACTCATTTCGACAAGGAATGCGTAACATACCCATGCCCCGATCAGCAGGAACTCACCCTGGGCAAAGTTGACAATCTGGGTCGATTTGTAGATCAGAACAAAACACATGGCCACAACGCCATAAAGTGTCCCGACAATCAAACCGTTCAGCAGAAGCTGGAACAGAAGTTCGAAATTCATGTTGCCATCCCTGTAATGGCGGCCCGCGTGCCGAGATTTCCGGCCGGGGCCACAGTTATGCTGCTGCCTTATTCGGCGGCTTTGGGGGCCGTCTCTGCGGCCTTGTTATCTTCAAGATCGACGACTTTCACACTCGTCTGGATGCGGGTTTTCGACCCGTCCTGGAAAGTGATCATGGTGTCGATATCAACCTTGTCATTGCCGGCATAAACCGCATCAATAATATCGGCATATTTTTCGGCGACCACACCGCGACGCACTTTGCGCGTCCGGGTCAGTTCGCCGTCATCCGCATCAAGTTCCTTGTACAGCAACAAGAAACGCTTGATCCGCTGGGCTTCCGGAAGCGTCTTGTTCACTTCGCGGATTTCCTCGGTGATCATCTCATAGACCTGCGGCTGCGCTGACAGGTTGGTATAGTTGGTAAAGGCAATCCCGCGCTGCTCGGCCCATTTCGCCATGATCGAATAACGAATACAGATCATGGTCGACAGGAACGGCAGATCCTTGCCAAGGATCACGGCCTCGGCAATGAAGGGCGAGAATTTCAGTTTATTTTCAATAAACTGCGGCGAATAGCGCACCCCGGTGGATGTTTCCGCCAGATCCTTCATACGGTCGATCACCACAAGGTGCTTGTTCTCGTCCTTGAAGTAGCCGGCATCGCCGGTATGCATCCAGCCATCCCGGACATCCTCGTCATAGGCGTCCTGGTTTTTGTAGTACCCGGTGAACATGCCCGATGTGCGCGCAACGATTTCGCCGACGCCATTTTCATCGGTGTTGATCACCTTGATCTCGGAATTATCGAACGCAACACCGACCGTATCGAAATCAATGTCTTCGGGCTGATGGATGGTATAGGCACCACACAGCTCGGTCTGACCATAAAGCTGGCGCAGCGGAACCCCCATCGCGTGGAAGAACTTGAAGGTTTCCGGGCCGATTGCGGCACCACCGGTGGCAGCCGATCGCAAATTGGAAAAACCAAGCCGGTCTTTCAGCGCATTCATCAGGATCACGTCGGCCATTTTCGAATGACCGCCGCTGTCCATCGCGGTACGCGCCAATGCCATGCCGAAATCAAACATCTTTTGTTTGAAGGGCGTTGAGTCCATCATCCGTGCCCGAACATCAGCCGCAATGGTTTCCCAAACGCGCGGGGCCAACAGAACAAAGTTCGGACCAATTTCGCGCAGGTCGGCCATCATGGTTTCCTGCTCTTCGACGAAATTAACGATTTGACGGCTGATCAGCGACTGACCCACGACATAGACCTGCTCCATGATCCATGGCAGCGGCAGGACCGAGACATAATTATCGCCCGGGTATTTCGGGTCAGCCCGAAGGTACGCTGCGCAGTGATCAAGAAAATCACCGGAATTGAGCATCGCCATTTTCGGCTTCGACGTCGTACCCGACGTGGTGCAGAGAATGGCACATTCATCGCCACGGGTATCGGCGACCATCTGGTCATAGGAACCCGCGTTCTGTTCCTCGAACGTGCGGCCAAGCTCATAAAGCTTTTCGACATCCATCAGACGCGGATCGTCATATTTGCGCATCCCGCGCGGGTCACAATAAACAATGTGCTCGACGGTCGGGATATCATCGCCAAGCTCAATAAGCTTGTCGCACTGTTCTTCGTCTTCGGCGATCAGGATCCGCGCCCCTGAATAGGTAATCAGATAGGCGACTTCTTCGTGCAGGCTGTCCTGATACAGACCAACCGACATACCGCGCAGCGCGTGGGCGGCGATTTCTGCCCAGACCCATTCCGGGCGGTTTTCACCGATGATGCCGACAACATCACCCTGACCAAGGCCAAGGGCGCGCATGCCAAGTGTCATCCATTTGACGCGGTCGTTATAATCCTGCCAGGTGAACTCCTGCCAGATGCCGAATTCCTTTTCGCGCATGGCGACTTCTTTGGGCCAGTTGCGCGCGTTATAGGCCAGCACTTTCGGGAAAGTATCCAGCGACTTGGTGTCGGCATATTCCGGGATATTGCTGCTCATGCTCAGGCCACCTGCTCGTCTTCGTCCGTTTCGTCGTCTTCTTCGCCGAGATAGGCTTTCTTCACATGCTTGTTGGCCATCACTTCATCGGGCAGGCCTTCGGCAATCTTGCGACCGAAATCAAGAACCATCACCCGGTTGGAGATATCCATCACCACGCCCATGTCATGTTCGATCATGACAACGGTCATGCCCCACTCTTCATTGAGGTCGATGATAAAGCGCGCCATGTCCTCTTTTTCTTCGAGGTTCATGCCCGCCATCGGCTCATCGAGCAGGATCAGATCCGGGCGCAGCGCCACAGCACGCGCCAGCTCAACGCGTTTGCGCAACCCATAGGAAAGCGTGCCGGCCGTTGCCTTGCGGATGTGGGAAATTTCAAGAAAATCAATAACGTCTTCGCAGAAGCGACGATGTTCCAGCTCTTCCTTCTGCGCCCCGCCAAGCCAGTAAAGCGGCCCATTGAGGAAGTTGTTCTTCAGCAGGTGGTGACGACCCACCATGATGTTATCAAGCACATTCATGTGCCCGAAAAGCGCAAGGTTCTGGAAGGTGCGACCAATACCGAGTTCCGCACGGTCATTGGGCTTGAGCCCGGTAACATCCTGCCCCTTGAAGGACACCGTTCCCATGGTCGGGGTGTAACGCCCCGATACGCAGTTCAACATGGATGTCTTGCCGGCACCGTTCGGGCCGATAATCGAAAAAAGCTCGCCCGGCTGAACGGAAAAGCTGACATCACTCAGCGCACGTACACCGCCAAACACAAGCGACACGTCGCTAATCTGTAGAATAGGACTCTGTGACGTCATGCCGTCGCATTCCTCCCTGACTTGGGCCACAAATGCCGCAGAACCGCATTTCGGGTTCTCACGCGTATGAATTTGCAAACCGCTGTTCAGTTTCCCTGATGATGTGTCGGTTTATTTTATGACCCTGACCTTACGGAAACCGGGCGTGACACATTTAATAGGCATTTAAGTACCAATTTCAGCATATCGCGTCAATGCAATGATTCTCAAGGGGTTGGGAGTTTTCTACAAATTCGCACCGCACAATTATTTGCGAGCAGAAAACACCACCCATTCTACCCTTGATTACGTAACGTTATCTGGCGCGCTGACCAATTCAGCACCTTGCACAATCGCCGCATTGCAAAAATTATTCGCAATCATGCACCGCACAATCTGTGACCCGGCAATCCCGCCCCTGCGCGAACACTTCGCCGGGCGACACCCCGACTCCATAGCGGAGTCGGCGCAGCTGGCGGCCAAATCAACAGCACCCGACAGGCTGTCGATCTACGGTTATAAACATGTCACGGAAAAACAGACTCCGGCCCGCACCCATCCTATTGAAAGGCCGGAAGCCACAGCACATATCGACTAGAGGTTTTTTATCGCTTGTTGGACTTTGCCAATATGCTGTGATCAACGGGTTTTCCCCAATACCCCTTTTCGGGGTCTGGACTTTCACAGGGAATTGTGGTGTAACCCCGTTGCACATAGATATGTAGCCGTGACCCGCGTCACGCAACACAGATAGCCCACCGCTCGGCGCTCCGACGGTCGGGGTGTCTTGTCACGACAAGCCCTTTTAACCACCTTGAGGAGGGTCTGATGTCCATTTGTGGCAAAGACAACCTGAAAACGCGCCGCACGCTGAAAGTCGGGGACAAGTCCGTCGACTATTACAGCCTCAAAGTTGCTTCCGAGAAATTCGGCGACGTTTCAAAACTTCCCTTCACGCTGAAAGTCGTTCTTGAGAACCTTCTGCGTTACGAAGACGATTTCACCGTTAAAACCGACGATGTCAAAGCTGTTGTTGACTGGCTCAAAGAGCGCAAAAGCAGCCACGAAATCAACTATCGTCCGGCCCGCGTTCTGATGCAGGACTTCACCGGCGTTCCCGCCGTTGTTGACCTTGCTGCAATGCGCGATGCTGTGGTGAAGATGGGCGGCGACGCCCAGAAGGTGAACCCGCTTTCACCGGTTGACCTCGTCATTGACCACTCGGTCATGATCGACTTCTTCGGCACCGACGACGCACTCGACAAGAACATGGAAGTCGAGTTCGAACGTAACGGCGAACGTTACGAGTTCCTGCGTTGGGGCCAGAACGCGTTTAACAACTTCCGCATTGTTCCGCCGGGGGCTGGTATCTGCCACCAGGTCAACGTCGAACATCTTGCAAAGGTCGTCTGGACCGGCAAGGACGAAGACGGCAAAACCGTTGCTTATCCGGACACGCTGGTTGGTACCGACTCTCACACCACCATGGTGAACGGCCTTGCTGTTCTCGGTTGGGGTGTTGGTGGTCTGGAAGCCGAAGCAGCAATGCTTGGTCAGCCGATCTCGATGCTGATCCCGGAAGTTGTCGGCTTCAAGCTGACCGGTTCCATGAAAGAAGGCATTACCGCAACTGACCTTGTTCTGCGCGTCGTTCAGATGCTGCGTGAAAAAGGCGTTGTTGGTAAATTCGTCGAATTCTACGGCGATGCGCTTGACCACATGAGCCTTCCGGATCGTGCGACCATCGGTAACATGGCACCGGAATATGGTGCGACCTGTGGCTTCTTCCCGATCGATGACGAAACGCTCAACTACATGCGTTCGACCGGCCGTGACGAAGACCAGATTGCACTGGTCGAAGCATATGCCAAAGAACAGGGCATGTGGCGCGACCCGGCACATGAAGCCGAATACACCGCAACGCTTGAACTTGACATCTCGACCGTCGAGCCGGCCCTCTCGGGTCCGAAGCGTCCGCAGGACCGTGTTCTGCTGAAAGATGCCGTTTCGAGCTTCACCAAGACCTTTGCCGACATGGCACCGGGTGTTGATGCTGATCGTTCTGTTCCGGTTTCGAACGAAAACTTCGAAATGAAAGACGGCAACGTCGTCATCGCCGCGATCACCTCTTGCACCAACACCTCGAACCCGAGCGTTTTGATCGCAGCAGGTCTTCTGGCGAAAAAAGCTGTCGAACTCGGCCTTCAGAGCAAGCCGTGGGTGAAAACCTCGCTCGCACCGGGTTCGCTGGTTGTTGCCGACTACCTCGAAAAAGCAGGCCTTCAGGATTACCTGGATCAGCTTGGCTTTAACGTGGCCGGTTTCGGTTGCACCACGTGTATCGGTAACTCCGGTCCGCTGGCAGCACCGATCATCGACGCAATCGATGGTAACGACATGCTCGTCACCGCCGTTCTGTCGGGTAACCGTAACTTCGAAGGCCGTATCAGCCCGCAGGTCAAGGCAAACTACCTTGCTTCCCCGCCGCTGGTTGTTGCCTATGCGCTTGCCGGTAACCTGAAGATCGATCTGAACAAAGATCCGCTCGGTAAGGACAAAAACGGTAAAGACGTCTTCATGAAAGACATCTGGCCGACCAACAAAGAGATCGCTGACACCATCGCGTCCTCGATCTCGGCGTCCATGTACAAAGATCGTTACGACAACATCTTTGCCGGTCCGAAACCGTGGCAGGAAATCGAAGTCACCGAAGGCGAGACCTTCGCGTGGGATGGCAAGTCCACCTACGTTCAGAACCCGCCTTACTTCGTCGACATGGCGAAAGAGCCGGGTGACTTCTCTGAAGTTCATGGCGCACGTCCGCTCCTGATCCTGGGTGACTCTGTCACCACCGACCACATTTCCCCGGCCGGTTCGATCAAGGAAGAAAGCCCGGCAGGTGAATACCTCAAGGCCCACGGCGTTGCTGTTCGTGACTTCAACTCCTATGGCGCACGTCGTGGTAACCACGAAGTCATGATGCGCGGTACCTTTGCCAACATTCGTATCCGTAACGAAATGGCACCGGGCACCGAAGGTGGTGTTTCGGTTCATTATCCGTCGGGCGAACAGGGCTGGGTCTATGACGTCGCAATGCGTTATCAGGCCGAAGGCACCCCGCTGGTTGTCATCGCTGGTAAAGAATACGGCACCGGTTCTTCGCGTGACTGGGCAGCAAAAGGCACCAACCTGCTTGGCGTCAAAGCTGTGATCGCGGAAAGCTTCGAGCGTATCCACCGTACCAACCTGGTCTGCATGGGCGTTCTGCCGTTGCAGTTCAAGAACGGCGAAGGCCGTGCGACCTACAAGCTGGACGGCTCGGAAACCTTTGATGTCCTTGGCATCGGCGATGGCATCAACCCGCTTCAGGACGTCACGGTTCGCATCACGCGCAAAGATGGCAGCACCGAGGAAATCGTTGTTACCTGCCGTATCGATACCGAGAACGAAGTTCTCTACTACCAGAACGGCGGCATCCTGCAGTTCGTTCTGCGTAACATGATGAAAGCTGCCTGATTTCAATCTGAAATCTTTGGCTTACACATTGACACCCCACCGGTTTTCCGGTGGGGTGTTCTTGTTTGTACCGAATTTTACTGGGCGACGTTCAATTGAACGCCCCTGACTTGATCCAGAACAATTCTCAAGTACGCCGAACCTGCTAGGTATGGCGCCTTCGCCTCACCCTTAAGAATAAAACCGAAAAAGATCAGTCGAACAGAGCAAACGCGCATGATACGCCCCACATCCTCCGATGGACGCCCGTTTGGTCTGACGGTCGGCACACTTTCCCCGGGAACAGTTTTAAGCTGCACACCGCAAACGTCCCTCGGCGACGCCACGGCCAAAATGCGCAAGGCCAACAGCAGCTCCGTCATTATTGTGGTGGACAACAAGCCTGTGGGAATTCTGACCGAGCATGATTTGCTATCGTTGCCACCGTCAACCTCGGCCGCGCTTTCTGAACCTGTTTCAACGCGTATGTCCCAACCGGTGCATACCATTTCGGTCCATGCCACCCCGCAATCGGCAATCGTGCGCATGCGCGATCGTGGTGTGCGCCATCTTGTCACCATTGATGCGGATGGCTGCCTTGTCGGGATCATCAGCCAGACCGACCTCATCCGTCACGTCGGTGACAAAAAGCCGTTCATTGCCAATGATGTTGCCGATGCGGTTCGCCAATCCACCGTATTTGCCCACAAAGACATTCGCGTCTGGGAACTGCGTCAGCGCATGCATTCGGAAAAATGCGACAGCGCGATCATTTCCGGTTTCGCCGACGACCAACCGGCAGAACTGCAAACCGGCATCATCACCGAACGTGATATCTTGCGCCATCTGGCAGAAGAACATGAAAACCTGACTGCGGGCGATATTGCCACCCGCCCGGTAACCTTCATTCGTCAGGACATGAACCTTGATGACGCGCGCAGAATGATGATGCGCGACAATTTCCGTCATCTTGTGGTTCATAACCACAACGGTGAAACCATCGGGGTTTTGTCCTTTGCCGATCTGCTTGAATTTATCGAACAGGATTATCTGATCCATCTAAGCAGTCTGGCCGAAGACAGTGGCAGCGAGATTACCAAGGCGCGCCAGTCCCTGGCCCTTGCCAATAAACTGATCGAAAATTCACCGGACTGCGTGATGATCTGCAATGCCCAGTCAGAGATCGAGGCCGTCAATCCGGCCTTCACGCGCGTCACCGGTTATCAGGCCGAAGAAGTAATTGGCAAGACACCGGCGATTTTGAAGTCCGGACGCCAGAACAAGGCTTTCTATGCCAAGCTCTGGGCGGATTTGGCGCGCACCGGGAAATGGGAAGGCGAAATCTGGAACCGGCGCAAGTCGGGCGAGATTTATGCCGAATGGCTTTCGATCATGGCGGTCCGGGATGGCGAAGGCACAATCACCCACTACGCTTCGATCTTCACCGACATCAGCGGGCGTGAAAAAAACCGCGAGGATGTCCTTCGGATTGCCTTTACCGATGAGTTGACCGGCATGCCAAACCGCCGCCGGTTTTCAGAACTTTTGTCGCTTCATATCGGACGCGCCCGCCGGGTTGGACGCCCGCTCACGGTTGCCATGCTCGATATCGACAACTTCCAGCGCGTCAATAATGCCCTTGGTCATAATATCGGGGACGATGTGCTGGTCGAAGTATCACGCCGCATCAGCCGTGAACTTGGTCAGGATGCTGTCATCGCCCGTATCGGTGCCGACGAATTCGCTGCAATACTGCCAAATGTGAACACCGAACAGGAAGCTGTCGGGATCGCAGAAAGTCTTCTGATGCGCCTTGGCGAAGCCCATCTGACCCGAAAGGGCGAAGACGTCTATCTTTCGGCCAGTATTGGCATTGCATCCTTCCCCGAAGATGCCAATGACACCAGCAACATCATTCGTTGTGCCGAACTGGCAATGGTTCAGGCCAAGGAACAGGGACGTAACCGGGTCGGGCTTTATAGCGTCAATCTGCACAGTCAAAAGGGGGCGGACCTTGCCCTTGAAACCGCCTTGCGCCGCGCGATCGACAATGAGGAACTCCATCTTGTCTATCAGCCGCAATTTGATGCAAAAACCGGTGAAATCGCCGGGGTCGAAGCATTGCTGCGCTGGACGACGGCCGAGGGTAAAACCATTCCGCCCTCGACCTTTATCCCGATTGCCGAGGAAATGGGTGTAATCGGCGAGTTGGGCCGCTGGGTCATTCGCACCGCCTGCCAGCAATTGGTCGCCTGGCGTCAGGAAGGCTTACACAACCTGCGCCTTGCGGTGAATGTGTCAGTTCAGCAATTCTATGGATCGATGGATTTCGCCGAACAGCTTCGCGCCATTATCGTTGACAAGGGGGTGGCTGCCGACCGGTTGGAAATCGAAGTCACCGAAAGCCTGTTCATGCGCAATATCGACGATATGCGTAGCAAATTGCAGCGCCTGCGTGATCTTGGCGTGCGCATCGCGCTTGATGATTTCGGGACCGGCTTTTCGAGCCTGAGTTATCTGCGCACATTACCCTTCGATGTAATCAAGCTTGATCGCAGTTTTGTCTGGGACATCGAAGACGGCCCGGATGGTGAAACCTTGCCAATTACGATCATCAATATGGCGCGCAACCTTGGCAAAACCTGCGTTGCCGAAGGCGTCGAAAACCAGCATCAGCTTGACGTGCTGCGCAAGGCCGGATGTGACTTGATCCAGGGGTATCTGCTGGGTCAGCCGATGAGCGCAGAAGCTGTTTCCAAGCTCGCCAAGGAAACCGCCCTGTAGAACCAAAACGAACAGCAAACGACAAAAAAGGGCGGGAAATTCCCCGCCCTTTCGCATATGCCTATCGGCAAGTCTGACTTAGAAAACGCCAAGCCCTTTAAGCAGGATAAAGGCAATCGCCAGCGGTGCGACGAACTTGACGATCAAGCCCCACGCACCGATCCATACCGGTACAATTCCGTTATGTGCTGCGATTTCTTCCTGGGCCTTGCCCCAAACGATCCAGCCAACAAACAACGAGATCAACAAGCCGCCAATCGGCAACAGCAGGCTGGAGCTGACGAAGTCCATCAGGTCAAAGAAGTTCTTGCCCCAAAGGATTTCGACATCGGCCATGACCCCCATCGAAAGCGACGACGGAATACCAAGCAGGAAGATCACGAAACCAAGAACCACTGCCGCCGTTTTGCGATTGATCCCACGATCATCGACGAAATAGGCAACAACCACTTCAAGGATCGAAACCGCAGAGGTCAAAGCCGCAATCGCCAGCAGCAGGAAGAACAGGAAGGCAAAGAACGAACCAAACAGCATCTGGGCGAACACAGCTGGCAGCGTGATAAATGTCAGGCCCGGACCGGCACTCGGATCAAAACCGAAGGCAAACACCGCCGGAAGAACCAGAAGACCAGCCAGAACGGCAACAGCCGAGTCCAGCAGGGTGACCCAACCGGCAGAGCCCGGAAGGTTTTCTTTCTTCGCAAGGTAAGAGCCATAGGTGATCATTGCCCCCATCCCCAGCGACAACGAGAAGAAGGCCTGCGACAGCGCATCCGAAACCGTTGCCCATGTCACTTTCGAAAAGTCCGGTGACAGCAGAAAGGCCACACCTTCCATGCCCCCCGGAAGCGTAACCGAACGCACGATCAGAACGATCAAAAGCGCAAACAGCGCCGGCATCAGGATTTTCGACGCGCGCTCGATACCGGCACCCACACCGGAAAGCACGACGAAAATGGTCAATGCCATGAAGATCGCGTGGAAAATCAACGGCGAGGTCGTATCACTGATGAAGCTGCCGAAGATATCGCCAAGGGCTGCCGGATCTTCGATCGAAAGCGCCCCGGTGACGGCCTTGATCATGTAGGAAAGCGTCCAGCCGGCAACGACCGAATAAAACGACAAAATCATGAAGGCGGCAGCAACGCCAAACAAACCAACGATCGGCCAAAGCCCACCCTTGAGTTTGGCAAATGCGCCAATCGCGTTCTTTTCCGACATGCGGCCGATCACGAATTCGGCCAGCATGACCGAAATACCGATGGTAAAGACCAGCACAAGATAGATCACCAAGAATGCGCCACCGCCATTCTCGCCAGCCATATACGGGAACTTCCAGATGTTCCCCAATCCGACAGCCGACCCGGCGGCCGCCAGAATAAATCCAAGGCGTGAGCCCCAGTGTTCGCGTTTCATCATTCGCTTGCAAACCTCGTATTGGACCGATCTTGCCAGATTAAGCTCCCACCAGCAGATCAGTTCCGCATTTTTCATTTAACGCAAAGGTCGTTTGTTCCTTTGCAATGGACAGCTCCCTAGAACTGGTTCCGATTGGTCCGCAGCTCATAGCATCAATCTTTGGAAATCTCCTTTCAAAGATCCGCGCAAACGCGCAAATATCTTCCACTTTACACCTACTGCTGATTTCAAGGCCTTGTGATTGGTCGGTGATGGTGGTTTTCAGGCATGATCAATGTCATGAAAAACCCTCGCCCCCTTCTAAGTGCGCTTGCACTGTTGCTCATGACCGTATCTTCACCCGCAAGGGCTGCTGAAAGTGTTTTGCCGCGCGCGGTCGTCGAACTCTACACGTCCCAAGGATGCAACTCCTGCCCGCCGGCCGATCAGGTCCTGCATGATCTGGCAGATCAGCATGATGATCTGCTGTTGCTGTCCTATCACGTTGATTACTGGAACTACCTTGGTTGGGAAGATCCGTTCTCCGATGCCCGATACAGCGAACGTCAACGCGACTATGCCAATCGCATGCGCGAACGTTACGTCTATACCCCGCAGGTCATCATCAATGGTGATCACGTGGTACGCGCCACCGCCAGACAGCAGATCGAAACCACCAGTACCACGGTTGCCCCGTTACGCGATCTTGCGGATATCCATCTAAGCACCATTGATCAAACACAACCGGCAAAGGGCACTGTTTCCTTGCACGGTGTTGGCAAACCAAACCCGGGACAGATTTCGCAGATCTGGTTGATCGGCTTTGATCGCGAACATCAGCGCGATGTGCTTTCGGGCGAAAATGCCGGCAAGCGACTGGTGAATGCCAATGTCGTGCGCGACATGATCAGCCTTGGCCAATGGGATGGCACCAGTCAGCAAAAAATCCCGTTTGCCATGAAAGCCGCCTATGACGGGGGGATCGCCGTCCTGATCCAGAACGGGCGTGGCGGCCCGATCATCGGTGCGTCCATGGTCCGTTTCGGCGACTGATTCCCTGTTTGATCGTGAGTTTGGATTGATTTGAAACAATGCCAACCAGTCGATTGTCGGTTATTGCATGAATAATACGCTGTAACGCGTTATATCATGACGTGTTACAGAATGAATTTCAGACAATCTAACGGGTTATATGGCTGATTTTAGCGGTTCTGATCTGACCTGCCTCCGCGGCGAAAGACTGGTATTTGGCGGCCTGTCCTTTTCGGCCAAATCCGGTGATGCCGTGATGCTGCGCGGTCGAAATGGTGCCGGGAAATCAAGCCTTTTGCGCCTGATGGCAGGCCTTGTGGCACCGCGTTCTGGCGACCTTCGCTGGAACGGTGAAAACATCGCAGAGGATCGCACCGCCCATCATGCGCGCACCCATTATCTGGGTCATCAGGATGCGATCAAACCGGTTCTGACAGTGCGCGACAATCTGCGTTTGTGGGGCCAGTTGCGCGGCGTGCGTGATCTTGAACCTGCGATTGACCGGGCGTTAACAGCCCTTCAAATCCATCATCTGGCACGGGTTACCGGTCGGTATCTTTCAAGTGGCCAGAAACGGCGCACCGCCCTTGCCCGCGTTCTGATCGGGCAAAGCGATCTTTGGTTGCTGGATGAACCCACCGTCGGACTGGATCGCGAAAGCTGTGCCGAATTGGCCCAACTGATCACCGAATTTCGCGGCCGCGGTGGCATTGTCGTCTATTCAACCCATATCGATCTTGATGTCGAAAACCCGACCATTCTCGATCTTGATGACTTCGCCATCCCGATGGTCGAATGGCTGGCCGAGCAGGACGATCTCGAAGACATGGCCCTGACAAAGCGTGCAGCCTCACCGCAGGAGGCCGCGCAATGAACGGTTTTCTGGCCATTCTGCAACGTGATCTGCGCCTCGCCCTGCGGCAGGGTGCGGATTCCGTGATGGTCGTGGCGTTCTTTATCGTTACCACCACGCTGTTCCCGTTCGGTGTCGGGCCGGAGGTCAACATTCTGGCACGTATCGCATCGGGGGTGATCTGGGTCTCTGCCCTGCTGGCAGCCATGCTGTCACTCGAACGCATGTTTCAGGCCGATTACGAAGACGGGACGCTTGAACTTTTGACCCTGTCACCGGTGTCACTCGAACTTCTGATCCTGGGCAAGGTGCTTGCGCATTGGCTGACAACCGGGCTTCCGTTGATCATAGCGGCACCGCTGATGGCGGTGATGCTCAATATGGATCAGGACGGTTTTGTCACTTTAATGATCGCCATGCTGCTTGGCACACCAGCACTGAGCCTGATCGGGGCAATTGGCGCTGCACTCATACTTGGCGCGCGACGTGGCGGAGTTCTTGTATCACTTCTAGTTTTACCACTATATATTCCGGTACTGATATTCGGGGCCGGTGCGGTTGAGGCCGCCCTGCTTGGAATTTCGGCGACCGCGCAATTACAGATCATGGCCGCCATCCTGCTTTTGACATTGGCAGCCGCACCCTTTGCCACCGCCCATGCCGTACGCCAGGCCATGGAATAAAACAACAAGACGACGAGACGGGATGACCCTTTGCGGATTTCCGCACCAAGGATAAGAAAAATGCATCGCTTTGCTAAACCAAGTGTATTTTTGAAATTTACAGCCCCGATCCTGCCGTGGCTGTCGGCTCTGACCGTGATCCTGATCGCGGCCGGCCTCTATTTTTCCCTGATCGGATCGCCGGTTGATTACCAGCAAGGCCACACCGTGCGGATCATGTATATCCATGTCCCTGCCGCTTGGATGGGGCTGTTCTGTTATGTCGGCATGGCGATCTGCGGCGCCATGAGCCTGATCTGGAAACACCCGTTGGCTGATATCTGCGCACGCGCCACCGCACCGGTTGGCGCGACCTTTACCGCCCTTTGCCTGATTACCGGGTCACTGTGGGGCGAACCGATGTGGGGCACATGGTGGGTATGGGATGCCCGTCTTACATCGATGCTGATCCTGTTGTTCCTTTATCTTGGCTATATGGCGCTGGTGAATGCCTTTGATGATCCCGAACGCGGATCAAAGGCAGGGTCGGCACTGGCACTGGTTGGTGCGGTCAATGTGCCAATTGTCAAATTCTCGGTCGATTGGTGGAATACACTGCATCAACCGGCCTCGATCGTGCGCATGGATGGTCCGGCCGTTGATCCAAGCATGCAGGTGCCCCTTGCCCTGATGATCCTTGGTTTCACCTGCTATTACTTTGTTGTTCTGATCCTGCGGGTTCGACTGGAACTGAACGAACGACGCATTCGTGCCCTGCATTTGTCAGGCATGTTTGAAGATCCCGAAACCCCGGCATCGGCAAATGAACAAGCCTATGAAGCGGGTCACAATGCGGAGGCCAAGCAATGAGTGAATTCTTCTCAATGGGCGGCTATGGCGGCTATATCTGGGCAAGTTACGGCGTTACCGCCCTTGCCATGATCGTTTTGCTGATTGCAACGCTACGCGGTTTACGCAGCAGCCGGATCGAACGCGAACAGCTTGAAGCGGTTTTGCAATCACGGCGCCCCCGCCGAACCAAAAAGACCCAACAGGTATCCTGAACGGAGAACGACTGTGTCACTTTCCCGCGCAAAAATCCGTAAACGCCAACGCATGTATGTCATCGGGGCCATCTTGCTTGCCGTTGGCAGTGCTGCGGCCCTGATGCTGACGGCATTTGAAGATTCTGTGGTGTTCTTCTTCAGCCCGACCGAAATCGCCGAAAAATCACCGATTGACCCCGATCAGCGTTTGCGGATTGGTGGCCTTGTTGTTGAAGGGTCGGTGGCAAAACAGGATGATGGACAAACCATTGCCTTCGTCGTCACAGACATGGCCGAAAGTGTGCCGGTTTCCTATCGCGGGATTTTGCCTGATCTGTTTCGCGAAGGTCAGGGTGTCGTCGCCGAAGGTCACATGAACAGCGACGGCACCTTTGTCGCATCCGAAGTTCTGGCCAAGCATGATGAAAACTACATGCCGCCTGAAGTCGCCGAATCGCTCAAGAAAAGCGGCTATTGGGAAGAAATCGAAGCCAAGAACGCCGAACAAATGCGCAATTAAGCCACATTCTGCCGCCATAAAGCCCGACCATACGCGCAAGAAAAACATAGCCGCGACCATTGCCCCTTGATCTGTACCCGACCGATCGGGCAATAGGGCGCAGGGGAACTATTGGGGAAGTCATAGACGCACATGTTTGCAGAGTTAGGACATTTTGCCCTGCTGCTGATGGTGGTCACGGGAATTGGACAGGCGGTTCTGTTCAGCCCGCTTTGGCTACATGCATCGTTGCGCATACTCACCCCGCAACGGGCTTCTGCCACACCGGCAGGCAGCCCCGCCTTTTCCGATGACGATGATAATGACGGAGCTTTCGGGCAGACCGCGGTAAAACCGTCCAGTCTGTTTCTTTTGCCTGCGGTCATTCTATTACTTGGCCTTCTGGCCGAGGGGGCGTTGCTTAATGCCTTTATCGTCAGTGACTTCACCCTGCCCATCGTATCGAACGTCAGTCATTCATCGACCCCATTGCTTTATCGCATTGGGGCGGCCTTTACCCCCGATGGCGGAGCCATGCTGCTGTGGCTTCTGACCCTTTCACTGGTCAATCTTCTCATTGCCATTCAGCTGCGCAGTTCTGCTGCCATCTGTACTGATCGCTTTGCGCGCAATGCCCTTTCCGTTCTTGGCGCATTGATCACAATTCTTGGTGTCGTGACACTAATTGATGCCGACCCGTTCCTGCGTGTCACTGTGGCGCCGCTTGATGGTCGGGGCATGAACCCGCAAAGCCAGGACCTTCTTAAGGTCCTGCGCGAACCGTTCCTTTATCTTGGTCTGGCGGGGCTTGCCGGTATCTTTGCCATGACACTGGCCGGGTTGCTTGACCGCAAGATTGACCGCCGGTTTGCCGAAACCATGCGATCCTGGACCATCATTTCGTGGGTCTGCCTTGGCACCGCGATTGCGATCAATGCCTATCGCTCCTACAGCGAACAGGCATGGGGTGGCTGGTGGTATTGGGACACGGCGGAAAACAGCCTTCTGTTGCCATGGTTGCTGGCAACCGCCCTGTTGCATTGCCGGGCCGTTCTGGAAAAAACCGAAACCCTGCGCGCCTGGACAGCCTTTCTGGGCATCACAACGCTTGCGGTGGGATGGTTCGGGGTTTATCTGACCCGATCGGATCTGTTTGCGCCCCTGCCCGAAACACAGCTTCTCCCGATTGACAGCACCGGACTTCTGGTCGCGTTCTGTCTGGTGTTTGCGTTCGCCTATTACCTGTTTTGGCGATCTGTCGATCAGATGGGCGATGGTCGCGGTTTTGATGTCATTTCGCGCGAAAGTGCGATGTTCCTCAACAGCGTGATGTTATCGCTGGTTGCTGCTGTCGTTTTGATCGGAACGATCTATCCACTGGTTTTGCAATGGATTACGGGCGACCCGATCACCGTTGGTGCGCCGTTCTATGTCAAAGCTCTGATCCCGATTGTTCTGCCCTTGCTGTTTCTGATGGCCTTTGCCCCGGCACTGCGCTGGCGACAGGATGAAGTCTGGATGATCGGGCGGCGCATGAAGCTTGCAGCCATCCTGTCACTCATCACGGTGCTGTTCGTTTCCATCCGCTTTATCGATCTGTCACCTGCACCGCTGATCGGTATTGGTCTTGCCGGTTGGGTTCTGACCGCGTCGCTAAGTGATCTGTGGGCGCGGCTTTGGCGCCACCCAGAATATGGCGAAAGCAAATATCGCAATCTGCAACTTCTGGGTCCACGCTATATCAGCATGACCCTTTCCCATATCGGCCTTGCAATCCTGATTGCCGGTGGATCGGCCAGCAGCATCTGGGAAGAACAGGTTGTTGTCTCTGCCCGTGCCGGACAAAGCATTCAGGCAGGCCCCTATAACCTGCAATATGAAGGTGTCTCGCTTTTGGCCGGTGAAAACTATGCCACCCGTCAGGCGACCTTTATCCTTTATCGCCATTCCCTGCCGGTCACCGAACTTTTCCCTGAAATTCGTTATTACCCGATCCGTGGCGTTGAAACCCGTGAAGCCGATATCTGGCATGGTCGCGATGGCGATCTGCATGTTTCGATCGGTGACCGTGATGATGACGGCGGCCGGGTGGTAACGGTTCATTATTTGCCCATGATGCCCTGGGTCTGGGGTGGCATGTTATTGATGTTGATCGGTGGATGTTTCAGCATCCTCACGCGCGTAATCCTGCGCTTCAAGAAGACTGGAGTTCCCGCTTCATGAGATTTTCGATCGCTGTCATTCCGCTGGTTTTGTTTGCCGCACTGGCCGGGGTGTTCTTGTTAAACATCGACAAGGATGCATCGGTTGTGCCGTCGGTCCTGATAGATAAACCGGCACCGGAATTCTCGCTGCCGCCGCTACCGGGCCGGGACAAGGGCCTGTCGCGTGCTGATCTGACCAAGGGCGAGGTATCGGTTCTGAACGTCTTTGCAAGCTGGTGCGTTCCGTGCCGCGCAGAACATCCGCTGATCAAACGTCTGTCACGCGAAGCCGCCGTTCCGGTCTATGGCCTGAATTACAAGGAAAAGGATCCCGAAGACGGCGTGAAATGGCTGGCCGAACTTGGCGATCCCTATACCGCTGTCGGCATGGACTTGTCGGGTCGGACCGGTATTGATTTTGGTGTCTATGGTGTGCCGGAGACCTTCATCATCGATGGCACCGGCCAAATCAGATACAAGCATGTCGGGCCTGTTACGGTCGAAGTCCTTGAAAAGGTCCTGCTGCCGAAAATCGCGGAGTTAAAGGGATGATAAGCCGCTTTAAACTTGTTTTTGGCGCACTTGCCATTCTGGTTCCGGTCATTGCATCGAACCCGGCATTTGCGGTCAACCCCGATGAAATGCTGTCCAACCCGGTTCTGGAAGAACGCGCGCGCGAAATCAGCAAGGAACTGCGCTGCCTTGTCTGTCAAAACCAGTCGATTGATGATTCTGATGCCGAACTGGCGCGTGATCTGCGCGTGCTGGTACGTGAACGCCTCGTTGCCGGCGACGACAACGAAGAGGTCATTGACTATATCGTTGCGCGCTATGGCGACTATGTCCTTTTGAACCCGCCGCTAAAACCGGAAACCTATATCCTGTGGGCAAGCCCGGCTGTACTGGTGGTGCTGGCGTTGCTGGCGGTCTTTGCCTTCTATCGCCGCAAGCAGCGCGAAGGTTCCCCGGCATCGGCATCCCTGTCAAAAGACGAACAGGACCGTCTGGACGAACTTCTTGGCACCTCGAATGATGACGGCAAGCCCTGATGAAACGTGATCGCCTGACATATCGTCAACCTGGCGGAGGTTTCGCGTGATCTGGGTTGGCTTGACAGTTTTGGCAGTTCTGGCGGGTTCTGCACTCTATGCAAGCCTGCCGAAATCCGACGGGCACGGATCACGTGCGCGCCGTGTGACGTTTGCCGCGCTGCCGGTCATCGCGGCACTGGGTCTTTATGCGATCATTGGCAGCCCAACCCTGCCATCGCGGCCCTATGCAGACCGTGCAGGTGAACGCAACCTGGCCGCCGCCGCGGCCGTTGCCGATAATGCCACCGACCCGGACTTCAAAACCGATCAACAGATCAGGCGCTTGCTTAATCAGATTGTCGTCTCGCTTGAGGTAAACCCGCGCAATCTTCAAGGCTGGGTCGCGCTCGCACGTGGATCGCTCCGCCTTGGCAATATTGAGCGCGCCGTTGCCGCCTTTGCGCAGGCCTACGCCCTTTCGGGGCACAATCCGTTGCTTGCCATCGAATATGCCGATACCCGCATCACCGCCCAGGATGGCCAAATCGACAGTACGTCACGCGATCTTGTGCTTCATGCCCTTGGGCAAATGCCCAACCATCTGTTGGCACGCTACTATTACGGCATGATGCTGAAACAAAATGGCAAGTCCGAGCAGGCGCTTCGCGTGCTTAGTGACCTCTATCGCGACCTTCCCAAGGACGACCCGCTTGGCAATGCCACCGAAAGCGAAATCAAGGCCCTGCAATCCAGTGCAGATGCCGTGATCAGCGCCGACTAGTCTGGGTTGCCGGAACTAGGCCGCGAACAGGTAAAGCACCCCAAGCAACACCGCGACAATCAGAACCAATGTCCCGCCCAGTGCCATCAGCTTGATGATCGGATGAAGGTTCTCAAGCTCGCCCGGCCGCGGCGCATTCCCGGCGCCATTTGCCGATGACTGCCCCTCGTTAAACCGTCGCAACGCTTCTTCGCCGCTCATGGGCGGCATCTTGATACGATCAAGGACCGTCCCCTGGTCGGGGCGACGGTCCTTGTCATGTGATGGATGCTTTTGCGGGGTGTCGCCGTTACTGGCTGTCATCGCAGATGATTGTGCTTAACGCTGCGCCGTCAGGCCGCGATCATTTTCCTGATCCTGCGGCTGATAGGTTGGCCATTCACCGGCCGCCAGAAGATCAAGCGACGGCGTTTCCTGACCGAACCGCGAACGATACATCCAAAGGTTTGCCATCACGCGTTCGATGAACAGTCGGGTTTCACGCGACGGAATGCTTTCGATGAAATACAGCGGATCGACATTGTCCTTAAGCGCCTTCTGCCAGCGGCCAAGATTGCCAATGCCACCATTATAGGCCGCCATCAACTGCAAGAAGCCGTTATCAACGCCATTCTGTTCAAGCAGGTGATCAACGTATTTCTGCCCCAGCGACAGGTTGATTTCCGGCTGATACAGCTCGGCACGCTTTTCACCCCGGTAACGGGTATTGCCGATATAGCTTGCCGTTGCCGGCATCAGTTGCATCAAACCACGCGCACCGGCATGACTGCGGGCGTCAGTATTAAAACCTGATTCCTGACGCATGAAGGCATAAATCACCGCCCGGTCAACTTCGTAACCACCTTCCGGCTCCCATGGCGGGACCGGATAAAGCGCGTTTACAAACACATCACCAGTCTTCTGCGCGATGTAGCTGCCAAGGCGCATGGTAAGCGATGCAAAGTTGGCGGTATCGGTCAGCGCCAAAACAGCACGGCGCAGCGAATCATCATCTTTTGCCGCAGCCTTGCGCAATTCACGTTCGGCTTCATCGCGCTGCCCGATCTGCAACAGCGAAAGTGCACGACGCCCATGCGGATCAAGCTTCAGCTTGTTGGCGCGGTTTTCATCAAGTTCCAGGCTGTCCCAGTCAAAGACATCGTCACGGCCAAGGGCGCGCATCGCCAACTGACCATAGAACGAGCGCGGATATTCCGCCGCGCGGTTCAACATGGCATCGGCCTCTTCGAACCGGCCAGCGGCCAGATCAATACGCCCTGCCCAGAACGCACCGGCGGTCCGGGTCCAGCTGGATGCATATTTATTGGTGCTCAGCGCTGCGAAATGGGCGTGCGATTCATCCATCTTGCCCAGGCGCCAGGCGGTCAGGCCCGCCGTCCAATGCGCCTGCGGCAGGTACTTGCCCGAACGCTTTGCCGCTTCACCGGCATATTTCAACGCAAGGTCCGGTTTACCAAAGTAATAGTAACCAGATGCAATTGCCGCCTTGGCATGGTCCTGCTCATAGGCATCAAAGAGACGCTGCGCCTCATCACTTTCAAGAACTTCCAGCGCGCCGGTCGGCCAGCCACTGCCGATACGATGGCGAATACGACTTTTCAGGGTCGCGACGCGTGAACGTTGCTTGGACGACAGCTTCTTGGACGACTTGTGATAATAGGGCGTGATGTTCTCGTAATCATAACCAGCACCCGAAACATAGCTGCCCACAGGCTTTTTCGGATAATTGGCCGATCCGCGACGTGTCAGCGCAAGTTTATAGATGCGCGGTGCCTGCGGATGATCGGCATAGCTGGCAAGCCAGTCTTTTAGTTCCTTGTAACGCGAACGGTAGGCCGTCGGATGCAGATAACGCTGCGCCATCACGTGCCCCATCAGGACATCATCAGACAGTCGCGAAATCAGGCGGTCGGCATCTTGCCAACGGCCCTGTTCCTGAACGGCAAAAATCTGTTCGTAAAGTTCGGCGTCACGTTCGGAAAGTGGCTTGGGGATTACGGTCGAAAGCGCGTCATCCAGAACCGGGCTGCCAAGGGATGCCTGTTCCTGCGTGCTGGCAGCAGCAGGTGACGTGGCCCCCATGACGGTCATGGTGCCAAGAAACGCGAAGAATAGGCCCTGCCTTAAGGTGCTTTTGACACCCGGCAGGCGTGTTCTTATTGCTTCGATCAAAATTAGTTTCCCCAACGAGACTTGTTTTCAAGCCGCGTGTTTATCCCGAAGCAGTTTGGTCTCGCAACCCGTTGCCTGCGGTGTTCCCCCTCGTGCAACGGCGTCCCTTATAGCAGCAAATGGCCAAACCGCGAAATCATTTATCTGGAATCAAGCACTTGGCGCGCTCCAGAATACGCACTCCGAACGCATGCATATCTCCCATGCATACAGTCAGTTTATCGCCAATTCCTTAAAGCTTTTGTGCGATCGCACGCAAATCACGCCAGGCAAGGCGTTTCTGTTCCGGCGTACGCAGAAGATAGGCCGGATGGAACATCGCGGTCAGGTCAGCCTTTTTGCCATTGGCAAAGGAAACTTCCTTCCAGGTGCCACGCAAACGCGTGATCCCGCGATCTTCTTCCATCAGGGTCTTGGCCGAACTGCCGCCAAGACACACCACAACCTTGGGCCCGATCAGTTCAAGATGTCGGCGCACAAACGGTTCACACACCGCAACTTCTGCTGTGGTCGGCTGGCGGTTTCCCGGCGGCCGCCATGGCAGAATATTGGTGATGTAAACTTCTTCACGTGCCAAGCCGATGGATCGCAACATGGCATCCAGCAACTTGCCACTTGGCCCGACAAACGGCAGTCCCTGACGGTCCTCTTCTGCACCCGGCGCTTCGCCGACCAGCACCAGCTTGGCCTCGACATTGCCGGCGCCAAAAACGGTATTGCTGGCAGACTTCTTAAGGGCACAACCTTCAAACTTTTCAATCGCCGCCTTGAGTTCCTCAAGACTATTTGCCGCGGCGGCCGCATCCCGTGCGGACTGGCGTGCTTCATGCGGCGTGTCAGACAGTAAAAACCCACCATCCGCGCCAGCCGGGATTGGTGCCGGGCCGTTGCCAGCCGCCTGTGCCGGACGGGCCGACGCCCCTGCCGGACGTTGCGGGTTGGTGCCCGCATTCGCGCCAAAGCCCGGCCGGTTCGCCGCGTTCTGACGCAGGCTTTCGGACGCCTTGAAACGGTCAAGCGGCTCGTCGGCAATTGCCTCGTCCGCGCCCATTTCAAATTGCCAGACAAGGGCCTCGAACGGGTCGAGATTATTTACATCAAAGTCTGTAATTGGTTTGCTCATCTACACTAAGGCGATGTATGTTGCACCGCGAACGGGATCGCGGCTGTTGCTTGGGACGACCTTATACGATTTTGGGTCCTTTGTGCCAGAGTACAAACGCGACACCGTTCGTGACTATGGATTGTCAACTGATCCCATGATCGGTATAGCTGTATTCATAGAGAATTATGAGAGAATTCAGGGCTTGGGCGAGACTCTGAACGGTGAATACCGGCTCACGGCCAACGAACGGAAACAGTTCGATACGGTCGCCAGCCAAAGGAGAGAGGCCAAATGGAACGGGAATCCATGGAATTTGACGTGGTCGTTGTTGGCGCCGGTGTATCCGGTCTGTCAGCGGCCATCAAGCTGATGCAACTCGCCCAGGAACAGGAAAAAGAAATCACCGTCTGTGTGGTTGAAAAAGGTTCCGAGGTCGGCGCACACACCCTTTCAGGGGCCGTGATGGAGCCGCGCTCGATCAATGAACTTTTCCCGGACTGGAAAGAACGCGGCGCGCCGCTGAACGTGCCGGCTGGCGAAGACCAGTTCATGATGCTGAGCGAAACTGGCGCTAAAAAGCTGCCGACCCCGCCGCAGATGCACAACAAGGGTAACTATATTGTCAGCCTTGGCAATGTCTGCCGCTGGCTTGGCGAACAGGCAGAGGCCCTTGGTGTTGAAGTTTATCCGGGCTTTGCTGCCGCCGAAGTTCTGTTTAACGAAGACGGATCGGTCAAGGGTATCGCCACCGGGGACATGGGCCTACAACGCGATGGCACGCCGGGTCCGAACCATGAACCGGGTATGGAACTGCATGCCAAATACACCTTCTTTGCCGAAGGGTGCCGTGGATCGCTGTCTGAACAGCTGATCAAGAAATTTGATCTGCGCAAAGATTCCGATCCGCAAACCTATGGCATCGGCATCAAGGAACTTTGGGAAGTTGATCCCGAAGTCCACAAGGAAGGCCTGATCCAGCACACCGTTGGCTGGCCGCTGGACAAGGACACCTATGGCGGGTCGTTCCTGTATCATCTTGATAACAATCAGGTGGTTGTTGGTTTCGTGATCGGTCTTGATTACGAAAACCCGCATCTCAGCCCGTTTGATGAATTCCAGCGTTTCAAGACGCATCCGGAAATCCGCAAGATTTTCGAAAATGGTCGTCGCATCTCGTACGGCGCACGTGCGCTGAACGAAGGCGGTTTCCAGTCGATCCCCGATCTTGTCTTCCCGGGCGGCTGCCTGATCGGCTGTTCGGCCGGTTTCATGAACGTGCCGAAGATCAAGGGTTCGCACACCGCAATGAAGACCGGCATGCTGGCCGCCGAGGCCGCGTTTGAGGCCCTGACGGTCGATGAAGTTCCGGCAAAGATGGAAAGCTACCCGCAGCGTCTGAAAGACAGCTGGGTCTATCCGGAACTGCACAAGGTCCGCAACATCCGCCCGAGCTTCGCCAAGTGGGGCTTCTGGGGTGGCATGGCCTACAGTGCGGTTGATACCTATCTGTTCGGCGGCAAGGCACCCTGGACATTTAAAAACCATGCGGATCATGCCTGCCTGAAGCCAGCAGCAGAAATGCCAAAGATCGACTATCCGAAACCGGATGGGAAAATCAGCTTCGACAAGCTGTCATCGGTCTTCCTGTCGAACACCAACCACAGCGAAGATCAGCCGATCCACCTGACGCTGAAAGATGCAAGTGTTCCGGTCAACACCAACCTTGCCGTCTATGACGGGCCAGAGGCACGTTTCTGCCCGGCCGGTGTTTATGAATTCGTCGAAGACGAAGACAATGGTGGCAAGCGCCTGCAGATCAATGCGCAGAACTGCGTGCATTGCAAAACCTGCGACATCAAGGACCCGACCCAAAACATCGTTTGGGTCGTGCCCGAAGGTGGCGGCGGACCTAACTACCCGAATATGTAAGCCTTTTCGGCTTTCCTCATACAAATAAGGGCCGCTTCTTGCGGCCCTTATTATTTAGTGTGATGAATTGATCACTTGGTCATTTGATCATTCTGGCGCATAGCCAAAAGCAACCGGCGGATTTGCCGCGGTTTCGGTCCAGACACTTTTGGGCTGCATATATTCCATCAAGCCTTCCTTGCCGCTGGATCGGCCATAGCCACTCTGTCCAAACCCGCCAAATGGCGACATGACATTGATGGTCTTATAGCTGTTAATCCAGAACGTCCCGGCCCGCACATTGGCGGCCACCCGGTGCGCGCGATCCACCGCGCCAGTCCACACCGCACCGGCCAGGCCAAATTTGCTGTCGTTGGCGATGGCAATGGCTTCGGCCTCGCCCTCAAACGGAATGACCGAAACGACCGGTCCAAAGATTTCGTCACGCGCAATCGACATATCGTTGCGGACATTGCCAAGAACCGTCGGACGCAAGAAATACCCATCGGCGCAAGCGCCCCCATCCGGGCGGACACCACCTGCAAGAATATCGGCCCCTTCGGCACGCCCCGCCGCGATCAGGCGATTTACCGTCTGGTACTGGGCATCATTGTTGATCGGGCCAATCTGGGTTGCGGTATCAAGCGGATCGCCCACAGGAATATGATTGGCACCCGTAACCAGCATTTCCTGGAACTGATCTAACACAGAACGCTGGACCAACAGGCGCGAACCGGCAACACAGCTTTGCCCGGCTCCGCTAAAGATCGCGGCCTGCGCGCCAGTCACGGCACGCTTAAGATCGGCATCTTCGAACACGATATTTGCCGACTTGCCGCCAAGCTCAAGAACACAAGGCACGATATTCTGGGCGGCTTGGGCCGCGATAATAGAACCGGTTTTGGGCGATCCGACGAAGACGACCTTGCGGGTGGCATCGTGGGTTGTCGCCGCAACACCCGTGGTATGGCCCAATCCTGCCAGTACGGAAATCACCCCATCAGGCAAGCCCGCCTTTTGCGACAAAACGCCAAGCGCAACAGAGGTCAGCGGCGTCATTTCCGACGGTTTAAGAACCGCCGCATTGCCCGCACACAAGGCCGGGGCCAACTGCCAACCTGCCGTAAAGATCGGCGCGTTCCAGGGCGTTATTTGCGTAACAACGCCATGTGGCTCGGGACGGGTATAGTTCAGATGGCTGGTCGGGACCGGGATCACATCGCCATGAAGCTTGTCCGCCCAACCGGCATAATATTCAAACATCTCGGCGACTTTAAGCACCTCGACCCGCGTATCGCGGATCGGTTTACCGGCAGAAACGCATTCCAGAAGTGCCAGCTGTTCAAGATGATCGCGGACCTGGGCTCCGATTTTCCAGAGAATACGGCCGCGTTCCGCCGCCGTCATCGCCCACCAGACACGCTGCCCGGCAACCGCCGCCTTCATAGCGGCATCCACGACATCGCCACCGGCATCCTTGAAAGTCAAAAACGCCTTGCCGGTTGCAGGATCGATCAATTCGACATCATCGCCGTTGCCCGGCATGATCGCACCATCGACCCAACTGCCAACAACACCATCGGCAAAGAACGGTGCCATGGCCTTGGCATAGTCACGCGTCATCAGTTTATCTGCGCTGCTCATTTTCATTCTCCTGCCTTGGCGGTGTTGGTGTTTGCAGTCAATTCGGTGATGCGATTGAAATCCATGTCATCGGAAAGCGCCGCTGCACTGTCCTGCCAAATCTGTCCGGCCAGTTGACTGACCGGAAGCGCCACGTCCTTTTGCGATGCCAAGGCCATGGCAAGGCGCATGTCCTTGCGCATCAACCCCATGGTAAAACCACTGTCAAACTGCCCGGAAAGAACCCATTTCGGATAATTGACTTCGCTAACAGCACTGCGCCCTGAACCGGCATTAAGTGCGGAGATCAGGTAGTTGGTATCCACCCCGGCCGCCTTGCCCAGTGCGACTGCTTCGCGCATGGTCAAAAGATGGGTCGCAACAAGCATGTTGTTGATAATCTTGACTGCGTGGCCGGCACCTACTGGGCCAACATGGGTAATCTTGCCACCCAGAACTGAAAGGATCGGCATCGCCTTGGCAAAACCGGCATCATCGCCGCCAACCATCATGGTCAATTGCCCACTATTGGCCCCAGCCGGGCCACCACTGACCGGCGCATCAATCAGGACATGACCGATCACACGCAAAGCCGCGTCAAGTTCACGGGTCACATCGGGTTCAGACGTTGTCGTATCAATGATCAGGCGCGGCGCAAGACCACAAGATGCAAGGCCACTATCCCCGGTCAGAACGGTTTGCACGTGGCGTGCTGTCGGCAAGGAAAGGATGATGGTCTCACAGGCGCTAAAAAGTTCCTGCTGGGTGGCAACGATGGTCACACCATCGCGCGCAGCATCCGCCTGGCGTTCGACGGAAAGGTCAAACCCGGTTACAGCGTGGCCCTCGCGCAAAAGTGTGCGCGCCATACCAAGTCCCATATTTCCAAGCCCAATGACCCCGACGGTTCCGCTGTCATTGATGTGTGTTTGTGTCACGATTGCTGCCTCTTTGCTGCTTTGGGGTCGTTACGCGCTGTATCAAAGGTGACAATCTTCGCCTTTGAACGCCCTTTTCCGCCCTTTTCTGTTTTGATTTCCTGATCAACTTCCGGCGGAAGCACCGCTGTTTCAAGATCAATTGCCGGAACATGTTGTTGCCGAAACAGCAACAGATATGCTCTGATTACGACATCGCCCCACAATTCGAAGCCCCGATATGAAGATCGATGACAAACCTCTCCGTTATTTTTTGGCTGTTTTCGAAGCTGGCTCGATCCGGACTGCTGCCGAGAACTTGCGCATTGCCCCCTCGGCGATCAGTCGACAGATCTCAAGCCTTGAGGCGCATCTCAATACGCTTTTGATGGAACGCACCAAACGCGGGATCATCTTTACCGAAACGGGGCATATGGTTGCGGCGCATGCACGCAAGCGCATTGAAATCGACGAAGCATTTGCAGTTGATCTGGCCGCCGCCCGTGGCGCCATTGCCGGGACGGTGCGCATCGCAACCGGGGAGGGCTTTGTTGTCGATCTTGTCAATCACGTGATCCGCCCGCTGCGCGACGAGTTCCCCGATATTCGGCTTGAAGTCGATGTTGCCGGAACCGAGAAGATCACCCATGGCATTCTGCGCGATGACTATGATCTGGGGCTGGTTTTCAACCCGCCGCGCACGCCGGAGCTTGAATTACTTGCCGAAAACCACAGCCCGCTTTGCGTGCTGGTCCCGCCGGAATTTGCCCTTGCCTCCAAGCAAAGCTGCAAACTGAATGAAACGCTGAATTATCCGGCCGCCTTGCTGGATCAAAACTTCGGGGTGTCCAAACTTTTGGCAAATGCCGATCCGGGAAATCGTGTTGCGCGGGATGCTTTTCTGACCGCCGATTCGATCAATGTTGCCATTCACTTTGTCCTGTCGGGGGGCGGCATTACCTATCTGCCCGCGTTTGCGGTATCACGACAACTACGCAGAGGAGAAGTCGTTGCCATCCCGATGACCGATCCCTTCCTGGCGCGTGTTCCCTCACACTTGCTGGTGCGCAAGGAGCGCCCCAAAACCGCCGCAGTGCGGGCTGTTACAGGCATGATCCGCGATCGGATGGAGGCATTTGGCTCCGCCTGGTATCCCGAAGAACATGAATAACCTTGAGTGACTTGTTGCCATTTCGGCAACAGAAGCATCCCAAAATGGCACTTGCCCATGAATCGGCATGTTCCCATTCTCGGTCGGAAATTCCGGATCTAAAAATGGCAAAACGATGAATTTTGCGTCGCCGGATTTTACAGGGATGACAAGGCGCGTTTGGTTTCCCGCAACAATGGGAAAGGTGTCCTTGCGTCGTAAACGCCACTGTCTGTCAAGGAGACTGGGAAATGAATGCGCTTCGGGGACAAATGGGGCTATGGAAGCTCCATTTAGCCGTTATCATTATCGGGGCAATCGCCGAGCTGATCGGCATCCGCAAAATTCCGTTGGGAATTGGGGCAATCCTTCTGTTGCCGCTGCTTTATGCCTTTATCATGGCAGCCCTTATGAATCCGAATGTCATGCCGAAATTTGGCAAGTTCATCGGTGAAAAAGAAGTCAAGGCGGCCTCACCGCTGATCGTCATTGCGATCATGCCGTTCATCGCCAAATTCGGAACCACCATCGGCCCGGCAATCGAAACCATCATCGAAGCGGGTCCTGCGCTGTTGCTGCAGGAACTTGGGAACCTCGGCACGATTGTGCTGGCATTCCCGCTGGCGGTTTGGGGCCTGAAAATGGGCCGTGAGGCCATTGGTGCAACCTTCTCGATTGCACGTGAACCGAACCTTGCCATCATTGCCGACCGTTACACCCTCAAAAGCCCGGAAGGTGCGGGTGTCATGGGCGTTTATGTGATCGGCACGCTTTTCGGCACCTTCATTTTTGCCATTCTGGCGTCGCTGTTTGCCAGCATTGATGTTTTTGATCCGCGCGCGCTTGCAATGGCATGCGGGATCGGCAGTGGTTCAATGATGGCGGCCTGCACCGGTGCGCTGACGGAAGTTGTCCCTTCCATGAAGGACGAAATCCTTGCACTTGCCGGGGCGAGCAACCTTTTGACCTATGCAACGGGTCTTTATGCCGGACTGTTTATTGCTCTTCCGATCGTTGAAAAACTCTATAACGCGACGGCTGGTAAGCGTGACCTTGCCGCTGCTGACAACAAGGGGGCTTGATCATGTCTGATAGCGTTGTTGCAAAAGAAACCACCCGCCCGAAAATTGATCTTGTCGATCATGCCGTCGTCCTGATCATTGTCTGCCTTGTCGGACTGGTGATGAACACAGTCGGACCGGCGATACCTTTGATGGACGGATTTATGGGCATGATCGTGATCTATTTGATCTCGATGGTTGGCCTTATCCTGACCCGCTTTGCGCCGTTCTATTTGCCAAGCGTTGCATGGATTTCGTTGGTCGGCATTGTCGCGACCCTTCCCTGGACCCCGGGTTCGGAATGGATTGTCGCACAGGCCAAGTCGGTTAACTTCCTGGCCCTTGCAACCCCGGCGCTTGCCTATGCCGGCTTTGCGATTGCCAAAAAGGAAATCGAAGTTGCCAAACATTCCGGCTGGAAACTCGCACTGGTTGCCTGCCTTGTCTTCCTTGGCACCTATGCCGGTTCGGTTCTTGTTGCCGAAGCGATCCTGAAGCTTCAGGGTATCTGATCACATCTTGTAACCGGGACCATCTGAAACATGGTGGTCCCGGTGTTAAGTTACCGGGTTCACGCCCGCACATATCATCCAAAATCGAGTATGCAGATGTCTGTCCCTTCTTGCTCCCTTCATCCTCGCGCCACTGAACTTGTCGATGAATTCATCAGTTGGCGTCACCATCTGCATGCTCACCCTGAAACCGCATTTGAAGAAAACCTGACCAGTGCCTTTGTCGCAGAAAAGCTGAAATCCTTTGGCTTGGAAGTCAAAACCGGCATCGCCAAGACAGGCGTTGTCGCAACCCTGCATGGCAACAAAGGGGCTGGAAAGCGGATCGGGCTTCGCGCCGACATGGATGCACTTGATATCCATGAAACAACCAATTTGCCTTATGCGTCAAAGCATCCGGGTAAAATGCATGCCTGTGGCCACGATGGGCACATGACCATGCTGCTTGGTGCCGCCAAAATCCTTGCTGAAAACCCGGATTTTGCCGGAACCGTCGATTTTATTTTCCAGCCTGCCGAAGAAAACGAGGGCGGCGGACGCGAGATGGTCAACGAAGGCCTTTTTGACAGCCATCCGGTCGATACGGTTTATGGCATGCATAACTGGCCGGGCCGCGATATCGGCACCATGGCCGTCAAGGCCGGCCCGATGATGGCAAGCTACGACGTGTTTGAAATCGTGATTGAGGGTAAAGGGTGCCACGCGGCCATGCCCCATCTCGGACATGATCCGATTACGACAGCAGGTCAGGTTTTGCTGGCACTGCAAACCATCGTTGCGCGCGAAATCAATCCTTTGAAAAGCGCTGTCATTTCGCCCACGCAGATTTTCGGCGGTGACACATGGAACGTAATCCCCAATACCGCGACCATTCGCGGCACTGTGCGCACATTTGATCCTGATATTCAGGATGTTATCGAAGCGCGTCTGGTCGAAACAGCCAAACACACAGCACGGGCCTTGGGCTGCGATGCCCGCGTGAATTATCAACGCCGCTATCCGGCAACAATCAACAGCCCGGCAGAATCCGAAATCGCCCTTTCGGTGGCATCGAAGATTGTCGGCGTAGATCAGGTGGACACCAATCCGGAACCGTCCATGGCCAGCGAAGATTTCGCCTTCATGCTGAATGTCAAACCGGGTTGCTATATCTGGCTCGGCAACGGCCCGACGGATGGCGACCGGTTGCTTCATAACGCCGCATATGACTTCAATGATGACGCAATCACGCATGGTGTCAGCTATTGGATTGCACTGGTCAAAGAAGCCCTGTCTCGGGACTGACGACATATTATCCTGCGCTTCGTATTCCCGTGTCATTGATCGCATTCAAAGATAGCCGTTTGCTGTTGTTGCAAATGCTTTGCCTTATAATTGCCGACTGAGTAGGCTAATCCCGAAATTCACTATGGCGATGCGACAGATCTGGCATCGCCGAACCCGAATTGCGGACGCAGGAAAAGCCTTTGAAACGTAAATTGTTACATCTCCTCATCCCGATGACGGCTATTGCGCTTTCGGCCTGTGGCACCATGCCACAGAACAGCGACGATGCCGTTTTCGAGTATCCGCAATCCAACGGGTTTTCGGGCAACTTCCTGGCGGGCAAGGCTGCCCAGATGGAAAGCCGGTCCGACTACGCTGCGCAATATCTTTTGCGCGCCCATCAACTCGACCCAGACAATGCCGAGCTGCGCCGCCGTGCCTTCCTGGCATTGATCAGCGACGGGCGCATCAGCGATGCCGTCGACATTGCCACCAGCTTGCAATCCGAAAACGATCAGGACCTGTTTGCCGCCCTGACCGTGATGGATGCCGCCATTCGCGAAGATCGCTATCAGGATGCGCTTGATATCGTCTCAAGCCTGCCCGAACGGGGCATCAATGCCCTAATTGCACCGCTGGCAAAGGCCTGGCTTTACACCGGCCTTGATCAAAAAGACGCGGCAATGACCGCCCTTGATGGCATGCAGGGCAATGGCGCGCTTAACCCGCTTTCGGAATACCATCGCGGTCTGATCCTGGCGCATTTTGGTGATTTTGATGCCGCCGAACGCGCCCTTGCCAGTGCTTATGGCGACCCGGCCGACGCGCCGCTTCGCGCCGCCGAGGCCCTGGGCGCCGTCTATGAGCGCAAAGGTCAGGTGCAAAAGGCATCCCTTCTGTATGAAAGCTATATGGATCGGCATCCGCAATCGCTTGCCATGCCGTTCCATCTGGCGCGGCTTGACCGCAACGAACCACCCATCGCAACCATGCTGACCCCGGCAGAGGGTCTGGCAGAGGCCTATCTCGATATCGCCACCCTGCTTAGTCAGGAAAACGCGGTTGATCCATCCTTGCTGATGGCGCGCTATTCGCTGTCGCTACGTCCCGATGATGACATTACCCGTCTTCTGGTTGGCGAAGTGATGGAAATTCAGAACCGTTTTGAAACGGCAATTGAGGTTTACAAAGGGATCCCGCGCTCATCCCCGCACAGCTGGAATGCGCGGCTTCGCACTGCCTCAAGCCTTGAGCAGATTGGCCGTGCGGACGAGGCGATTGATATCCTCAAAGACATGGTCAGCGAACGCCGCGATCGCCCGGATGCGCTGATCCAGCTTGGCGACATCCTGCGCATTCAGCAACAATATGGCCCGGCGGCAGACGCCTATGACAAGGCGATTGAACGGCTTGGTGGCCAGACCCAGGTTGGCTGGCGGTTGCTGTATCGTCGCGGCATTGCCCATGAACGTGCCGGTGACTGGGCCAAGGCAGAGGCAGATTTCCTTCAGGCGCTCGAAGTCGAACCGGAACAGCCCTATGTGCTCAACTATCTTGGTTATAGCTGGGTTGATATGGGCATGAATTTCGATCAGGCCGAAGACATGCTTAAACGCGCTGTCGAATTGCAGCCTGATGATGGCTATATCGTCGATAGTCTGGGGTGGGTTTACTACAAACTGGGCCGGTTCGAAGATGCGGTCGAACAGCTTGAAAAGGCGGTCGAACTGAAACCCGACGATCCGACCATCAATGATCATCTGGGGGATGCCTATTGGCAGATCGGGCGCTATCACGAGGCCCGATTCCAGTGGCACCGTGCCCTGTCCTTCAATCCGACCGAAGAACTGCGCAGTACCGTCGAAGCCAAAATCAATGGTCAGGTACCAAGCGTGGCCCCGACCGTCGTAAACTGACGCATTTGGGAAGAAACGTTCATGTCTGCGACCTATCGCCAGCAGGCACCTGCCAAGGTTAACCTGTTTTTGCACGTCACCGGCAAACGCGATGACGGCTATCACCTGCTTGAAAGCCTCGTCTGCTTTACCGCATCCGGCGACGTAGTGAGTGGTGAGGTGCGCGATGATGGCGCCATCACCCTTTCGATCACAGGCCCCATGGCCGCCAACCTCGCCCTTGAAGACACCAGCGACAACCTTGTCATGCGTGCCGCCCGGATGCTCCAGGCCGAAAGTGGCACGACACAGGGGGCCGACCTGATCCTTGATAAGCGATTGCCGATTGCATCGGGCATCGGTGGCGGGTCGGCGGATGCGGCTGCGACGATCCGGTTGCTGTGCGAGATGTGGAAACTTGATCTCGACGAAGACACCCTTTCGCGTATTGCCCTGTCGCTGGGGGCCGATGTCCCGGTTTGCCTGCATGGCAAAAGCTGTCTGATGTCGGGCATTGGCGAAGAAATCACCGCACTGCCCGACCTGCCGTCCGTCCCGATGGTCCTGATCAATCCCGGCAAGGCGGTTTCGACACCAGAAATCTTCAAGGCTCGCGCCGACGAGGGTTTCAGCCCAACCGACGCATGGGATACCAAGCAAACCTTTCAAAGTGGTGCTGCGCTTGCCGATGCATTGTCGGAATGCGGCAATGACCTGACGCTGCCGGCCACCGGTATCCTTCCGGAAATTTGTGATGTGCTAAATGCGCTTGCCCGTGAAGAGGGATGCTTGCTGGCCAGAATGTCAGGCAGCGGTGCGACGTGTTTCGGAATTTACGACACAAACGATCAGGCTGAACGTGCGGCAAATGCCATTGCGGCACAGAACCCGGACTGGTGGATTTCGCCCACCCATATCCTGACGGAAAAGAGCCGCGAGCAGGCAGATATGGGCGCGGCCTTCCCCGACTGAGCGCGAGATAAAAAAACCTTCAAATAGAGGGTTGCACTCTTGTCATGAGGGCGCTATTTTCCGCGCCACGCACGCTGATGGGGCGTGGCCAAGTGGTAAGGCATCGGTTTTTGGTATCGTGTACCGTAGGTTCGAATCCTACCGCCCCAGCCAAGACAAACCGCTTTGAGGTTTTCCTCAAAGCGGTTTTCTTTTGCCTGCTTCTTCCAAGGGAAATTCAGTGAACGTGCTACCCTTTATTCCCGCTTTCGGCATGTCTTTGACTGATGCATCGCGCATGTTTGCCTTAAACCCAATCAATACGCGCTTGAGTTAAACCCTCAATTCTGCAACCTTTAGTTCCATATGAACAAACTAAAATAAAGCATAGGAACAGCGTTATGGCGCAACATGTGTTCTTCCCAACCGGCAGACTAAACGATGCTCAAATCATGAAGTTGATGAGAGCTATTGTTGAATCCTTCGGCCGACTGCAAGAGAGCTGTCGATTTGGGAATGTCACACTTGATTTAGCGGAACTAGAATCAGTTGTAGGAAAGAAGAAGACTTTCTCAATTGATGCTGTCGATCTCGTCACGGATGTACACAAGTTCACAATATATTATCGGCGCGGAACCACACCGACACCGCCAAATGGGCAAAACCAAAACATTAACATCAGAGTACCTTCTCCTTACTTTGACGAAGTTATTGTTTTACCGGGCCAAGGCGGCAGTGCGGTTACTCCCTCTGCTACAGATATACATGGCCTTACTCAGCTAATTAATGCCCACTTGATACTGAAAACCCCTGATGCTGGAGACGGAAAAGCCGGAAGCGCTATCGATATCCTTCAGGCACAGCTTGCTGACCTTAGCGCACTTCAAACACGGATGGTTGAAGAGTCCGCCGCTGAGCGGGCAGCATTCGCTGAAGAGCGACGGAAAATTTCCGATGAAGTGCAGGAGGAAATCCGATCCAAACGCACAGAATACAAGAACTATATTGATCAAGAAGAAGCTCGAATAAGCGAGCTTGAGCGGAAAGTCAAAGCCAAGCAAAAGGAGCTTGATGATCGTGACCATATGCATGTGCGTCGACAACTTCGCGAGAGCATTACAAGCGAGATTAGTGATCGCGTTGCTGGATCCTTGTTACCAAAAGAAACAAGCAACCTGAACATTGCGATTTGTGTAGGCTCGTTTTTGATCGCCTGCGTAGCTGGCTATTTTGCGCTATCGAGTTTCGCTAGCTTTGACAATCTCATTACCGCTGCAGCTGAACAGTCCAGCCAAAGCACTAACTCAAATTTCCAAACATGGTTGATTGCCGAATTTCTCAGAGGATCTCTGTCATCTTTCGCCTGCATTGGCTTTCTTGTCTACACGGTTAGCTGGCTTAGACGAACCTATATTGCCAACGTTAAGGTCTCTCAAGATCTCCAGAAATACTCATTGGATATCAATAGAGCAAGTTGGACGATTGAGACAATTATGGAGATGACAACCAAAGAAGGCCGTGTACTTCCTGATAGATGGATTGATGGCGCATGCCACGGCCTTTTCCAAACAAGTGAGCAGGATCACGCCGAGATCACTCCAATGGAGGCCTGGACAGCATTGCTAAGCGGTGCAGCGAGAGTTCAACATGGCCCCCAAGGTACTACACTCGAACTAAGCGGCAAAGAGGCGAACAAAATGGCGCGGTCGAAAAAAACGTAAACTGCTCTGATGCAGTTCCTGTTTGCTCTGACACTAACGAACCAATCAGGACTGCTTGGATTGGTGCATGGCTATGCTGGCGCGCGACACCAGTTTATCAAGCGTATCGCCAGCCTCCGCAATGCCAAGGCCGATGCTGAGTGTAAGCTTCGGGTGTGCGCTTCCGGCCTCGAAATCCTCGGCACCAACGCGCTCTGTCAGGCGTTGTAGGTAGTTCAATGCACCTGCGGCCCCGGTTTCAGGCATCAGGATAATGAATTCCTTGTCGCTCCAGCGCGCGATGACATCGGTTTCGCGCTTCATGCCCGATGCCACCTTGGCAAACAGTTTTAGCGCGGCATCACCGGCATCATAGCCAAAGTTCTCATTCAGGTTCTTGAGATTGTCGAAATAGACAATCCCGATCACAACCGCATTGCCATAACGGTTTGAACGTTCAAGCTCGGTTCGCAAGATGCCTTCCATGTAATGGCGATTGTAAAGCCCCGTCAGGGGATCGGTATTGGCAGAAAGCTCGATATCCTTGCGCGCCTGATCAAGTGCCTTGCGATCATGGATATGGGCAACCGCCTGCCCGATTGAGTCGGCAAAAAGCTGCACCAGATCGATATCATGCTTGGTAAAGGCCTTCACCGGTACGGGGCTGCCGAATGCAAGGGTCCCGATGCATTCGCCTTCGACAACAATCGGTGCGCCAAGATAGGCGGCAAACCCGAATTTTTCGCCGGCCGGATGCGATCCCAGTTCGCTTTCACTGACATCATGAAAAGCAAAGACTTTGCTGGCCGAAATAACCTGACTGCAGAATGTCTCATCAAGATCGAATTCCATGCCCGGGGTCAGGGCATTTTCCGGATGGAACACCTGTCGAATTTCATAGGTCTGTTCGCCAATCGCACTAAAGATGCCGACTGGCAGACCAAACTGCTCAATACCGAGCTTCAGGATCGCCTCAACACGCTGTTCGAACATTTTGGCCATTTCGCCCTGATGATCGGTCTCAAACTCGGTGGTCATGTGATTTCCCATTTTTTGACTGGCACGGCTTTGCGCAAAAACGCCAGTCATAAAGCCTTGTTATAGTGCGACAATTAAGTCCGATAATCGCATGCGGCAAATTCTAAACCGTAAGCATACCAAGGCATAGGCCATTCTTATGATTGGATAATATTTTTCTGATATGACCGGCTCGGTTATCCGGATTTCGGCCGTGCTGTCATCTGGTGCAAAAGGGCTGCCCCCCGCAAACCGCCATCCCGGGCATGGGCGCCGGGCACCACCAGCGGCCCGTCATAGCGCCCCAGGGCATGCTTTCGCACCCGGGTGTCAATCTCTGCGATCAAGGCGGTCTCGGATGCCAATCCGCCGCCCACCGGGACACAGTCCGGATCGAGAACATTAACCATCAGTGCCAATTCACGGGCAACCAGATCACAATAGATGCCGATAACCCGTGCTGCCTTGTCATCCCTGGCCAGCCATGCCGTTGTGATGTCGTGGCTTGCAGGTGCCTGATCATGGAGTTGCGCGTAAATCCGTTCAAGCCCGCGCGCCCCGCCCCAGCTATCAAGGCATCCTGTGCGCCCGCAGCCACAGGCAACCGCCGACAGGCCATGTTTAACGAGGCTACCGGTGACATCATTGCCATGCCCCCATTCGCCACGGATACCGCTGTTACCGCCAACGAACTGACCATCGAACACAATTCCGCCACCAACCCCGGTACCAAGGATAATGGCAAAGACGGTTCGGGCGTTTTGGGCGGCACCTGTTGTTGCCTCGGCCAAGGCAAAACAATCGGCGTCATTTTCGACCAGAACAGGACGGTCCAGTATGGCTGAAAGCTCGGCCGCCAGTGGCCAATCCTTGATGGCTGGAATATTGGCAGAAATAACCGACCCGCTTTGCGGATCCATCCCGCCGGCAAGGCTGATGCCAACATCGCATCTGCCATATTGCTCATCGGCCTCGTGCACAAAGCTCGCCAGGATTTTGACAAAGGCATCGCGGTCATCACGCGGTGTCGATGCCTTGCGATGAAGCATCATCGCCCCATTGGCATCAAAAACACCGAACTCGATATTCGAGCCCCCTATGTCAAAGGCATATTGCATGCTGCACTTTCCACGAACTGTCCTGCTATCGGGATACACCAGCCTAGAGTACGTCGCAAAAAGAAACGGCACCAGCCGGGTCAGGCAGGTGCCGTTAATGTGTTCAAAGATCGCGTGAGCCTAGCTACGCAGGCGTGCCGCCAGATCGTCATACGAAGGCATCTGATCGACAGGACCAAGCGCCGTCACGGTCGGTGTGCCATCCAGCAATGCCTTGCCCGAACGGCGCACGCTTTCAAGGTCAACACCGTCGATCTTTTCAACGATTTCTTCCATGCTTTGCGGGCGGCCGAAAATCTGGATCTGACGGGCCAGTGTTTCACAGCGACCGGAATTGCTTTCCATCGCCATCACCACAGATGCCTTGAGCTGCGCACGTGCACGTGCGACTTCTTCTTCGGTCAGATCCTCGGTCGCGCGGACCAGTTCATCACACATGACCGGCATCAATTCGCCAACGTCATTGGCACCGGTCCCGGCATAGATCGAGAACAAGCCACCATCAACATAGTGCGACGAGAAGCTATAGACCGAATAGACCAGACCGCGCTTTTCACGGATCTCCTGGAACAGACGTGACGACATACCACCACCCAGAAGGGTGTTGAACACCTGAAGGTCATAGAAGCTGTCATCGGTGTAGGACACGGTCGGCAGACCAAAGATCACATGCACCTGTTCAAGCTTGCGGTTTTCGATCCTGCTGCCGCCTTCGTATTTAAGCGGCTCCATCTCGTGATCTTCATGGGCCGGAAGGCTGTCGAATTTCTTGGCGACCATATCGACAACGCGATCATGTTCGATCTTGCCCGATGCAGAAAACACCATGCGTTTCGGGCTGTAGCGGCGTGACATGAAATCAAACAAATGATCACGGCTGAGCGACGATACATTTTCCGGACTGCCAAGGATCGAACGCCCCAATGCCTGATTTGGCAGGGCGGTTTCCTGGAAGTAATCGAAAATGATGTCGTCAGGCGTGTCATTGGCCTGACCGATTTCCTGCAGGATGACCTGACGTTCGCGTTCAAGTTCCTTCGCATCCAGTGTGGAATGCTGAAGGATGTCGGCAATCACATCAATCGCCAGTTCCTGATCTTCGTGCAGGACTTTGCAATAATAGGCCGTGTTCTCGCGCGAGGTATAGGCATTCATCTGCCCGCCAACTGCTTCGATTTCTTCGGAAATCTGAAGCGCGGAACGACGACGCGTGCCCTTGAACGCCATATGCTCAAGCATATGAGAAATGCCGTTAATGTCGGGCGTCTCGTTACGCGCCCCGACATCAACCCACGTGCCCAAGGCAACCGACTGCACATGATCAAGGCGGTCAGTCGCGACAATCATTCCATTGTCAAGCTGGGTGAGCTCGACTGTCATATAGCATTACTCCTGTTTCGCATTCTTTTCCCAACCATGGCTGGTCTTCAGGCTGCACGCCGGTTCTTGCGGACATGCGCCATCAAGGCCGCCACATCGTTGGACATTGGTTCGACCTTTTCAGGTCGGTCATATAGATCAGAAAGACGCGGCGGCAAGTCCGGGTAGATGCCCGACGCCTGCTTGACCGCATCCGGGAATTTCGCCGGATGTGCGGTTGCCAGGGCCACCATCGGTACCGATTTGTCGCGATTGCACTGACGGCCTGACACGATACCGATCACCGAATGCGGATCCACCAGTTCGCCACTGGTTGCCAACACATCCTTGATTGCGGCTTTCGTTTCTTCGTCATCCAGTCGATAGCCATCGAAATGTTCGCGCGCGCGGCCAAACTGGCCCTGCGACATTTCCATAACACCGGTTTCACGGAACTTGGTCAGCATCTCGGCAATCGCAAGCCCGTCACGGTCATAAAGATCAAACATCAGGCGCTCAAAATTCGAGCTGACCTGAATATCCATCGAAGGGCTGAGCGACGGCTCAACGCCTTCCATCTTCATGGTCCCGGTTTCAAAGAAACGAGCCAGAATGTCATTGCGGTTGGCACCAACCACGAATTGTTTGATCGGAAGGCCCATCTGCATGGCGGCATAACCGGCATAAACATTGCCGAAGTTGCCCGACGGCACCGAGAAGGAAATTTCGCGTTCCGGCGAGCCAAGCTGCACACCCGCCCAGAAGTAATAGACGATCTGGCACATGATGCGCGCCCAGTTGATCGAGTTCACTGCCGACAGGCCAACCTCATCGCGGAAGCCATGGTCGTTAAACAGCGCCTTGACCAGATCCTGGCAATCATCAAACGAACCTTCGACCGCAATATTGTGCACATTGTCCGAAAGGATGGTCGTCATCTGACGACGCTGAACTTCCGAAACGCGGCCTTTGGGATGCAGGATGAAGATGTCGATATTTTCACGATCCCGGCAGGCCTCAATCGCGGCCGACCCGGTATCACCCGACGTCGCCCCAACAATCGTGATCCGCTCGCCGCGTTTGGCCAGAACATGATCAAACAGGCGACCAACCACCTGAAGCGCATAGTCCTTAAACGCCAGCGTCGGGCCATGGAACAGCTCCATTACCCAGTCATTCGGGCCAAGCTGTTTGAGCGGCGCGACGGCTTCGTGATCAAAGCCGCGATAGGTATCTTCAAGAATGGTCTTAAGGGCGTCGTCATCAACAGTGCCGGCAACAAACGGCTGGATGACTTTGAAGGCCACTTCGGCATAAGTCAGAGTTCGCAGCGCATGAATGTCATCCTTGGAAAAGGTCGGCCATGTTTCGGGAACATAAAGCCCCCGTCACGGGCCAGACCGGCAAGAAGAACTTCATCGAACTGCAAAACGGGGGCGCTTCCCCGCGTGCTGACATAGCGCACTAGACCTGCTCCTGCATAAGGCGAATATCGGTTGCGTGCATTTGGGCACAAATCGCCCCCAAACAACACGCCAAAGCCTGATTTAGTGAGGGTTTGAGCAGATATAGTCAAGGGACAATCCAGCAAGCCTGCCGTGCTTTACGCATTATCGCGCAAGCCACGGCCCCACCCCGCATTCAGCCCACCCTAACCGTCAAGCGGAATGCCATGTTCCTTGAGCTTTGACTCAGCCAATGCCGCCCGGCGCACAACCGTGCGGTAGTTGCCCAAAAGGATTCGCAACACGGCTTTGATAAACCGGTCCGACCCCGACATTTTCTTTTCAAACGTTTGGCGGCTGATCGCGATCAAAACGGTACGTTCTTTCGCCCGGGCAGAGGCCATGCGCGGCTGATTATCGACAAGTGCAAGCTCACCAAAAAGACCACCGGCCTCGATCGATCCGAGAATAACCTCTTTGCCTTCGCCCAGCGTCTTGAATATTTCGACTTTGCCTTCCTGCACGACATAGGCAGCGTTTCCAGGCTTTCCTTCCCGGAAAATAACCTGATCGATGGCAAAGACCTGCCGGTCCATCACCTTCTTGTTGCCGTCGGTTATGCCCATGTGTTTGCAGAGCCCATGAAAGGTTTGGGAACTTCTTGTCCCGAGGATCGATGGCCGCGTGTATCACCGATCAATAAATCAATGCTAGCAGATTGCCGGGCCCATTCAATTGAATTTACTGACCGTACCTATTCTCAAGATGGGTCCTAAAGGCATCCACGCCAAGGGGCTTTCCGGTCGCGGCCTGAAGGATGGCATCGGTGGATTTGCTTGAGGCCTGACTGTGAATGTTTGCGCGAAGCCAGCCCATCAACGGGGCGAAATCACCACGCGACAGTGCGTTGGGTATTTCAGGGTTGGATTCCTTGGCCGCGGCAAAGATTTGCGCTGCGGCCATCGCCCCTAACGTATAGGTCGGGAAATATCCCCATGCACCCGATGGCCAGTGGATATCCTGCATGCAGCCATTGCGGTCATCTTCGGGGACAATGCCCAGAAGTTTTTGCATCAACTCGTTCCAGGCGCCCGGCAGATCGACAAGCTTCATGTCGCCTTCGATCAGCGCGCGCTCCAACCGATAGCGCAAGATCACATGTGCGGGATAGGTCACCTCGTCGGCATCAACACGGATCAGGCCCGGCTCAACGCGGGTATAGAGGCGATGCAGGTTTGCTGCCCCCCACGCGGCGCTGTCACCGCCAAAGGCTTCCTTGAACACCGGTCCGGCATAGGTCAGAAACTCTTCTGACCGGCAGGCCTGCATTTCCACAAGCAGCGACTGGCTTTCATGCATGGTCATACCGCGCGCCTTGCCCACCGGCTGGTTTTGCCAATCGGCGGGCAATCCGCGCTCATACATGGCATGACCGGTTTCGTGCAGAACCCCCATGATGGCCGAGGTAAAATCATTCTCGTCATAGCGCGTGGTCAAACGCACATCTTCCGGAATGCCACCACAGAACGGATGATGGGAAATGTCCAACCGTCCGTGGTCAAAATCGAAACCAACCGCCTTCATCAGATCAAGGCCAATCCGGTTTTGGGTTTCAACCGCGAACGGACCGGTTGGTTTAACCGGCTTATCTTCGGATTTCTGGCGTTCGATCACATCGGCGGTAAAATCGGGCAGGAAGCTCTCCAGCTCGGCAAACAGGCTATCGATCCGATCAGAGCGCATCATTGGATCATACTGATCAAGCAACGCATCATATACCGAGGTGCCCAATGCCTCTGCCTTGGCTTTGCCAGCCTCGATCGACAGATCAAGCACTTCCTGCAAGTGCGGCAGGAGCCCTTTGAAATCGTTGTCGGCGCGCGCCTTGCGCCATGCCACTTCACAGCGGGTTTCCGCCCGTGACATTTTCTCCACCAGATCGACTGGCACCGCCGTGCCATGAACCCAGGCGCGCTTCATCTCCGCCAGATTGGCCTGCTGCCAATCGTCAAGGCGCTCGCTTTCCGCACTGCTGATCAGATCACCCAGATCCGGCGCATTGATCAGCTCGTTTTCCAGAACACTCAATGTCGCAAGCTGTTCGGAACGGGCATCTGCACCGCCGTCTGGCATGATCACAGCCATATCCCAGTGCAACATCCCGCCAATACCGGACAGGACACTCATACGGTGAAAACGGGCTTCGAGCTTTTTATACGCTTCGGTCATGGGAACTCCTGCGCGGGCAGTCCGGCTGCTGTCCGCAAAATATCATTCAAGTGGTGGCGACAAGATCAGGCTTGCGCGTCTTTTTCGTCATCGCTGCTTGGGCGGCGGTGATAAAGGACAAACATCACGATCAGGGTAAGTGCCAAGCTATACCAGGTGATGGCATATTCCAGATGGTTGTTGGGCAACTCAACCTTGGCCTGCCCGCCAATCGGCAATCCGCCCGGGATCGGCGTATCGTCGAGTTCGAGATAATACGGGCTTGCAAGGTCCGCACCGGTATCTTCGGCCATGTGATTGACATCGACATAGAACCACTGATTACGGATGGCGTCATTTTCCGGCTGCGCCCAATGCTTTTCACTTGGCAGGCGCAAAACACCCGACACACGCACCGGACCCTCGATCAGGCTGTCGGGGCGGGTTTCAGGTTCGCGGTAATCCTGCGGCACCCAGCCACGATTGACCAGAATGATGCGGCCATCTTCCTGTTCAAGCGGGGTGATCAACTGAAAACCGACATTGCCGCGCCGGGTGCGCGCCATCAGGTATTTTTCCTGATCGTTCAGGTAACGACCTTCGGCATAGGCTGCGCGAAACGCCATATCGGGATCAAGCACGGTATCGGTCGGCACGGCAATTGGCGGCATTTGTGCCTGCGCCTGGCGCATTTCGATCAGGTCTTTTTTCAAGAACAGTCTGTCAACCTGCCAGGAACCAAGCCCCAAAAGAATGATCAGAGACAGTCCGGCGGAAATTTTCATCGCCAGACTGGGACGCGTTTTAAGAAGTGGCATGAAGGGTCAGTCCTGTTCGGATGTCGATCGGTGGCGGTATTGCAGCGCCACCATGATGCCTTTAAGCGGCCTTAGCAAGACCAGCGTCAAACCAATGATCACCGGCCCCCACACAACCGCGTGCAGCCAGAGTGGAGGCACATAGGTCATTTCAACCCATAGCGCCATCGGCACCACCAGAAATCCGAGAATAAAGATGATGAAAACAGCCGGACCATCACCGGAATCATGGCCGCGCAAATCCAGTCCGCAAACCTCGCAGGTTTCGCGCACTGTCAAATAGCCCGAAAACAACTTTCCCCCACCGCAGCGGGGGCATTTGCATGCCAACCCGGTACGAATGGGGGAAAGGTTTGGATAATAATCATCCATGATCTTGTGTCTGACCTGACGGGTGGCTTATTCGCCACCCCAGATGTAAACGGCAAAGAACAGGAACAGCCATACGACGTCAACAAAGTGCCAGTACCAGGCTGCCGCTTCGAGACCAAAGTGATGATCCTGCTTGAAGCCATCTTTCATGGCACGCACAAGGCAAACCGCCAGGAACACCGTACCGACAAACACGTGGAAACCATGGAAACCGGTCGCCATGTAGAAGGTCGAGGAATAGATGTTGTCAGAGAAGCCAAATGCCGCGTGGCTGTACTCATAGGCCTGCAGGAACAGGAAGATGACTCCAAGGCCCACGGTCAATGCCAGTCCCTGAACCAGATCCTTTTTCTTGCCTTCCAGGATGCCATGATGCGCCCATGTCAGGGTACAGCCAGACAACAGCAGGATCAGGGTATTAAGGAACGGCAGATCCCACGGATCAAGCACTTCAACGCCTGCGGGCGGCCATTCGGTCACACCGGGGCTGAAGATCACAAACGCATTGTGGAAGAACGCCCAGAAGAAGGCGACAAAGAACATCACCTCGGATGCGATGAACAGCGACATGCCATAACGCAGGCCAATCTGAACGACCTTGTTATGATAGATGCGTGATTCGCTGATCACGTTGCTCCACCAACGGAACATCACAAACAGAATGCCTGCAATGCCGATCGCTGCCAGCCAGAAGTCAGCCGGCGCACGATCCGAATGCATGAACATGACCATGCCACCAGTAAACAGACCTGCGGCTGCGGCTGCTACCAGCGGCCACGGGCTCGGGTCCACCAGGTGGAACGGATGTTTCTGAGCATGATCACTCATTCCTTGTCCCCCTCAATCCTTACAAAAGAAACTCAAGTTCGCTTTGTTAAACAGAGACAGCAAATCGCATGACTGCGATCTGTCAGCCTCCCTGATCTTCGTTCCTGCCAACCGCTTCGAACGATGCCTCGGATTTGAAGAAAGTGTATGACAGGGTAATCGTCTTCACGTCTTGGGTATTGATGTCTTCGGCAATCGCCGGATCGACATAGAAACTGACCGGCATGTCAACGCGCTCGCCCGGTTGAAGGGTTTGCTCGTCAAAACAGAAACATGCGATCTTGCTGAAATACTGCCCGGCTTTGAGCGGCGTCACATTATAGACAGCCTGACCGGTGATCGGCTTGACCGACATGTTTTCGGCCATGTAATAGGCCAGATTGTCTTCGCCCAGACGGACGGTGATTTCACGCTGTTCGGGTTTGAACTGCCACGGCAAGCCGGAATTCACATCGGCGTTGAACCGGACCTTGATGGTCTTTTCCGAGACTTCAACGCCGGTGTCTTTGCCCACCTGCGGCGTGCCGCCAAATCCGGTTACCTGACAAAACAGCTCATAAAGCGGAACCGACGCATAGGACAGGCCAATCATGCCGCCAACGACGGCGGCACAACTCAGCATCACGCGCTTGTTGCGCTTCTTTACTGTATCTGTGTGTTGTTGATCAGCCATGGTTTCCTAGCTCATCTTCAAAATGGTTATGGCAAAGAACAGCACAATCAGGCTGGTCAAAATCACCAAAAACGCCCAGTTCTTCTTTTTACGCTTGGCGTAAAACGCTTCGAGTTCGGCTTTGCTCATTTTGGGGTGCTCCGTCATACGATGAACCCGCCAAGCCAGACATCTGCAACCATCGCCCCAAACAGGACAAACAGATACAAAATGGAATATCCAAACATCTTGTGCGGCGCGCGTTCTTCGGCGTTGCGCAAAACCCGTACCGCATGGCGCAGGAACCAAAGCCCGGTCAGACCCGCCGTCACGGCGTAAATCGTTCCTAGCAATCCGGTCGCGACCGGAACAAAGGTCACCGGCAAAAGCAGAATGGTATAAACCAGCATCTGCTTTTTGGTTGCGGCGTCACCGGCAACCACCGGCATCATGGGAACACCGACCTTGGCATAGTCGCCGCACCGAAACAGTGCCAGCGCCCAAAAATGCGGCGGTGTCCACATAAAGATAATCATGAACAGCGCGATTGAATTGATATCAATCCCGCCCGTCACCGACGCCCAGCCGATCATCGGGGGAAAGGCCCCGGCGGCACCGCCGATGACGATATTCTGTGGTGTGCTGCGTTTCAGCCAGATGGTGTAGACGAACACGTAAAACGCTATCGATACAGCCAGCAAAACCGCAGCAGCAATATTGATGGCAACCGCCATGATCGTGACCGAAACAATCGACAGCGCAATGCCAAGAGACAAGGCCTCGTCGGCGGGCACGCGCCCGGCCGGGATCGGTCGGTTTTGGGTACGTTTCATGTGGATATCGATATCACGATCATACCACATGTTAATGGATGCCGCGGCACCACTGGCGATAGCGATACAGGCGATTGCGACGAGTCCCAGAAACGGATGGATCGAACCCGGGGCAATCAGCAACCCCACAGCACCGGTGAAAACCACAAGCGTCATCACACCGGGTTTGAGCAACGCGATATAGTCACGCACATCCGAAACCGGCAGGGATACTGCGTTTTCAAGCGCTAGGGTCTGATCTGCAACCTGCTTGGTCATTGAACTCTGGTCTTCTCGTTTGGGGCGGTAGGATGCCCCCCGCAAACCGGGGCCTGCGGGGGACTTAAACCAGGATCACTTACTTGATACGTGGCAGTTCGTCAAAGGTATGGAACGGCGGCGGAGAGCTGACGGTCCATTCCAGTGTATCTGCACCTTCCCCGTACGGGTTTGCTTCGGCCTTCTTGCCACGGATGAAGGCATGCGCCACCACACCAAGGAAGAAGATCGTCGCCGCAAACGAGATATAGGCACCATAAGACGAAACCATGTTCCATCCGGCAAACGCATCCGGGTAGTCGGCATAACGACGCGGCATGCCGGCAAGCCCCAGGAAGTGCTGCGGGAAGAAGGTCAGGTTGACGCCAATGAAGAAGAGCCAGAAGTGGATCTTCGCACCGAGATCGGAAATCTCGTAGCCCGACATTTTGCTGAACCAATAGTAGAAGCCAGCAAAGATCGAGAAGACAGCGCCAAGCGACAGAACATAGTGGAAGTGCGCCACAACGAAATAAGTGTCATGCAGCGGCAGATCCATGCCCGAGTTCGCCAGAATCACACCTGTCACACCGCCCACAGTAAACAGGAAGATGAAACCGATTGCCCAAAGCATCGGAGCCCGCAAGGTGATCGAGCCCCCCCACATGGTCGCGATCCACGAAAAGATCTTAACCCCGGTCGGCACCGCAATCACCATCGTCGCTGCGGTAAAGTATGCACGGGTATCAACATCCAAGCCCACCGTGTACATATGGTGCGCCCACACGATGAAGCCGACAACACCGATTGCCACCATCGCATAGGCCATCCCGAGATAACCGAAGATCGGCTTGCGCGAGAAGGTCGAGATGATGTGGCTGATGATGCCAAAGCCCGGCAGGATCATGATGTACACTTCTGGATGACCAAAGAACCAGAACAGGTGCTGATACAGGATCGGGTCACCGCCACCGGCCGGATTAAAGAAATCCGTACCAAAGTTACGGTCGGTCAGAAGCATGGTGATCGCGCCACCAAGTACCGGCACCGCCAGCAGCAGCAAGAATGCCGTCACCAGCATTGCCCAAGCAAAAAGCGGCATCTTATGCAGGGTCATGCCCGGCGCACGCATGTTAAAGATGGTGGTAATGAAGTTCACCGCACCAAGGATCGAGCTGGCACCGGCAAGGTGAAGGGCAAAGATCGCCATATCCACCGAGGCATCCGGATGGCCAAGCACACTTGAAAGTGGCGGATAAACCGTCCAGCCGGTGCCGGCACCACTGCCGACAACAGCCGACAGCATCAGCAGGATAAAGGCCGGAACAATCAGCCAGAACGAAATGTTGTTCAAACGCGGGAACGCCATATCCGGCGCGCCAATCATGATCGGAACAAACCAGTTGCCAAAGCCGCCAATCATCGCGGGCATGACAACAAAGAACACCATGATCATGCCGTGTGCGGTCACAAGCACGTTAAAGAATTGCGGGTCATCAATGACCTGGGTTCCCGGTTGTGCCAGTTCCATACGGAACCAGACCGAAAACGCACCACCGATCAAACCGGCAAGCACTGAGAAGATTAGATAAAGAGTCCCGATATCCTTGTGGTTGGTCGACAGGAACCAACGGGTAAAGAAGCCGGGGGTATGATCGTGATCATGTGTTTCAGCGTGAGCCATCAATCTCTCCCTCACTCTGCCGATGCCACTGATACCGCAGACGGCAGATCAGCAGATGCGAACTGTTCTTGGGCCTTGGCTACCCAGGCTTCGTATTCTTCCATGGTAACGGCCTTAACCGCGATCGGCATATATGCGTGGTTCACACCACACAGTTCCGAACACTGACCATAGAATGTCGTACCGGCATACTCAGCTGGAATGCGGGTCCAGGTTTCGTTCAGTCGGCCGGGAACGGCATCAAGCTTGATGAACAGCGACGGCATCGCCCAGTTATGGATCACGTCGTCTGACGTCATGATCAGACGGATGTTTTGATCAACCGGCAGGACAACGGGATTGTCCACATCCAGAAGGCGCTTCTTGCCTTCGGCAATGGCGGTTTCCTGATCGATCATAAGCGAATCAAAGGTGAAGTTGCCGTTATCGGGGTACTCATATGTCCAGTACCACTGCTTGCCGATAATCTTGAGCGTAAGATCGGCATCCTCGACACGGTCTGCAAAATACAGCAGGCGGAAAGAGGGGATCGCGATAACAAGAAGAATAAGCACCGGAACAACCGTCCAGACCACTTCAAGAAGGGTATGGTGCGTTGTTTTCGATGGGACCGGGTTGCGTTTCGCGCTGAAGCGATAAAGCACAAACAGCAGCAAAGCCAAGACGATCACGGTAATGATCACCATCAACCACGTAACGAGATTAAAGAATTTCTGGCCTTCAACAGCCACAGGCGAAACCGGATCCTGCAGCCCAAGCTGCCAGGGTTCAGGTTGACCAACAGCCGCAAGTGCTGCGCCATCAAACCCGGTAAGTACCGCCAATCCCAACAGAAGGATGGGAAATAGCTTCTTGATCGACATGCGAATCTGCCCCCTCGCATTACATCTCAAGGCGATATGCCTCACTCTTCCCCACCCCCGTCTGCTTTTGTTGACCCGGCGTCATGTGCCCTGCGGGGGACATTTCACCGCTTCAACCAAAGATTAAAAATCAACGGGCCGGAGCATTTCCTCTGACATATCTTATTCTTAAATAGCCTGCACATGAAAGTACATTGGTAACGCAGGCAAATAGCGTATCTTCGACACCTGTTCCAGAAAAAACCTCGCTGCGTTGCACAAAAAATGTATTTGATAATCCATCAAATTAGCGCGGTGGTTTTGGCTGAAATCGTTCTAAACACCCACCCTTGGATAGAAAAACCGCCATTCCGCATGGCCGATTTTCACCTTTCCAACGAATGCTGCTTTGCAATATATGCGCAAAACTCGTTAGAATCACTTCAACCAATGGCTAAAGCCATTTCTTTTCAATTCCTACGCAATCCGCACATTGCCGGATCAACATGACGTTACGTCATCCTGACAGCGTCCTGATCCGGGCTGATTTTTCGCAAAAGCCCCCTCCAGGATCGATTTTCGCAACGATTCGGATACAGGCCTGACGCAGGCCTTAAGAAACCAAATGCAAAAATACTGTCCGAACCCTTTAATTGAGCGGACTTTTCCCCAATATCACGGATAGAAATTCGGTTGGATATATCAGCTTTGCCGACTATTCTACCAAAACGTATGCATTCCCGATGTTCCGTGCACCGCAACCAGCCAGGTTGCTGCCCGATGCAGACGGTTCAAAGACAGAGGTTCGTCTATGGCACGCTCAGGAAGTAAAAGACTATTTACCGCGGAAATGCGGTTGCTCAACAAACTCGAAACCATGAGCGACATGGTCGCCTTGCCGACCGACATGCCGACTGATGCGAATGGCTCTGTCGGTGGCGCCGACATTTCGAGCCTGCATACCGCAATAGAGGATCTCAAGCTTGAACTGCTTACCGACATCCGCGTGATGATCGAAGAGCAGAAAAAGGCGAACAAGGCAATCGACCCGGAAGACGACGAACAGGTCGACGCGCGCAATGAGCTGCGTCTGGTGAAAAACGAAGTTCGCGCCCTTGCCAATTCCATTCAGGAAACAAAACGCGAAATCGCCGCCCTTTATACCGCGCCCGAAGATGACAGCGGAACGCGCCTTAACATCGTCAAGGGCGAGCTTGATTCTGTTGTTGCGGCAACAGAGGATGCGACGGCAAACATTCTTGAAACCGTTGAGAAAATTGACGCTGTTGCCCACAATATTCGATCCGCCGCCACAGACGACTACACCCAGGGCCTGGCCGACGATATCGTTGAACTGGTCGTGAAGGTCTTTGAATCCTGTAACTTCCAGGATCTTACCGGGCAGCGGATCACCAAAGTCGTCAACACCATGAAATATATCGAGGAACGCGTGAACCGCGTGATCGAGATTTGGGGCGAAGACGACTTTGGCGACTTCGATCTTCCGCCAGATCCCAAAGGCCTCGACAATCTGGATAAAACCGTCACCAAGGCGCCACAGAATGCCAATCGCGTGTCGCAGGATGAAGTTGATCAGATTTTCTCGCAGGAAGAAATCGACGCGCTGTTTGATTGATCTTCATTCAATCCGAAACGAAAAACGCCTGCCGATGAGGCAGGCGTTTGTTTTTTGGCCCGGTATTAAAGCAATATACTTTAAGCGTGGCCAGCATCCCCCGAAAGTAATTCCGGCGCAAAACCGAGCTTGGAAAACGCCTGTTCCCACTTGTCTTCGCAGTCGATGTCAAACAGAAGATCGGCATCTGCATCTACATGCAGCCAGCCATTGGCAAGAATTTCACTTTCCAGTTGCCCGCTGCGCCACCCGGCATATCCCAATGCCAGAATGCGGCTTTCCGGGCCTTCGCCAACGGCGATCTGTTCAAGAATATCCACAGTGGCGGTCACCGAAACACCATGATCAACATGCAGTGTTGCTTCGTTGGAAAAGTCGGTTGAATGCAGAACAAAGCCACGACTGCTTTCGACCGGCCCGCCAAAATGTACCTGAATATCTTCAATCGTCGGCGCAGGCCGCGCAATGCCAAGCTGTTCAAGCAGTTCCGGGAAGGTAATACTGTCGATCAGGCGGTTGATCACCAGCCCCATCGCCCCGTCCTTATTGTGCGCACAGATATAGACCACACTTTGCGAGAAACGCGGATCACGCATGCCCGGCATCGCTACCAACAGCTTGCCGCCGAGATAATCACCCGTGCCTATACCTTCTGCCATGTCGCAACTCTCTTTATCCTGTTTCACAGAGCCTAGCGCGAATACCTGCCCATTTCCATCAAGAACCCGGAAAACCGTGTTTTTTTTGTCGTTTGACATTCCGGATTCCCATATACCTCATGTAGGTAGGAACGCACTGCCATGGCAATGGATCCGTCTCGTTTTGCGTTGGATCAGGACAAGTCCCTGTCGGCATGTGCTAGTGATAGGGCGTTCACACAGTCGTGGCTTGATTTGAACGGGGACTGGAATTACGCCTCTTCTGTGCCACAAGTTTGGCCAACACTGCGCAAATCGGTTTTTCGTGCTTAAGGAACAACACGTGCTCCGCCACCTTATCACCCGCTTGGCTCTTTTGATTGCCATCTGCCTTTCATCGATCGGTGCAAGTTCTGTTGCACTGGCTGCATCGGATATGGCAACCGACTGGGTCGATGAGGACTTCACGTCAGTCCGCCTGATCAGTGCGCAAACCGAAACTGGCGGCAAACAGACACTCCGTCTTGGCCTTGAATACGAACTGCAACCCGACTGGAAGATTTACTGGCGCAGCGCAGGCGATGCCGGTTTCCCGCCGCAACTTGACTGGACCGGCTCAGAAAATGTCGGCGACGCAAACATCCTTTGGCCGGCCCCTCACCGCTTTTCGATCTTTGGCCTCGAAACATTCGGCTACAAGGAGCACATCATTCTGCCGATTGATGTTGCGATCCCCGATCCGGCCCAGCCGGTCGCGATCCGCCTTGATGTCGATTATCTGGTGTGCAGCGACATCTGCATTCCGGCAACTGCCAGCTTTGATCTTGATATCCCGGCAAGTGCCGCCGCTGGTGCAGGCACCTCGATCGCAAGCAACCACGCCCACCAGATCGAAAAATTTGTTTCCAAGGTGCCGCTGCGGGGCACCGGCCTTCCCATCGAAGTTACCAGTATTTCCAGCATCAATCAGGGCAATGCACACAGCCTGCGTCTGGGTGTTCGTGGTCTTGATGATGCCGGGGTCGGTATTGACGACATCGTGATCGAAAGCGACCTGCGTGCGGGCTTCGGGCTGCCCGAACCGCAAACGACCGCGACGGGCAGCAACGAGGATGTTCAGTATTTCGATTTGACTGTCATGGGCCTGGCCGAAGACCAGACACTGAAAGATCAGCCGGTCACCGTCACCGTCATCGCCGGTCCGCTTTCGGTAGAGCAAAACCTTGTTGTCGGTGACGGCAAAGCAGCCACAAACACAGCATCCAGTACGGGCGCAACGGCGGGCATGAGTTTCGCGATGATCGGATTGTTCGCCCTGCTTGGCGGCTTGATCCTCAATGTCATGCCCTGTGTCTTGCCGGTTCTGTCTATCAAGGTCATGTCGGCCCTTAAGGCCCGCGAACAGGACATCAATCGGGTGCGCATCGGTTTCCTTGCCAGTGCCGCCGGGATCATTACCTCCTTCTGGGTGATTGCCGCTGTTCTGGTCGGCATCAAACTGGCCGGGGGCACCATTGGCTGGGGCATTCAGTTCCAGCAACCGCTGTTCCTGACCGTTATGACGATTATTCTCGCCCTGTTTGCGTTGAATATGTGGGGGCTGTTTGAAATTTCCGGCCCGGATCAGCTTGGCAACGCGGCAAATGACGCTATCACACGCAGCGAAAGCCACGGCCACCATATCAGCAGCAACTTCCTGACCGGCATGTTTGCCACCTTGCTGGCAACCCCTTGCTCTGCCCCGTTCCTTGGCACGGCGGTTGGTTTTGCACTGGCGGGCAGTGTTTTTGATATCTTCTGGATCTTTACCTTGCTGGGGATCGGCTTGGCGCTACCGTATTTTGCCATCGCCATCCAACCGCGTGTGGCCCATATCCTGCCCAAACCCGGTCGCTGGATGAATGGTGTCAAAGTTGTTCTGGGCCTTGCCCTGATCGGCACGGCGATCTGGCTTCTGGGCATTCTGTCGGTTCAGATCGGCATGGGTGGTGCGATTGCTGTCGGGCTTGGCCTGATTTTGGGCAGCGTCTTTATCTGGGCCCGCAAACGCACATCAAACCTGCGTCCACGCTTTGCCTTTACGTCGCTGGCGGTACTGGGCTTCTTGGTTGCACTGTTTGCGCCCGGCTTTTCACAACCGCCGTCGTCGCCAAGCGCATCATCGGACAATGGCACGCTTGTCTGGCAGGCGTTTGCACCTGAAACCATTGATCGTTTGGTTGCCGATGGAAAGACGGTCGTGATCGATGTTACGGCGGAATGGTGTGTGACCTGTCAGGTCAACAAAAAGCTGGTTCTTGAAAAGCCCGACGTCCGAAACGCCTTGATGCAGGATGATGTTGTCCTGATGCAGGCCGACTGGACCCGTCCGGATCAAAAGATTGCCGATTACCTTGCCTCTTATGGCCGGTTTGGCATCCCGTTCAATGCGGTATTTGGTCCGGGGGCACCGGATGGCATTTTGCTTTCGGAGTTGCTCGGTGTGGACGAGGTTTTAAGCGCGCTTGAAGATGCAAACGGTTCGGCAAGCCTTGCCAGTTCCGTTCAGTGATCACATCTGATTGGGAACGCGTAGTGTTTTGTTTCCGCTCCTGCGAGAGCGCAGGCGTTAAGGTGCACACAGGCCCAAAATTGCTGCCAATTCAAGTCAGGCAGATGAAACCTGTTAAAAACTCTGCGTGAAAGCATTGAATGCCAAGCAGATTTGGTGTTTGATTCCGGCATGCGATCCATCGCGCAGTCAACGGGATTGCGCCAAATAACGGAGACACCCATGACCATTTCAGTCGGTTCCGAACTCCCGGAAGTTACCCTTTTCCGCGCAACCAGCGACGGTCCGGAAGCCGTCAATTCCAAGGAATTCTTCGCAGGTCGCAAAGTTGTCCTGTTTGCCGTACCGGGTGCTTTCACCCCGACCTGCTCGGCCAAACACCTTCCGGGCTTTGTTGCCAAAGCCGATGAGATCAAAGCCAAAGGTGTCGATGAGATTGCCTGCCTTGCATCAAACGATGCCTTTGTTCTTCAGGCTTGGGCCGATGCGGAAAAGGCCAACGACGTCACCATGCTTTCGGACGGGGATCTGGCGTTTGTCGACGCGACCGGGCTTGGACTTGATCTGACCGGCCGCGGCCTTGGCAAGCGCGCCAACCGTTTCGCCATGATTGTCGAAGACGGCAAAGTCACCGACATTGCCGTCGAAGAACCGGGCGCGTTTGAAGTTTCAAGTGCCGAAGCTGTTCTGAAAAAGCTTTAAAACCGGAAAGTTTCCCGCAACAAGCGCTTAAAGCTCCGCAATCATTTGCGGAGCTTTTTGCTTTGAATGTAGGGAACAATAGTGCCTGATCAGCGCGGAAGCAGAACCGGTATCGGGTCTTCCTTGCTGTCATAATCGCATTCAAAGGTCGGGTTGGTGTGCTTGGCAATGAAATGCACAACACCTTCCCGGAAACTGTCCTTGATCGGTGACCAGCTCATATAGACCCCGCCACGGGTGTCATATTCGCGAATATCCGGATCTCGCATCAGTTCAGAAAAACTGTGTCCAAGATCTTCTGTTGCACCGGCCACCAGCCAAGACGGCTTCAGGCCACCATGCCACAGCAAGTAAACGCCACCGACCCCATCCAGGCTAAGCTCTGAAATATCGTCGATCATGAACAGGCGGTAGTACTCCCCACGTGGGCTTTTTCGCCATTTTATGTCTTGTGCCTTTGGCTGGCGAATAGCACCGAGAGACCAAAATCCCATATTAACCTCCAAGCACGCCAAAACGCGTGCAACCGTATGTCACACGCATCCCAACATAGCTTCTTATTCTTATAGGTAAGAACTTACCTTACATATGTAAACTTTTGATTGACAAATGACTGGGCGAAAACGCCCGAGGCGCTCTTTGCCAAGAAGATATAGCTCACGCTACTACCTTAAATCACAGCACAAAACCAAGCATTTTTCGAATTATTCGAACAACTTGTCGATATCGTCCTGGCTGATGCCTTCCCCTTCGAGCTGCGGACCATTCAAAAGGTCTGCATCCTCGGGCCGTGATTCTTCTTCGACCTCAGGAACCGGCAATTCGGCAAACGCATCTTCACCCCAGATCGAGATCATGTTGTGGACGCGCTCTTCAACGAACTCAAGCGTGCTGACCACCTTGTTGATGCGCTGGCCGGTAATGTCCTGGAAGTTACAGGCTTCAAAGATCTTGGTCACGATGAAGGCAATCTGTTCAACGTGATCGGCGACAAAATCGCTCGGTGCCGAGTTTTTAAGCGTCATCGTCAGATCGTCAATCTGCTCGGCGGATTCCAGAATGGTATGGGTCGCCATTTCGGTATCCTTGACGATGGCATCAAGTTCCGAGGTCGCACTTACCAATCGGTCATCCTGCGCCTTTGGATGGCGCAGCGACGCAATCTGAACCTTTGCCCGGTGGATGTGCTCGTTCATTTCCGCGATCTGGGTACGGATCAGTTCCAGATCGTCACGATCGGGCTCTGCCGCCCCCGGGCGATTGGAGTGGGTTGGGTTACTTGAAACCGGTTCGGGCAACTCATCCATCGGCGCATCGTTTGATGCAAACGGGGTGGCGACATCACTGGCCGGAACACCACCGGATGCCACTGCCTGACGCAGTTGCGAAACTTCCCCACGCAGTGCTCTGATTTCATCAAGAACAGCCTGGGTAATACCGGATGTTTCCGGGGCACTCGTCGCTGCCGGCAAGGATGCCTGCATCGGTTCCCCTGCCCCCATGCCGCTTTCCAGCGTCGGGTCAAAAAAGGAGTCAGACCAATCCTCAACCACACCACCGGTGCGTTCTTTAAGACGACGTTCAGCAGTGAATACTTTTTGCACGCGACGAGACATAACTGACTTTAACCCTCCGGAACGGACGTACGTCCGATCACTAAATCCCCAAACGCACCTTTTTGACGGCGTTCATTACTATTACGGCAAGTATAAGGGTGCAGATTGCGACAAGTCCAATGGGTTTCAAGTCCAAGTCTTTGAAAAAGAACACCCCGGCCAAAAGACCGGGGTGCTCCAAAAGGTCAGGTTGCGTTGGTTATCAAGCTGTTTCAGGCTTCCAGCGCAAAACCGGCTTACGTGCAGCTGCCGTTTCATCAAGGCGTCTGCGCGGGGTCAGATACGGCGCATTCTTGAAGAATTCTGCATCGCCCGACTCGGCCTTGGCCACAAGCGACAGAATCGCATCACAGAACTGATCGATCGATTCCTTGGTTTCGGTCTCGGTCGGTTCGATCAGCAACGCCCCATGAACCACCAGCGGGAAATACATCGTCATCGGGTGGAACCCTTCGTCGATGATTGCCTTGGCCAGATCCAGCGTCGAAACACCGGTATCTTTCAGGAAGCCGTCGTCAAACAGGGCTTCATGCATGCAATAGCCCGGGAAGGCCACACTGAGCTTGTCCTTAAGACGCGCCAGCAGGTAGTTGGCATTAAGAACCGCATCACCCGATGCCTGACGCAGGCCATCTGCACCATGGCTTTTCATATAGGTCAGCGCACGAATGAACATGCCCATCTGACCATGGAAGCCCTTCAGACGGCCAAACGGCTTCATGCCGTCTTCTTCGTCTGCGGTTTCGACCAGATGGAAACCATCACCCTTTTTCACCACATACGGGATCGGGGCAAACGGTGCCAGTGCCTCGGAAAAGACAACAGGTCCTGAACCCGGTCCACCGCCGCCATGCGGGGTCGAGAACGTCTTGTGCAGGTTGATATGCATCGCATCAATGCCAAGGTCTGCCGGGCGCACCCGACCGACAATGGCGTTGAAGTTCGCACCATCGCAATAGAAATAGCCACCCGCTTCATGCACCAGATCGGCAATCTTGCGCACATCACGTTCAAACAGGCCGCAGGTATTCGGGTTGGTCAGCATGATGCCAGCCACATCGTCGCCAAGCTTGGCTTCAAACGCTGCCAGATCAACACGGCCGTCTTCGGTCGCGGGGATCGAATCAACTGTAAAGCCACAGGCGGCTGCGGTTGCCGGGTTGGTCCCGTGGGCTGATTCCGGCACCAATACACGACGACGGTTTTCACCGCGTGCATCAAGGGCCGCGCGAATGGCCATCATGCCGCAAAGCTCGCCCTGTGCACCCGCTGCCGGGGACATGGAAACCGCCGGCATGCCGGTCAGGACCAGAAGCCAATGCGCACATTGGTCAATCAGTTCCAACGCACCCTGAACGGTGCTTTCGGGCTGCATCGGATGCAGATCGGCAAGACCGGGCAAACGCGCGACTTTTTCGTTCAGGCGCGGGTTATGCTTCATCGTGCACGAACCAAGCGGGAAGAAACCGGCATCAATGCCATAGTTCTTCTGCGACAGGCGCGTGAAGTGACGCACGACTTGCGGCTCCGAAAGCCCAGGAAGACCAACGTCGCTATCACGGTCAAGACCGCCAAGACGCGATTTGGTGCCCTTTGGTTCCGGCAAATCAACGCCGGTTCGGCCGGGCTGGCCCTGCTCGAAAATCAGCTGTTCTTCAAGAACAAGTCCACGGTTGCCGGTATGGGTTGTAAAGGTCATGCCAGCGCCTCCTTCAATGCGGACGCAAGCGCCGCGATATCCTCGTCGGTGTTGGTTTCGGTGACCGCAACCAACAGGTAGTTGTCCAGATCCGAACGGTTCGGATACAGGCGCGACAGCGGCACACCGGCAAGGATGCCCTTGGCAACCAGTGCTTCAACCACTTCGGCGGCCGGCTTGGAAAGCTTCACGGTGAATTCGTTAAAGAAGCTGTCATTAACCACAGATGCGCCTTCAACGGCGTCAATTGCATCCGCCGCCTTGCAGGCATTTTCATGGTTCAAGGTCGCCAGACGGCGATAACCGTCTTCACCCAGCAGGCTCATATGCACCGTAAAGGCCAACGAACACAGGCCCGAGTTGGTGCAGATGTTCGAGGTCGCCTTTTCACGGCGGATATGCTGTTCGCGGGTCGACAGCGTCAGAACAAAGCCACGCTTGCCGTCCTGATCAACCGTTTCACCACACAGGCGGCCCGGCATCTGACGCACGAGCTTTTGCGTGGTGGCAAACAGACCGACATACGGCCCACCATAATTCAGCGCATTACCGATCGACTGGCCTTCGCCGCAAACGATGTCTGCGCCAAAGCTGCCCGGTGATTTCACTGCACCAAACGCCACCGCCTCGGTAAAGACCACCACCAGAAGCGCACCCTTGGCATGGCAAAGATCGGCCAACTGGGTGTGATCCTGAATGCGGCCAAACACGTCCGGATACTGCACCACGACACACGCAGTCTGATCATCAATCAGATCGTTGAGTTCTTCGGCAGTTGCCTGATGTTCCGGATGCCCATCGCGCCCGGCAACTTCGGTGTCGCTGTACTGGCAATAAGTTTCGGTCACTTCGCGGTAATGCGGGTGCAGACCACCCGAAAGAACTGCCTTCTTGCGACGGGTCGCACGGCAGGCCATCAGAACCGCTTCGGCACAGGATGTCGCACCATCCCACATCGACGCGTTGGCAACATCCATCCCGGTGATCGAGGCAACCTGGGTCTGGAATTCAAACAGGTATTGCAGTGTCCCTTGCGCGATTTCCGGCTGATACGGGGTATAGGCGGTCAGGAATTCACCGCGCTGGATCACGTAATCAACCGTCGCCGGGACATGGTGGCGATAGGCACCCGCGCCCAGGAAACTGGGCACGCTTGATGCGCCCATGTTTTTGGCGGCCAAGGCCATCATATCGCGTTCGACCTGCATTTCGCCAAGGTGGGATGGCAAATCAACAGGTGCATCAAGCAACGCGCCGTCCGGCACATCACAGTAAAGTTCATCAACCGATGATGCCCCGATGGTATCAAGCATCGCAGCACGATCAGCGCGTGTCAGTGGGAGATAACGCATGTTTTAAAGGCCTTCGACGAAGTCTTTGTAGGCAGCTTCATCCATCAGCTCATCAAGCTGGGATTCATCGGTCAGTGTCATTCTAAAGAACCAGCCATCCGATTCCGGGGCTTCATTGACCAGTGCAGGATTGTCATCAAGCTCTTCGTTGACCTCGACAATTTCACCATCGAGCGGGGCGTAAACGTCGCTGGCGGCCTTGACCGATTCAACAACCGCGGCGTCGCCATCCTTGGTCAGTTTCTTGCCAACTTCCGGCAGCTCGACATAGACGATATCGCCCAGCGACTGCTGCGCGTAATCGGTAATGCCAACGGTTGCCACACCGTCTTCAAGCTCGATCCATTCATGTTCCTGCGAAAATTTCTTAGTCATCTTCCATTGTCCCTGTTGATCAATTCAGTGCCAATGCAGCGTAGCGCCGCTCTCTCTATGATAAATTCTGGTTCTCAACCGCGGAAATAACGATGCGGCGCGAACGGAAGTTCGACCACCTCGGCCGGCCGCGCCTTGCCGCGCACCATAAGATCGACCTTGGTACCCGGTTCGGCAAATTCAATCGCGACATACCCCATGGCAATCGGGCCATCGACGGTCGGGCCAAACCCGCCCGAGGTGATCTCGCCGATGTCTTCGCCATCTGCGTTCAAAATCTGGGTGTGTTCGCGTGCCGGTGCCTTGCCTTCGGGCTTGATGCCGACACGTTTGCGATCCGCACCGTGTTCAAGCTGATCAAGGATCACATCCGCGCCCTTGAAGCCACCTTCGGCCCGGCGACGTTTGTTGATGATCCAGTTCAGATCCCCTTCAACCGGGGTCGTGGTGGTATCAATGTCGTTCCCATACAGGCAAAGACCCGCTTCGAGACGCAGTGAGTCACGTGCACCAAGGCCAATCGCCTCGACCTCGTCCTCGGCCAGCAGCTTGCGTGCAAGCGCCTCGGCATCGGCGTTGGGTACGGAAATCTCATAACCGTCTTCGCCGGTGTAACCCGAACGGGTCACAAAGCACGGACTGCCAGCGATGTCGACTTCGGCAAAGCTCATGAATTTCAGATCGGTAACAGATGGCGCAAAGCGTGCCAGAACCTTGGCCGCTTCCGGGCCCTGAAGTGCCAGAAGCGCCCGGTCATCGATTTCTTCAAGCGATACACCGTCGCCAAGATTGGCACGCATGTGAACGATATCATCGTCCTTGCAGGCCGCATTGATCACCAGAAACAGGCTGTCACCCGCATTGGTAATCATCAGATCATCAAGGATCGTGCCGTCGTCCTGGGTAAATGCGGAATAGCGGGTGCGACCGGGTTTGAGGATGGCAATATCACCGGGCACAAGCTTTTCAAGCTCGGCCACGCGGTTCTCGCCGGTCAAGCGCACCTGCCCCATATGGGACACATCAAACAGGCCTGCCTTCGCACGGGTATGAAGATGTTCGCCCTTCACACCAAGCGGATATTGCACAGGCATGGCATAGCCAGCGAACGGCACCATTTTGGCACCGAGTTCCACATGCAAATCATAAAGGGCAGTTTTTAGAAGTTCGGATTCTTGATCCGCCATCAGGTTCTCCAGGACAATCGTTGCGAAATATAGCCGACCAGTGGCCAACCACATTCCCCCTCTGTCTTTGGAGCCTGAAAGAATCACATCCGGGGTAGGAAGCCGGTCTGCTTACATCTTCGGCGAGGTGTTCCTGATCAAAAATTCAGGTCACCTGCTTTCCAGAGTCCCATCTCCACGCGGTCCTGTTGCCTGAGAGTTTCCGGGGTGGTTGCTCCTTCGGCGTCCGCTCATCCGATAAGGACTGCGGCCTCTCCCACGTGCATCATTTGGGTATGCTTCTGTTATACGGGTTTCCGCGCAAACCGACCAGCCCCTATTTTTCGGGCACGATCGGCTTGCCGCGTCTCAGATGAACAAACCCGAATAAAATCAATCGGTTCCGAACCGGCGATTATACTCTAGTTGGTCCGCACTCAGCTGGAAACCAAGATAGATTTCGTAATCCGGACCGGTCCAGACATCGTCCAGCGGCACCGACAGGGTCACCTGCTCGTCCCGGATGCGTGCCATGTTCAGATTGTCGGCAAACGCCATATTCACGTCAAACACCGACTTCTGAATGAAGGTGCCGTTCGGGTCACGCAGGGCGACGAAATATTTAAATTGAACGTTACGGTTCTGGGCTGCCGGTCCAAGCTCGGCGGTAATGATCGGGCTGATGATGACATCAAGTTCCTTGTCATCAAGGTCGTAGCCGCAATCACCGAGGTATCCGGTAAATTCGGCTTCGACGATCACATCGGTCAGGTCGCGGCCAGCACCACTGAACTGGACAAGCTTTGCCGTATCCTTTGGCAGATAGGCCGCCGGACAAACCGGGACCGGCTGTTCTTCGAACGGGTTGCCACCGCCGCATGCGCTTAGCAATCCACCAAGCGAGACCATACCCAATGCATAAACGCGCCGAAGTCCGTTACCGATTGTCATCCAAGCCTCTATCAAACCAAATGTTTTCGGGCCACGTCGCGACGACCGGCCGGCGCGCAGTCTATTCTGTCGCGGATGTCGGCACAACCCGCTTGAACGGCCTTGGGCGGTGTAAAACGTCAAAAATTCGGCCAACCGGCAACGACCATTTACCCCAGAGTCATTGCACCGCATGATCAGGCAGGTTATGTAACGTCAATGTTTGAAAAATGCGTCGGCAACGCCCGCACGCAATTGGGAAAGCCGGACCTGTATCATGTCTGACAAAGCCAGCCTTCGGATCGTTCTTGCCAATCCGCGCGGTTTCTGCGCGGGGGTTGATCGCGCCATCGAGATCGTCGAAAAGGCACTCGAAAAATATGGCGCACCGGTCTATGTCCGCCACGAAATCGTGCATAACAAATTCGTGGTCAATCGCCTGCGCGATATCGGTGCCGTTTTCGTTGACGAACTTGATGCCGTTCCCGATGGCGTGCCGGTGATCTTTTCGGCCCATGGTGTCCCGAAATCCGTGCCCGAGGCGGCCGAAACCCGCAAACTTGAATATCTTGATGCGACCTGCCCGCTGGTCTCGAAGGTCCATCGCGGGGCCGAACGTCATCACGCAGATGGCAAACATATTCTTCTGATTGGTCATGCTGGTCATCCCGAAGTCATCGGCACGATGGGCCAGTTGCCCCCCGGCAGCATGACCTTGGTCGAGACCGAGGAAGACGCCGAAACCATCGAAATCAGCGATCCGGAAAATCTGGCTTTCGTGACCCAGACGACCTTGTCACTTGATGACACCGCCAAGATCATTGAAATCCTGCAGCGGCGTTTCCCGTCAATCGCGGTGCCGAAAAAGGAAGACATCTGCTACGCGACAACCAACCGTCAGCATGCGGTCAAACTGATCGCTGAAAAGGCTGACGCGATTCTGGTCCTTGGCGCGCCAAACTCGTCCAACTCCAACCGTCTGGTCGAAGTCGCCAAACGCGAAGGCTGCACACGGTCGGTTCTAGTCGAACGGGCAAAGGATATCGACTGGTCCAAGCTTGACGGTATTTCAAGCCTTGGCATCACTGCCGGTGCATCCGCGCCTGAAATACTGGTCGAGGAAGTCATTGATGCCTGTCGGGAACGCTTTGACGTGACGGTCGAGACAATCACGCTGACCAACGAAAATGTCACTTTCAAACTGCCGCGTCAGCTTGCCAGCTAGGTCTGCGGACATGCTTATTTTCAGATCAGGACGACGATAGAACTCATGGCCGTCTATACCGACGTTTCAGACGAAGATATTTCCCGCTTTGTGGCCGAATACGATATCGGTGACGTGGTATCGTTCAAGGGGATCGCAGAAGGCGTCGAAAACACCAATTTCCTGCTTCAGACGACCAAGGCTCCGTATATCCTGACCCTGTATGAGAAGCGGGTAAATCCCGATGATCTGCCCTTCTATCTTGGCCTGATGGATCACTTGTCGGCCAAGGGCCTGAATTGCCCAACCCCGATCCACGGCAAGGACGGTGTTGCCTTGCGACGCCTTTGTGGTCGCCCGGCCGCCATCACATCCTTCCTGCAGGGCATGTCGCCCAGGCGCATTCAACCGCATCACTGTGCCGGGGTTGGCGCCGCATTGGCAGAGTTACACTCAGCCGGTCAGGACTTCGAAATGCACCTGCCCAACGCGCTGAGCATCAAGGGATGGCGTTCGCTTTTCGATAGCTGTGCGGAACATGCCGACGATGTCGAACCCGGCCTTGGCAAGATGATTGGCGAAGAGCTCGCATTTCTTGAGGAAAACTGGCCGCACGCCCTGCCCAAGGGGGTCATTCACGCGGATCTGTTCCCCGATAACGTCTTCTTCTTTCCGAACAAGGAAGCCGTTTCCGGGCTGATTGACTTCTATTTCGCGTGTAATGACCTGTTTTGCTATGACGTTGCCATCTGCATGAATGCCTGGTGCTTTGAACCTGATAACAGCTTCAATGTGACCAAGGCCAAAAACCTTCTGTCGCATTACAGCAAGGTCCGTCCGCTTTCGGACGTCGAAAAGGCAGCCCTGCCCATTCTGGCGCGCGGCGCAAGTCTTCGGTTCCTTCTGACACGGCTGTATGACTGGGTGAATACGCCCAAGGATGCGCTGGTCACCCCGAAGAACCCGCGCGAATACATCAACAAATTGCGGTTCCACCAACGTGTGGAAAACGCAACAGCCTATGGCCTGGATTAGGCACAAAGGCGGGGAACACGACAATATGACTTCAAGTAACGGTGAAGATAACCGCGTCGAGATTTACACAGACGGCGCGTGCAGCGGCAATCCCGGCCCCGGTGGCTGGGGCGCTATTTTGCGCTTCAAGGGTGTCGAAAAGGAAATGTCGGGCGGCGATCCGGAAACCACCAACAATCGTATGGAAATGATGGCCGCCATCAGCGCGCTGGAAGCCCTGAAACGTCCCTGTGTCATCGATATCTACACCGACAGCAGCTATGTCCGCGACGGCATTACCAAATGGATTTTCGGCTGGCAGAAACGTGGCTGGAAAACCGCCGATAAAAAGCCGGTCAAGAATGTGGAATTATGGCAACGTTTGCTGCAAGCCCTTGAACCGCATAAGGTCGAGTGGCACTGGGTCAAGGGTCATGCCGGTCACCCGGAAAACGAAAGATGCGACGAATTGGCACGACAAGCCGTGCCGCGATAACGAATTTTTCGCGGTTATCGGGAAAAGTGCTTGAAGCTGAGGGACTTCGCTACAAGATAAATAGCTTTGCTGGCTTGTGTCAGATAATTGAATGTTTAACGAAATCAAACTTGCGTTTTCATCAAGTTGCGGTTTGACTTGAGACTAATTCAAGGGGGTGTTGGCACCCATACAAAGGTCGAGTACATTATATTCGACTAGCCTAAAGTGGGTGTCAGGGAGAGAACGCTTGTCACGCGGATCGTACGGGTTTTTACAACGAAAGTCCTTGAGCAGTCGGCTGCTGTTTATCGCATTGCCGCTTGTTTCGCTGTTCTCGCTCGCCCTTTTCATCGTCTTTGGATATGTCAGCTACAAGGTGCTGCGCGACGACCTGAATGGCAAGGTCGAACAGACCGCCGACATTAACGCCCGCGTTCTGGCCACACCTTTCTGGTATCTCGACGTCGACAATATTGAATCTGCCCTCAACGCCATGGCGCGCGATCGCGACATCGTTGCCGTGCAGGCACTGGGCGCAGACGGCACCGAATTTGCCCATACCGGCGTATCGCAATCCGAACTGACCGACACGCTCCGCCTTTCGCGCCGTGTCTATTTCGAACGCAACAACGTCCGCCATGACGTTGGAGAACTGGTGATTTACTTCACGGACGCACGTGTTCAGGATTTGCTGTTCCGCCGTATTGCGATCGACATGATCCTGTTCGGGCTTCTGATCTCGGTCGTGGCCGCAAGCCTTCTGATTGCCAACAAACGCTCGATCAAGGAACCGCTCAACCGACTGCTGCATTCCATCCGAATGACCAAGCACGGCCGACTGCGCCGTCCGGTGGAATGGAACAGCTCAGACGAACTCGGGCTTCTGATCCGCGAATACAACGAAATGGTCGCCCTTCAAGGTCAGGCACAGGAAGAAGCGCAGCGCAAACAGGCCCTGCTAGAAGCCACCCTTCACAATATCGGTCAGGGCATCTGTCTGTTCGATCAGGACCTGAACCTGATGGTCTGGAACGAACGCTATATCGAATTGCTGAACCTGCCGCGTGATCTGGTCAAGGAAGGCACCCCGCTTTCCGATATCCTCCGCTATAACGGTGAACGCGGCGAATATGGTGATGTCAGCATTCAGGCCCTGATTTCTGACCGTGTTGCGATTGCGCGGCGTCGTGAACCCTATCGCATGGAACGGACCCGCCCGAATGGCCGCGTCATTCAGGTTGATCACAACCCGATGCCGGGCGGCGGTTACGTTGCGACCTATACCGATATTACCGAACGTAAACAGACCGAAGCCCGCATGCGCCACCTTGCGGTCCATGACGTTCTGACCAGCCTGCCAAACAGAACACTGTTCCTTGACCGCCTGCGTCAGGCGCTGCTGTCGGCCCGTCGTTTCCAGCGCGGTGTGACGGTTCTGTTTGTTGACCTTGACCGGTTCAAGGACATCAACGACCACTTCGGCCACGATGTCGGCGATCTGATGATCCAGGAAATGGGTCAGCGTCTGTCGCGCATCATCCGGGATTCGGATACCGCCGCCCGCCTAGGTGGCGATGAATTCGCCATCATCCAGACCGATGTCCAGAACATCGAAGACACCATCGCCCTTGCCCAGCGCATCATTGACGAACTGTGCCAGCCGTTTGATTGCCGCGGCATCCGCCTGCATTCGACAGCCAGTGTCGGTATCACCCTGTTCCCGGAAGACGGCGAAAACCCCGAACAACTGGTCAAGAACGCCGATATGGCGATGTATGCCGCCAAGGCGGAAGGACGCAACAATTACCGCTTCTTCCTGCCGTCGATGCATGAACGGGTCAAGGAACGCAAAACCATCGAGGAAGATCTGCGCAACGCGCTCGAACACGATCAACTCGAACTTTATTATCAGCCGAAAATCGATTGCCGCACCGAACGCGTCGTCGGTGCCGAGGCGCTTGTGCGCTGGCATCACCCGGAACGCGGCCTGATCCTGCCCGGCGAATTCATTTCCGTTGCCGAGGAATGCGGCCTGATCAACCGTCTGGGTGCATGGGTTCTTGAAAAGGCCTGCCGTCAGACACGCATCTGGCGCGACTCATCACTTTCCGATCTTCGGATTGCCGTCAACCTGTCCCCGGCACAGTTCCAGGATGCCGAACTGGTTGATAGTGTGACCAAGATCGTCAAGGAAACCGCCCTGCCGCATGGCACGCTGGAACTTGAAATCACCGAGTCCATTCTGATGAACAACCCGGAAAAGGCGGTCTCCACACTCAAGGAGCTCAAGGAACTTGGCGTTCTGATCGCGATTGATGATTTCGGCACCGGCTATTCGTCGCTGAACTATCTCAAACGGTTCCCGGTGACTTCGATTAAGATCGACCGTTCATTCGTGAACGACATCCATGTCGATGTCGATGACAAGGCCATCGTCGATGCGGTCATCGGCCTTGGTCACAGCCTCAATCTCGAAGTGGTTGCCGAGGGCGTGGAAGAAGTCGAACAGCTTGTCTATCTGCAGGAAAAGGGCTGCGACTTTATCCAGGGCTTCCTGTTCTCCAAACCGTTGCCCGCCTCGACCTTCGAAAGCTGGGTCACTGAACGGCACGGATCCAAACAGGAAACCGTCTCTGCCAAGTCCTGACGTGTCCCACTGATCGTTTGATTGGCAAAAAGACGGGCCCCCGAATGGAAGGCCCGCCCCATATCATATATTCGGAACTGTTTGATCAGGCATTCATGCCGCTATCGACAGTGAATTCTGAACCGGTGACCACTTTGGCCTCAGGCCCGGCAAGCCATGCGACAAGCCCGGCTGTATCATTGGCATCGCTGTAATCGGGGATGGCCATGATACGGCGCGCAGCATCGGCGATGTCGCCTTCTGCCGGGTTCATGTCGGTTTCGGTCGGCCCCGGATGAACGACATTGACCGTGATCTTGCGCGGCCCCAAATCACGGGCGACCCCACGGGTAAAGCCGATAAGCGCCGATTTTGACAGGGCATAAAGGCTTAGTCCCGGCCATGGCACCCGGTGCGAAAGGTTACTGCCGGTCGTAATGATCCGACCACCATCGGGCATATGGGCCAGTGCTGCCTTGGTCGCCACGAAAACCGCGCGGACATTGACATCAACCGTGCGGTCAAACTGCTCAATGCTAAATTCGTCAATCGGTGCGAATTCAATAATCCCTGCATTATTAACGAGAATATCAATCTGCCCAAATTGGGCGGCCGCCTGATTGATTGCTGCTTCAATCTCATCGGCATTTAGGTTGTCGGCCTTTATCGCCACGGCCATGCCGCCCGATGCCTCAATTTCCCTGACCACATCACGTGCCCGGTCCGGGGCACTGACATACGTAAGCACAACTTTGGCGCCTTCCTGTGCCAGCCGTTTGGAAATGGCCGCTCCAATGCCACGTCCGCCGCCAGTGACGAAAGCAACTTTTCCTGTAAGGTTCTGCATCATGAATTCCTTTTATGTAACGATCATTACATAATTGATGACAACCTTGTGTTTCTGCGTCAAGTGATTTATGTAATGATCACTATAAAAACAGGAATACAGAGCATGGCAACACGCGGTAGACCCCCCGCATTTGACCGGGACAATGCACTGGACAAGGCCCTGGGCCTGTTCTGGGAACGGGGATATGACAATACGTCCATGGCCGAGCTCAGCGCGGCCATGAAGCTAAACCCGCCCAGCATCTATGCTGCCTTTGGCGGGAAAGAAGCGTTGTTTGATGAAGTGATCGCCCATTACAACAAACATCACGGCACCATGATCTGGGCTGATCTGGACCGCTTCAAACAACCAAAAGACGCAACACGTCATGTTCTGGTCGCGTCTGCAAATGCCTATACGCGTGAAGACACACCGCATGGCTGTCTGGTTGTACTGGCCGCACCGCAGGAAAACTCAAATCATGCAACGGTCAATCAGACCCTTTGCAGTCATCGCCGCTCGGTCACGAAAACCTTGCGCAACCTCTATGCCGAGGGTCAACGACGCGGCCACATTCCAAGGAACGCCAATATCGATACCATGGCTACCTATTACGCGACCGTTCAGATTGGCATGTCGATACAGGCCCGCGATGGCGCGACCCGCGACGATCTGATCGCTGTTGCCGATGCCGCAATGACGACATGGCCAAACCTGACCAGCACCTCGCTTGCACGACGCTAAAGCAAGCTCATCTGGTTAATAAATGGTGGTTCCCGCCACATCCGATTTACCTTTGGCTGAACCGGTATGCGGGTGATCTACCGATGTACGATCCACAAGATCAACAATCTCGGAAATCACCTTGGCCAACTGGTAATCCTTGGGGGTATAGACCGCAGAAACGCCCATCTGACGCAGCACCAGCATGTCAGATTCCGGGATAATCCCGCCGACAACGACCGGGATATGACCAGCCCCTTGGGCACGCAGCCCGTTGACCACTTCACGCACCAGCGGCACATGCGAACCGGACAGGATCGAGAGTCCGATGACATGCGCGCCGTCTTCGATGGCATTGCGTACCAGTTCCTCTGGCGTCCAGCGAATGCCTTCATACAAAACCTCGATCCCGGCCTCGCCCGCCTTGACCGCAATCTGTTCGGCCCCGTTGGAATGACCATCCAGACCCGGCTTGCCGACCAGCATCTTCATGCGCTCACCCAGCTTGTCAGAAACCTCATCAACGCGTTTGCGCAAATCCTGAAGGTTTTCCGCATCCCCGGTCACAATCATCGATGTAATCCCGGTCGGCGCACGGTATTCGCCAAACACGTCGCGCAGGGTTTCCGACCACTCGCCGGTGGTGACCCCGGCATGGGCACAGGCAATGGAACTTTCCATGATGTTGCGCCCTTCGCTGGCGGCTGACTTCAAATCGGTCAGCGTGGCATCGACTTCGGCCTGATTGCGCTCGGACCGCCAGGCTTTAAGTTTTTCGATCTGGTCCTGTTCGGCCATGTCATCGACGGTCAGAATCGATTTCTCCCCCGATGTCAGCGGCGATGGCTCGGTCTCGGTAAAGGCATTCACACCAATAACCTTGGTCAGGCCACTTTCAATATCGGCCAGACGCAGCGCGTTTGATCGCACCAGTTCCTGTTTCATATAGCCGCGATCAACTGCGGCAATTGCCCCGCCCATCTCATCAATCTTTGCAAGTTCTGCCCGCGCGCCTTCCTTAAGCGCGCCGACCTTGCGTTCAATCGCCGGGTTGCCGTCAAACAGGTCTTCATATTCCAGAAGATCAGTTTCATAGGCCATGATCTGTTGCAGGCGCAGCGACCATTGCTGATCCCACGGACGTGGAAGGCCAAGGGCCTCGTTCCAGGCGGGCAACTGCACGGCGCGCGCCCGCGCGTTCTTTGACAGAACCACCGCCAGCATCTCGATCAGAATACGATAGACGTTATTTTCGGGCTGCTGTTCGGTCAGGCCCAACGAGTTGACCTGCACGCCATAGCGGAACCGGCGGTATTTGGCGTCTTCGATGCCGTAACGGTCGCGGGTGATTTCATCCCAGAGTTCGCAGAATGCCCGCATCTTGCAGATTTCAGTAACAAAGCGAATCCCGGCATTCACAAAGAACGAAATGCGCCCAACCACCTTGGCAAAGTCTTCTTCGGGCACCTGCCCCGAATCGCGCACCGCATCCAGAACCGCAATCGCCGTTGCCAGCGCATAGGCCAGCTCCTGCTCGGCCGTCGCCCCCGCTTCCTGCAAATGATAAGAGCACACATTCATCGGGTTCCATTTCGGAACCTCGCGATAGGTAAAGGCCGCGACATCGGTAATCAGCTTAAGGCTGGGCGCTGGCGGAAAGATATAAGTCCCGCGCGAGAGATATTCCTTGATGATGTCGTTCTGGGTCGTGCCCTGCAGGCTGTCGCGCGCAGTGCCCTGTTTTTCCGCTACCGCAATATAAAGTGACAAAAGCCAGGCGGCTGGTGCGTTGATCGTCATCGACGTGTTCATCTGATCAAGCGGAATTCCGTCAAACAACGTCATCATGTCACCCAGATGCGCGACGGGAACGCCAACCTTGCCGACTTCACCGCGGGCCAGAACATGGTCAGAATCATACCCCGTCTGGGTCGGCAGATCGAAGGCCACCGAAAGCCCGGTCTGCCCCTTTGCCAGGTTCTGACGATACAGCGCATTTGATGCCTGTGCGGAGCTGTGCCCGGCATAGGTCCGGATCAGCCACGGGCGATCGCGTTCCGGCTTTGCTGCGTTGCGCTTGTTTTCCATCGACATCGCGACCTCTTGTATTTTTATTACTCAATGCCTTTACGATAATTACGTCTGAACGTTATTAAATTATCTACTAGACATCACTTGGGTAATTATATAACAATTTGTGCAACGCGATAAAAGCGAAAACAAATATCGCCCAGGTTATCCTTGCTGAAATTCCGCAGGAAACCGGGAGATGCCCGGGGAAAATAAAATAGATTCCGTGGCTTGGAGGATCCGTCGACCGCAACGCAGCATTGGTAATTTAATTACCCTGCAAACCGGATCGACCCCGAACAAGGAGTGAAGGCCATGAATACGTCTGCTGAAGTGCTGCCTTTCCGTGGCGGTCAGGAAGAAAAAGATCTTTATGAAATTGGCGAAATCCCGCCATTGGGCCATGTGCCAAAGAATATGTATGCATGGGCGATTCGCGAAGAACGCCATGGCGAACCCGATACGGCCATGCAGTGCGAAGTTCTGCCAGTGACCCAACCCGACAGCCACGAAGTGCTTGTTCTCGTGATGGCGGCCGGGGTGAACTATAACGGTGTCTGGGCATCCCTTGGCAAACCGATCTCGGTCTTTAATGTCCATGATTGCCCGTTCCATATTGCCGGATCGGATGCATCGGGCATCGTCTGGGCGGTTGGATCGAAAGTCACCCGCTGGAAAGTCGGCGACGAAGTGGTCATTCACTGCAACCAGGATGACGGCGACGACGAAGAATGTAACGGCGGCGATCCGATGCTGTCCCCGACCCAGCGTATCTGGGGCTATGAAACACCGGACGGATCCTTCGCCCAGTTCACCTGTGTTCAGGCACAGCAGCTCATGCCGCGTCCCAAACATCTGACCTGGGAAGAAAGTGCGTGCTACACGCTGACCCTTGCCACCGCTTATCGCATGCTGTTTGGCCATCGTCCGCATATCCTGCGTCCGGGGCATAATGTACTGGTCTGGGGCGCTTCGGGTGGTTTGGGCTCGATGGCGATCCAGCTGATCACAACGGCCGGAGCCAACGCGATTGGCGTCATTTCCGATGAAACAAAGCGCGACTTTGTTCTGGGACTGGGTGCCAAGGCCGTGATCAACCGCAAGGATTTCAATTGCTGGGGTCAGCTTCCCACCGTCAACGGTCCGGAATTTGGCGATTACATGAAAGAAGTCCGTAAATTCGGCAAGGCGATCTGGGACATCACCGGCAAGGGCAATGACGTCGACATCGTCTTTGAACATCCGGGCGAACAGACCTTCCCGGTATCGTGCAACGTTGTAAAACGCGGCGGCATGGTTGTGTTCTGTGCAGGCACCACCGGCTTTAACCTGACCTTTGATGCGCGCTTTGTCTGGATGCGCCAGAAACGCATTCAGGGCAGTCACTTCGCCAACCTGAAACAGGCGGCACAGGCCAACAAGCTCGTGATCGAACGCCGTCTGGATCCGAGCATGTCTGAAGTGTTCAGTTGGGAAGACATTCCGCGCGCTCACATGAAGATGATGCGCAACGAACACAAACCCGGCAACATGGCCGTTCTGGTGCAGGCAAAGCGCCCGGGAATGCGCACCCTTGAAGAAGCAGTCGAAGGCTAGTCCCACATTAATCTTCGACTGATAGCTGGCACCCCGCGCGCATTCTCGCCCGATCTGCGCATGGGGTGCCACCACCCTTGATGCTTTGATGCATTCATAACTGATCCGCGCAATCGCCCCACAGGATTGCACGACGAGGACCTGATCCGAGGACCCGAAGAATGACGAACAACGCCCTTTTGCCCGACCTCGAACGTTTGTGCGATGACTCCCTTGCGGCACTCAGCCCGGTTTATGACGCGGCCGAATATGCGCTGCGGACTGCCGTAACGGTCGATGGCCGGGTCAATGCCGATGCCTTTGATGACAACCAGTTTGCCGCACACGGCTTTGCCTGGTTCACTACCTATGTCACCGCCCTTGGCCAGATGAAGGCATGGGCAAACCGCCTTAAGGACCAGGGCAAGTTCAGCAATCTCGAACAACTGATCCTGCAATCGGCGTTTGGGGAATATCTGGCCCAGATCATCGGTGGCATTCCGATGTCACAGGGTGAAATCATCCGTCTTTCGACCCTTGGCGTTTCTGATGACCTGATTGCATCCCTTGCTGCCAACCCATCGGTTGCGACCCTTGCACGTGGTGGCAATTCCGATGCCGCACGCCGGGCGATTGCGGCTGAAATCGAAGACAGCCTTGATACCGGTCGCTTTGGCGAAACCGGTCTTGAAGACGAAACCCTTGATATGGTGCGCGATCAATTCCGCCGCTTTGTTGAGGAAAAGGTATCGCCGCATGCCCATGGCTGGCACGAACGTGACGAGCTGATCCCGATTGAAATCGTCAATGAAATGTCTGAACTCGGCGTTTTCGGCCTGACCATCCCCGAAGAATTCGGTGGCCTTGGCATGGGCAAAACCGCGATGTGCGTTGTCACCGAGGAACTGTCGCGTGGCTATATCGGTGTCGGGTCACTTGGAACACGTTCCGAAATTGCCGCCGAACTGATCCGCCTTGGCGGGACCGACGCGCAAAAGGAACATTACCTGCCCAAACTGGCATCGGGTGAAATCCTGCCAACTGCGGTCTTTACCGAACCCAACAATGGATCGGATCTGGCCCACCTGCGCACGCGTGCGGTCAAGGATGGCGATACCTATAAGGTCACTGGCAACAAGACATGGATCACCCATGCCGCACGGTCTGATCTGATGACGCTTCTGACCCGCACCAACCCCGACGAGTCCGGTTATCGTGGCTTGTCGATGCTGCTGGCCGAAAAACCACGTGGCACCGATAAAAACCCGTTCCCGGCCGATGGCATGTCGGGTGGCGAGATCGAGGTGCTTGGTTATCGCGGCATGAAAGAATACGAGCTTTCCTTTGACGGGTTCGGAGTCCCGACCGAGAACCTTTTGGGTGGCGAAGAAGGTCAGGGCTTCAAACAATTGATGGCGACCTTTGAGTCGGCCCGTATTCAGACCGCAGCCCGTGCTGTCGGCGTCGCCCAGAACGCGCTTGAGATCGGCATGCGTTATGCCAAGGATCGCGTCCAGTTTTCCAAGCCGCTTTACGCCTTCCCACGCGTATACGGCAAAGTGGCATGGATGGTAGTTGAAACCATGATCGCCCGCCAGCTGACCTATTTCTCGGCCTTTGAAAAGGATCAGGATATCCGCTGCGATATCGAGGCCGGCATGGCCAAGCTTCTGGGCGCGCGCGTCGCATGGTCGAATGCCGACAACGCCCTGCAGATTCACGGCGGCAACGGCTATGCGCTTGAATATCAGATCAGCCGCGTGCTGTGTGATGCGCGCATTCTGAACATTTTCGAAGGGGCTGCCGAAATTCAGGCACAGGTGGTCACGCGCGGCATTCTGACCCGGTGAACGACATAACATTCTGAAATACTGATAAAATTCTCATTCGAACCGTGGCCCCCGTGAACACCGAGGGCAAACTTGGCCCGCCGACACTGGCGGGCCTTTTTCCATATCAACCTAAAGTATGATATATTTTGGACTTACCAGTAGTGATACACTCCCCAAAAGCACACGCAGACCACTGAAAGTCTGTGAAAAAAATCGGGCTAAAAGGTCCGCCGGGAATAAGGGAGAGAATGGCAAATGAATCACAGCTCTGCAATGCCAGAAAGTACAATCTATGCGCGTATAAATGCCGCCTCGGAATTGTTTGCGCAACATGGAGAACAGCTTGCAGAAAATCTGGTCACCGAACTTTTGGGGATCGGCCAAAGCAGTGCTGCGCCAAGTGATCCGCAACATCATGTTGCCGAACTGTCCCGACGTTTTGCAACGCTGATCAACGCAAACAGCCCTGATGCATTCAACCAATGCTTTAATGAGCACGTTCTGGCCAATGCGGTCATCGGACTGGCTCCTGATCACATTGTACTGGCCTACCACAAGGTTTCAGCACTTTGCGCAACGCTTGCTGCGCGGTCCAAGGGCGGCACTGGGGCGGCTGATGCGGCGCGATGCCTGCTGATGGCGGATATGGGCAGCCTGATATCGGCGCGCCAGACCGTTTTGGCCAACCAGCGTTCCGCCTCTGAAATCCAGTCGATGTCGGAAATCATCGAACGTGAAACCGACAACATCATTTCCGAGGTTGGCTTCCAGGCCGGGCGCACCAATGATGTGGCGCAGGCCATGGAAAGTGATGCCAGCGAGCTTTCCCAACTGGTAGAGCGCATCACTGCCACCACCGAAGTCGCCAGCAGCAATGTCGCCACCGTGGCATCCGCGACCGAGGAGTTGCAGGCATCCAGCCACGAAATTGCCGAACGTATTCATAAAACCAATGACATTGCCAGTCAGGCCGTCACCCGCGCCCAGGAAACATCCACCACAATGGGCAGCCTGTCGGAAACCGCGACCGAGATTGGCAAGGTTGTTGATATCGTCAAACGCATTTCTGATCAGACCAAGATGCTGGCACTCAACGCCACGATCGAGGCCGCACGCGCCGGCGACGCCGGCAAGGGTTTTGCCGTGGTCGCCAACGAGGTCAAGAACCTCGCCACCCAGACCGAAAAAGCCATCCTTGATATCAACGCCCAGATTACCGCGATTCAGGGCGCCACATCCGAGGCGGTCACCGCGATTGAGGGCATCGGTGGCGCGATTGACGAAGTCAGCCAGCTTTCAAGCGATATCTCGGCATCGGTCGAACAACAAACAGCTGCCATTGCCGAAATCTCGACAAGTGCGCAGGAAGTTTCCACCCACATGCAGGGCATTTCCGGCGACATCGAACTGGCCAGCCACAAGTCGCACAATGCCAGCCAGACGGCGGAAAACCTTCGCATTCTGTCTTCGAATATCCGCAATGATATCAACGAGATGGAAACGCGCTTCCGCATGGTTCTGCGCAGTGCAGACAACACCAATCGCCGTCACGAAGAACGGGTTCCGATTGCGGTTGATATCAAGGTCGACTTTGGCAATGGTGATGTGCGCCAAGGTGTGACGGCGGACATGTCGCTTGCCGGCCTGCTTGCGCGTATTGATGCCAGCGAAGATGACCGCAACAAAGCAATCACGATCACGATGACCGATGGCACTCGGCTTAAGGGGACGGTCAAAGCATACTCGACACTCGGAACCCACATCCAGTTCACCGAAATCGACGACGAAGCAACCAAGGTCATTTTGGGACTGCTTAAGAAAACCCACGAACATGACGCCAAGATTGCCGATCTCGGCAAGCAACTGGCCGGCGAGTTGGGCAAGGTTCTTGAAGGCGGTTTGCGCAGTCACGAATTCACCCATGATGATCTGTTCAACACCCGCTACGAGCCGATTGACGGCACCGATCCCAAGCAGTTCATGACGCCGTATGTGCCCTTTACCGACCGCAACTTCACCCCGCTGCAAGAAGCCATTCTTGCAAAGGACGAACATATCGTCTTTGCCGCCGGGGTGGATACCAACGGCTATCTGCCTACCCACAACAAGGTCTACAGCCAACCGCAAAGACCGGGCGAACCCGCCTGGAACATGGGCAATTGCCGCAACCGGCGCATCTTTGATGACCGTGCCGGTCTGATGGCCGGGCGCAATACCAAGCCCCACCTGCTCCAGACCTATTTCCGCGACATGGGCAACAGCGTCGTCTTCATGAAGGAATGCGACGTTCCAATCATCGTCAATGGCGAACAGTGGGGCAATCTTCGGATCGGGTACAAATCCTAGGCGTACCCGAACCACTCTTGATAACGAACAAACGAAAAGCGGGCGGTTCAATCACGAACCGCCCGTTTTTTTTCGGAACTCTTGGTGCTTATCTGAAATCAAACAGCTCCTGATGGAAGGCCCGGCTTGGCAATCCTGCCGCGACCAGATCGTCCTTGATCGCCTGCCCAAAGCCGCTTGGCCCGCAGAACCACACACCGGCCTTCTGCCAATGCGCAATATCGCCGCGCAGCCTTTCGCCCGTCAGGAAACCATCCCGGGCATCACGCCATTCATGCAACCGCACCCCGGCGCGCGCCGACAAATCCTTGATCCGCGCCATCAGCTTGCCATCGCAATGCGGTGCCACCTGATAGAAATCGATCTCGCGCCTCATTGGATTGGCCACCAGATCCTCAAGCCAGGCAACGAACGGTGTTAATCCGATACCGCCGGAAATCCAGATTTGATGGCTCTGATCACGCTGCAGCGTAAAGGTGCCATAAGGACCTTCAAGTGCAACCGGGTCGCCCGGCTTCAGGGTCTCGTAAAGCGTGTTGGTATAATCGCCTAGTTTCTTGGCGATTATCGTCAGTCCCGAAACGCCATCTTGCCATGCGGATGCAATGGTAAATGGATGCGGTTCGTTGCTGTTGCCAAAACGGACAAAGGCGAATTGCCCGGCACGGTGCCCTTTCCATCCGCCATCGGATTTGATCGAAATCTGAAGTGATTGCATCTCAGGAAGATAATCGACTTCGACAACCTCGCCCGTGGATCGGCGTCCGGCACCGATTTGTCCCAGCAGAACAAGGATCGCCGATACCGACCCCACCAGCACCATCACTGCCAACGCCCAACCAACCGGCGTCGCCCAGTTCGTGAAATCAAGCAAGACGATGCTGTGAAACACCAGCGCCAGATAAATCACCGCCAGAACCGTATGTGTCTTGGCAAACCAGCGATATGGAATGCACTTGATCAACGCGACCAAGATCAGGGCAACTGCACTATAAAACGCCCACTCACCGATACTTTCCGCAAGCCCGCGATATTCAAGAAACAACGACTGCGCCCAATGCATGCCCGCCCCGTCCGGACGTGGCCCACGCCGGCGCGGTTCAAGAAGTTCAAGCGCCACCGCCCATTTCGGTGCCATCCGCCACGCCCAATGCATGGTCGCCACCACCAGCACCGTAATGCCAAGCCATTTATGCAAACGATACGCCTTGTCCAACCCGCCCAAACGGCGTGTCAACCACACCGGGCGGATCGACAAAAACAGGATCAGGCTCATCATGCCAAAGGCAAGAAACCCGGAATACTGAACCATCAGGTTCCGAAAACCGACAAAGTCCTGAACGGCAAAAATATCAGGATTAACCGCCAACCACAGGGCGGAAAGACCAAGCAACGTTCCAAAATATATGCGCGTGATGTTTTTCATGGGCTGGTTCCTGAAAATCCATTAAAGGCCCGTGAAATAACAATACCAACACGCGCCATTCGACGCTTTGATTTAAACAAATAATTTTCGTTAAATTATCCCGGAAACCCCTGAAAAATGTATCAAATCGTATCAGGGGAGCTGCAAAAGATTTTCAATTTCAGCAACTTGCCCCCGCATTAAGTGAAAAGCGATCAAAGGGTGCCCCTGTTCGGACACCCCTTATTCCGGACTGGTCATTAGCTGTGCGATTGCAGGATCGCCTCGGCGATTTCGCGTTCGACATCTTCCGGATAGGCATAAAAGCCCGGTTTGAAGGATGCCGCCCCGCCCGATGCCAGCCAGTCGATGCCGCGGATCAGAATGGCCGAAAACGGATCAAACAGATCCTTGCCCGATCCCCCCATACCCGGTGCCAGGTTCAACAAGCTACCCCGGTTCAGCAGATAAACCTCGCGGCTGTTAACAAGCTCGAACCGTTCGATATGACGGCGCATTTTCGTGCGCGTCTGGGTATCAAGCCATTTGACATCGATCTCGGTATTGGAATGCCCGACATTGACCAATATCGCGCCGCGACGGCACTGTTTGATTTGTTTCTCGCCCAGAATGCCGGAAAGGCCGGTGGCGGTGACAATGATCGCGCATTCCTTCAGGCCATCTTCAAGGCTGACAACCCGGCAACCATGATGCTGCGCCTCAAGGGCGCGGACCGGATCGCGTTCGGCGACTGATACCACCGCACCCAGATTGCGCGCACGTTCGGCCACACCACGCCCGACCGGGCCAAAGCCGATCACAAGAACCGTGCGCCCATACAGTGCAAGCCCCGTAACATTCGAAAAGACCGGCCACATTTCCTGCGCCACATGGTGGCGGTTATGCAGGCGATCCTTGATCGCGATATCGTTCCAGTTAAACACCGGGAAGGAATAATCAAGCTTCTCAACCCGGTGCACACCGGTCGTGGTCGCTTCAAGCGCGCCGTCGACCTTGTGACCTTTTTTGACAAACGCCTCAATCAGCTCCCCGCCCATATCGGCAATGATGTCAGCGGGCTCGGACGACAGGATATCGATGCTTTGGGCGTATTCATCGGGCGTCATGCCGGAAAAGGCATGGACCTCGACCCCATGGGCGGCAAGGTAGGCGGCGGCCGCATCATCAGTACTATCAGGGTTACATGCGCCAACCTTGACCCTGGCGCCGGCCTTCACAAACGGCAGCAAGGTGGGAATGGTGTCTTCAAGAACGTGCTGGAAACTGACGATGGTTTTGTCGCGCAGATCACGCTTGGCGACATAGTTTCCGTATTTCGCCGTCACCGGACAAATCACCTCGCGCCAGGCAAGGGCCTCGTCAGTGATCTGTTGGGCAAGGGCGGCGTCCTTGATGCGGCTGGTCATGAATTGGTCTCTTAACTTCGTGGGACAATGAATGCCCTCCTAATTAAGGCCAGCCTGACCGGATGAAAAGCATTTGTCTCCATCCGGTCAAAATCAGCGGGGATTAATCGCGGGCCGGAATGTTCAGTCCGCGCTGAACGGCCGGGCGATCAAGACCACGCTCCAGCCACGCCGGAACGTTTTTGAACTCGTGATAATCAACAAGGCTACCCGCGTCATAAAAACCGATCAGGTTGCGCACCCAGCCAAGCGACGCAATGTCGGCAATGCTGTATTCATCACCCATGATCCAGTCACGGCCCTCAAGGCGGGTTTCAAGCACACCCAAAAGGCGCTTGGACTCATTGCGATACCGATCCAGCGGACGCTTGTCCTCGATCTCCTTGCCGGCAAATTTGTGGAAGAAGCCAAGCTGGCCAAAGATCGGACCAAGCCCGCCCATCTGGAAATACACCCACTGGATCGCCTCGATCCGTTTGGCCGGATCGACAGGCAACAACTTGCCGGTTTTTTCCGCCAGATACTGGATGATCGCACCCGATTCAAACAGACCAAGCGGTTTGCCATTCGGTCCATGCGGATCAATGATTGCCGGAATTTTGCCGTTCGGGTTCAGCGACAGGAATTCCGGCGTCCAGGTTTCGTCTTCGCCGATATTGATCAGATGCGGCTCATACTCCAGACCGGTTTCTTCGAGCATGATCGAAACCTTCACCCCGTTGGGCGTCGGCAGGGAATAAAGCTGGATAACGTCTGAATTCTTCGCAGGCCAGCGTTTGGTAATGTCGAAGCTCGACAGATCAGCCATGATAAAGCCCTTTCCAAGTCAATGTGTTGTTGACCATAACATTTAGGCCATCATCACAAATGCGCCACCGGCAATCTGGCAACTTATTGTTTCCGGATCGGAGAATGGCAAAACCGGCCTGCGCGACACAGGCCGGTTTCGTTTACTGCGACTGCTCGTACCAAGTGACTGCGAACCAGCAATTGGCTTTGATTACCAGGCGCGGTATTTCAGGAATTTACCATCAAGGGTAATGACAACCCGGTCACCCTTCGGGTCTTCCTTGCGCTCGATATACATTTCGTAGTCGATCGCGCTCATGATGCCATCGCCGAATTTCTCGTGGATGATTTCCTTGATGGTTTCGCCGTAGACACCGACGATTTCATACAGGCGATAGATCGCAGGATCGGTCGGCACCGCCTGATCCCAGATTTTCATCGGGCATTCCTGAATGACAGCCGATGCTTCGGGCGACAGGTCAAACAGGGCAACCAGCATGTCAGCCTTGTCCTTTGGCGCGGAATTCATGCCAAAACAGACCGAAGTCGTCCATACCGGCGACATGCCGATCTTGCTGGCAACTTCTTCCCAGCCAAGGCCTTTGGCCTTTTTGGCTTCGATGATCATTTCTTTGACATCTGCTTTTTTCACAGCTTTTCTCCTTCTAAGTAATCAGCGTGCGGTTGGTTTATTCCACCCGGCTGGTGGCCGGTTTGCGGTTGTCTTTCTGATCGGAAATCACGACGTGTGCGCCAAAGCGCACAACGGATGGCTCGGCCACAACGCCGTCTTCCTGCTTGCCCGCAAGTTCCTTGGAACGGGTGGCAAGGAATTCGACCAGGTGGTTTCGGATGTCGTAATAGTCGGAATGGTGGATGATGTTGGCCCTTTCGCGCGGGCGCGGGATATCGACCTGAACCGATTCTGCGACACGCGCATAGGGCCCGTTGGTCATCAGCAAAATACGATCCGCCAACAGGATGGCCTCATCCACGTCATGGGTGATCATGAACACTGTCTGATCCGATCCCGACCAGATGCGGATCAATTCATCCTGAATGCTGCCACGGGTCAGGGCATCAAGGGCCCCGAACGGTTCATCAAGCAGCAGCAATTCCGGCTGGATCGCAAAGGCACGTGCGATGGACACACGCTGACGCATGCCGCCCGACAATTGCGATGGCTTGCGAAGCTCCGCCCCGCCAGCCAGCCCGACCATTTCCAGATACTTCATCGAATGGTCGTGAACCTTTTTCTTGCTCCAGGATTTGTATCGCGCCTGAACGGCAAAGGTGACGTTCTTAAGCGCTGATAACCATGGCAGCAGGGAATAGTTCTGAAAGACGATCCCGCGATCAAGACTTGGACCCGAAACCTCCTTGCCATTCATGATGACCGCCCCTTCGGTCGGTTCATCAAGACCCGCAAGGATATTGAGGATGGTCGATTTGCCACAGCCGGAATGGCCGATAATGCAAACAAACTCCCCCTTCTCGATCCCCAGATTGACGTTTTCAAACACCGTCAGGGCTTCACCGCCCTTAGGGGCCTGAAAACGTTTGCTCAGATTCTGCAAACTCAGGAATGGTGTCGACATATCAGGTCTCCTTATTCCTGGTACTGCACAAGACGTGCGCAATAGGCAAACGCGGTATCAAGCAACATGCCGACAACACCGATCATCAGGATCGAGAACACCACGCTGGTCAGATCAAGGTTGTTCCATTCGTTCCAGACGTAGTAGCCAATCCCCGTCCCACCCACGAGCATCTCGGCCGCGACAATCACAAGCCACGCAATGCCGATTGAAATCCGCATGCCGGTCAGGATGGTGGGCGCTGCCGCTGGAAGAATGACGATCCAGGCGGTTTTAAACGGGCCAAGTTCGTGGGTACGCGCGACATTGACCCAGTCCTTGCGAACCCCGGCCACACCAAAGGCAGTGTTGATCAACATCGGCCAGATCGAACAGATAAAGATGACAAAGATCGCCGATGCCTGACTGTCCTGAATGACAAACAGCGCAAGTGGCATCCATGCCAGCGGGGAAATCGGACGAAGGACCTGAATAAACGGATCAAGCGCCTTGTACATCAGGGGCGACATCCCGATCAGGAACCCGACCGGAATGGCAATTGCCGCAGCAAGGAAATAGCCGCTCAACACGCGATAAAGCGAATAACCGATCTGGATACCAATGCCCTTGTCGTTGGGACCGGCGTCATAGAACGGGTTGCTGAGCTCTTCCCATGCCTTGGCGATCACGTCCGAGGGGGGCGGCACAGCGGCCTTTGGCTCTGCCCCGCCCATCAGAAGTTCATATTCCGTAAGTTCGCCAGCGAGTTGTTGTTTTGGGCTGGCGGCCTCCCAAAGACCAAGGAAGACCGCCAGAAGGACAAGTGACAACACCAACGCCCTGGCATTGAGCGATGCCAGCATATCAGCTTACCCCTTTGCCGATGGCAAAGCTGTTGACATAGGCCTCAGGCTGATCGGGATCGAACGTCTTGCCCATGATGGTATAGCTTTTGTAAGTCTCGGTCGGCGCTTCATAGCCAAGCTCTTTCATGATCTTGGCGCAATCGCTCGCGACATAGACTTCTTCGGCGATCTTCTTGTAATCGACATCGCCCTCGATATAGCCCCAGCGTTTCATCTGGGTCAGGATCCAGACACCCATCGAGTGCCATGGGAACGGATCGAAATCGATGCGATCCGGCACGTTTTTCACTTCGCCCAGACCATCGGCATAACGGCCGGTCAGGACTTGCTCAATCACCGGAACCGGCTGGTTCAGATAGTTGGCCGGTGCAATCGCAGCCGAGATTTCCTTGCGGTTTTCCGCCTTGGCGGCGTACTGGGTCGCATCCACGATGGATTTCAAAAGCGCGCCATAGGTGTTCGGCAGTTCTTCGGAAAACGCCTTGGAACATGCAAATGCACAGCACGGATGGCCTTCCCAGATATCCTTGGTCAGGGTGTGCAGGAAGCCGATCTTTTCCCAAACCGCACGCTGGTTAAACGGATCGGGTGACAGATAACCGTCAAGGTTACCGGCACGCAGGTTTGCAACCATTTCGGGCGGCGGAACGACACGGATCTGGATGTCTTTGTCCGGGTCCAGGCCATGCTCGGCGACGTAATAGCGCAGCAGGAAGTTGTGCATCGAATATTCGAACGGTACACCGAACTTGAAGCCCTTCCACTGCTTGGGATCACGTTTGTCCAAGTGATCGTTATGCAGGACAATCGCCTGACCATTGATGTTTTCAACAGCTGGCATCAGGAACGGCGTTGCGGTTGACCCGGCCCCCATCGAAATCGCCAGCGGCATCGGGGTCAGCATGTGCGACGCGTCATATTCATTGTTCAGCGACTTGTCGCGGGCCACAGCCCAACCGGCTGTCTTGATGACATCAACATCAAGACCGTATTTCTCATAAAAGCCCATCGGCTGGGCCATGATGATCGGCGTTGCGCAGGTGATCGGCACGAAGCCGATATTAAGCTTGGATTTTTCCGGCGTGCCCAGATCATCAAGGATGGCGGCCTTGACCTTGTCGATTGGCAGGACCGAGGCAAGGGCTGCCATCATGGTGCTGCCGCCGACCATCTTGGCAAACGAACGACGCGAAATGTCGTTATGACCAAACACCGAACGCACAATCGCGCTGTCGATGGCACGATCAAGCATTTCTTCGCTGCTTTCCGGCGTTTTGGCATCCATATCGCCCATATCACTATGGGCCGGCATGCTGGCCAAATCGTGTTTTACGCCATGGTCATGGTCTTTATGTGATGCAGGTGTATGCCCATCTTTTGACGAACAGACATCACAGCCGCATGATTTGCTGTGACGCAGATCGGTATCGCCACTAAATGGATTGCCCAGACTTTTGACTGACATGTGATCACCCCCTGTGTTGTTACGCCGCCAGAAAGGCAGCACCAGATGTTCACAGTCCCTACAGCAACGGGCGTGCCATTTTGTGCAATGCGTCATTTTTCGTTGAAAACGCTGGACTCTTGCGCCTTTGAGTGAGACGCTAACCACATACGAAAAATCGTAATTCACGAAATATCGTAGTAAATATTACGATATTTCGTAGGAGTGTGTGATGAGGATCAGTGAAATCAATCCCCTACCGGTGATGATTGAAAACCTGCATTTGCAGGCATTGCTCGCCCACACCCATCCAACCTTGTTGATTCACCCCAAAACGGACCGGATTGTCTTTGCCAATCAGGCCGCTGCCAACCTGCTGGGGCGCAGCATTGAAGAGCTTCTGGTAACCTCGATGAGTGCGCTGCACAAAGGTCAGGTACCCAGTCTGGTCGTATTTAGCGAGGCCGCCTTTTATCACGGATTTGCTTGGACCCGCGGGCTCGACCTGACCCGCCCCGACGGCACCGAACTGAAACTTGAACACGAAGCGCGGCCGCTCATTCTGGACGGCGAAGACTATCTGACCGTCACGATTTCCGATCTCGATGCCCGCCATCGCCGCGATGTGGACTCTGAGGCCGATGATTACCTGCGCGAAGGCATCGCCGAATGGCGCCGTGCCGAACGGTTTTTCCGCGAAATCGAACGCGAAAACCAGCTGATCCTGGGTGCGGCTGGCGAAGGCATTTACGGGGTCAACAGCGACGGGATCACGACATTCGTCAACCCGGCGGCCGAACGTATGCTGGGCTGGACGGCCGAGGAACTGGTTGGTCGTGAAATCCATTCGATCATCCACCATTCCCACGTCAACGGCGACCCGTATCACGCCGAACAATGCCCGATTTACAACGCCTTTCGCGAAGGTATCGTCAGGCGCGTCGATGACGAGGTCTTCTGGCGCAGCGACGGCAAACCGATCCGGGTGGAATATACCTCCACCCCGATCCGTGACCATGGGCTGGTGATCGGGGCGGTGATTGTTTTTCGCGACATCACCGAACGTAAAATCGCCGAGGAAAAGCTGCACGCTGCCCTTGCCGAGGTCGACCGCCTGCGTGAACGGCTGGAGCTTGAAAACGCCTATCTGCAGGAAGAAATCCTCTCAACCAACAACCACCATGAAATCATCGGCCAGTCCGATGCCATTCAGGGTGCGCTTAAACAGATTGATCTTGTCGCGCCCACCGATGCCAACGTTCTGATCACTGGTGAATCCGGGACGGGCAAGGAACTGATTGCACGCGCCATCCATCAGGCCAGCGCGCGGTCTGATCGTGTTCTGGTGCGCGTGAACTGTGCGGCAATCCCGCATGAACTGTTTGAAAGCGAGTTTTTCGGCCATGTCCGCGGTGCCTTTACCGGTGCCGTGCGCGATCGTGTCGGGCGGTTTGAACTGGCCGATGGTGGCACGCTGTTCTTGGATGAAGTCGGGGAAATCCCGCTGGAATTGCAGGGCAAGTTGCTGCGTGTTTTGCAGGATCAGAAGTTCGAACGCATCGGCGAAGAACGCACACGCGAGGTCAATGTCCGCCTGATTGCCGCCACCAACCGCGATCTTAAGGAAGAAGTCCGTCAAGGACGCTTCCGTGAAGACCTGTATTTCCGTCTCAACGTTTTCCCCATTGAATGCCGACCACTCCGTGAACGGCCCGATGATATCCCGCCGCTGGCATCGCACTTCCTGCGCAATATCTGTCAGCGCCTTAATATCGCGCAGCCAACACTGACCAAGGGGCAGGTCCGTACCTTGCAAAACTATGGCTGGCCGGGAAATGCCCGCGAACTGGAAAACGTCATCGAACGCGCAGCCATCCTCGCCCATGACGGCAAGCTGCATTTTGATCTGCCCGAACAGGGCGCGCGCGACAGCCGCAAATTGGCAGCGCCGGCGACAGAGCCTGACAGCAAACCGGAAAAAACCGTTCTGACCCGGGGTGAGCTGCGCCAGACCGAATATGACAACATCATCCATGCGCTGACCATGACCAAGGGCAAGGTTTTTGGCGAAAATGGTGCGGCGGCCCTTCTGGATATCAAACCAACCACGCTGGCCTCGCGTATCAAGAAATTCAAAATCGACCGTCGCAGCTTTGTGGCAAACGAAACCATCGACTAATTGCCAAAATTGCCATCGTCTGGTTGCCTGTTGCGTCCATTTGGCGCAGCATGTCGCCGCCGGGCGCGGTATAAGTCAGCAGGCAGAAACAGGGAAGAAACAGGAATGGCTGGTTTTTTACAGATTGGTGTTTTGCTTGCGATGGCAGCTGTCGCCGGGGTCCTGATCATGGGCATCGTTTCGATGGCACGTGGCAAGGATGCGCGCAAACAAAACAAACTGATGCAAATGCGCGTCCTTTTGCAGGGTCTGGCGCTGTTGCTGCTTTTCATCCTGTCGCTGATGGCGGTCGGTTCCTAAGCCAGGCATATGCCTTGAACACACAAACCAGGATTACGGACGGCACATGGTTCAACTGACTCGTATCTATACAAAATCCGGTGACAAGGGCAAAACCGCCCTTGGGAATGGCACGCGCGTTGCCAAAAATGATGTGCGCGTAGAGGCCTATGGCACCGTGGATGAAACCAATGCCGTGATTGGTGTCGCCCGCCTGCATGCAGATGGCGACGTCGATGAGATGCTGGCCCGAATCCAGAACGATCTTTTCGATCTCGGCGCTGATCTGTGCACACCGGGCGATGGCAGCGATGATAACCCCGAACGGCCCGCCCTTCGCATTACCGCCAAGCAAACCGAACGCCTTGAGGCCGAGATTGATCAGATCAACGAAGCCCTTGATCCGCTGAAATCATTCGTTTTGCCCGGCGGCAGCGCGCTTTCCGCACAGTTGCATGTCGCCCGCACAGTTTCGCGCCGGGCCGAACGCCTGATTGTTGAGCTGGCCGGTGTCGAGACCATCAATGCCGAGGCGGTGCGTTATATCAACCGGCTGTCAGACCACATGTTTGTTCTGGCCCGCCAAGCCAACAATGGCGGCAAGGATGATGTTCTCTGGAAGCCCGGGCTAACCCGATAAACTGACGTGATAACAAGATTATCGGACAAAATCCTTGTTCCCTTGCGGATTTTTGCCGTATCAAGACGGCGAAGGGCATCGAGATTTTCGTGAAGTAGTTGTCGTTAACGTCAACACCTTTACGTAAATTGACAACCTGCGTAGCACTACCTATTGTGCGTCGCGGGGAAAACATTACCATGCGGGCCGAAGCAAACTGCCTTGGCAGGGAGCAAACCCGCAGTTTCGACAACAAAAACGAACAGGTCTGTCATGAAGGTTCTTGTCGCCGTTAAGCGCGTTGTGGATTACAACGTCAAGATCCGTGTCAAACAGGACCAGTCTGGCGTTGAGTTGAACAACGTTAAGATGTCCATGAACCCGTTTGACGAAATCGCCGTTGAAGAGGCCATCCGCCTCAAGGAAGCGGGCACCGCCACCGAAGTGGTTGCTGTGTCGCTCGGCGTTAAACAGTGCCAGGAAACCCTGCGCACGGCCCTCGCCATGGGTGCCGATCGCGGCATTCTGGTTGAAACCGAGGACGAACTCCAGCCGCTGGCTGTTGCAAAGCTTCTGAAAGAAGTCGTTGCCAAGGAAAGCCCGGATCTCGTGATCCTCGGCAAACAGGCAATTGACGATGATGCCAACCAGACCGGTCAGATGCTGGCCGCATTGCTGGATTGGCCGCAGGGCACCTTCGCGTCCAAGGTTGTCGTTGCTGACGGCAAACTTGATGTCACGCGTGAAATCGACGGTGGTCTTGAAACCATCAAGATTGATCTTCCGGCAATCGTTACCACCGACCTGCGCCTCAACGAGCCGCGCTACGCGTCGCTGCCGAACATCATGAAAGCCAAGAAAAAGCCGCTCGATACCCTGAGCCCGGCCGACCTTGGTGTTGATACCGCGCCGCGCCTGAAAACCCTGAAAGTTTCCGAACCGGAAGCACGTCAGGCAGGTGTCAAAGTTGCCGACGTCGCAGAGCTTGTCGACAAGCTCCGCAACGAAGCAAAAGTAATCTAAGCGGGGACCCATCAAATGAGCATTCTTGTTATTGCCGAACACGACAATACCGAACTGAAGGGTGGCACGCTTAACACCGTTGCTGCTGCTCAGAAAATCGGTGGCGACATCACCGTTCTCGTGGCTGGCGAAGGCTGCAAGGCCGTTGCCGAAGCCGCTGCCAAGGTCGAAGGTGTCTCCAAGGTTCTCCTCGCAGACAACGCAGCCTATGGCCACTTCCTTGCCGAAAACATGGCAGGCCTGGTGTCCGATCTGGCCGGGGACTACAGCCACGTTCTCGTTCCCGCCTCAAGCGTTGGCAAAAACTTCATGCCACGCGTTGCCGCCGTCAAAGACGTCGCACAGATTTCCGACATCACCGATGTTGTCGATGCCGATACCTTTGTCCGTCCGATCTATGCCGGTAACGCCATGGCAACCGTGCAGTCGGCAGACAGCCTGAAACTGATCACTGTCCGTACCACCGGCTTTGATCCGGTCGGCGCCGAAGGCGGTTCTGCATCCATCGAAGACGTTGCTGTTGCATCTGATGCTGGCAAGTCGACCTTCGTTGGTCAGGAACTGACCGAGTCGGAACGTCCGGAACTCACCGCTGCAAGCATCGTCATCTCTGGCGGTCGCGGCATGGGTTCGGGTGAAAACTTCCACCTGATCGAACCGATTGCCGACAAACTCGGCGCGGCAATTGGCGCTTCTCGCGCTGCGGTTGATGCGGGCTATGCCCCCAACGACTGGCAGGTCGGCCAAACCGGCAAAGTTGTTGCACCGCAGCTATACATTGCTGTAGGCATTTCGGGTGCTATTCAGCACCTTGCCGGCATGAAGGACAGTAAGGTCATTGTCGCGATCAACAAGGACGAAGAGGCGCCGATCTTCTCGGTAGCGGATTACGGACTTGTCGGTGACCTGTTCGAGGCCCTTCCCGCTCTGGCGAGCGAACTCGACAAATAATCTGATCCCCTTTAGGGTCAAGGCAACGCATACTCTTGTTTTGACCCTTGGGGACGAGTGGGGAACAAATGGCTTCGTTGGAAGATATCAAAACCATTGGCGTAATCGGCGCCGGTCAGATGGGCAACGGTATTGCACATGTGATCGCACTGGCCGGTTACGACGTCCGAATTCTCGACATCTCGCAAGATGCCCTTGATAAGGCCATCGGCGTGATGGAAAAGAACATGGACCGTCAGGTCAAAAAAGAGATCATTACCGCAGCGCAAAAAGATGCGGCACTGAAACTGATCTCAACCGGAACGGAATATACCTTCCTGTCTGACTGTGACCTGGTCATCGAAGCGGCAACCGAGAATGAAGAGATCAAGAAACAGATCTTCAAGGCTCTGTGCCCGGTGCTCGGCCCGGAAGCGATCATCGCGACCAACACTTCATCGATTTCGGTCACCCGTCTGGCGTCCTATACCGACCGCCCGGCGAAGTTCATGGGTATGCACTTCATGAACCCGGTGCCGCTGATGAAACTGGTGGAACTGATCCGTGGTATTGCCACGGACGAAACCACCTATCGCACCATTCATGAACTGACCAAAAAGCTCGGCAAGGACACGGCCAGCGCCGAAGACTTCCCGGCCTTTATCGTCAACCGCATCCTGCTTCCGATGATCAACGAGGCGATCTACACCCTTTACGAAGGCGTGGGGAATGTCGAGTCCATCGATACCGCGATGCGTCTGGGTGCGAACCATCCGATGGGCCCGCTGCAACTGGCAGACTTTATTGGTCTCGATACCTGCCTGTCGATCATGCATGTCCTGCATGATGGTCTGGCCGATACCAAATATCGCCCGTGCCCGCTTCTGGTCAAATATGTCGAAGCCGGATGGCTTGGCCGCAAGGCTGGCCGTGGCTTCTATGACTATAGCGGCGACGAGCCGACCCCGACCCGCTAAGCGGTTGCACGCCAGGACTGACGTTACGACATCAAAGCCGCTGCCCCGCAGCGGCTTTTTTTGTTGCATTCCGTGCTTCAACCATCTGGAATGGACCTTGCTCTAACCCGCGCAATCATGATGTCGGGAAAAATCAAACGGTTCTGGAGGCCGTCCGAACATGTATCTCGGAATTGATGTCGGCACATCGGCAGTCAAGGCACTACTGATTGACGAAAACTCGGTCACCCTTGCCGAGGCGGATGCCCCTTTACGCGTATCCAGCCCCAAACCGTTCTGGAGCGAACAAAACCCTACCGACTGGTGGGACGCAACCCTGCGCGCCATCGATGACTTGCACCGCCAGAACCCGTCGGCAATCGCCGCAACCCGTGCAATCGGCCTGTCGGGTCAGATGCATGGCGCAACATTGCTGGGTGCGGATGACAAGCCACTCCGCCCGGCGATCCTGTGGAATGATGGGCGCGCAACCCGCGAATGCGCTGAACTTGATGCCGTCCTGCCTGATCTGGGCCAACGGGCGGGTGTCGCCACCATGTCGGGCATGACCGCACCCAAACTGATCTGGCTGCAAAAACATGAACCCGATGTTTTTGCCAAAATCAAAACCATCCTCCTGCCCAAGGATTACATCCGCTTTTGCCTGTCAGGCGACAAGGCCACCGAAATGTCGGATGCCGCGGGCACGCTTTGGCTTGATGAACAAAGCCGAAGCTGGAACCAAAGTGCGATCGAAGCTTGCGGTTTGAGCCGCGATCAACTGCCGCATCTGGTCGAGGGATCGGACGTTACCGGCACACTGCGCGCAACACTGGCCGACCGTTGGGACATGCGGGACGACGTCATCATTGCCGGGGGTGGCGGTGATGCGGCAACCGGTGGCATCGGGGTCGGGGCGGTTTCCCATGGCGATGGCTTCATTTCGCTGGGCACCTCGTCACAGATCTTTGTCGCCTCGGACAAATACCGTCCCAAGCCCGAAGAACTCCTGCACAGCTTTGCCCATGCCATCCCGGACCACTGGTTCCAGATGGCGGTCCTGCTTAACGGGGCCAGTTGCCTGAAATGGGCGGCCGACCTTCTGGGCGAGGCCGACATTAGCGCATTGCTCAACCAGGTAGAGGCCCAACACGACGCCCCATCTGATATCCTGTTCCTGCCCTACCTCAACGGCGAACGCACCCCGCACAACAATCCGCATGCTCGGGGCGTATTCTTTGGTCTGGGCAGCGATACCGACCGCGAAACCATGGTTCAGGCGGTGCTCGAAGGGGTCGGTTTTGCCCTCCGCGATGCAAAATCCCGTCTGCACAAGGCCGGAACCCGGTGCGACCTGCCCGGTGTGATCGGCGGCGGTGCCCGCAGTCGCTACTGGATCCAGATGATCGCCGATATCCTGGGCAAGCCCCTTGCCCGCTATGAAGGCGCGACCAAGGGCCCGGCCTTTGGTGCTGCCAGACTGACCCGTCTGGCCCTGACCAAAGAACCGGTTGCAGACGTTTGCGTCAAACCCGCAATCGAAGAAGTGATTGAACCTGATCTGACCCGCCATGATGCCTACCAGCCGCGCTTTGCCAAATTCCAGCGCATTTACGCTGCATTGTCAGACGAATTCACCCCTGACTGACCGTCTGATCGCCTGATCAGGCAGACCGGCTGTTGCGTGGATCCATAACATTTTGATGATCTCGACAGATTTTGGCGACATCGCCCTTTAAACCCCTGATCTGAGAACAACATTAACTTAGTGGAATTCATTTATAAACGCGGACGATTATGACGATTGCAGTTGTTGGAAGCTCGAACTTTGATTTTGCGGCCCGTGTGGCGAAGCTTCCTGTTCGGGGACAAACGGTTTCCTCCCGGGCTTACAAGACCGGACCGGGCGGCAAAGGATGCAATCAGGCACTTGCCGTCGCCAGACTTGGTGTTTCCCCTGTCTTCATCTCCAAGCTTGGCGATGACATGTTGGGCAAACAACTGATCGAAACCCTTGCCACCGAGGGGTTGGATACCACCAACCTGATCGTTGCCGACGAAGCACAAACCGGCATTGCCCTGATCTCGATTGATGAGGCGGGTGAAAACATGATCACGGTCGTGGGCGGGGCCAACATGACCATGACCCGAACCGACCTTCATGAAAAACAGGAACTCCTGCGCAACTGTGATTATCTGCTGCTGCAGCTTGAATGTCCGGTGGTGGCCATTGACTGCGCGATCAAATATGCCCGTGAAGGCAATGCAAAGGTCATTCTTGACCCGGCCCCGGTCGCCGATCTGGTCGTCATGCGCGACCTGCTGGCCCTGACCCATATCGTCACGCCGAACCAAAGCGAATGCCTGGCCCTTACCGGTATTGATCCGGTGGACGAGGCCACCGCCAGTAGCGCCAGCATCAAGCTGCATGACATGGGCCCGGAAACCGTCATCATCAAAATGGGCGGTGATGGTGCGTTCTATTCATCGGGCGGGCAAACCGGCATGGTTCCGGGCTTTGTGGTCAACACGGTTGATACGGTGGGCGCAGGCGATTGCTTTAATGCCGGGCTGGCTGTGGCCCTGCATGGTGGTCAGCCGCTCAAGGATGCCGTGCGCTTTGCCTGTGCGACCGGTGCGCTTTCCACCACCAACAATGGTGCTGCCGAGGCCGCACCCCGCCTTGCCGATGTTCTGTCGCTGATCGAAGGCAACGCCTAAGACTGTGTCCCTTGCGCTCAGGACGTCTGATCAATCAACTGATCGAAATAGGCGATGACCTCTGGCGCATCCCAACGCGCAATGCCTTCAAGCTTGCCGCGAAGATCCCCGTTGGCGTCATAGACAAAACTGGTCGGAAGGCCGCGTGCCCCCATCTGGCGCGCAATCGCCCCACGGGGATCAAGAACGATATCTAGGTTCTCGATTCCATTGGTTTCAAAGAATTCGCGGACGGCATCCGCCCCGCCGCGGTCCTGACTAAGTGCGAGAACCCGGAACGGCTTATCGGCCATTTCGACTGCCAGGCGATCCAGATCGGGCATTTCCTTGACGCATGGCACGCACCATGTCGCCCACAGATTGACCAGAACAACCTGTCCTTTCAGGCTGTTAAAGGTGACCTCGTTGCCATTTTCATCGACAAACGCCAGATCTTCGGGCAAAGAACCCCCTTCGGATGGCATAACCATCTTTGAAAGTTCTTGCGGGAATTGCGTATCAGCAAAGGCAGGGGTTGCATAAATGCCCGAGATGGCGACAATCACGCCAAGTTTTACGTAACGAAGCAATGCTTTCACAACACCCACCTTTCCAAGACTGCGGATCACGATGACCGATCAAAACGCCACTGACCAGAAAAACGCAAACTCCCTTTGGGGCGGCCGCTTCGAAGCAGGCCCGTCAGCCATCATGGAAGAAATCAACGCTTCCATCGGCTTTGACAAGCGCCTTTACGCCCAGGACATTCAGGGCTCGAAGGCCCACTGCGCCATGCTGGTCAAGCAGAACATCATTCCTGCTGAAGATGGCGAAAAGATCACCAACGGTCTAGACCAGATTCTTCAAGAAATCGAGAGCGGTGAATTCAAATTCTCCGCCGCCCTTGAAGACATCCACATGAATGTCGAAAGCCGCCTGCGCGAACTGATCGGCCCGGCCGCCGGTCGCCTGCATACCGCACGTTCGCGCAATGATCAGGTCGCGACCGACTTCAAACTCTGGGTCCGTGACGTTGCGCTTGGCGATCTTGAGGTCGGCCTCAAAGGCCTTCAGGAAGCCCTGATTGCACAGGCTGAAACCCATGCTGAAACCATCATGCCGGGCTTCACCCACCTGCAGGCCGCCCAGCCGGTCACCTTTGGTCATCATCTTCTGGCCTATGTCGAAATGTTTGGCCGTGATCGCGGGCGTGTTGCCGATTGCCGCACGCGCATTAACGAAAACCCGCTGGGCTCTGCGGCCCTTGCTGGTACGCCGTATCCGATTGATCGCCACATGACGGCAAGTGCGCTCGGCTTTGATCGCCCGACGGCGAACTCGCTTGATGCGGTATCAGATCGTGACTTTGCGCTTGAATACCTCAATGCCGCATCAATTGCTGCCATGCATCTGTCGCGCTTGGCCGAAGAAATGGTCATCTGGTGCTCGGCCCAGTTCCGCTTTATCGGCATGTCTGACAAATTCTCGACTGGCTCATCGATCATGCCGCAAAAACGCAACCCGGATGCGGCCGAACTGATCCGCTCGAAAATCGGGCGTATTGTTGGCTGCTATAACGGCTTGATGCTGTCGATGAAGGGCCTGCCGCTCGCCTATTCCAAGGACATGCAGGAAGACAAGGAACCGGTCTTCCAGGCCCATGACCATCTTGGTCTGTGTGTTGCCGCCATGACCGGCATGATCGCCGACATGAAGGTGTTTGCCGACAACATGCGTGCGGCTGCCGGTGCGGGTTACACCACCGCCACCGACCTTGCCGACTGGCTGGTGGCCGAACTTGGCATGCCGTTCCGTGATGCGCATCACGTTGTTGGCGCGACCGTGAAGCTTGCCGAAACCAAGGGCTGCGATCTTGATCAGCTGTCGCTTGAGGACCTGCAAGGCATCGAACCCAAGATCACCAATGCGGTTTATGACGTGCTGACAGTCGAGGCATCGGTTGCCGCCCGCCAAAGCTTTGGTGGCACCGCCCCGGTCCGGGTCAAGGAATCCGTTGCGGCCGCAAAGGAAAGGTTCCTCAGATGAACAGCAACCTGTTGAAACGCGGCACCGTCATCACGCTTGCCATCATGTTGGGGCTTTCAGTTGCGGCGTGCGGCAAAAAAGGCCCGCTCGAACCGCCGACCGACAAAGGTTATGAATATCCAAGGGATTACCCGGCCCAATGAACCATTTTGAATATATCAACGGCGAACTTTACGCCGAAGGCGTCTCGATCCGGGAAATGGCTGACAAGGTCGGAACCCCGTTCTTCTGCTATTCGACCGCGACTTTGGAACGCCATTACAAGGTCTATGCCGACGCCTTTGACGGCCTTGATGCCACTGTGTGCTTTGCTGTTAAGGCAAACTCCAATCAGGCAGTCCTGAAAACACTCGCCAATCTTGGTGCGGGTGCGGACGTTGTTTCGGTTGGTGAAATGCGCCGTGCGCTTCGTGCGGGCATGCCCCCGGCCAAGATCATCTTTTCCGGCGTTGGCAAGGCCGATGCCGAAATGCGCGAAGCCCTTGACGCCGACATTGCCCAGATCAATGTCGAAAGCATCCCCGAACTGGTTGAGCTTAACCGTGTTGCCATCGACATGGGCAAAAAGGCCCGTATTGCCTTGCGCGTCAACCCGCATGTCGATGCCAAAACCCACGAAAAGATTGCCACCGGCAAGGCCGAAAACAAATTCGGCATCGACTGGACCCGCGCGATCGAGGTCTACCGTGAAGCCGCAGCCATGGATGGCATCGAGGTTACCGGGATCGCCATGCATATCGGCTCCCAGTTGACCGACCTGGCCCCGTTCCGCGAGGCATTTACACGTCTGGCCGGGCTGGTCGAACAGCTGCGATCTGAGGGCATCGATATCCGCAATCTCGATCTCGGTGGCGGACTTGGCATTGCCTATCAGGGCGAAACACCGCCGCTTCCCGACGCCTATGGTCAGATGGTGCGCGAAACCGTGGGCCATCTTGGTTGCCACATCACGCTCGAACCGGGCCGTTTGATTGCTGGCAATGCCGGGATCATGGTGTCGCGCGTCATGTATATAAAAGACGGCGAAGCCAAACGCTTTGTCATTCTTGATGCCGCGATGAACGACCTGATCCGCCCGACACTGTATGGCGCCTATCACGAAATCATCCCGGTCGATGAACAGACTGACGGTGACAAGCTGGTCAAGGTTGATGTGGTCGGTCCGGTTTGCGAAACCGGTGACACCTTTGGCAAGGACCGCGACCTTCCCGATGACCTCAAGGCCGGTGATCTGGTCGCTGTCATGTCGGCGGGGGCCTATGGTGCGGTCATGTCATCGACCTACAACACCCGTGCGCTGACACCCGAAGTACTGGTCAAGGGCAACAACTTTGCCATCGTCCGCCCGCGTCAGGAAATTGACGATCTGATCAACATGGATCAGGTACCCTCCTGGCTCAGCAACGCATAAGACCGGCATTCCGTTTCGGTTTTTAACGCTTTCGGGGCGGCTGGCAAAATGCTTGCCGCCCCTTTTTTTGACTTCGCCGATAAAAATAACCTGCGCTCGCAACACGAAATGATCAACGGGTCATGCCCCTGGACTGTCGCTTACGCCACCAGATCAAAACACCTGTCACCGTAACCACAACAAGCAACACCCCGATGAAGCTTGCCAAGACACGATAAGGCAGCCCGCCTATTCGCGCGATATGTAGTGATGTCAGCCAAACCGTAAATGTATCTCCCGCCGCCGCACCGGTCGGCAACTGATACCCGGCTTCTTGGCCGGTTGATGCATCAATGAAGACCCATGTTTGCCCAAATGTATCATTCACATCAAGACTCGTTCGCGACATGAGCTTCAAGATATTTTGGTCGGGATAATAGGCAAAACGTTCGCGGGCCAGAACCATAAAACCTTGATCGCGGGCCAAATCATCCAGATAGCCGGATGCAAGTTCAAACCCCCGTTCCCAGCCAATTTCAGGCGTATCTTTCTTTGGCAAAACATGCCGATCAGATGGCGGCACAGTATCCTGAAAATCCATGAACACGGACATGACCGGACGATAGACTTCGTTTTCCAGTGTCATCGCAATGCTGCTCAGCGCGAACATGGACAAAAATATCCATGCCCATACCGATCCGGCCCGATGAAGATCGAAGGTCATCTTATATCGCCCGCCCATCCAGCGAATTTTCCAGGCCTTTTTCCATTGCCGGAACCGGGATGGCAAACCACGCGACCTGACCGGAAATGTCAGATAAAGGCCGACAAAACAGTCCACCAGCCAAAGCAGGGAAATTACCCCCAACAGCGTGGTTCCCAGTTTCCCCAATACCAAGGATTGATGAAGACGATACAGAAACGGCATCAGGTTGATGACACCTTGTGAAATATCGCCCCACCGCCTTTGGCCGACGATTTCGCCGCTGTATCGATCCACAAAAACTTCGTCATATGGCAGGCTGACAACCGTGCCATCCGACCGTGTTTTTGCGTCCAGATAAAACAAGACAAGATCCCGCGATGCAGGCGGGTCAACCATCATCCAATTAACGTTTGCGTCCGGAAATGCGCGATCTGTTCGCGTCCGCAATTCAAAGGGTGACAATGCCAAATGATGGTCGTCTTGCCGGGTGTTCGGCTGAGGGCTGGCAGAATGAAGCCGGATGATTAATGTATCAAGTTCGTTGTACCAGACCAAAACAACACCGCTAAGGCCGGTTATGATCAGGAAACCTGCCATAACCAGCCCGACATAGCGGTGCATAAGCACCAGTTTTTGCCTGAATTTCATACTAGTAGGTGTATGTCAGACTGGCGGTGAAGACGCGCCCCTCTTCACGGACAACACCGCTAATAGAACCCGGCGAATAGATTTCCTCGTCAAACAGATTGCTGACGAGAAAATCCATCTTCAGGTTGTCGTCGATGGTGTAAAACGCCCCCAAATCAGCACGCACGTGGCTTGGCAACTTGGTTGTATTTGCATCCTCGGCGTAACGATCGCCGACATAGGCGACCGTGCTGCCAATGCTCAGCCCCGGTACATTGCTGAAATCATAGCGCCCCTGAAGCGATGCGGTGTGCTTTGGAACGTTAGCAAAGCTGTTCCCAACCAGAGACTGATCGTCGGTTTTGCGGATGCTGGTTTTGGTAAATCCATAATTGGCCGCAAGATAAAGTTGGGGCAGAACATTTCCCGACAGCGAAAGCTCAATCCCCTTGGATCGTGATTGCCCCTCAGCAACTTCAAAATCATCATCGGCCGGATCTTCGATGGCGATATTATCTTTGGTCAGGACAAAGCCGGTCACACTTGCCTGCAGACCGCCGAAATCGAACTTTGTACCGATCTCATATTGTGTGCCCTGCTCGGCTTCCAGCGGCCTTTTACCCGACGTCGTACCTTGTTGCGGCACAAAAGATTCACTGCGGCTGGCATAAACAGAAACATTCTTTGTCAGGTCATGAATGATCCCGAATTGGGTAATCAGGTCTGACTGGTCAACTTGATCAACAGTTCTGACAGAAGTCGAATTATTGATGGTGGTTTGTGACTGTTCTGAATTGATGAAACGCACACCTGCCAGGAAATGCCAATCATCATTCCAGGTTACCCTGTCCTGAAGGAAGGCGGCCATTACTGTATCTTCTTGCAAGGTCGTTCTGTCACGAACCTGATTCCCTGCAAGCAAAGTGGCGTTTGTGTATTGCGGATTATACAGGTCGATTGAACCAACATTGAATATCTTGGTGGGCCTGTCATCGTCGGAATAGCGATAATTCAGTCCCGTAATAAACTTGTGCTCGAAGGCACCTGTTTCGACTTCACCTGTCAGGTCAAGAATGACTTCATGATCGTCCCTGCGGGTATTTTCGCCAATGAAAACACGCCGATTAACCGTGCGGTTGTCCGCAGCCAGCCCAGTTGAGTAATACTCCATAAAATCGGAAGCATTTCGGGTGAAGCTATAGCTGAAACGTGCATCCAGGCTGTCTGTCAGGGCGTGGGTAAGACGCGTATTAACGTTATAGGAGTCGCGATCCGTAAAACTGTCCCCAGAGGCAACATTGAACGATTTGGCATATTTGCCATTGGGGTTATCCGTAACAGCCCCCGCAAACGGCGTACCCGCATTGATCGCCGTCCAACCGTTTTCCGAGTAACTGCCTTCGATAGTCAGGTTGGTATCGTCTGTCAAATCGACCGTCACATTCGGCGCAAAGAATTTATGGGAATAGCCCCAATTATCCAGTGCGGAACCTTTATCCTCATAGGCGGCATTCATCCTGACCCGCAGTCGATCATTAACCGGGCCGGTAACATCGAATTCGCCCCGGTAACTGTCGTAGCTCCCCGCTTGGACTTTGCCCTCCGAATGGAAATACGGCAGCGGCTGTTTTGTCACAACGTTGATTGTGCCGCCCGGCTCCATCTGGCTGTAAAGCACAGAAGCCGGACCATAAAGCACTTCAATACGCTCAACATTGGCAAGATCGGTCGGATGATCTGTTCGGGTAAAACCAAGACCGTTCGTTGACTGTGCCGCATCGTAGCCACGAATTCGGTAGTTATCCGCAAACATGTCCTGCGAAGATCCCGAACGTGATGCGTTCGGGATCAAGCGCATCACTTCGCCAATCTGATTGGCCTGCGTTAATTCAACAGCCTGATGATCGACAACCTGAACACGCTGTGGAATATCTTTGGCACTGTCATTCTTTTGACGACCATAAACATTGATCGGCGCAAGCACGACCGCGCTCTGTTCGCTTTTGGTTATTTTATATGCGCCACCTTCATCAACAACGCGCAACCCTGAGCCAAGCAACAAAGTTTGCAAACCTGCAACGGTGCTATAATCCCCCGAAAGCGCGGGCGCCATTTTTCCCGACACCAGATCGGGCGAGAACGAAAGGGTAATTCTGGCTTCACTCGCAAATGTATTAAGCGACTGCCCCAAAGGCCCAGCCGGGATCTCATAGGTCTTCTGAACAATGGCCTGCTCTTGGGCGTAGGCGACGCTAACCGGCGGCATTCCCAGCATGAGACCGAGGCCGAAGCCCCCAAGCCCCATTCCAAGCATCGATCCGGTCAATTTGGTTGAACGGCTCCAGAAACCATTCTTGGTCCGCGCACCATGGTTAAATTCCATCATCCCCCAGGGTCTCCTTTGATGACGTTAAGCTTTTTTCGCATTTCTACTGGGTATGCCGAGCGAGATGCGAAAAGGGGACAAGGGCGCGTGATTTTTTTTTGATTTTTATTCAGTTACGAGTATCCAGTACGGCGTTATGCGGCGGATACGAACCGGCAGGCTGCTGGCAATAATGTTCAAAGCGATATCTATCTGCGCTAGTTGGAAAACACCTGAAACCCTGTAATCTGCAACCGCCGGATCACAGCGCAAAACACCAGTGCGATAACGCGACATTTCTGCGATCAAATCGCCCAGCTTCATATTGTCGCTGATAATCTGCCCCTGAACCCATGAAGGTTCCTGTCGGTGCAGTGACGACAGCTTAAGAACTTGTGACGGATTAAATTTAGCCGACTGGCCTTTGCTAATCCGTGTTTCTGCCTCAGCTGACACTGGATTGATCGCAACGGCATGTTCATAAACGTCAACCCGGATTTCAGCCCGTTCAAATTGACGCACGGCAAAGCGTGTTCCCAAGGCACGGATAGTCCCGAACTTGGTCTGAACAATAAACGGCCTGTCCAAACCGACTGACCCGGCTTTTGCCGTTTGCACCAAAATCTCACCGTCAACCAGTTCGATCCGCCGTGCAGCTGCGTCAAACCGTAAATCAACGTGTGAATTGGTGTTCAAATAGAGTTGGCTACCATCAGGCAGGATGAACTTCCGGGTTTCGCCGGTTGCTGTCTTGTAGTCAGCCAAAAGCCCCGGCCATTCATCCCAGGCAAATTTGCAAACAGGCGCCAACATCAGGATGGACGCGATTGCCTTGATCGCGGCACGACGGCTGATGCGCTCACGGCCCCATATTTTTTGCCGCATATTCCCGGGCACAGCATCAATCATACCCATCAGATTCTGGGCTTTCTGCCATGCCTCTTCATGCTGTGGACTTCTGCTTCGCCAGGCAGTCAGGGCCATTTCCTCGTCCGCGCCAAATTGGCCTTCCTGCATGGATGTTAACCATCCGGCGGCTTCTTCCATGATTTGACGGGATGATTTCGACGTCATGGCCGTTACGCCATAGCCAAAAGGCATTGGGCAAAGCCCTTTTGCATATATCTTTTGACCGTTCTTGTAGAAATATCCATTCGGGACGCGATTTCGGCGTATGTCGCCCCTTCAATTTGCGACAACAGGAACACTTCTCGCACCTGTGCGGGCAAACGGTCCAATGCAGCGTCTATAAGCTGAATGGTTTCCAAAAGAATTTTCTGTTCTTCCGGGGAAATCACCTCTGGTTCCGGAAGCAGAGCCAAGGCTTCTAGAAACGCGCGCTCAACACTTTTACGGCGAAAGTGGTCTATCAACAGCCCTTTCGCGATCACTCTCAGATACGCACGCGGACGCTGAAGATGAACCGACTTCAGCTCGTCATGCCGCATCAGCACACGCACAAACGTATCCTGCGCCAGATCGGCCGCCTGATAACCACAGCCCAGTTTCGTCCCAAGCCAGGTTTTTAACCAGGTGTTGTGCTCGTTATATAGGTTTTCGACGTTGCAAATATGCATGGAGATCTTGAACGCATGGTTTGGCAAATATCATTTATTTGATATTAATTCGCATTTTCATTGTCAATTAGAATATCAGTAGGTCTTTGAATATTTTCCGCGACTACCTGCACGCATGCGGGGATTAAGCCGGACGTCCACCGGTCGTCATGCCGCGAAAACTTTCATCGGGTGCGACCTAATTATTTACCTCATGGCGGTGGAATAACTTGACCTGAACCCCTGCAACCACAAACTCTAAGAAGGGAACTTCGCGTTTAACGGGAACACCGAACCCATGTCGTTGATACCACCCTATCCCAAGATGGAACGCCATGTGCGCAAGACGCGCTTGGTGATGGTGTGGGAATCTGTCTGGCCCTGTCTGATCCCAGCCCTTTCGATCGGGTTGCTGGTCGTTGGCCTGACCCTGACCGGAACGTTTGAACTTCTCCCCGCCACCGGACATATCATGCTGCTGTCCGTGCTGTCGGTCGCGGTCATGGTTGCCGTGGTCGCGCCATGGCGCAATTTCAAAATGCCGGCGCGCCGGGACGTCCTGCACCGGATCGAGGTGGACAACCAGCTTGATAACAACCCGCTGCAAAGCCTTGAAGATCACGTCCCCGAAACCGACGACCCACTGACCAGCTACCTCTGGCAGCGTCAACTGGGCCTGCATGAAGCCGCACTGGCAAAGCTCCGGTTGTCGCGTCCCCTGCCCGCGATTACCCGGGTTGATCGCTTTGGCCTGACCGCCATTCCCGTGTTGCTGGTGTTTGTCGGCCTGATGACCGGCCTTGACCATGCCGAGGAACGCTTTTCAAAGGCCTTCAGCCCGCTTCAGCGCCTTGGTGCCGCCGACTTCAGTGCCACCCTTTGGGTCACCCCACCGGCCTATACCGGGCAAATACCGCGCATCTTGCATTTCAGTGCGCTGTCCGATGCCGATGCCACAGGTGCCCGCCAATCCGAAAACACAGGTAATACGACATCTGACAAGACCAGTGACGTCATCACTGTTCAGGTCCCGGCGGGATCGACCCTTGATGGCAGCATCACAAGCATCTGGGAACCGACCCTGACCACCCCGACCGGCGCGCAATCCTTTACCGAGGGGGCCGAGAACAGCTATGTGCTGTCGACCGCCATTGATCAGCCGGGCCAATGGCGCATATCGGTCTGGGGCAATGACCGGCTGACCCTTGATATCGAATTGCTGGCCGATAATGTGCCAAGCCTGTCCTTCGTTAGCCCCCCGACCATCACCCGGCGCGATCATGTCCGCCTTGATTACGTCGCCAGTGATGATTATGGGCTCGCCAGTCTTGATCTAGTGATCACGCCTGCGGCCGAGGACGGCACGATCAAGCAATATGGCCCGATTGACCAGGTGGTGATCGATCTCAAGGGCGACGCCGCTGGCGTTACAAGCAGCGCAGGCGCCATGCCGACCCGCATCGAAGGCCCGCGCTTTATTGATCTTGTCGCCCATCCCTGGGCGGGTTTGCCGGTCAATATCCAGATGGTATCAAACGACAATGCCGATCAACGCGGCGAAAGCGATATCCGCTCCCTGATGCTGCCCGAACGGGAATTCAGCCATCCGGTGGCGCAAAAGCTGATTGCGATCCGCCGCGGCCTGCTGCGCTATCCCGACCGCGCACTTGAAATGCATCAGGCGTTGCTGCCGATCCTGTTCGCCCCGCAAGCCTTTAACGGTCATCTGGGTGTATTCCTGACCCTTTCCGTGGCCGAAAGCAGGCTGGCATCCAACCTGCAAAACCGCACCACCCATCAGGATGTCGCAGGCCTTCTGTGGCATGTCGCCGAAGAGATTGAACGTGGCAGCTACGGCATTGCCGAACGTAATTTGATGGAGGCGGAGGAACGCCTGCTTGAGGCCCTTGCCAACCCCGATGTCACCGAAAGTGAAATTGCCCGCCTGATTGATGAGTATCGTCAGGCGTTGAATGAATATCTTGCCGCCATGATGCGCGAAAGCCCGGAACAGGCCGAGGAAGAACTCCCGCCCGGCAGTGCGACGCTTGAACAACAGGACCTGTCACGCATCATTGATCAGATCGATGCCCTGATGCGTGCCGGTGCACGTGATCAGGCCCGCCAGTTGATTGATCGTCTGCGCGAACTGGTCGAAAACATGCAGGTCACCACCGGTCAGGGCGGCATGGATATCACATCGACGCTGCGTGAGATGCTGGACGGCATGCGTGATCTGTCGCGCCGTCAGCAGGACCTGATGAATGAAGGCGACAGTGCCTCCACCCAAAACGGCAATGGTCCGCGCGCAAATCAGCAACAGGGTCTTGCCGACGATGCCGGTGAAATCCTGAACGATCCCGGTCTTGGCCAGTTTGGCGATGTCAGTGGCATGAATTCGGTGATTGATGCCATGCGCGGCGCGGCAGAGGCACTTGGCAACAACCGATCGCACGAGGCCCTGCAATATCAGCGACAGGCCATGGATGCCCTGCAACAGGGCATTGGCGAAATCAGCCGCGCGCTGGAAGGGCTCAGCCAGCTCGCCCCGATGCTCGAAGACCTCGAAGGGTCCGGGCGCCGTGATCCGCTGGGTCGGCCCGTCGGTGGCGATGGCACCACCACCATCCCGGATGTGAACACGCTCGAACGGGCCTGGCGCATTTTGCAGGAACTCCGCCGCCGGTCCGGTGATCCCGAACGCCCGGAAATCGAACAGGAATATATCGACCGCTTGCTCAAACGCTTCTGATCAGGCCACTGAAACCCCCAAAACAAAAAAGGCAGCACGCGTTGTGCTGCCTTTCGCATAATCAGAATGTTTGCGCGAACCGCTTAGGGCTCAACCGCCTCGCGCGGGTCAAGGAAAGTGACCTGCAGGCGGGTTGCCGTCGGGTTCGGACGCCGGATCTTGGTTTCGACTTCCATGCTTTCGCCAACCGGCAGCATCTGTTGCACCATCGGCATCTCCGCACCGGACTGAACCAGCGATTCATCATAAATCAGCGGCACCTTCTTGCGCTGTACCACACGATCAAGCGGATCAAGAAGCTCGATCAAAAGGTAAGGAAGCGCACGCGGCTCTTCGCTGATATTGACGATCTCGGCGCGAACAACAAGAACGTCAACGCCGTCCTCTTCTTCGCGGGTTGGCGGCAATTCGCGGATATCAAGGCCTTCGCCAACATGGGGCACATCAAGCCCGACCATGTCATAGACCTTGGCAATTGGCGGCCACAGCTCGATGATCTGATCCTTGGCGAAATAACCGCCCGCACCGATTCCACCCAAAATAAGCAGGAAGATGATCCAGCCAACAATGCCCTTTTTCTTTTTGGGCTCCGGCTTTGGATTGTTGCGAATCAGCTGCTGGGGAATCGGGGGCGGATCTGGAATCCGTTCTGCATTTTCAAAGCCGGGATCAACCGGCCCACCGCCCATCTGATCTGCATTGAAATCAGCACCAAGCGACCCCTCTTCATTGAACGGGGCCGGAATATCACTTTCGGGTGCCGGGGCTGGCTTCTTTGCGCCAGGTGGGTCCTGATGCCAGCTATTGCCGCAGCTTTTACAGCGCACGGTTCGGCCTTTCGGGCCGATTGCTTCTGTTTTAACTGAGTATTTCTTGGAACACTCTGGGCAAGTAATGATCATTGCAAACCTGGCATATCGATGACGGCGGCATCAAACACGGGGGAAGGCGTGAAACTGTCTGCGACTGACGGTCCCCCTGTGCCGTCAGTGAAGCCTTACACTATATGTAAATAGCGGCGATTTAACAGACTGTTAAGCACAGATAACAGAAGCTGCCCGGATTTGGGTGTCAAACCAGTGGCTAACGTGGCTGTTCGTGGTATCCAGAATAGACGACAAACCGCCCAAACCGGTTAATTCATTTTCGATATTGTCATGACAACGCTACTTTCCAACCCTGTCAGATAATGGCGAAAGCGGTTATAAACTGCTGTGGCGACCACCAACACAACCGTCATTCGGCCTTATGGAGCAAGAATTTTGACCGACGTTGTCAGTTTCAGGAATGTCGGAGTCCGCTATGAATCCGGGCCAGAAATCCTGCGCGACCTGAATTTTTCGCTCGGTCGCGGCAGTTTTCATTTCCTGACCGGGGCATCGGGTGCGGGCAAGTCCACACTGATGCGGCTTTTATTTTTGGCCTTGCGTCAGACACGCGGCGAAATTTCGATCTTCGGGCGCGACAATATCCGCATCCCGCGTGAAGAACTGCCTGCGATTCGCCGCAAGATCGGTGTCGTATTCCAGGACTTCCGGCTGATCAATCATCTGACGACGTTTGAAAATGTTGCCTTGCCACTGCGCGTTGCCGGTGTCGAGGATCTTCAGATTCGCAAGAACGTCACCGAACTTCTCGAATGGGTTGGTCTGGGTGATCACATCAATGCGCAACCCTCGCGCCTGTCAGGTGGGCAGCAACAGCGCGTTGCCATCGCACGTGCCGTCATTGGCCGTCCGGCCCTTCTGCTGGCCGATGAACCGACCGGTAACGTGGATGACCGAATCGCCATGCGGTTGCTCTATCTGTTTGAAGAGCTCAACAAACTCGGCACCACCGTTCTGATCGCAACCCACAACCGGCAACTTGTCCGGCGGTTTGGCCATACCCAATGGTTGCTCGAAGGTGGTACCTTGCACGACGTCACCAACAGCGGCTGAAACCCGACACACCAAGTCCAAGCTTCGCAAACACGGGATCAACAGGACCAACACACGATCATGGCATTTCGCGCACCTCCATCGCACCTCCCTCTTGAAAGCGATTCGTCCTCGCGCTTTTTGCCGAGCATCGTCGCCCTGATGGTTGCGCTCCTGACCTTCTCCATCGTCGGGCTGGCGGCCCTGCATGACAGTGTCGGCCAATGGTCCGGCCAGATCGAAGGCAGCCTGTCGATCCAGGTTCCCCCGACCGAGCTTGCCAACCGATCCCCCGCCGAACGCGAAGCCGCCCTGCAAGGCACGGTCGATAGCATCATCGAACAGGTTTCCACCCTGCCCGGCATCGCCCGGATCGAGGAACTCAGCCCCGACACCATGGCCGCCCTGCTTGAACCCTGGCTGGGCCCGGACGAAGTCATCAGCGAACTGCCCATTCCGCGCATTATCGAAGTCACGCCTGAAACCGGTTTTAACTTTGATGCGCTTGAAAGCCGCCTTGGCGTCATCGCGCCCGAAGCCGTGCTTGATGATCATCGCATCTGGATCGAACGCATCGCCGATGTCGCCTTTTCGGTTGAACTGGCATTGGCCCTTTTGATTGTCGTGCTGTTTGGCGCGACCATGCTCTCAGTGGTGTTTGCCACCAGATCAGGCCTTTCGATCCATCATCGCATCATTGAATTGCTGCATCTGATTGGCGCACAGGATGGCTATATCGCCAGTCAGTTCGGCCGTCATAATCGACGCCTTGCCTTCTTTGGCGCACTGATCGGCCTTTTGATCGCGTTGCCGGTTTCGGCCCTGATTGGTTGGCTCGGATTGCGGGCTGGCTGGCCGGTGCCATCGCTGGTTCTCAGCCCGACCTTTATTGGCCTGATCGTCGCCATTCCGTTTATTGTCGCATTGGTGGCGGGCATCACCGCCAACCGAACTGTGCTTCGTGTCCTACACCGGATGTTGTAACCCGCTCACGGTCTTCGTATAGTCGGTTGTTACCACTTCCCTTTTGGGATCATGGCCTTGGCCCTCTTTGTCCCCTTGAGGAGATCCGAATTCATGCCAGACCGCCGCTATTCAGGCACGCCTTCATGAACAAGCCCCCGCTGAGTGTGCAACATCGCCGCCGGTTCCGGCGGTTTCGTTTTTTGCTTTCCACACTGATTTTCTGCGCGCTGGTCTGGGCGGCGGGCTTCATCTGGTATGTCGATTACATCCCCAAAACGGTTGAAAACACGACCCAACGCACCGACGCCATTGTCGTGCTGACCGGCGGCAGCGAACGCCTGTCCGAAGGCCGCCGTCTTCTGGTGCGCGGTCTTGCCGACAAGCTGTTCATATCGGGTGTCTATCGCGGGGTTGAAGTCGACGAACTTCTGTCGGTCGGCAAATCCGATCCGCGCCTGATCGCCTGTTGTGTTGTTCTGGGCCATGTCGCTGAAAACACCCGCGGCAATGCGATTGAAACCGCTGTCTGGATGTATGAGGAAGGTTTCAAAAGCCTGCGCATCGTGACCGCCAATTATCATATGCCCAGGTCACTTCTGGAATTCAAAAGCCTGATGCCAGATGTTGAAATCGTCGCCCATCCGGTCTTCCCCGATAACGTCAAGGTCGACAATTGGTGGCGTTTCCCCGGCAGCAGCGCCCTGATCGCCAGTGAATATAACAAATACGTCTTTGCCAGCCTGCGCAACACGCTGCTCAACTGGTTGCCAAACGGTGACCGCGCCGCACTGCGCAGCCCCGGTGGCCCTGTGAAGGATGCACCGGACCTTGATGACTATTCCGCCTCAAACACGGCGCGCAAGGATGGCTGAACAATCGGCATTTTCTGATCGTCATATTGCTGTTACAAAACAGTGAATATTTAAGGTCAGGACCATGGCTGTAAGGAATTTGTCTGAATGATTACCCTGCGCGCGTTACTGTTTAACGTGTTGTTTTTCGGTGGAACGGCGCTTTTGTGCATTGTTCTGTTGCCGCTGATGCTGTTTGGGCGCAAGGCCAACCAGTTCGTCGGCCATGCCTGGTGTCGCCTCATTCAGTTCATGCTGCGCTACTCGGTGGGCATGCGCAAACGCTTCACCGGTCTGGAAAATCTGCCAGACGGTCCGTGCATCATTGTCGCCAAACATCAGTCCGCATGGGAAACCCTGACCTTCCATACGGTGGTTCCTGATCCAGCCTATATCCTGAAAAAGGAACTCACGCGCATTCCGCTCGTCGGGCAATTCCTGATCCTGTCAGGCCAGATTGCCGTTGATCGGTCGGCAGGCAGTCAGGCCCTCAAAGACATGATCAAGGGTGCGTCCAAGGCGCTTGAGGAAAACCGTCAGGTGATCATTTTCCCCGAAGGCACGCGTACCCCGCCGGGCTCCAACCGTCCGTATCATCCGGGGATTTTCGCGCTTTACAAGGCCTTCCCGGACACAAAGGTTATTCCGGTCGCGCTTAATTCCGGCATGTTCTGGGGTCGCGACAGCTTTATGAAATATGGCGGTCGCGTCACCATGGAATTCTTGCCGGCCATGGAGCCGGGCCTTGATCGCAAGACCTTCATGAAGGAAATCAAGCACCGCATCGATACCCGCACGCGCGAGCTTGAGGCCGAGGCACAAACAGAATTCCATCTGCCGATGCTGACCTCTGATGACATTGATGCGAAGCAGGAAAAAGAGGACGCGCAACTAAGCGCGACAGCCAACAAGGCCCCTGTCAAAGACACCGCGCAAGACAAGGTCTCCTGAACCGCCTGCGCGTAGCGTCACAACACATAAAAAGGCCCGCAACACCATCTGGTATGCGGGCCTTTTTTATCGCTTAAAAGCTCTACGGCTTTGTGACGCGAACGCGCTCTGTCTTTTTACGGGTCACAAGCCAGATGCCCGACACAATCAAAACAATGCCCGCCAGATGATAAAGATGCAGCGCCTCGCCCAGAAACGCGATGGCAAGGCCGCTTGAACAGACCGGGATCAGATACATGAACACGCCCGCCTTGGCCGGCCCCACAAGCGACACGCCCCTGTTCCAGAACATGTATCCCAGAAACGCCGGGCCCGCCCCGATATAGAAAATCTTGATCATATCCGGCCAAACCGGATCAAGCGTGGTGAAGAACGGCTTTCCATCAACCACCAGCGCCCAGACATAAAGCGGTGTTAAGAAACACAAACCGATCAGGGCCGATACAAACACAAGGCTTAGCGGATGAACACCCTTGGGCGCGCGTTTCAAAAACATAGAATAGGCGGCCCAGACCATGGCCGACATCATCGCCAGCACATCGCCCAGAACGAAATCCATTCTGGCAAAGAAAGATGGGTCGCCCTTGGCGATGATCGTCGCGGTTCCGGCCCCGGCGACCAGCACGCCAGCCCATTGACCAAGGCGTGGCTTGTCTGCCGTCAAAAGGGCTGCAAACAACAGAACCCAGATCGGCGTTGTCGCATTCAAAAGCCCGGTATTGACCGCCGTGGTGTTATAGGCCGCCAGATAAATCACCACAGAAAAAAGGAACACACCGGTAAAGCCGATCAGGAACATCGACAATTTGTGGTCGGCCATGATTTTCAGATCGCGACGCAGATACTTAAAGCAGAACGGCAACAGCAAACATATCGCAACGATCCAGCGCCAGAATGAAAGGGCCTCGAACGGGACCGTTTCATTGATGCCGCGCGCCACAACGTGGTTTGAGCCCCACATCAACGAACAGGCCACCAACATCAGATAGGCCATCGTCAGTGGCGTCTGCGACCCAGTCTGGGCGGCAGAAACAGTCGTTCCGTTTGACTGGCTCATCAGATCCCGGCCCCCATATTGATCTCGCCATATTCGCGCCGCACCAGATCCATCAGATCGTGCAGGGGCGGATCAATGATGCCCATTTCATCAAGATGGCGCACCGTGTTTTCCAGATATTCAAGGTTCGGCCCAACATTGCCATGGGCCGCAACAATGATTTCGACCGCAGTACGGACCGGCAGATTGCCAGCATATTGTTCATGGGTCGGATCGGCGACATAGGTGTGCGCAATCACCTTGCGTCCGTCTGCAAGCTCAACCTCGACATCGGCCGGGATATAGGTGTTGGTCACAAGTTCGCGCTCATCCAGGTAGGCTTTCACCTTTGACCAGTTTTCCTCAGCAATGAGAAACGCGTTGCCAACACATTCCCCGCCCTTGTTCAGGCCAAGAACCAGCCCCGGATTTTCCGGCGTGCCGCGATAATGATGGGAATAGATACAAAACGACCGGTGATAGCCGGGCAGCAACGCACGTGCGCACTCGACAAATTCAAAGCCCGGCCGCCACAACAGCGACCCGTATCCAAACACCCATTTTTCGCGCGCGTCGCTCACGCATTCCTCCGCTAACTAGCTTTCTGATCTCTTAGAATTACGCGAAACTAACGCTTCATGATCACCAATGCCACCCCAAGGGCGGCAATTGCAAACCCGGCAAAGCCAAGCACGCCAAGTTGCTCGTCAAACAGAAGCCAGGCAAAAAACGCGGCTGTTGGCGGCACAAGATAGAACATGCTGGCCACACGGGTAGCTTCGCCCTGCTTGATCAGAACCATCAACAACATGATCGCCCCGATCGACAGCACCAGCACCAGCCACGCCATGGCCAGAATGAAATTCATGCTCCATTCAACCTGCAAGGGTTCCTTGATCAGGGCAACGATCCCGACAAACACGCTGGCTGCAACATATTGAACGACTGTGCCGCTCATCAGTTCCATGCCGGTGCAAAAACGTTTCTGATAAAGGGTGCCCGCAGTCATGCCAAACAGCGCAAAAACCGCAAGCCCGATGCCAAACGGGGTAATGCCAACACCATCGCCAATCTTGGGCAGCAAAACCAGCGCCACCCCGATCAGCCCCAGGATCAAGCCGCCCCATTGGCGCATCGAAACCCGTTCGCCCAAAATGGACCCAACGACCGATGCGGTCACAACCGGCTGCAAGCCAACGATCAATGCGGCAAGCCCGGCAGGCAGCCCCGTATCAATCGCCCAGAACACCCCGCCAAGATACACCCCGTGCACCAGCACGCCTGTCGTGCCGATATGGGCGGCCTCACGCCAGGTCTTGGGCCATTTCGCACCCATCAGGAAGATCACCGGGATCATCAGGATCAGGACGATGACAAATCTGACAAACAGGAAAACGAAGGGATCTGCATAGGGCAGACCAAACTTGGCCCCCACAAAGCCCGTGCTCCAGAGGAACACGAACACAAACGGCATGATCCGCGTGAAAAGAGCATTTTCCATTAGATATGCTCTGCTTGATTGGTGGCAGACATGTCATTCCCCTTGGACCGGACGGCGCAACATGTGGGGCTGTTGTGCGTCGGGTTATCCCGTCAATGCGGGCATCACTGCATTATTCGCTTGGCTTCTTCTTACTTTTCTCGTCGCTTTTGCGGTTTTCCCCTTCGGCCGAGAAATTGGCAAAATACTGACCGGCATCAACAATGCCGCGGCGAATTTCACGGGTACGCGAAAACAGCTCAAACAGCTTGTCGCCCTCGCCCCAGCGAATGGCGCGTTGCAAGGCCATCAGGTCTTCCTGAAAACGTCCCAGCACATCCAGAACCGCTTCGCGGTTGTTCAGGAACACGTCGCGCCACATGGTCGGATCAGACGCAGCAATTCGGGTAAAATCACGGAAACCGGTTGCGGAAAACTTGATCACTTCCTGACGCAGCGCATCTTCAAGATCGGTTGCCGTTCCGACAATCGTGTAGGCAATCAGGTGCGGCAGATGCGATGTGATGCCAAGGATACGGTCATGATGATCGGCATCCATGCATTCAACATACATCCCGCAGGCTTCCCAAAGGGCTTTGACTTTGGCAATCGCAGCTTCGTTTTCGCCCGGGATCGGGGTCAGGATGCACCAGCGTTCCTCAAACAGTTCCGGAAAACCGGAATCCGGGCCAGAATGTTCCGTACCGGCCAACGGGTGACCAGGCACGAAATGCACACCCTCATCCAGATGCGGGGCAATGTCGCGGATGACCGATTGTTTGACCGACCCGACGTCCGAAACAATCGCACCCTTTTTAAGCGCACCGGTCAATTGCGTCCCGATGGCTTCGTTGGCACCGACCGGGGCACAGACCATGACAAGATCCGCATCACCAACCGCCTGCTTGATGTCGCAATAGGCCTCATCGGCAATGCCAAGTTCAAGCACCCGATCACGGGTCGCTTCTGATCGGACCGCGCAGGTGATTTTGTTGGCAAGGCCGTCACGCTTGATGCGACGGGCCATGGACGAGCCGATCAGGCCCATGCCGATAAAGGCGACAGTTTCAAACAGCGGTTGGGATGCAGTATTGGTCATTTTATGCGTTCACAAAGTCTTTGATGGTCTGCAGGCAGATTTCCATTTCTTCCTTCGTACCGATGGAAATACGAAGCATCTGCGGCAGGCCATAGGCACCGATTTTGCGCGGGATCACGCCACGGGCCATCATGAAATCATTGGCAGCATCGGCGTTCTTGCCTTCTTCTGCCGGGAATTCAACGAGAACGAAGTTGCCATAGCTCGGATGTGCCTTAAGGCCCGAAATCGCGTTCACCTCGTCGCGGAACCACGAAAGCGTCTCGGCATTGTGGCGCACGCATTCATTGACGAAATCATCGTCATCAAGTGCGGCGGCACCGGCTTCCTGTGTCGGCAGCGGCACGTTGAACGGGTTGCGCAGGCGTTGCAGCACATCGGCAATCGCCGGCGGTGCATAGCACCAACCTAGACGGATACCACCAAGACCATAGATCTTGGAAAATGTGCGGGTCATCACGGTGTTGTTGCCCGCTTTCACAAGCTCCTCACCGGCCGAATAATCTTCCTGACCGGTCATGAACTCGGCATAGGCCGCATCCACCACCAGAACGATGTCTTCACGCAGACCGTCGCGCAGGCGCTTCATTTCGGCATCCGAAATATAGGTGCCGGTCGGGTTGTTCGGGTTGGCAACAAACACGATCTTGGTTTTGTCCGTCACCGCCGCCAACAGCGCATCAACATCGGTCGTCATGTTGGTTTCAGGCGCGGTTACCGGCGTTGCACCAACGCCCATGGTCGCAATCGGATACATCAAAAAGCCGTGCTGCGAATACAGCACTTCATCACCCGGACCGGCATAGGCACGGATCAACAGGGTCAGAAGTTCATCAGAACCGTTGCCGCAGATAAGCTGATCAAATTCCAGACCGTATTTTTCGGCCAGCTTGTGACGCAGAACGTCGCAACCGCCATCCGGATAACGATGCAAACGGGTTGCCGTGTTACGCAGGGCTTCCATGGCCTTGGGGCTCGGGCCGAGTGCGCCTTCGTTCGAAGACAATTTGATCACGCGCTGAGCACTGTCAGCACTGGATTTACCGCCTTTGTACGGCGCGATATCAAGAATTCCGGGGCGTGGGGTGGGCGCAGACATCAGGTATATTCTCCCTGGGGAAATTGCAGCCAGTCGCGGCTGCCAAGCATGTTTAACTCAGTGCGTCTTCGGCAAGTGGCACGGCATAGGCCCCAACAACCCGCAAACTTTCGGGGCGAAGGCCTTGCGCGTCCAGTGTGCTCTGAAACGCATTGGTGCGATTACAAAAGAATCCCGGCACATCAACAAGCACAAAACGCCGATCCGTCGCCTCATCGTCAGAAAAGCCAAGGATTACCGATCCGTCGATGCCATCCGCAATTTTTTTGCGCACGGTATCCATCGAAATCTCTTTGGACAGGCTGACCACAAACAGAGTCCGGTCATCACCGCTGTCTTCAAGTTCAATCGCTGCCAGAACGAAACCCTCGGTATCTTCGCCGCGTCCGACCGGGCGCCCGCCAAAGGGCAGCTTTGAAACCACCCGCACCGGGCTTTGCTCGCTCAGATGGACCCACCATGGCTGGGCCTCGCCCAGTTGCGGTTTGGGAAACACACCAACTGCTGCCCGCCCGTCTTCAACGGCATTGAACGCTTCGCGCGGGGTATCAAATTCAATGATTTCGTTCAGACACCCGAAATTCAAACGCGCCAGTTCCCAGCAATCCAGCCCGTCGGCATTGCGGCCAAGGGCCACCGTATACGGCGCTTCAAGGCGCGTTCCGGCCGCGATCATTTCGCGCCAGATCTGGATCAGGGCGGTTTTGGGAAAGGCCCCTTCATGACGTTCAACAAGGGTGCGCATGATCCGCGCTTCACGGGCCGGGCGATAGGGCACCTTGACCTTGCCACCCGCTGCGATCATCCGGTCCTTGTAGGCCCCGACGGCCTGCACAACCTTTGTCCGGCGAATGATCAGCGACTGCAAAGCCTGATCGATCTCGTCGATCTCTCCGCGCAGCTCATTCAGGTCAAGATTTGCCAAATTTTTATCGTCAGACGCCATAATCTACTCTTCTTTTGAACGGCGCACAGTATTAGGACAGGGCCGCAGAAATGCAAAGAAAAGATTGACTAAATCCCAGTGTATTCCTAGCTAGGACAGGTTGCCTGCTGTCACGTTGCAGGAAAGTCAGACCTTGTTGACAAGGATAACACCACTTCAGGGGATACCGTTTTACATGTCCACCGCGACTAACACCGAAAAGCGCCCACCACTTCCCGGCCACCACATGGTGCTCGGCGAAATGGAAAAGCTGCGCCTTGATAGCGGTGTGGAATTCGGCCCCTTCACCCTGGCCTATCAGACCTACGGCGAACTCAACGCCGAAAAATCCAATGCGATTCTGGTCTGTCATGCCCTGACCGGAGATCAGTATGTTGCCGATGACGTTCACCCGATCACCGGCAAGGAAGGCTGGTGGTCCGAAATCGTCGGCCCCGGCAAGATCATTGACACCGACAAGTATTTTGTCATCTGCAGCAACGTGATCGGCGGCTGCCTTGGCAGTACCGGGCCCAAGGAAATCAATCCAGCCACCGGCAAGCCATGGGGCCTTGATTTCCCGGTGATCACCATTGCCGACATGGTACGTGCCCAGACCATGCTGATTGATGCGCTTGGCATCGACATGCTGTTTGCCGTCATTGGCGGATCCATGGGCGGCATGCAGGTTCTTGAATGGTGCAAAAGCTATCCCGAACGGGTTTATGCCGCTGCCCCGATTGCGACCTCGTTCCGCCATTCGGCGCAAAACATCGCCTTTCACGAAGTCGGGCGTCAGGCGGTGATGGCCGACCCGGACTGGTGTGGTGGCAATTACCTGCTGGAAGGCAAGAAACCCTCGCGCGGCTTGGCTGTCGCGCGCATGACCGCACACATCACCTATCTGTCGCAACCGGCACTCCATCGCAAATTCGGGCGCAAACTGCAAAACCGTGGGGCGATCACCTATAGTTTCGATCAGGATTTTCAGGTTGAAAGTTATTTGCGCCATCAGGGCAAAAGCTTCGTCGACCGGTTTGATGCCAACAGCTATCTCTATATCACCCGTGCGATGGATTATTTTGATCTGTCACTTGAATATGACGGGCGTCTGGCCGAGGCCTTTCAGGGCTGCAAAACCCGGTTCTGTGTGGTGTCATTTTCCAGTGACTGGTGCTTTACCACCGCCGAAAGCCGGATTGTCGCCCATGCGCTTAATGCCGCATCGTGCAATGTCAGCTGCGTCGAGATCGAAAGCGACAAGGGCCATGACGCGTTCCTGCTGGATGAACCCGATTTCCACATGGTGCTGAGTGGCTTCATCGACGGTGCCGCCGAAGGCCGGGGGCTGAAATAATCATGAATGAAATTACCTCAAACAGTTCGACCAATGCTGCCCACAGCGATCGCATCCGTGTCGACCTGCAACTGATTGCCGACATGATCGAACCGGGCACACGTGTGCTTGATATCGGCTGTGGCGACGGCGAACTTCTGGGCTATCTGACGCGCACCAAAAAGGTTGATGGGCGGGGGCTTGAGCTGTCCAACGAAGGCGTGCGCAACTGTGTCGCGCAGGGACTTCCGGTGATGCAGGGCGATGCCGATCGGGATCTGCGCGATTACCCGGACGGGGCGTTTGACTACGCCATCCTTAGCCAGACCTTGCAGGCCACCCAGCGCCCGAAAGAGGTGCTGTCGGAGTTGCTGCGCATTGGTACCAAGGCGATTGTGTCGTTTCCGAATTTCGGGCATTGGCGCGCACGGTTTGATCTGATGTTCCGCGGCCGGATGCCGCAGAACCCCAACCTTCCGATCATGTGGTACGAGACGCCAAACATCCATTTCTGCACGGTTTTGGACTTCGTTGCGCTGTGCAAAGAAATGGATTTGACGATTGAACGGTCGATGGTTCTCAATGAAAGCGGATCGAAGCTCAGCCTCGGCAGCCAGACCCGGTTTTCCAACTTTTTGGGCAACCAGGCACTTTTCATGTTAAGCAAATAATCAGATCGATTATTCGTTTTCATTGAATAATCGCCCCTACCCGATCACAAACTGATCGCGTCCCCGTCTGAAATCTGATGCCCGATCGGGCAACTTCATCAGACGGGGCCGATATGACCAATTCAATCCTCATACAATTTGTTCGCCGCAGTTTTCTGATCGGCGCGATCACCCTGCTTGCGGCCTGTTCGCAGAAGGCCGAGACGCTGAAACTTTCGGTCACCCAGTTTGGCAGCGCGACCGAGCAGGCGTTCGATCACTATGACGCGGCCTATAGCACGCAATTTGCCCCCTTCCCGAAATCCGATACGGCAAAACGCAGCGCGTTTGTCACCAACATCACCGATTTCACCGGCACGATCACACCGGCCAATATCGATACCTTGCTTGATCCCGATGCGGTGAAGATCGACCCAAGCGTCGCGCGCCAATGGCAGGACACGCTCAAGGGCCTTCGCAGCCAGTATCAGCAGTTCGTTGCGATTTTCGATAATATCGAAGCCGGATCGGCATTGGGTGCCTCGGCGGTCACAGAATCAGGCCCGATCCTGGAAAAACTGCGCGCACAGCTTGCCACCATCAGCGAAGAATTCGCGCGCACCCCGCCGCAATTCCTGACCCGGCGCAGCACCCTGATTGCCGAACTGAACCTGATCCGCACCAAGGACCATAACAACCCCGAGGCCGAAAGCCTTCTGATCGAGGCCTGGTGGCAGCAATGGAACAGCCTGATCGCGGCCGAACGCGCGATGCAGACCGACACCCTGCGCGCCTTTGTGACGGCCTCAACCCTTGGCAACAGGTTGCAGGGACAGATCGATAACTATGCCAAGCTTGATGTCGGGTCGCTGATTACCGCGGTCGAAGACGGCATCAAACTTTCCAGCCAGATCGGCAAGCTGAGCCCAGCCGAACTGGTCACCCAAGGCACCGGCCTGCTTGAGACCGCAACCAACTAGAAAAGAGGGAGATTTCACAATGAGCCAGACACTCGGTGCCCTGATTGCCGACGCACAGGAAGCCTATGCGACTGCTGCTGTGACCTATCAGGGGGCGACGATTGATCAGAAGGTCAAATCCAAACCGGCCCTTGATAAGGCCGCCAGCCAACTGGTCGCCCTTCAGGCCAAGCAGCTTGATGAAGCCAAGGAAGTCGACGCCGAGGACGAAGCGGCGATGAAGCAATTGCGCCAGCAGGTCAACAATGCCGCGACCTTGCAAACCGGGCTGATGACCCTGGTTGCGGTGCTGACGAAATTTATCTGATGGGCCGCTGTCGGGCAGTTATTTCCACCATCATTTCCAGCGGTCGGCATCGGCATCATCGGATGCCTTTGCCGTCACCCATTTGTCGCCACCGTCCGGGGTTTCTTCGCGTTTCCAGAACGGCGCGCGGGTTTTGAGGAAATCCATGATGAAGTCGCAGGCCTCGAACGCGGCGCGGCGATGGGCCGAGAGCACGATCACCAGAACGATGCGTTCGCCGGGCAACATCCGGCCAAAGCGATGAATGATGCGAATATCATCAAGCGGCCAGCGATCGGCGGCCTCATCGGCGATCTTTTCCAGTTCGCGTTCGGTCATGCCGGGATAGTGATCAAGGGTCAGGGCCGAAACATTTTCGCCGCCATGAATATCGCGCACCAGCCCGACAAAACTGACCGCAGCCCCAATATCGGTGCGACCATCGGTCAGAGCCGCAAGTTCGGCGCCCGGGTCAAAATCATGTTGCTGAACAGAAACGCGTGACATGGTCGCCGTCCCGGTTTGCCGGATTACAAGAATTAATCGAGGTGTTTAAGGCCGGTGCGCAGATAGATATAGCCGGTCTGAACCGTGACGATCCCGGCAATCCACAGCAGGATATCACCAATCAGGATCGACGGAATCAGATCGGGCGATGCATCGCCAACCAGAAGGAACCCGATGGCGAGAATCTGGGCCGTGGTTTTCCATTTGGCAAGGACTGTGACCGGCAAGGGCACTTTGATCTCGGCCAGATGTTCGCGCAGGCCCGACACCATGATTTCGCGGCACATGATGATCACCGCGGGCAATACCGCCAAACCAGAAATGCGTTCAAAGGCCACCATCATCATCAATGCAGCCGCCACCAGCAGTTTGTCAGCAATCGGATCAAGAAACCGACCAAGTGGGGAGACCACATTCATCGAGCGCGCCAGATAGCCGTCAAAGAAATCGGTCACCCCGGCAAAGGCAAACAGCGCAAAGCCGATCCAGTTGCCAACCGGACCATTGATGTAAAACGACGCGATCAGCGCCGGGATTACGAAAATGCGCGACATGGTCAGCAGATTGGGAATCTGGTTCTTCATAAACGGGGCCTGTTTGACGGATTTTACGGCAATGACATCAAGGCCCTGATGCGCAATCGCCCAAGGCCGCGCAATTATTAAAGACTTGAAGCACATACCACAAGGGCCGTGTTGATGACGGATTAGCGTCAGAACACGGCCCGTGCGATTTATCATCTCATCGCGTCTGCGCGATTATTCTGCCGCCGCCCCTGCCTCGGCCGGATGGGCGGACTTGCCGCGTCCGATGCTGAGCGCCTGATAGAGGATGATGGCAGCCAAGGTCGCGGTGCCGATCCCGCCCATGGCGAAACCACCGAAATTGACCGTGAAGTCGCCCGCGCCAAAGATCAGCGTGATGCCCACCGTAAACAGGTTGCGCGGATCAGAGAAATCAACGCGGTTATCGACCCACAAACGGATCATGGCAGCAGCAATCAGGCCAAAGACCGCAACGCCAAGCCCGCCCAGAACCGGGCCCGGAATGGTGTGCAGCAAGGCGCCGAATTTCGGCGAGAAACCAAGCAGGATGGCAATCACCGCGGCAATGACAAAGATCAGGGTCGAAAACACACGGGTAACGGCCATAACACCCATGTTTTCAACATAGGTGGTCACCCCGGTACCGCCGCCCGATCCGGCCAGCATGGTTGCCAGACCATCGCCGACAAAACCACGGCCGATATAACGGTCCATGTTCTGTTTGGTCATGCCGCCAATCGCCTTGATATGGCCGAGGTTTTCGGCCACCAGAATGAAGGCCACCGGCGCGATCAGGAACATGGCAGAACTTTCAAAGCGCGGCGCGACAAAGGATGGCATGCCAAACCACGCGGCCTCGGAAAGTTCAGTAAAATCAATCGCCGGCATCAGGCCAAAGCCGTTGCCCAAAACCAACACCAGCACATAGCCCGCCAGGATCCCGACCAGAATGGAAATCCGACGCAGCGCAATCGGCGCGTAAACCGAGACGAAGGCCACCGACAGCAGGGTCAGAAGGGCGACCAGCATATGCATGTTATCGCCCGTGATGCCATTGATCCCGACCGGGGCGAGGTTCAGGCCAATCGCCGCACCAACCGCACCGGTGACCGCAGGCGGCATCAGTTTTTCGACCCACCCGGTCCCGGTTGCCATGACGATCAGGCCGATCACGACATAAAGCGCACCAGCAGCAATGATCCCGCCAAGCGCCCCGCCAATATCGGGGTTTGGTCCCGATCCGGCATACCCGGTGGCGGCAATGACGACGGCGATAAAGGCAAAGGATGAGCCCAGATAACTCGGCACACGGCCCGCCGTGCAGATGAAGAAGATCAGGGTACCGATACCGGAAAACAGGATCGCCAGATTGGGATCAAACCCCATCAGAAGCGGGCCAAGGATGGTCGCACCCGACATGGCAACAAGATGCTGCAAGCCCATCGGGAACATCGCACCCCAAGGCAGACGTTGATCAGGCATGACTGTGGAAGACCGGGTCACAGACCAGGAAGGAAAATATCGCATTTATGGCAAGCCGATTATTTATGGACGTTTCGCGCGAAAATGCCCCACCGGGCGGCAGGGCGTACCGGGTATCGCGCCACGGGCAGCAAAAAGCAAGATGCCATCCGATGCTTTTTTAGTCGTTGCTGTGGAAATGGTCGTAAATCTTGCGCGCCAAGGCGGCACTGATGCCATCGACGGCCTCGAGATCCGATAGGCCAGCATCGGCCACCCCGCGGGCAGAGCCGAAATGGTGGAGCAATGCCTTTTTACGCGCCCCGCCGACACCGGGGACGGAGTCGAGCACGCTTTTGCCCATTTGTTTGCCGCGTTTGGCGCGATGGGTGCCAATCGCCCAGCGATGGGCCTCGTCGCGCAGGCGCTGAATGAAATAGAGCACCGGGTCCTTCATATCGAGACGTACCGGGGCCTTGCCGGGGATGTGTAGCACTTCCTTGCCAGCATTACGATCGACACCCTTGGCAACACCGACCAGCATGACGTCTTCGATCCCGAGGTCTTCGAGCACTTCACGTGCCACGCCAAGCTGCCCCAAGCCGCCATCAATCAGGCAGAGGTCGGGCCATGTGCCGTTTTCGCGGTCCGGGTCTTCTTTTTGCGCCCGGGCGAAACGACGGGTTAAGACTTCGCGCATCATGGCAAAGTCATCACCCGGGGCGATATCGCCCTTGATGTTGAATTTGCGATAGGCGTTTTTCATGAAGCCTTCGGGTCCGGCGACAATCATGCCGCCGACCATGTTGGTCCCCTGGGTGTGGGAGTTATCGTAAACCTCGATCCGTTCCGGCGTGCTTTCGAGATCAAGCTTGTCGGCAAGGTCTTCGAGCAATTTGCGCTGTGTCGCACTTTCAGCCAGACGACGGCCAAGTGCGTCCTTGGCGTTGGTGAGCGCATGTTCGACCAGTTTGCGTTTGCCGCCGCGCTTGGGCACGAGCAATTCGATCTTGCGGTCGTTATTGATGCCAAGCGCGTTTTCGACCAGTTCCTGGCCTTCGATTTCGTGCGACAGGAAGATTTGTTTGGGGGCCGGTTTATCGGCATAGAACTGCCCGACAAAGGCCGAGAGGATTTCTGGGATTTCGGCCGATTGTTCATGGCGCGGGAAATAGGACCGGTTGCCATAGTTCGAGCCCGAGCGGAAGAAGAACACCTGCACACAGCTTTGCCCGCCTTCCTGATGAAGGGCGATGACGTCGGCCTCTTCGACACCTTCGAGGTTGATGTCCTGATGGGATCGGATCTGGCTGAGCGCACGGATGCGGTCGCGATACATCGCGGCCTGTTCGAATTCCATCTTTTCAGACGCATCCATCATGTCGGCTTCGAGCTGCTTGAGGATTTTCTGGCTGCGTCCGGTCAAAAAGTCGCGGCAGATATCAACAAGCTCGTCATATTCCGGTTTGGAAATGCGATCGACACAGGGGGCGGCACAACGTTTGATTTGATAAAGCAAACACGGCCGTGACCGGTTGGAAAACACCCCGTCGGTGCAAGAGCGCAGCAAAAAGGCGCGTTGCAGATGGTTGATGGTGTTATTGACTGCCCAGGCCGAGGCAAACGGGCCAAAGCAACTGCCATCCTTGGCGCGTGCGCCGCGATGTTTGACGATGCGCGGATAGTCGTGATCCTCGGTGATCAGGATATAGGGGAAGCTTTTGTCATCGCGCAGCAGGATGTTGTAGCGCGGTTTGAGCTTTTTGATCAGGTTGGATTCAAGAAGGAGCGCCTCGGCCTCGGTATGGGTGGTGATGATTTCCATCTTCACCGTCTGGGCCACCATACGGGCAATGCGGATCGGCAATTGCATGATGCGGGTATAGGCGACCACGCGTTTCTTGAGGTTCTTGGCCTTGCCGACGTAAAGCACGCGTTCCTTGTCATCGATCATGCGATAGACGCCCGGTGATCCCGGCATGGTTTTCAGCGCATTTTTGATCGCCTCAACGCCCCTTGCCGCCCCGCCATCGATCTTGTCACCATCAAGCGACAAACCGATTTCCCGTTTCGGGGCATCATCCCCGGTCGGGTTTTCGGGGGAAACAGGTGGTTTCATCAAGGCACTCCAGATTTAAATAAAATACATTCAAAGTTGTGACAGCCGTCACAGGCAAACGCGATTTGAAACATAGCTGAAAAGATTAACATCGCAACCGCGCCATGGGGAATCGCCATGCCAAAAAAGATGTCCACCAAGACTGTGGATAACTATGTGGGTAATCGGGGGGTGACTTCCTGCACCCCTTGAGAGTCTTAACGTTCTATGAAGTGCACAATTATTGAGCAAAACAGTTAACTTATTGATTTTAAACAATAAAAATACTGTCAACGTGAAATCATTCGGTAATAGAGTCGTAAAAAATGAATATTTTCCTTTGAATCATATTCGCCAGATGCTTGTGAATAAGCGCCATAGCGATTCGCGCCAGAGGAATCAAAGAGTCCCTTGGATTAGCCGTCTGGAAAAGTAAATTTTTTCGGGAAATCGCGTATCGATCAGCGCGCGATATTGTGGCGTTCGATTTCCACACCAACCGCAGCTGCATCTTCAAAAACGTCGAGCTTTTCAACCCTGACGATCACCTTGCGGACGCGCGGATCGGCAAGACACATGTCAGCGAGTTTTTCCCCAAGGGTTTCCACAAGGTTGGTGTGACCATCCTGGCAGATGCGGCGTGTGCCGACGACCAGATCCTCGTAGCTTAGCACCGTGGTGATATCATCATTCTGAACACCGTCGCCTTCGAGCACGGCAAGGTCGAGATTGATGCGCACGCGTTGCGGGGCTTCTTTTTCGTGTTCATAAACACCGATGGAGGTGTGAATGATCATGTCACGCACGAAGACACGGCGCAGGTTGCCTGCACGATCTGCATGGGGCACATCGGCAAAGGGCAATGTCGTAATTTTGGCATCCTGTTTAAGGCCTGCGGTCATATTCCGGTCTTCCTTGTGCTGCTTTCCTGTGCAGTTTGATCAACAGAACCACACATGTCCGGCCCGATGTCTGGCAGCGACTTAACGATCACCACCGGGCATCATTCGTTGGGCGCATCTTCTTCGCCACTGGGCGCCCAATCGAGGTGCTGCCCGCCGTCAAGCGCTAACATTTGCCCGGTGATGGCCGGCGCGGCAAGGAAAAATCGAACCGCGTCGCAAATCTCTTGCGGGTTTGTCCCTATTTTCAGGGGTGTTTTTTCGCACTGCGCGTCGAAATCTTCCTGTGTTTGTCGGCTACTAGGCAGTGCCGGCCCCGGCCCGATGGCATTGACGCGAATTTTTGGCGCAAGGGCCAATGCCAGCGTCTGGGTCAGGGTCCAAAGCCCGGCTTTGGACAAGGTATAGGTCATGAAATGCGGGGTCAGGTTCCAGACACGCTGATCAATCAGGTTGAGGATCATGCCCTGACAGTTATCTGGCAGATGCTTTGCAAATTGCTGCGAGAGGATAAACGGCGCGCGCAAATTGGTTTCCATATGCAAATCCCAGCTTTCGCGGGTTGCGGTTTGCACATCATCAAATTCAAAGGTCGAGGCGTTATTGATCAGAACCCCGATCGGGCCGAGTTGCCTGGTCGCATCGGCAACCAATTGATGGGTTGCATCCTCGTTGGTCAGATCGGCCGAAACGACGCAGGCCTTTTGGCCAAGGTCGCGCACCTCGTTAGCGACGGCTTCGGCGTCTTGTTTCGAGCTGTTGCAATGAAGGGCGATGTCATAGCCGTTGCGCGCCAGATCCAGGGTCAATGCACGACCGATGCGTTTTGCCGCACCGGTGATCAGAACGGATTTCGGGAATTGACCTGTCATTGGTGCCTTGATCCTTCGCAAAGTGTACGGACTGTCATGGGACAGACGGCCCGCGAACTGATTGAACAGATTAAACGCAATATGCTTTATGCTACGACAAGTTGGAAGACATAGACCAGATAGGCAATCACGAATGCAACACCGGTGATGCGCGAAATCTTGCGCATGGCATAGGCAACACCGAGCAAACCCACGGTTACCGCCAGCATGATCCAGATATCGGAATTCATGATCTGTTCAGGCACCGGGATCGGTGCGATCAGCGACACACCGCCAATGATCACAAGCAGGTTCAAAAGGTTGGAGCCAAACACATTGCCCAACGCCACATCGGAATGGCCGCGGAAGGCAGCAACCACCGATGCGGCGAGTTCCGGAAGTGACGTGCCAAAGGCGACAAGGGTCAGGCCAATCACGGCTTCGGATACGCCAAACTGTCGGGCGACTGAGACCCCGCCTTCAACCAGCCACTCGGCGCCAAACATCAGCGCCACAATCCCGATGACGGTGGCGATGATCGGCCTGGTCCAGCCTTTGGGCTTTTCGCCGACTTCGTCGACTTCTTCTTCGTGCAGGTGGCTGGCCTCGCTCGGCGAATTTTTGTCGTGCTGATAGGTGAAGTACCAGATGGCCGCCAGCACACAAAGCATCACCGCCCCGGCCCAGCGTTCGATCACGCCAAACATGCAAAAGGCAATAAACAGGACCGTGCCCAGCAACATGGTGCCACCATCACGGACCACGGTGACCCGCGAGGCCGCAACGGGTTTCAGAAGCGCCACCGCACCGAGAATAAGCAGGATATTGGCAATGTTGGAGCCAACAACGTTGCCCATGGCGATATCGGCCGTGCCCTTGAGCGACGCATTGAGCGAGACGACAAATTCCGGCGCCGATGTCCCGGCGGCGACAATCGTCAGACCGACGATCACCTTGGAAACGCCCAGCAAAAGTGCAAGACCAACCGCCCCCCTTACGATGAATTCACCACCTGCTGTCAGGAGAACAAGACCCGCGATGATCTGAAGATAGGGGATAAGCTGTTCCAAAATATCTGCTCGTTTCAAAAGCGATTAAACCGGCCCTTTGTCGGGCCCGCGGAAGATGGCATTTGGCGGCGCGAATGGCAAGTCATCAGGCGGTGACAATTGCCACAGCACCTGATCGCAGGATTCCGTGGTGAATTTCGCAAATGCCGCAAATTTACCCACGACTGGCAGGGTTATTTTCGTTATCGTTGTAATCTCGTTATTTTCAGGGATTTAGGTCCTGATACCCATTGATTATTTGACCGCCTTCCGGAACGAATTTCGCCATGCATCACAGCGTCCTGTTTGAGCTGTTTCTTATTCTGACTGCCGCGATCATTGCGGTGCCGATTGCGCACAAGCTGCGTGCGAATTCGATCATCGGCTTTCTGATTGGCGGGTTCTTTATCGGGCCGTTCGGCTTTGGCCTGATTTCCGAACGCGAAGACATTTCCACGGTTGCCGAACTGGGCGTGGTTTTCCTGCTGTTCATGATCGGGCTGGAGCTTTCGCGTGATCGTTTGCGGGTGATTGGCGGGCGGTTTGCCGGTCTGGGCGTTTTGCAAATTCTGGTGTCGATGGCAGCCCTTCTGGGGCTTCTGGTTGTCATGGAATTCCCGCTGCCGACGGCCTTGGTGATTGCCGGCGCCCTTGCGCTTTCATCGACCGCGATCATTCTCAAACAGCTTTCCGATGACAAGCAGCTCAATACCCGGTTTGGCCGTGCGGCCCTTGCCATTTTGTTACTGCAGGACGTGGCGGTTGGTCCGTTCCTGATTATGGTGCAGGCCGCAGGTGACGCCGGAACGGAAACAAGCCCGTGGATGAGCATCCTGCTTGGTTTCGGGTCGGTCGCGTTGTTGTTGCTCGTCGGGCGCTATGTGTTGCCGCGGCTGTTTCGCTATATCGCGTCGCTCAAGAACCCGGAACTGTTTGCCATCGGCACGCTGTTTGTTGTGCTGGCGGCCAGCACCTTGACCGAGGTTTCCGGGCTTTCGATGGCGCTGGGGGCGTTTATCGCAGGGGTGATGTTGGCCGAAACCGAATTCCGCCATCAGATCGAAGCCGACATTTCGCCGTTCCGCGGCGTGTTCCTGTCGCTGTTCTTTATGTCGGTCGGCATGTCGGTTGATGCCGACGTTGTGTATAACGAATTTGGCACCATCGTCATGTGGCTGGTGCTGTTGCTGGTGATCAAGACGGCAGTTTTGTTCGTTCTGGCACGTGCGATCCGGTTTGAAACCGGCCTTGCCATCCGGGTAGCCATGAGCTTGGCCGCCGGCGGTGAATTTGCCTTTGTGATGTTTGCCCTGGCCGCCCAGAATGGTGCTGTACCGCTTGAAATGGCTGCGATGCTGATCCCGGTGGTGGCGATTTCGATGGCGCTGACCCCGACCCTGATCAGCCTTGGTCACAAGATCGAGGAAAAGCTTCATCCCAAGGAAGAAGACCAGCTTGGCGTGATTGCCGAAGAGTCCGAGGGCATCCACCAGCATGTTCTGGTGATCGGAAGCGGCCGCGTTGGACGGGTTCTGGCCCGGTTGCTCAAGACGCGCAACATTCCGTTCCTGGTGCTTGATAGTGATGCACAGCAGGTTTCGCGGGGCCGGGCAGAAGGATTGCCGGTTTACTTTGCCGACGGGTCCAGACCGGAAACTTTCCGGGCTGCACATACGGATGAAGCAAAAATTGCGGTTGTTGCCATGGGGAACCCGCATGCGACCGAGAAGACGGTCGCCCTTTTGCGCCAGCATTACCCGCATCTGAAGATCTTTGCCCGTGCGCAGGACATCACCCATATCGGGCCGCTGTCGCGCCACGGGGCGGATGCCGCCATCCCGGAGGTTCTCGAAACCGGGTTGAGATTATCCGATCACGTTTTGGCGGCGTGCGACGTGCCGCAGGAAGACATTGATGCCGAAATCGCCAAATTCCGCCGCGCGGACATGCTTTTGATGAATGAACTGGCGCCGCGCCCGCAGCGCAAACCGTCAGGGTCGGAGAATGCGGACAAACCGGCGAAGAAAGAAACCTGAAGACGTTACGACGTTAAAACAAAACCCCCGCAGCAAATCGCTGCGGGGGTTTTTTAATTAGATCAGGCTCTAAACCGGGTTAGGCAGCGGTTTCAGAGTCCAGCGCATAGCCCGCGGCACGGACCGTGCGGATGATATCGCGGGTGCCCTTGACGTCATTGAGCGCCTTGCGCAGGCGGCGGATATGAACGTCAACCGTGCGGGTTTCGACATAGATGTTCGGCCCCCAAACCGCGTTAAGCAACTGTTCGCGCGAGAAAACCCGCCCCGGATGTTCGAGGAAATAGCGCAGCAGACGGAACTCGGTCGGGCCAAGATGGATCGATTTTCCATTGCGGCTGACCCGGTGGGCGGCGAGATCCATTTCGATGTCGGAATAGATCAACTGCCCTTGTGGTTGCGCCGGACCGGACCGGCGCAAAAGTGCGCGGATACGGGCCAGAAGCTCGCCAATGGCAAACGGCTTGGTGACATAGTCATCAGCCCCGGTATCAAGACCGCGGATCCGGTCGCCTTCTTCACCGCGTGCAGTCACCATGATCACCGGCAAATCGCGGCTTTCAGGCTTGCGGCGGATCTGACGGCAGACCTCGATCCCCGACATTACCGGCAGCATCCAGTCGAGCAAAACCAGATCGACATGGGTTTCAGCCAGAATTTTCAACGCTTCGTCACCGTCACCGGCTTCGACAACCTGCATCCCCTCGCGTTCGAGGTTGTAGCGCAACATGGTTACGATTGCTGCCTCGTCCTCGACGATAAGAACCGTTGGGTCCATCTTCTATGCTCCCGTGTCAGTCATTCGGTTCGACAACAGCGAAGTTCGCTGCGTCGTTTTTTGGCCGGTCAATCCCCGGCAGGTCTTCGCCCTTGATCCGGTAATAGATCGTTTCGGCGATATTGGTTGCGTGATCACCGATACGTTCGATGTTCTTGGCAATGAACAACAGATGGGTCGATGCGGTAATGTTGCGCGGATCTTCCATCATGTAGGTCAGCAATTCGCGGAACAGCGAATTGTACATATCGTCGACTTCCTGATCGCGTTCCCAGACCCGGTGGGCCTTTTCGGCGTCGCTTTCGATATAGGCATCCAGGACATCCTTGATGATTTCCTGGGCCAGCTTGGCCATGTTCGGGATCGCCTGAACCGGGCGGATCGGCGGGATCTGGTTCAGGACCTGCGCGCGTTTGGCGATGTTTTTGGCAAGATCACCAATGCGTTCAAGATCGTTTGACAGCTTGAGCGCGGTCACCACCTGACGCAGGTCATCAGCCATCGGCTGACGCAGGGCCAGAAGACGGACGGCAAAGTCCTGGACTTCCTGTTCGAGCACATCAATGCGCTGATCGGACAGGATGACTTTCTCGGCCAGTTCGGAATCGCGTTTGACGATGGATCTGATCGAGGAAATAAGCTGGCTTTCAGCAAGCCCGCCCATTTGCGAAATGATGTTGTTCAGACGGGTCAGTTCCTCGTCGAACGAACTTACGATATGGGTATGTTCATCAGCCATTTATGCGTACTCCTGGCGTCGCTTAACCGAAGCGGCCGGTAATGTAACCCTTGGTGCGTTCGTCCTTCGGGTTGGTAAAGATCTGATCGGTTTCACCGACTTCAACCAGCTTTCCGAGGTGGAAGAACGCGGTGCGCTGCGACACACGGGCGGCCTGCTGCATGGAGTGGGTCACGATCACGATCGTGTAGTTCGAACGCAACTCGTCTATCAGTTCCTCGACCTTGGCGGTCGCAATCGGATCAAGGGCCGAGCACGGCTCATCCATCAGGATGACTTCCGGGCTGACGGCAACCGCGCGTGCGATGCAAAGGCGCTGCTGCTGACCACCGGAAAGACCGGTTGCCGGTGACTGCAGGCGATCTTTGACTTCTTTCAGAAGACCGGCACGTTCGAGCGAGGTCATGACGATTTCATCAAGTTCGTCACGCGAATTGACCAGACCATGAATACGCGGGCCATAGGCCACGTTGTCATAGATGGTTTTCGGGAACGGGTTCGGTTTCTGGAACACCATGCCGATGCGCGCGCGCAGCTGAACCACGTCGATCCGCTTGTCATAGATGTCGCGACCATCCAGGGTAACGTCACCTTTGATCGTCACACCGTCAATGGTGTCATTCATCCGGTTCAGGCACCGCAGGAAGGTGGATTTACCACAGCCCGACGGACCAATCAGTGCGGTTACCTGCTGTTCGGGGATATCAAGGTTGACCTCATAGAGGGCCTGATTGTCGCTATAGAAAAGATCGAGCTTGCGCGCGGTCATTTTCGGGTTTTCGACCGACGGCTCCGCCGTCATTGCGCTCTGGGATACAGCAGCCATTTTACCACTTCCGTTCAAATTTTTTGCGCAGATACACAGCCAGTCCATTCATCAGGACAAGGAAGGCCAGCAACACCATAATCGCTGCCGAGGTTTTCTCGACAAAGGCACGTTCCGGGCTGTCTGCCCACAGATAGATCTGGACCGGCAGAACCGTTGCCGGGTCAAGCGCCCCGCCCGGGATATCAACAATAAAGGCCACCATCCCTATCATCAGAAGCGGTGCAGTTTCCCCCAATGCCTGTGCCATACCAATGATCGTGCCGGTCAGAATGCCCGGCATGGCGAGCGGCAAGACATGGTGGGTCACGGTCTGAACCGGTGATGCGCCAAGCCCAAGAGCGGCCTGACGGATCGACGGCGGCACCGCCTTGATCGCCGCACGCGATGCGATGATGATCGTCGGCAAAGTCATCAGCGCCAGCGTCAAACCACCGACAACCGGGGCCGAGCGCGGCAAATGCATGACATTGAGATAGACCTCAAGCCCCAGCAGACCAAACACGATGGATGGAACCGCGGCCAGGTTGTTGATGTTGACTTCAACAATCTGGGTGAAGCGGTTCTTGGGCGCGAATTCTTCGAGATAGATCGCCGCCAGAACCCCAATCGGGAAGGACAATGCCAAAGTCACAAGCAGGGTATAGAACGAGCCAACAGCCGCCCCCCAGATACCGGCAAGTTCCGGTTCGCGGGAATCGCCACTGGTAAAGAAGCGGGTGTGGAACTGTTTTTCCACCGCACCGTCAGCAACCAGTTCGTTATACCAAGCGACTTCGTTGTCATTGAGGCGACGGTCGCCTTCGTCAACGGTGGGATCGATATAGCCCTTGTTGAGCATGTCGAAATCATCACCGGAAATCAGCCAGATGGTGCGCGTTTGGCCAATCAGGCTCGGATTTTCGAGAACCCGTTCGCGCAGATCATAAGATGCGCCGCCTGAAACGATGCCATAGAGATCACGTTTGTCACTGCGCGAGGTCACATCCGGGAACCGATCACGCAGCGCCTGTTTGACCAGACCATCAAAGTTCGCGCGCCCGATCACGTCGGGATCGCCGGTCCGGTCCGGATCGATCACAGCCGGATCAAAGGTCACTTCGAGCTGGACATAGGTCTGGTAAAAGGCGCTGTAGCCTTTAGAGCCGATCGAGAGTGCCAGCGTGCAAAGCGCCAGCAGCGCCAAACAGATCGCAACCAGACCATAGCTTTTAAAGCGGCGTTCGGCCGCGTAACGTTTCTTGATGTTACGGGCGATTTTCGGGCTGTCCCAGTCAACCGGCTTGCGCAGATTGTCAGAGATCACTTTGGCCGCAGCTCTGTCTTCCATAAGAGATGCCATATCAGTCATATTTCTCGCGATACTTCTGAACAACCTTAAGGGCAAATACGTTCAGCCCCAAGGTGACAAGGAAAAGAACCAGCCCCAACGCGAAGGCCGAGAGGGTTTTTGCACTGTCGAACTCCTGGTCGCCGACCAGAAGCGTCACGATCTGCACGGTAACAGTGGTCACCGCCTGAAGCGGGTTCACCGTCATGTTCGCGGCAAGACCAGCGGCCATCACAACAATCATGGTTTCACCAATCGCCCGCGAAACGGCCAACAGAACCGCCCCGACAATACCGGGCAAGGCGGCCGGGAAAATCACCTGCCGGATGGTTTCCGATTTGGTCGCCCCCAATGCATAGGACCCGTCACGCAGCGATTTCGGCACCTGCGACATCACGTCATCAGACAGCGAGGACACAAACGGAATGATCATGATGCCCATGACAAGACCGGCGGCCAGCGCACTTTCCGAACTGACATCGAGGCCGAGGATCGCGCCATTGTCGCGCAAGAACGGTGCCACGGTGAGCGCGGCAAAGAAGCCATAGACAACCGTTGGCACGCCCGCCAGAATTTCAAGTGCGGGTTTGGCAACAGCGCGAAATTTAGGCGCGGCATATTCGCCCATATAAATGGCCGAAAACAGGCCGACCGGCACCGCGACACACATGGCAATCAGCGTAATCAGCAAGGTACCGACAAACAGCGGAATCATGCCAAACGCCCCCTCGGACGCCACCTGATCGGCACGGATCGCGGTTTGCGGGCTCCATTCCAGACCAAACAGGAAGTCGAGCGGGTTGATCTTGCTAAAGAAATGCAGGGTTTCGAACATCAGTGAAAACACGATGCCGACCGTTGAAAGGATCGCAATCGCCGAACAGACAATCATGATCGCGCGCGAGATGCGTTCAACATTGTTGCGCGCGCGCATATCCGCTTCAATCCGTCGATAGGACAGGACAAGACCGGCAAGCGCAACCGACAGCATGACAACCACCAGCGCCGCATTGGCGATGGTTTGCAAATTGGCAAGTCTGCGCCCGGCATCAACAATTTCCGGCGACACGGTGAGATGTTCACCGCCACCGGCGGCGATCTGGGAAATGCTGTTGAGCGCCAGCGACAGACGACCGGAGTCACCAACTACTTCCTGCGGCAGGTCCGACACGATCAGGGCTTCAATCACCGAGCCCTGGAACATGTACCAGATCAAAAGCAAAAACAGCGCGGGAAGCCCGCACCATGCTGCTGTGTAGGCCCCGTAGTGAACCGGCAAGGAATGAAGATTGCTGTGCCGGCCACCAGAAAGGGCAACAGCCCGCTGGCGTCCGAAATAAAAGGACAGCGCGCAAAGTGCGGCAACCGCGAGCAACAGGAAAGACAGGGACATTATTTGAGATCCGTTCGCCAGATGAGCCTGCAAAGATCAGTTCGTGAGGCCAATAGGACAGAAACAATAAACAAATCAAGCAATGATATAAAGAAACCGGTGGCAGAAAAGGCTGCCACCGGTTGAAAGATCGCGTTACATGCTCAGCGGCGAAAGGTTCATCGCAGCGTTACGAACAGCTTCACGCTCAGCGGCATCCATCGGGATCAGGCCACGGTCAGCAAGGTAACCTTCTTCACCCCAAGCTTTGTCAGCGGTGAATTCAGCAAGATATTCCTTGATGCCCGGAATGGTGCCAACGTGCGCGTTCTTCACGTAGAAGAAGAGCGAACGGGAAACCGGATAGTCACCAGCAGAGATTGCTTCGAAGGTCGGAGCAACGCCACCGATCATCGAGCCCTGGAGCTTGTCGCCGTTCTGGTCAAGGAAGGAGAAGCCGAAGATGCCAAGTGCATCATGGTTGGCTTCGAGTTTCTGAACGATCAGGTTGTCGTTCTCGCCAGCTTCGACATAGGCACCGTCTTCACGAACGCCAGCGCAAACAGCTTTGTGCTGATCTTTGTTGGTGTCTTTAAGAGCGGCGATTGCCGGGAACTCATCACAAGCTTCTTCGAGTACCAGCTCGGTGAAGGCATCACGGGTACCGGAGGTCGGCGGCGGGCCGAGAACTTCGATTTTAACGTCCGGAAGGCTCGGATCGATTTCAGCCCAGGTGCTGTACGGGTTGTCGATCAGCGACTGGCCGTCTTTGGACGGAACGGTTTTTGCCAGAGCAAGGAAGATCTGCTCTTTGGTCAGGTCGAGCTGCGGCGCAGCGTTGGAGTTCGACAGAACGATACCGTCGTAACCAACTTTAACTTCGGTAACTTCCGAAATGCCGTTCTTCGCGCAAGTTTCAACTTCGGACTTCTTGATGCGACGCGAAGCGTTGGTGATGTCCGGATGCTGTTCGCCAACACCGGCGCAGAACAGCTTCAGACCACCGCCAGAGCCGGTAGATTCGATAACCGGCGTTTTGAAGGAGGTGGTTTTACCGAATTCTTCTGCAACTGCGGTTGCGAACGGGAAGACGGTGGACGAACCAACGATACGAATCTGGTCGCGTGCTTCGGCAGCGCCAGCAAAGGCAACGCTCATAAGCGCCGCAACAGCAAGAGTCTTCTTCATCATAAATTCCCCAATGGTAGTTCCACTTCGGAACGGTGCAACGATCTGCGAGGCGGACTCTACCGCTGGGTGCTTACGGTATTGTGTCGCTTTTGTTAACGTTATGTGACAACGTATCAGAGCAGTAAAAACAGCCACTTATTATTAATAAAATCAATAAGTTAGCATTTTTCGACAACCATCCGAAAACGGTGGTTTTTCACTTCAACATGGCAAAATCGCGATTGATTGCGAAAGGCTGTAACAAAAACTGTCACATTTCGTCCAAAGGTGACCTTGGGTGTCGGGGAATGGCGAGAATTGACGATAATTGCCAGCTAACCCTTTACATAGCCCCGTTTCCAAGCAACTCTTGTGCGTAGGGACCAAAAAATGCCGCGCACAAATGTGCGCAGCCATAACAGGAGCACTTGATGAGCACCGCTGCACTCGACGAAATTCAGGAACTGATTCAGAAGCTGTCTGGCGAACTTGGAGATATGTCAGAGGCTGCGTCGCGCCATATTGATGATCTGCATGTTGCGGTCAATAACGTCGCATCGCACGTTCTGGCGATCGAGGCAGTTCTGTCACTGGTGGCCCAGAAGGTCGAGGTTGACGAAGCCGAAGCAATCAAGTGGATTCGTGACAAGACTGCGGCCTATGCCGAAGACAGCAGCGAAAGCTCTGCCGCAGAAGGCATTACAAAAAGCCTGCTTGGCAAGGAAGAGTAAGGCGCCCAGTCGCACGGACTTACGAAATCAAAAGGACGGCAGAGGTTATTCCCTGCCGTCCTTTTTGTTTTTCGGTTTTGATGCAACTGGTGCCTAGCCCGCAAGTTCGGTCGGCTTTATCCGGTCGCGCAGTTTTTCAGGCACCGGTCCACCCGCCGCCCAATCAAGGAGCTGCACCGTGTGCAGAACTTTAAGATCGTCGGTTTCGATCTGGACCATGCAGCCGATATTCCCCGTTGCCACCAGATCAGGCTGGGTCGCACGGATATTGCCGCGTTTGCGTTCCTGAAGCTGGCCGGCGATTTCGGGCTGCAACAGGTTATAGACCCCGGCAGAGCCACAGCACAGATGGCCTTCGGCGATTTCAGCCACTTCATACCCGGCCTGTTTGAGAAGATCACGGGGTGGTCGGGTGATCTTTTGGCCGTGCTGCATCGAGCAGGCCGAATGATAGGCAACACGGGGATTCCCGTGATTGGCACCGGCAAAGACGGCGGCATCGATATCAAGGCCAGCCAGGTATTCAGTAATGTCCTTGGCAAGACCGGACACCGTCGCGGCCCTTTCGGCATAGGCCGGATCATGGCGCAGCATATGGCCGTAATCCTTGATCGTGGTGCCACAGCCCGATGCGGTGATGACGATGGCATCAAGGCCTTCGCCCGCGGCCTCGGCCGTCCAGGCATCAATGTTGGCCTTGGCCTGCGCGTGGGATTGTTCTTCCTTGCCCATGTGATGGACAAGCGATCCGCAACAGCCAGCCCCCTTGGCAACGACCACCTCAATCCCGAGACGGGTGAGTAGACGAACCGTCGATTCGTTGATTTCGGTTTCAAGCACCTGCTGGGCACAGCCGATCAGGATGGCAACCCGGCCTTTGCGTTCGCCAACTGCCGGGATCACCTGTGGTTTATCGACCCAGCTTGGCGGATGCATGGGGCGTGCGCCCATCTTGACCATGCCCTTAAGCCGACCAGGCATCAGACGCGCAAAGGGGGCGGCGAATTTTGCCCCGATCAATGACAGCCGGAACAGGGTCGGATTGGGCACAACAATCGACAGCAACTTGCGCAGCAACCGATCACCCAGCGGACGTTCATAGTTTTGTTCGATATGGGCGCGCGCATTGTCGATCAGGTGCATGTAATCAACACCAGAGGGACATGTGGTTGTACAGGAGAGACATGACAGGCAGCGATCAAGGTGTTTGACCACCTTTTCGGTTGCCGGTTTGTCATTTTCCAGCATGTCCTTGATCAGATAAATGCGACCACGCGGGCTGTCGAGTTCATCCCCAAGGGTGACGAATGTCGGACAGGTCGCGGTACAGAAACCGCAATGCACGCATTTGCGCAGGATCTGTTCGCTTTCGGCGATGGCCGGGTTTTCAAGTTGGGCAGCGGTGAAGTTGGTTTGCATTACGCGCCCTCCCCGTTCTGTGACACTGGCGCAATCCGGCCCGGATTGAGAATCCCCTTCGGATCGAGGTTTTCCTTGATCCGGGCATTGATCCGGGCAAGTGCCGGGTCTTCGGGATGGAAGACCGGGGTGGCTTGACGGATTTCATCGGACGCGCGCACCAGATTGGCCTGCCCGCCGACATTGGCGACGATATCGCGGATCGTGCCCGCCATTGCATCAGGTGCAACCGCCGCATCAGATGCGGCAATCTGCAACCAGATCAGGCCACCGGCCCAGTCCATCATCGCCCGACCGCCGGTTTTTTCGATCAGTTGGGCGCAGATATCACCCCCGCTTGCCGGGGGCACTGATACCCGCCACAGAATACTGCCACTGTTTTCCGATGCGACGAACGGCGCGACATTGGCGACAACCTTCCAGATGCGGTGGCTATGGCTTTCGGGGACTTCGTGGCATTCGCCAAAACCGGCAAGCGCCCGGCACAGGGCATCAGCCCGCCATGCGACAGACGGCTTGGGACCTTCGATCCGCAGGGCGACAAGGCCGCTGCCATATTCACCGGCCAGTGGCACATCAAGGTGCGGCGCATCTTCGGGGGCGATCCAGGCGGCGGCGGAGACTTCGTTTTCACTGCCCATGGCAATGGTCATCGCCTTGCCCGCCGCACGCGGGTCACTGCAGGCGACAATGACGGTGGCGGATGTTTCGTCATTGGGCATGACCTTAAGCGTTACGGTATGCATGACGCCCAGCGTGCCAAAGGAGCCCGCCATCAGTTTTGACAGATCAAAGCCGGTGACGTTTTTCATTACCCGGCCACCGGATTTAAAATCCTCTGCCCGGCCAGAAACGGCTTCGAACCCCAGAAGGTGATCACGTGCAGCCCCCACCTTGATCCGGCGCGGTCCGGCAAGGTTGCAGGCAACCAGCCCGCCGATGGTTCCGGCATCCGGGCCAGTTGATCCATCCAGCAGGGCCGGGAAGTTTCCGGGCTCGAAATGGAATTGCTGATTTTTTTCGGCCAGTGCCGCCTTGATATCGGCAAGCGGCGTTCCGGCACGCGCAGAGATCACCAGTTCTTCGGGCTGATAAAACAGGATGCCCGACAGTTTGGAGCAATCAAGCACTGCGTTGGTTCGAACAGAATGGCCAAAGGCGCGCTTGCTGCCCGATCCGATGATTTCAAGCGGGGTTTCTGATCCAAGCGCCCAACCAACCGCATCACGCAGCTGGTCTGGCGTGGTGGGGGAAAGTACGTCCACCATAACTCTCTCTTTTCCTCTCCTGAGCCTGATCAACCGGATTTGCGGGAACCGATTGGCAGGCCTTTGATCTATTTTGTTTTGTGTTTCTTGGGTCGTTTAAGCGCATTCTAGAAGCGCGGGATATCCGGGAACTTGTCGGCCACCGCCTTGGCATGCAGGGTTTTAAGTTCCCCGCAGCCATGCAAGGTCGGGAAGACCTTGCCGGGGTTGAGCAACTGGTCCTCGTCAAAGGCCATCTTGATGCGTTCCTGATGCTTCATGTCATCGGCTGTAAACATCTCGCCCATCAGGTCGCGCTTTTCGACCCCGATGCCATGTTCGCCAGACAACACACCACCGACCGCAACACAGAGTTTGAGGATGTCGGCGCCGAAGGCCTCGGCCTTTTCAAGGTCGCCTGCCTTGTTGGCATCAAACATGATCAGCGGATGCAAATTGCCATCACCGGCATGGAAGACGTTGGCAACGCCCAGCCCGTGCTTTTTTGACAGGTCCTGCATGCCGGTCAGCACCTCGGACAGGCGACCGCGCGGGATGGTGCCATCCATGCACATATAATCCGGCGAAATGCGGCCAATCGCCGGGAAGGCGTTCTTGCGCCCGGACCAGAACAGCAGGCGTTCTTCCTCGTTCTCGGAAATGCGGGAATAGACCGCCCCGCAATCCCTGGCGATCTTGCCAACCCGGTCGATCAGGTAATCGACTTCGACCTGCGGGCCATCGAGTTCGACCAGCAGGAGTGCTTCGACATCAAGCGGGTAACCCGCCTGAACGAATTCCTCGGTTGCCTTGATGGCCGGGGCATCCATCATTTCAAGCCCGCCCGGAATGATCCCGGCGGCGATGATGGCCGCGACACAATTGCCGCCTTCTTCGGATGAATTAAAGCCCAGCAACAGCGCACGGGCGGTTTCGGGTTTGCGCAAGATACGAACCGTCACCTCAGTCACGATACCAAGCAACCCTTCGGACCCGGTGATGATGCCAAGCAAATCATAGCCCGCCTGATCAAGGCCCTTGCCACCGACGCGCAGGATTTCGCCTTCGATGGTGACCATTTCAACCCCCAACACATTGTTGGTGGTCAGGCCGTATTTCAGGCAATGCACCCCGCCGGAATTTTCGGCGATGTTGCCACCAATAGAGCACGCAATCTGGCTGGACGGATCGGGGGCGTAATAGAACCCCTTGTGTTCGACCGCGCGCGTGATGCCAAGGTTGGTGACACCGGGCTGCACGACGGCGGCCCGGTTGTCCCAATCGATATCAAGCACGCGATTGAATTTCATCATACTAATGGTGATCGCATCGGCCATCGGAAGTGCGCCACCGGACAAACCGGTACCGGCACCGCGCGGAACGACACGGATTTTATTTGTATGACAATATTTCAGGATGGCTGCGACCTGGGCGGTATTTTCCGGCAGGACAACAATCATCGGCAATTGCCGATAGGCCATCAACCCATCGCATTCATAGGGCCTGAGCTGATCATCATCGACAATAACCCCGCCCGGTGACGGGATGATATCGCGCATGGCGGCGATAATGTCCTTGCGGCGTGCAAGTGTGTGTTGATCAGGCTCAGGCATCCTAAGCATCGGTGGGTTACTCCGTTAATTCGACCAGCAGGTCCTTGGCTTCGACCTGTGTCCCGGCCGGGGCGTGGATTTTGGCCACGGTTCCATCCTTTTCGGCGTGAACCGCGGTTTCCATTTTCATGGCTTCGAGCGAGCACATCACATCACCCGACTTGATCTTCTGGCCTTCGGACACGTGGACTTCGACCACAAGGCCTGGCATCGGTGCTGCAACGTGCAGCTTGTTGCCATCTTCGGCCTTTGGTTTTGTCTTGCCCGTGCCCGCCAGTGTCTTGTCGGCGACCTTGACGGTGCGGGGCTGACCGTTGAGTTCAAAGAACACGGTGCGGTTGCCCTCCTCGTCACCGGCCTCGGACGTGGTCAGATAGCGGATGACAAGGGTTTTGCCCTTTTCAAGATCGACCGAAATTTCATCGTTCTGGTTCATCCCGTAGAAGAAGACCGGGGTTGGCAGAACCGAAACATCGGCGTTGTGGCTGCGGTGTTCGGCGTAATCAAGGAACACCTTGGGATACATCACATAAGATGCAACCTCGGCGTCAGAGATATTGCTGCGATGGGTTTTCTTTTCGATTTCCTTGCGGGTCGCTTCGAAATCAATCGGCGGCAATGATTTGCCCGGACGGTCTGTCAGCGCCTCGGCACCTTTCAGCACCTTGCGCTGCAGGGCGGGCGGGAAGCCACCGACCGGCTGACCGATTTCACCACGGAAGAAGGAAATGACGCTGTCGGGGAAGGTAATGTCCTTTTTAGGATCAAGAACGTCTTCCTCGGACAAACCGGATGTCACCATCATCAAAGCCATATCGCCAACAACCTTGGAGCTTGGCGTTACCTTGACGACATCGCCAAACATCTTGTTGACCGCGGCATAGGCCTTGGACACTTCGGGCCAGCGATCCTCGATCCCGAGTGCACGGGCCTGTTGGCGCAGGTTGGTGTACTGGCCGCCCGGCATTTCGTGGACATAGACGTCGGAGGTGCCACTGCGGATGTCGCTTTCAAAGCCTGCGTAATAGCGACGGATCTGTTCCCAATAGGTCGAGATTTCCTTGAGCGCCTCGGTCTTAAGGCCCGGGTCGCGTGGCTGCCCGATATAGTTGTTGGCGATTGATCCGAGGTTGGGCTGAGATGTCAGGCCCGACATCGAATCCATTGCCGCATCGACCGCATCGACCCCGGCATCAATCGCGGCAATCACGGTGGCCGCCGAAATACCGCTTGTGTCGTGGGTATGGAAATGGATCGGGATATTGACGGTGTCCTTAAGGGCCGTGATCAGCTCGGTCGCCGCGGCTGGACGCAGGACACCCGCCATGTCCTTGAGACCGAGAATATGGGCACCGGCAGTTTCAAGTTCGCGGGCCATATTCACATAGTAATCAAGGTTATATTTCGGGCGGTCCTTGTCATAGATATCGCCGGTGTAGCAGATGGTCGCTTCGCAAAGCTTGTCGGTTTTAAGCACCGATTCCATCGCGACCTTCATGTTTTCAACCCAGTTGAGGCTATCAAACACGCGGAAGACATCCATGCCGTGTTCGGCCGCCTGCTTGACGAAGTAATCGACCGCATTATCGGGATAGTTGGTATAGCCAACCGCGTTGGAGGCCCGCAGCAGCATTTGCGTAAGAATATTGGGCACGCGTTCGCGCAGCTTGACCAGACGATCCCACGGATCTTCCTTGAGGAAGCGCATGGCAACATCAAAGGTTGCCCCGCCCCAGCATTCAATGGAAAACAGTTCCGGCAAGCCATGCGCGTAATAAGGCGCAATTTCGAGCATGTCATAGGTGCGCATGCGGGTGGCCAGAAGCGACTGATGGGCATCACGCATGGTGGTGTCGGTCATCAGGACGCGTTCCTGATCCTTCATCCAGCGCGAGAAACCTTCCGGCCCCAACTGATCAAGCTTTTGCTTGGTCCCCGGGCGGATTTCGCCAAGGTCGATGGACTTTGGCATCACCGGATCATGCAGATTGGTCGGCACCACGCGGCCTTCGACCTCTGGATTGCCATTGACCGCAACCTCGCCGATGAAGCGCAGCAGGCGGGTGGCACGGTCGCGCCGGCGCACGAACTTGAACAGATCGGGCGTTTCATCAATAAACCGCGTGGTGTATTCGCCAGCCCGGAATTTCGGGTGATTGATCAGGTTTTCAAGGAAGGCCAGGTTGGTGGCAACACCGCGAATTCGGAATTCACGCAATGCGCGGTCCATACGGTCCACCGCCTCGCGCGGGGTACTGCCCCATGCGGTGACCTTTTCAAGCATACTGTCATAAAACGGCGTGATCACAGCACCCGAGTAAGCCGTGCCGCCATCCAGACGAATGCCAAACCCGTTGGCCCCGCGATAGACCTTGATGATCCCGTAATCGGGGACAAAGTTGTTTTCCGGGTTTTCGGTGGTGATACGACATTGAAGCGCATGATCGCGCAGCTTGATTTTATCCTGCCAGGGGATACCGGTTTCGGACGGGAAACCGATGCGACCACCCTGTGCGATCAGGATCTGTGCCTTGACCAAATCAAAGCCAGTCACACATTCGGTGACGGTGTGTTCGACCTGAATACGCGGGTTGACCTCGATGAAGTAAAACTTGGATGTGTCGACATCCATCAGGAACTCGACCGTGCCGGCATTGACGTAATTGGCGGCCTTGCCAAGACGGATCGCAGCGTCACAAATCTCGGCGCGCTGATCATCATCGAGATAGGGTGCGGGAGCGCGTTCGACCACTTTCTGGTTGCGGCGCTGAACCGAACAGTCGCGTTCATAAAGATGCACAAGAGTACCGTGGTTATCGCCCAGGAGCTGTACCTCGACATGGCGGGCGCGGCGGATCAGTTTTTCAAAGTAAACCTCGCCATTGCCAAAGGCGGCCTCAGCCTCGCGCCTGGCAGCCAGCACCTGACCAGACAGGTCCTTGCCATTTTCGATAACCCGCATGCCACGGCCACCGCCGCCCCAGCTGGCTTTGAGCATCAGGGGATAGCCGATTTTCTCGGCGATGCGGGTGACCTCGGCCATGTCTTCGGGCAGCGCGCTTGAAGCCGGCATGACCGGCACACCGGCACTTTCGGCCAGATTACGCGCAGAGACCTTGTTGCCAAGGGTGCGCATGACTTCGGAATCCGGGCCGATGAATTGAATGCCGGCCTCGGCACAGGCATCGGCGAATTCGGGATTTTCCGACAGGAAGCCGTAACCCGGATGGATGGCATCGACATCGGCATCGCGCGCGACACGCAGGATGTCTTCGATATCAAGATAGGCGCGAATGGGCTTGTTGCCCTTGCCCACCGTGTAGCTTTCATCCGCCTTGAAACGGTGAAGGGCGAAGCGGTCCTCGTCAGAGAAGATCGCAACTGTGCGAATGCCAAGTTCGTTGGCGGCTCGCAGAACACGAATCGCAATCTCGCCACGGTTGGCGACCATAAGTTTACGGATACGCTTTGGTGCTGAACGCGTCATGGACACCGGGCTCCTACCACAATTTCCTGGCAGGAACGTGCCTGTGCGCGCCTGCCAAAACCAAGTGAAACGCCACGATATGGTCCCGGAATGCGTTGCGGTGCGGGATGCCTGCAACGCCATACCTTTTGTGGCGATACGGGATGCCAGCACGCTGAGATCTTGTGCAATGCATCCAGAGCTTTTGGCGCCCGGTGGGCAGGCGACGGTTCTGGTATATGCGCATTGCCCTCTCCCTGTCAAAGCATGATCTCGTAAATTGGTAATACCAATTATGGGAAATCCCGACCAGTTTCTTTTCACCATGCGGAACAGGTCGCCCAAACTTTCTCAATCAGGGCGATGGGAAAACCGCGATCTTTCAGCGACTTTTGGCGCGGATATGCTATTGTCCGCCGACGAAAAAACTGAAAATCCCGAAACGGTTAAAAGCATGCCGAAGCTCAATCTTCGACTAAAGTTTTTGCTGCTCTCGATCTTGCCACTGGTTCTGGCGGCGTCTGCGATCTCCTGGCTGGTGTTTGCCCAGGCCGAACGTCTGGCCGAGGCCGAGATCAGGACCTTTGAACGCAACATCCTTCACGCCAGAAAGGACGAGCTGAAAAGCTATCTTGAACTGGCGATGAAATCGATCGATCACATCTATTCGGTGGCAAGCCCGCTGGATGCAGTGTCAAAAGAACGCGTCAAGGCGATCATCGAAGATCTGTCTTATGGCGAGGATGGCTATTTCTTTATCTATGACCGTGACGGCACTGCCCTGGTTGACCCGCCGGAACCCTGGCGTTTGGGGCGGACTTATTGGAACCTGCGCGACATCAATGGCAACTCGGTCATTCAGGGTCTGATATTCAATGCCGAAAAGGGCGGCGATTTCATGCGCCATGTCTGGGACAAGCCATCCACCGGGGAACCGACCGAAAAGATCAGCTATTCCCTGATGCTCGATAAATGGGACTGGATGATCGGTACGGGCATTTATATCGACGATATTTCCGAACAAGTCACCGAGATCGAGGCCGAGGTTTCCACCCATATCCGCGAAACCACCATGTCGATTATCGGGGTGACCATTCTGGCGGTGTTGCTGGTGGGAATTTCAGGCACGGTTGTGACGCTTTCGGAACGCAAGCTTGCCGACTCAAAACTTAAGGAACTGACCCACCGGGTGGTTGATGTGCAGGAACAGGAACGCCTTCGGGTATCGCGTGAACTGCATGACGGGATCAGCCAAATCCTTGTTTCGGTCAAATATGCAGTCGAAACCGCCATTGCCCGGATCACCCAAAATCGCGACAACGCGATTGAACCGATGGAAAAGGCCGCCAATCGATTGCAAGACGCCATTCACGAAGTGCGGCGGATTTCGCGCGATTTGCGCCCGGCAGTTCTTGATGACCTTGGCCTGAAACCCGCGATCGAAAGCATGTGCGCCGAACTTCAGGACCGGTCCGGCATCCTGATCGAGGTCAAATGCGACAATGTCGACGGCCAGCTTGATATCGACAAGAAAACAACGCTTTATCGTGTGTTGCAGGAGACGCTTACCAATATCGAACGCCATGCCGATGCGACGGTGGTGAAGATTTCGATCAAACGCGAAGGCAGCAGCATTATCATGCGCATTGCCGATAACGGGGTCGGGTTTGAAACCAACCGCTATATCCGCAACCGCGATCCGCGGGCGGGTATCGGGCTTCGCAATATGCGCGAACGCATGGAATTCCATGGCGGGGGTCTTTCGGTGCGCTCCGAACCCGACGACGGGACAAAAATCACTGCATTTATTCCCGCCAACAGCCAGAATGCCCTACCCCATGACGCTATCAGCGGTTAATCTGATGACGCACAACCCGACAGTCACGCGACAGGAACTCGTTTGATCCATGACCAATGCCACCATTGCCAACGAAGTTTATTCCACCCATCGGCCCTTGCGGATTTTGCTTTGCGACGATCACGCCCTTGTCATGGATGGCATCCGGTCGCGACTGGAATGCTTTGAGCATATCAATATCGTCGGCGAGGCCGGCAACGGGGCCGAGGCATTAACCATGGCCGGTGACCTGCATCCTGATATTGTGCTGATGGATATTTCGATGCCGGTGATGAACGGGTTGGAAGCGGCGGAAAAGTTCCGTGAAACCCTGCCCGATACCAAGGTGGTCATCCTGTCGATGCATGAAAACCCGGAATATTTGCGCACCGCCCAGCAGGCGGGCGCAAAGGGCTTTATCCTGAAAGATGTTTCATCCAATGACATGGTGCGTGCGATTGAAACCATCGCCAATGGCGGGGAAGCATATAGTTCCAGCCTTGATCGCATGTCTGACGGCGAAGAAAGCAACAATGACGGCGTGCCGTTGACGTCGCGCGAACGTACGGTTTTGCGCCTGTTGGCCAAAGGCGCAAGCAACAAGCACGTTGCCCGTGAACTTGATATCAGTGTGCGCACGGTGGAAACGCACCGCCGTAACATCAAACGCAAGCTTGATATCGACAGTTCCGCAGGCCTTGTCCGCTATGCGATTGAAAAGGGTCTGGTGACCCTTGACTCTGCAAGTTGAAATCACAATCTGGATCACAGTTGCAACCAAAGCAGTGTAACTATGCATTGATTTCACATTCTGGTACGATACATTAGCCAGAAAGCTGGACGCATTATATTTTTGATACCTGCGCAACCGGGATGGACCAACGATCCGGATCAGCCCGTCGTCATGGGTGGAACGCGTGAACCATACAACAAGCTACACCTTCCGACCCGAACTGGCGCGATGCCGCGAATGTGGTGTGCGGAAATTTGCCCTGTTCAACAACCTGACGGACGAGGATTTCAAACTTGTCCATATGCCGGTTGAAGACATCACCCTGCCCAAACGCAATACGCTTTATAACGCCGGTGATCAGGCGCAATCGATTTTCACGCTGCGCAGTGGCTTGATCAAACTTGTCCATTACCTTCCGGATGGCAATCAGCGGGTGGTGCGCCTTGTCAAACCCGGCGGTACCATCGGGCTTGAAGCATTGGTCAGCGAATGTTTCACCCACCACGCCGAAGCCCTTCAGGACAGCAAGCTGTGCCGTATTCCGATTGCGGTAATTGAAAAGCTTGATAATGAAAGCCCGCGTTTGCACAAGCAGGTGCTTAATCGCTGGCATCAGGCGGTAATGGAATCCGATAACTGGCTGACCCAGATGTCGACCGGCACGGCGCGTGAACGGGTCGCCCGGCTTTGCCTGTTTTTACATGATGATGTAACCGAAACCTGTACCGTTCCGGGGCGCGAAGATATTGGTGCGATGCTTGGCATTACCACCGAAACGGCCAGCCGGATCATCGCCGATTTCAGACGTCATGACCTGCTGGAATTCAAGTCACGCAATGTCTTCAAGCTTGATCTTGTGGGCTTACGCGAAGTTGCAGGAATGGACGCCGCGGATGACGGCAATTACGCCGACTGATCCCCGATAATCCTATCTGGCCGCATCTTGCAAGACGGTCTGAAAGGCCGAGTTTGGGCCACAGGCCAGTGACAGCTTTTCATATTCCTGCGGCGTATCGATCCGTTTGTGTTTTTCCGCACTCCGCCTGCGAATATCGTTCAGCCGTCTTTTGAAATCCCGGCCATATTCCGAAATCAGCCGCCGCATGGCGCGTTGTGCATTGTCCGCGGGCATCGGGAACATGGCACCAACCTGTCTGACGACATCATTGACCAGATCATCGAGGGCGGCACGAATGTCGGCCTCCATGCCCTGGTTGATCTTCACATGTTCGCCTTCGTGGGCATAAACCACATCATATTCGCAGGTGCCGTGTTCAAGCTCGGACGCGATATAGACCAGGTGTTTGACGACATCGACCTTGGGATTGACCCGCACCGGATCAAGGCAATAGCGGCCAAAGCCAACTTGACGCGGCTCAAAACGCATATCGAACGATGCCTGAACTTCATATTCAGTGAGGCCCGTCACGAGAAAACGCGGGCTGCCCCCGGCACGGCTGTTCAGCCAGCGCACCGAGCGGTGCCGATCAAGCATCGGATCCATGTGATTGAACTCAAGGAAGGCTTCGGGCGCGCTGATTGGCGCGCAGGTGCCTTGGGCACGGGCCAGATTGGGAAGAAACGCCAGCGCAGCCAGAACGATCAAAAGCGCGCACAAGGTGCGGCCTTTTCCGATCTGATCATTGCGTTGCCCGAAAGCCGGCAAACCGTTTCTCCTGCCTTTAAAGAAAACGCTGCGCACAGAAACACCCGCACGCAGCGTTTGCGATATTCCCTTTACGCGCAACGATCAGACATGGCTCACATGATCAGCGCAATCGACGCAAAGCGGTGTGGTCGGATCGAATTCGAGGCGCTTGGCGGCAATCGGTTCACCGCAATTATGGCAATGACCGTATTGGTCGTCATCCATGCGCTTGAGGGTTTTTTCAATTTGCTCCAGCTCGACCACGCGGCGGCGTTCCTGTTCAAGATGCATTTCCTGATTTTGCAGGGCATCCATCCGCGACAGACGACCGACCGCCTGCTGATCCAGTTCGACCGGCTTGCGGTAGTCTTCCGAGTGGGTTGAATGTGCCAGAATCTCGGCGCGTCTTTCCTCCAGCCGGGTGCGCAACTTCGCAAGATCAATGTCTGTTCGATCCGTCATCCGAAACCTCATTATACGTTGTTGTTCTTAGTTATTAATATGGGTGCAGTGATCCCTCTTTCGCCAATGCATAGATCAAATTATTCAAAGATTTTGCCGATTACGTGCAATTGCCGCAGGCATCGACGAGTTTTTCAAGCGCTGCCTTGGCTTCGTCATCATCGAGACCTTCGGACTTGATCTTTTTCTGGATTTTACAGCAAAGGGCGGGCCCATTCGGGAACGGCTTGTCGGTCCAGAAGGGTGCCGTAGTACCAAAATATCCCGCCTGATCGAGGAACGAGACGCCATAGTAATAGGCGGCCCCGACCGAATTATAGAAGGTCGGGTCATCGATAAAACCGCCATCGGGCGTCATCGATTTCGTCAGGCACCAATCAAGCACCAAGGCGATGTCTTTGGATGCTGCATCTTGGGTGGTGGCATCGACCTTGGCCCAGCCAAGATCGAAAATCTTGGCGACGTCGTAATTGTTGTGATTGTTGAAATCACCATTGTGCTTCCAGCCAAACGGATAGGCATCGTCGCGGATCGCAAGGGTGGTATTGAAAATTTGCGTCCACAGATCGACCTTGCCATGTTGGTAGGAGATATTGTGGAACGTCAGGCTGAGGTCGCTGCTTTTGAGAACGCCCTGATCGGTGGTGTCAAACCAACCGCCCCAATAGCCACTTTGACCATCCTGCCAGTTATCGAGCCATGATTTATAGGCACTGATATAGTCATCGGTCAGATCAAAACCCTTTACGTTGGCTTTGAAATAATCGCGGATTTCGCTTTTAAAGCACATCTGTGACAGTGCTGCCGTAACCGCGCCAAGGGCATCACGACGGTCCAGACCATCGGCAAAAATCCGCGATGTCTTTTGACCATCAAGCCAGGCCGTCATCTTGTCGGGTGTTGAAATCGGTTCCAGAAAACTGAGCGGGTATTCAGGTGCCTTGCCTTCATCGGCCAGCGTATTGACCGCATCAATCATCGCATCGACTTTGAGGAACCATTGATCGTAACACGGCCCCCACGAGCCGTCGCTTGCGACCTGTTTTTCGGCCCAGGCCTGATCAGGATCGTTCAACGAACTGGCGAAGCCAGCGAGCTTTTGATCCAGCGTTTTCCAGTCAGCAGTATATTGCAGCAGCCATTTGCATTCGATCATCTGTTGATCGGAGGCCGCCATGCTGTTGCCTGTTTGCTGGGCGGCGATCAGTTTATCCTGCAGCGGGGCCAGCTTTGCGGCATATGTTTTTTGCTGCGCGACATAGTCGGGATCAAAAACGCAGAACTGCGCCGTGATCAGTTTACTAAAATCCGTCAAACCCCTGCCCCCGATGTTTCAAAAGATATTTATCATGTAAAACCATGACAAATACCCGTGCAGATCCAAAGCATTATCGACAAACGGCCTCAAACAGCCGAGGGATGGCATGGGATGTTGGGCCAGGTGGATGTGTGCTGGAAACTAGTTGCCCAGCAGCCAGTTGCGGATCACGCGCAATGCCTGTTCTGGGTCAGTATCGACGATCCTGGCGGCGACATTGGCCTTTTTGCGATCAATCATGCCGTCAATACCGGCCAGATTGAACCGATCCTGATCGTCGGATCCGGAAACATGCGATACGCCCGCCGTTGTTGCGCGCAATCTTTCACGCAAACGCGAATCCGAACCCGATTCGTAGCGGGGGATCGGTGCCGCAGGCTTTGGACCGGGCAAAAATGACGGTCCATCCCCTGTTTTATCGCTGTTATCTGATTGCGTCATTGGCACAACTTTCGGTTCGCATTGTGACACAGTCATCATATTGGGCTGACCCGACAGTGTGCAAATCCAATCACATCCTGCAAGGCCCTCTCAGCCACTTCAGATCGTTATATTAGTTTAAAAGAAACTTTGATTTCCGGGCGTTTCGGATGCTAGGGTCGAATTAAAATAAGAAGAAAAAAGATGGGCGCGACGCTGAATTTTTCCCAATCAAGCGGACGGTTTGATCATTTGATCACCGATGAAAATGCGTTCGAAAGTCGAAACGTATTTCACATATAGCAATTTCACCGCGCAATGAATCGATACAAAAAAACGCGCAATTGCAAATTTTGTACTTCCACAACTCGATCACTCTATCTAGTTTGGGAGGATCAACATACCACCACTTTAGGGTAGTTGTCGCAATACTTTAGACCAGAGCACACAAATCCAAAAGGGGGGCCAGGTTTTTGTGAGGCACCATACTCTTATCCTGATTGTTGCATTGACGACAATGCTGACTGGCGTTGCCAAAACGCATGCCGTTGAATTTGGTGAAGCACCCGAACTTGCCAAACTGGTTGAGGACGGAAATCTGCCGCCGGTCAAGGATCGCCTGCCGACCGCACCGATGATCGTCACCCCCAATGAACGGGTCGGAACCTATGGCAGCACCTGGAAAATGGCGCAGCGGAATAGCCGCGACCATGCCCTGCTGATCAGGACAATCGGATATGAGCCACTGCTGCGCTGGACCCCGCAATGGTCTTCGACCATCCCCAATGTCGCGCTGTCATTCCAGCCCAGCAGCGATGCAACCGAGTTCTTTTTCCGTCTGCGGCAAGGCATGCGTTGGTCGGATGGTACCCCGTTTACGGCTGATGACATCGTTTTCTGGTACGAAGATATCCTGAACAATCCGGCCTTTGCCGATGCGGTGCCGGAATGGCTGACATCGGGTGGCAATACCGTGCAAGTCGACGAGATCGATCCCTATACCGTTGCGTTTCGTTTCAGCAAGCCATATGGACTTTTCCCGACCGCCCTTGCCCGCCCCGAAGGCGTTGAGCCGGTAAGCTATCCGGCGCATTTTCTGAAGCCGCTTTTGCCGAAATATAATGCCAATGCCGATGCCGACGCCCAGAAGATGGGTTATTCAGGCTGGAAAGAGCGTTTTATCGACGTATTTGGGCAGCCCGGCACGATTGATGACCCGACGCGCTGGAACAATCCCGATGTGCCGACCCTGAATGCCTGGGTGCTTACCGGGGTATATGGCAAGGACGATCCACTGATCGCCAAGCGCAATCCCTATTACTGGAAAATTGATCCGACCGGCCGTCAACTTCCCTATATCGACACGGTTTCCATGACACTGGTGCCGTCAAAAAGCGCGGCTGGTGATGCGGCAATTGCCGGCAAGGTCAATATGCAGGAACGCCATATCGGCACGCGCGCCAACGAAGTTCTGGCCCAAAACAAGGATCTTCAGGCCTTCACGCTGATAGAGAGCGATATGAATATCCTGACCTTGTCACTTAATCTTAATGACAAGGACCCGGTGCTGCGCGACATCTTCCAGAACAAGGATTTTCGCGTTGCCCTGTCATATGCGATTGATCGCGAAACCATCATTGATCGCTTTGTCCCCGGTGCCTTGCCCCATCAGGCGGCACCAAGACCGGAAAGCCCGCAATATCACACGGTACTGGCGCGACAGTTCATGGCATATAATGTCGAACTGGCGCGGACATATATTGCGAAAGCGGGACTGAACACCTTCAATGATGACGGCATCCTGTTACGTCCGGATGGCAAGCCGCTTTCATTCACGATTGATACCGAAGGTGCCGACCGCTTTCAGATGCTCGATGCGGTCATGGGGTACTGGCGTGAACTTGGCATTGATGTGAGGGCCCGGAACCTTGCGCGTGACGAGTTTGTCGCGTTGCGCGATCGCAATGAACACAATGCCAGTGCATGGGGCGGCGATGGCGGCCTTGATGCGATGCTCATTCCGATCAATTACCTGCCGATGTCTTCTGAATCGTCATGGTTTGCAACCGGATGGGCCAACTGGTACCTGAACCCGGAAAGCCCCGATGCCATTACCCCGCCCCAGGATGTTCAGGATCAGCTTGCGCTTTATGACCAGCTGAAAGCGACAGCAAATGCGGAAAAACAAAATCAACTGATGCGCGATATTCTCGACATCAGTGCAAATCAGTTTTACCTTATGGGAATTGCATTACCGCCAAACAGAAAAGGCGTGGTAGCACGGGACTTCCACAATGTTCCCAAGGTCATGCCTGCCGCCTGGAGTTATGCGACACCTGCACCGACCAATCCAAGTCAGTATTTTATTCAGCCCGAGTAAAATCCACGACAAACACGCATCATTCTGAATGGGGGCAGAATTAACTTGAGGACGCTGTTTGACCGACTGATCGGCAGTCTGGTTTTCAAGATCGCATTTGCGATCATTGTCGTGGAAACCATCCTTTTTGGTCTGTTTGGCGGTTATTATGTGAACTATTTCGGGGCCGAAATTGACCGCAGGATCGCGGAACAGATCAGCACACCCGGAAGGCTTATTCAGCAGGAACAACTCAAGGTCTCTATTCTGAGCGACGCCGAGCAGATGGAACTTCTTCTCGGACGGCATTTGCAGCAAGCGTTCGCTGTCGGTTTTGACGGTACCATCTATCATTCAACCGACCCGTTGATGATCGGTGCATCAATCAGCTCGTTACCCGACTTCCCGACCGAACAGCTTCGCGCCGACATGACAGAGCCGACCCTGTTCACGGTTGATGACGATACCGGGTCCAGCATGGTCAGCATCACGCCGATCTTTGCCCTGAACGCCAATCAGCCGTTCATGTATGTCTATCTCAAGGTGTCCACCAAGGGCCTTGAAGAAAGCCAGCGCCAAATGCAATCGGTGCTTATCATCGGTTCCATCCTTTGTGTGTTGCTGACCTCTGCACTGATTTTCCTGTTTACCCAGCACACGGTGCTTAAGCGCCTGATCACGGCGGCACAGTTTGTTAACAAGATCCAGGTCGGCAAGCTGAGTTCGCGGCTGACGCCGATGGGACGTGACGAAATCGGCATTCTCGAACGCGGCCTGAACGCCATGGCCGAAAGTCTGGAACGCCGCACCCAGCAACACCACGCCGCCCAGAATGCCTTGCGCGACAGCGAGGAACGTTTCCGCGACTTTACCCTGTCTTCCGCCGACTGGTACTGGGAGATGGACAGCGATTTCAAAATCGCCTTTGCGTCATACAAGTTTTATCAGCTGATCGAGGAAATCAATGGCTCCCCACAGGGGCAGTCATTTGACAAACTCGGCCTTCATCCGGAACACCCGGAGGGGTGGCAATATCTGCAACGCCATCTTGATGAACATACCGCGTTCTATAACGTCGAATTTTCCTGGACATCGCGGGATGGCGAAAAGCAGTTCGGGCGGATCAATGGCGTGCCTGTCTTTGCGCTGGATGGCAGTTTCAATGGCTATCGCGGGACAGGCAGCAACATTACCGACCAAAAGCGCGCTGCCGAGGAACAACAGGCACTGCAACGCCAGCTTGCCACATCGCAAAAGCTTGAGGCGGTTGGCCAGATGGCCGGTGGTGTTGCCCATGAATTCAACAATTGCCTTGCCGGTATCCTGAGTTTCGCCGAGGTGGCGCGCGCCAAGATTGATGATCCTGAACGGGTCAAAGAATATCTTGATCACGTCATCTCGCTTGGCGAACGGGCGACCGGTGTTGCCGATCAGCTTTTGATGTTTTCGCGCCGCAGGATCGATCAGCCGAAAAATGTCCGGGTTGAAAGCATCTTTGCGGAGATGGAAAAACTGCTGGTGACCTTGCTTGAGCACCGGATTGATTTGCAAATCTGGGCGGATGAGGCCGACCTTCATACCCGGGTTGATCCGACGCAATTGTCGGCCTGTATCCTCAACCTTGCGATCAATGCACGCGATGCGATGCCCGATGGCGGCACGCTGCAGATTTCATGCAGCAGTGCCGATATTCCGCCGCTGGCACAGCGCGACACCGATGAAGACGAGGATATCTATCCGCCAGAGGCAGAAGGCCAGTTTGTTGTCATCACCGTACAGGATACCGGCACCGGGATTCCCGAAGATGTGATCGACCATATTTTCGAGCCCTTCTTCTCGACCAAGGAGCCGGGCAAGGGCACCGGCCTTGGGCTTTCGATTGTTCATAGCTGGGTCGAAGAGGCCCACGGCTTTATCAATCTTGAAAGTGTCGAGGGCGAAGGCACGACGTTCTCGATCTATCTGCCGCGTTCGGAACCCGGCGCGGAGCCAGAGGACGAAGTTGACGAAATTGGCGTGTTCCCCGGCAATGGCGAGCGTGTTCTGATTGTCGATGATGAACAGGCCCTGCGCACCACCGCCCAAATCATCCTGGAAGATGCCGGTTATCGCACCGAGATTGCGAAAAGCACCGAAGAAGCGTTGGTGATCTTGCAAACGAGCACGGATGATGCGGCATTTGATGTGATTGTGACCGACGTCGTCTTGCCCGGTCGCAGTGGTCCGCAACTGATCATCGAAGCATTGCGCCAGAACCCGCGCTATGGCGTGGTGTTCATGTCCGGTTACCCGGCACGATCGCGCAAGGAACTGGATAATCTTTTGGGCAATTACGTGTTTGTCAAAAAGCCGTTCCGCCCCGGCAAGCTGCAAAAAGCGGTGCATGATGCGCTCAAACTCGCATCCGAACGGGCGCAGTCGAACTGACATCGCTGCTCAACAGGTCGAGTCCCCAACCCTGAACATCGCGAAATTGCGGAATTTTCGCCGAATGGTTAAAAAAATCTTACCCGCCTATATTAGTTAAAATGCTTGCAAACCAAGCAATTGGCAGGGTTTGGATTGCGACAGCACTGGATAGTGTGACAACCATCACTTATATCAACCTAACAAGCCCATACCGTGAACTTCAGACAGATTTGAAGAACCCGGTAAAGATTGATGGGCATCGCCCACCCGGACAGATAAAGAGGTCAGGATGATCGGCTCAGTTCAAGGTTCAGGACTTGGTTCAGCGGCACAGGCCGTGAATGATGCAATTACGCCCAAAGGTGGTGCAGACCCGTCTTTGCCTTTCGCAGCCGCAGAAGGCGCGATCAATAAGGCGACCGGTCTTGCCAAGGTGATCGGCTCGATCGTCACCGAACACCAGCCGCTTGAAACCAGCGGCAATCGTGGCACCAAGGTTAATATCCTAACGTGATTTTTCCCTCTCGTTAGCTTCCTCCGGGGTGGTCTTTTATGGCCACCCTTCTTTCTGTCTGGACCACGGATTGCGCTTTGATGCGGCCCGTCACGCGATCATGACAAACGTCTGACCACGTGCTAGGGTAATCCCAACATCAATCGTGGACGATCAGATGACCACCAACAGAATTGGCACAGGCTCCTCCCATACAGGCCTTCAGGATGCACGCGCGCGTCCGCAGGGCGGTATGGTTTCGCGGGGTCGGGTTGGTGCCAATTCAGATCAGCCGTCATCGGACAGTTTCATCGCATCCCAGCTTGCCCGCCTGCGCAACCTGATCGCCACCGATCAGATTGACCATAATGCCCGGCGCGGGACTTATCTGAACATCGTGCTTTAACCAGCAATACCGCAGATCGTTACGTCGTGACGTTCCCAGCGGGAGCGCAGGCATTGGCGCGACTTTGCGTCTCCCAGCAAGCTCGCCCGCAAAGAAAAAAGCCCCGTACCGAAGTACGGGGCGAGTTCGTTTGTCCAGGTGTGTTGGACAAGGGAGCTTGCGCAAAAGCGTGAGGGATCACGCAGTTGCCTGGTTTTCGCTCTCGGAGCGAATGGGGTGTTCCAGCTTGTCGACGATTTCTTTTGGCACGATCTGCCAGAAGTTGCCGCGTTCACGGTCCCAGTTATCGAGGATGGTGCGGGCGAAACCACTTTCGGTTTCGGCCACATGCTCTTCGATCAGAGAACGGCAATGTTCGTCCCAATGCTGGGTTTCAATGCGCTGATACAGGATGGAGCCATCATTAACGACATCGGCAAAGGTATTGTCGCGGTCATAGATGAATGCCATACCACCGGTCATGCCGGCACCGAAGTTTTCACCAACGGAGCCAAGAATGACAGCCGTGCCGCCGGTCATATATTCACAACCGTTCGAACCACAGCCTTCGACCACGACAGTCGCACCGGAGTTACGCACACAGAAACGTTCACCGGCCTGACCAGCGGCAAACAGCTTGCCTGCGGTCGCACCATACAAAATGGTGTTGCCGATGATGGTGTTTTCGTTGGTCTTAAGCGAGCTGCTTGGGCGCGGACGCAGAACAATCGTGCCGCCCGAAAGGCCTTTGCCGACATAGTCGTTGGCATCGCCCTGGACTTCGATCTTGAGCCCCTGTACGGCAAAGGCACCAAGCGACTGACCAGCCGAGCCCCGCAGACGGACATGGAGATGGCCCGGTTTCAGGCCGGTCATGCCGTATTTCTGCGTGATCAGTGACGACATCCGGGTGCCAATCGCACGCTGGGTGTTCTGGATGTTGTACTGAAGCTGCATCTTTTCGCCGTCTTCCAGAAGCGGACGGGCATCCTTGATCATCTGGGCATCAAGGGTGTCGGGCACTTCGTTGCGGCCTTCGATGGTGCAGAAGCGGGCATGATCGCCAGCATCTGCCTGTGCCAGAAGCGGGTTCAGGTCAAGGTCAACAAGATCCTTGGCACCACGGTGAACCTGCTGAAGCAGGTCTGATCGGCCAATGACCTCTTCGAGACGGGTGTAGCCAAGCTCGGCCAGAACGTCTTTGACTTCCTCGGCCATGAAGGTGAACAGGTTGACCAGCTTGTCTGCCGTACCGACGAACTTGGCACGCAGTGCCGGATCCTGGGTACAGACACCGACCGGGCAAGTGTTCGAATGGCACTGACGGACCATGATGCAGCCAAGCGCGATCAGGGATGCGGTACCGATACCGAATTCCTCGGCACCGAGCATGGCACCGATCACCACGTCACGGCCGGTTTTGAAACCGCCGTCAACGCGCAGCTTGACCTTGTCACGCAGGTTGTTGAGCGTGAGCACCTGGTTGACTTCCGACAGGCCCATTTCCCACGGAACGCCGGCATATTTGATCGAGGTCTGCGGGCTTGCACCCGTACCACCGTCATAACCGGAAATCAGGATCACGTCGGCTTTTGCCTTGGCAACGCCAGCAGCAATCGTCCCGACACCCGAACGCGACACCAGCTTGACGCAGACGCGGCAACGCGGGTTGATCTGTTTGAGGTCATAGATCAGCTGTGCCAGATCTTCGATCGAGTAGATGTCATGGTGCGGCGGCGGCGAAATCAGGGTCACACCCGGCGTTGCATGACGCAATTGGGCGATTTCCACCGTGACCTTGAAGCCCGGCAACTGACCACCTTCGCCCGGTTTTGCACCCTGGGCGACCTTGATCTGGATTTCTTCGCAGTTGTTGAGGTATTCGGCAGTGACACCGAAACGACCCGATGCGACCTGCTTGATCGAGGAACGCGCATTGTCACCGTTCGCACGCGGACGGAAACGTTCACGCGATTCACCACCTTCGCCGGAGTTCGATTTCGCACCGATGCGGTTCATGGCAATCGCCAGGGCTTCGTGCGCCTCGGTCGAAAGCGCGCCATGGGACATGCCCGGGGTTACGAAACGCTTGCGGATTTCGGTGATGCTTTCGACCTTGTCCTGATGAACAGGGCTATGGTCACTGCGGAAATCAAGAAGATCGCGCAGATGAAGCGGTTCTCGCGAACGCAAACCTTCGGAGAACTTGCGGAAGGTGTTGTAGCTGCCAGACGTCACAGCGGACTGCAACGTGTGGATCAGCGGACCGGTCCAGACGTGACGTTCACCACTGCGGCGGTATTTATAAAGACCACCCACCGGAAGCGTCACGACATTGCCGTTAAAGGCTTCCTTATGCTGGGCGATGGTGCGGCGCTGGATCCCCTGAAGGCCGATCCCCGAAATGCGCGACGGCATGCCCGGGAAGAACTCAGCCACCAGCGAACGCGACAGACCGATGCTTTCAAAGTTGTAGCCACCACGATAGGAGCTGATGATCGAGATGCCCATTTTCGACATGATCTTGAGCAAGCCGGCATCAATTGCGGCCTTGAAGCGCTGCATGACTTCGGCCGTGCTGTTCACATTCGGGAACAGGCCACGCGCATAACGATCCAGCAGACCTTCCTGTGCGAGATAGGCGTTGACCGTCGTTGCACCCACACCGATCAGAACGGCGAAGTAATGCACATCCATGCATTCGGCCGAGCGAACGTTAAGCGAGATATAGGTGCGCAGCGACGTCTTGACGAGGTGGCTGTGAACGCCACCGGTCGCAAGGATCATCGGGATCGCGGCACGGGTTTCGGAAATGCCTTCGTCGGTCAGGATAATGTGCAGGGCACCACCGCGCACAGCTTCCTCGGCTTCGCGCTGGATGCGGGTGATCGCATCACGCAGGGCCGTTTGCCCACCACTGATGTCAAAGGTGGTGTCGATTTCGACCGCACTGTCGCCCATATAGCCGCGCATGGCGTCATATTCGGCATTGGTCAGAACCGGGCTTTCGAGCTGCAGCAAGTCACACTGGCTTTCATCCTCATCGAGGATGTTGCCAAGGTTGCCCAGACGGGTTTTCAGGCTCATGACGCGCGCTTCACGAAGACTGTCGATCGGCGGGTTGGTGACCTGCGAGAAGTTCTGACGGAAGAAGTGATGCAGGCCGCGATAACGATCCGACAGGATCGCAAGCGGGGTGTCATCCCCCATCGAGCCGATGGCTTCCTTGCCGTCCTCACCCATCGGATGGAGGATCAGTTCAAGGTCTTCGTGGGAAAGGCCCATCGCCTTTTGCATACGCAGCAGGCGTTCTTTTTCGAAATGTGCCGGTTCGCTCCGTTCCGGCGAAATCAGGTCATCAAGTACCTTGGTACGGCCAACCCATTTCGACCAGTCGCGACGTGCTGCCAGCTGATCTTTCAGTTCGGCATCATGCAGCAGTTTACCTTCTTCAAGGTTCACCGCAATCATCTGACCCGGGCCAAGGCGGCCTTTTTCAACGCAGGCTTCCTCGTCGATATGAACCATACCGGCTTCGGAGCCGGCGATCAAAAGACCATTGCCGGTAACCGCATAGCGCAGCGGACGCAGACCGTTACGGTCAGTGCCACCCATCAGCCATTTGCCGCCATAGGCCGCAAGGGCGGCCGGGCCGTCCCACGGTTCCATCACGGCGTTGCAATAGGCATAGAGGTTTTTATAGCTGTCTGGCGTGGAAGCCTTTTTCGACCAGGCTTCGGGCACCATCATGGTTTTGACCATCGGAAGGTCACGACCCGAACGCACCATCAGTTCGAACACGGCATCAAGGGCAGCCGAGTCAGACGAGCCCGGCTGGATCACCGGTTTGAGGTCTTCGATGCTGTCGGCATAGGCATCATGCGCCATGCGTGCTTCGTGGCTTTTCATCCAGTTGACGTTGCCGCGCAAAGTGTTGATTTCGCCGTTATGAGCCAGAACACGGAACGGCTGTGCCAACGGCCAGCTCGGGAAGGTGTTGGTCGAGTAGCGCTGATGATAGACGCAGAAGTTCGAGATAAAGCGATCATCGCGCAGATCGGGATAGAAGGTATCGACGTCTTCGGCCAGGAACATGCCCTTGTAGATCACCGAACGGCACGACATCGAGCAGATGTAGAAATCCTTGATCGCCTCGGAAAGCACAGCCTTCTCGATGCGGCGACGGATGGCATAAAGGTCGATCTCGAACTTTTCTTCGTCGACGTCATCACGGACACCGATCAGAACCTGTTCGATTTCCGGGCGGGTCTGGTTGGCTTTTTCGCCGATGACCGATACATCAACCGGCACCTGACGCCAGCCGAGAATGCCGTAACCCTGTTTGAGGATTTCGGTTTCAACAATCGCGCGGCAACGCTCCTGTGCGGCCATGTCGATACGCGGCAGGAAGACCTGACCAACAGCGATCAGGCTATCGGGGGCTTCCTGGTTGATGACCTTGAGATATGCCTTGAAGAAATCCTGCGGGATCTGAAGGTGGATACCCGCGCCATCACCGGTCTTGCCGTCGGCATCAACAGCACCACGGTGCCAGATGGCTTTCAGCGCCTCGATACCGGCTTCGACAACTTCGCGACGCGGTTTGCCGTCAATGGCACCGACCAGCCCCACACCACAGTTGGCGTGTTCTTCGGCCGGGTCATACATGCCACTGGCTTCAAGATGTGCTGCGTTCTTTTCAAAACGGGCGATGTCAGCAGCACCACGGTTCTGATCCATTTTATCCTGAACGATCTTGTTCATATCGTCTCTCTCCTAATGCGGCAGCGGGCTTAAGCAGCAGCTTCTTTGCGCGCCAGCAAATACTCATCAATCCGGTCAGCCGCATCACGGCCATCACGAATTGCCCAGACCACAAGCGAGGCACCACGGGCAATATCACCCGCAGCAAACACGCCATCGAGATTGGTCATCATGGTGCGGAAGTCGATCTTGACCGTCCCCCAACGCGACACACCCAGTTCCGGCGCATCAAACAGGGTCGGCAGGTCTTCGGGTTCGAAACCAAGCGCCAGGATGACCATGTCGGCATCCATGGTGTAGCTTGAACCTTCGATGATTTCCGGGCTTTGACGGCCACCGGCATCCGGGGCACCAAGGCGCATCTTGACCGCACGCACACCGGTTACTTTGTCATCGCCGACAAAGGCTTCGGGGTTGGTCAGCCAGACAAACTCGACACCTTCTTCCTCGGCATTGGCGACTTCGCGCTGCGAGCCCGGCATGTTTGCACGGTCACGGCGATAGAGACACTTGACCGATTTGGCACCCTGACGGATCGCAGTACGGACACAGTCCATGGCGGTATCACCACCACCGATCACGACAACATTCTTGTCCTTGGCATTCAGCGTTCCGTCTTCGTAAGCCGGAACCGTGTCACCCAGGCCGTGGCGGTTGGACGTGGTCAGGTATTCAAGTGCCGGATAGACGTTGCCAAGACCGGCACCGGGCAGCTTCAGTTCGCGGGCCTTGTAAACGCCGGTCGCGATCAGAACGCTGTCATGTTTCTTGCGCAGGTCATCAAGGGTCGCATCGCGGCCAACCTCGAATTCGGTGTGCATGACAACACCACCTTCTTCGAGAAGCTTCACACGGCGTTCGACGACATCCTTTTCAAGTTTGAAGCCCGGAATACCATAAACCAGCAGCCCGCCCATGCGGTCATAACGGTCATAGATATGGACTTCGTAACCTTTGAGGCGCAGCTGTTCGGCCGCGGCCATACCGCCCGGACCACCGCCGATGATGCCAACCGACATGCCATTTTCCTTGGCCGGTTTCGGCGGCTTCACCCAGCCATTCGCAAAGGCAGTGTCGGTGATGTATTTTTCAACAGAACCGATGGTAACAGCGCCGTGGGTCGACTGTTCGATCACACAATTGCCTTCACACAGGCGATCCTGCGGGCAGATGCGACCGGTGACTTCGGGCATGTTGTTGGTTGCAGCCGAGATGGCATAAGCCTCTTCAAGGCGACCTTCGGTGGTCAGGCGCAGCCAATCGGGGATGTTGTTATAAAGCGGGCAATGCGCCTGGCAGAATGGCACTCCACACTGCGAGCAGCGCGATGATTGATCGGCGGCACTATTGTCATCAAACGGTGCATAAATTTCGTTGAAATCCGTGCGGCGCTCGGACGCTTCTCTTTTGTGCGGATATTTTTGTTCAAGATGAACAAATGTCAGCATCTTTTCTGTCATGACGGCCCTCTGGAAGGGTTTTATGTTGCGGGTTTTGCTCTGTATACGTGTCGAACACGCAAGAATCCAGCACAAAATATCATTTAGGTCAATATTGCTGACTTAAATATCCGGACAAATTTTCCGGTTTTTCCGAGAGTGCCTCGGAAAATGACCGCAACATTGTTTCAATAGTACCATTATGGTACTATTTATGCGTTTCGCCAAAATGGGCTAAACTGCTATAAGCGATCAGTTTTTGCAGCGAACAGCCACAGAGGCGGGCGTGACCCTACAGCACATTATTCTTCTGGCGATCGTTCAAGGGATCACCGAATTTCTCCCGATCAGTTCATCTGGCCACCTTGTCCTGGCCCCTGCCCTCACCGGCAGCGCGGATCAGGGTTTGTTGGTAGACGTTGCGGTGCATGTCGGTACTTTGGCTGCTGTTTTGATCTATTTCTGGCGTGATGTGTTTGCCATGCTTGGCGGATTCGTCCGGCTGTTTACCGGGCGAATCAACCCCGGTGCCCGCCTTGCCCTTCATATCGTGCTTGCCACCATCCCGGTGATTGCCGTCGGATTCTATTTCAAGGTTTCCGGGATCGAGGAACAGCTGCGCTCTGTTGAAATCATTGCCTGGACCACACTTGGCTTTGGGATATTGCTTTGGCTTGCCGACAAGGTTGGTATGACGATCAACCGTCTTGAACATATGCGCTGGGGCGGTGCCCTGTTTATCGGACTTGCACAGGTTCTGGCCCTTGTGCCGGGTACCAGCCGGTCGGGCATCACCATGACGGCTGCGCGCTTCATGGGGTATGAACGATCGGACGCGGCGCAGTTTTCGATGCTGATGTCGATCCCGGTCATTCTCGGTGCCGGGTTGCTGGCAGGGATCGATTTGCATCAGGCGGGCGACATCAACCTGACCGAAGATGTTCTGCTTGCAGCGGGTCTGTCGTTTATCACCGCCCTGATTGCCATCGCCCTTCTGATGAGCTGGCTGAAACGATCCAGCTTCACGCCGTTTGCCATCTATCGCATTTTGCTGGGCGGCGGACTTCTGGTGTGGATTTACGTCTATGGCGGTGCGCCCCTTCCGTTCCTGAGCTAATCAACCACCACCGTCCAACGCATACCCAAGAGCCCCACATGTTTTTACGTCCCCTTGACCCGGCGGCAGATGGCGCCGCATTGCACCGCATTTTCGGTGATCCGGATTGCTGTACCTGGCTTCCTGACCCGGCCTTTGCCGATCTTGATGCGACAATTGCCAAATTGCGCGAATGGACAACCGGGTTTGAAGCGACATCATGGGTGATCTGCGAGACACCGGATGGACCGGCCCTTGGACGTATTGCGCTTTATAATGTCGGACGTGACGAGGATGTCTGGGAAGCGGCCTGTATGGTGACCCCGGCCGCACGCGGTCGGAATTACGCCGCACGTGGTCTTTATGCCGCGATCCGGTATCTGTTTGAAAATACCACCGCGCGCCGGGTGTTTGCCGATATCGACCCGGACAATCACGCGTCGATCAGAACATTTGAAAAGCTGGGCTTCACCCGCGAGGGTGTTCTGCGCGGCGAGTGGCAAACCCATATCGGCATTCGTGATTCTGTGATTTTCGGGCTGCTGCGCACCGACAGCCTTACCGATATTCCCAATCCGCCTGAATTAATCACCGCCTAGGCTGGTGTTTTGCCGGGCCGGGACCGTCAGTCCTGCCAGATCGGTCCGCCGGACAGCACAATCTGGGCGCGCGCCGGATCTTCGGGGGCATAGCCCGACTCCTCGACAAAGCGCATCAGAAACGGCTCGTGCGACAGCAGAAATTCAAGCGCACCACATTGCACCTCGTTCGAGGCGATCCCGGCTTTGAGATCATCAAGCCCCATGCCGGTTTGCGCGATCAACCCCTGCAGCAATTCGTCGTCGCCCGCGATATGAGCGATGGCGCGAATGGCGAGAGTTTCGGCAGCTTCCTTGTTCATATGTGCGAATGCCTGCGTGATAGACTGTTATTTGAACCATTTTGCCTTGGACAAGGCGCGCCAGACAACAAGACCGGCAATCACGATGACGCCAGCGGCAATTGCGCCCAAGCCATTGCCCGCCACCAGCACCAGCCCCCAGAAGCCGACCGTACCAAAGCCAATTGCCAGACTGAGGAAGGCGGACTTGGTCAGGGTGTCCTGATTTTTCTGGGCCATTTCGGCGCGCTTGATTTCATCGACGATCTCATACCAGGCCAGTTGCTGCCAACGGGAATATTTCAGCCCCTTGCTCGGCCCCTTGCGGAGGAATTCATCAAGCTGTTTGACGATATTGGCTGCGCGCTCTTCGGGGGCAACATATTTGCCAATCCGTTCTTTCTTGCGCGGGCCTTCGTCTTCATCTGGTAACGGCATAGGGCAGCCTGACACGTGATTGCGGCGATGCGTTATGGATAGGCGGCATCTGCTTTACATCCGGTAAACATTACCCTGTCTTGCGTTTCTGCCAGTGTCGCAGGCAAGCCTTTTCAATTTCGACCAGCACAAAGACGCTGAACCCGACACCGACGGCCATCGCCCAGCCAAGCGGCGGGATGGCGACACTTTCAAACAGATACTGCATCGGCGGGGCATAGGTGTAGATCAGCTGGAAAAGCACGACCAGTGCGACCGCAATCAACACCGCCCGACTGCCCAAAAGCCCTTGTCTGTTGAATGCCGATGCGGTCAGGAAACGCGCGTTGAACAAATAGAACAGTTCAAACATCACAAGCGTGTTGACCGCGACCGTGCGCGACACTTCAAGGTCCGCCCCACGGTTCTGGAACCAGACAAACACGCCGTACACACCAGCCACCAAAATGAGCGAGACAAAAATCGTCCGCCAGATCAGAAAGCCCGATAGCAACGGCGCATCGCGCCTGCGCGGTTGACGTTTCATAACATTGTCTTCGGCCGGTTCAAACGCAAGGGCAAGTGCGAGTGTCACCGCGGTGATCATATTAACCCACAGGATTTGTGGTGCGGTGATCGGCAGCAACTGCCCCAAGGCCAGCGCCATGACAATGGTCAGGGCTTCTCCGCCGCTGCTCGGCAGGATGAACAGGATCGATTTGACCAGATTGTCGTAAACCGTTCGGCCTTCTTCGACCGCGGCGGCGATCGATGCAAAATTGTCATCGACCAGCACCATTTCGGCGGCTTCCTTGGCGGCCTCGTTGCCCTTTTGGCCCATGGCAACGCCAACATCGGCGCGCTTGAGCGCCGGGGCGTCATTAACGCCATCGCCGGTCATGGCAACGACATGGCCCTCAGCCTGCAGGGCCTTGACCAGACGCAGTTTATGTTCGGGACTGGTGCGGGCGAAAACGTGGGACTTTTGGGCAACGGCGCGCAATGCGTCGTCATCAAGCCCGTCAAGCTCATGGCCGCTGACCACAGGTTCGCCATCGCCAAGGCCGAGTTGGCGGGCAATGGCACCCGCCGTGATCGCATGGTCGCCGGTGATCATTTTAACCGCAATCCCGGCTGCACGGCATTTGGCAACGGCAGCGATGGCTTCGTCGCGCGGCGGATCAACCAGACCATAAAGGCCGATCAAGACCAGATCCTGTTTGACGTCGTCAAACACCAGCTGGTGATGGCCGTTATGGGTCGGGCGGAAGGCGAGTGCGAGAACCCGCTGGCCATTTTCGGCCATTTCCTGCATGCGGGCTTCCCAATAGGGACGATCCAGGACTTCCTGATAATCCGGTCCGCCCTGAGAGTTGCACATGGCAAGGATACGTTCCGGCGCGCCTTTGACATAGATGAAGCCATGGCCTTCGGCATGGTGATGCAGGGTCGCCATGAAACGATGTTCGGATTCAAACGGGATAACGTCGTGGCGCGGCAATTGACGGTTTTCAGTGCCGGGTTCCAGTTCTGCCTTCATGGCAAGGGCCACCAGTGCGCCTTCGGTCGGGTCGCCATCGACCGACCATTGACCATCACTTTCATGCAGACCGGCATCGCTGCACAAAAGTGCCCCGCGCGCCATTTCGGTCAGGCCGGGATGGTCATCCGGTTTGACGGGCTTGCCATCCAGCTCAAAGGCGCCTTCGGGCCGGTATCCTGTGCCGGTGACGGCATAAAGATGCTTGCCGGTGGCGAGCGACTGCACCGTCATTTCGTTACGCGTCAGCGTGCCGGTCTTGTCCGAGCAGATGACGCTGACCGAGCCCAATGCCTCCACCACCGGCAGACGGCGAATGATCGCGCGCCGTGCGGCCATGCGCTGCACGCCGGTGGCAAGCGCGATGGTCATGATGGCAGGCAGGCCTTCGGGGATGGCGGCGACGGCGAGCGCGACCGCACCGACAAACATGTCAGCCGCGCCGCGGCCATGCACCCAGACGCCAATGGCAAAGGTCACGAAGGCCACCGCCATGATGGCGGCACTGAGCTTCCGCCCGAAGGTCGACATTTGCCGCAGAAGTGGCGTGGTCAGGGTGGTGACCTCGGACAGAAGCGCGCTGATGCGGCCGATTTCGGTTTTGGCCCCGGTGGCCACAACCACGCCACAGCCCTGCCCGTGGGTGACCATGGTGCCGGAATAGGCCATGGAAAAACGATCACCAAGTGCCGCGTCCTCGGCGACGGGGGAAACCGCCTTATCGACGGGTACAGATTCGCCCGTCAGAATGGCTTCCTGAATTTGCAGGCCCTTGACCCGGATCAGGCGCAAATCCGCCGGAACCTTGTCCCCCGATTGCAGATGGATGATATCGCCCGGCACGACGTCTTCGGCGGGGATTTCGATTTTACGCCCTGCCCGCTCGACGATGGCGGCGAGTGACAGCATATTACGGATTGCTTCAAGTGCGCTTTCGGCCCGGCCTTCCTGCACAAAGCCGATGATGGCATTGATCACCACCACCGCCAGAATGACCGACGTGTCGACCCAATGCGCCAAGGCCGCCGTGACAAGGGCTGCCAGCAGCAGGACATAAATCAGCACATTGTTAAACTGCGACAAAAACCGGATCAGCGGCCCTCGTCGACGCGGCGGATCAAGCCGGTTGGGGCCATATTGCGCCAGACGTTCGGATGCTTGTTCTGCATCAAGGCCTTGCGGGCTTGTTTGGAAATCCTCAAGAGCCTGATCGGCGGGTAGTGCGTGCCATGCGCCGTCCTGCTGGATCGGTACGCCCGAAAGTTCTGTGGATTTGGCAGCGACTTTGTTCATGGCAATGCTGGCCTGTTAATGGCGTGAATACGCACATCACGGATCCTATCGCACTGCAGCATCTCATACAAGAAGTCACCGATTGATCATCAGGTTACGACCAGTGCGGCGGCGGCAATGACACCAATGGCGATCAAGTGAACCATCTTCATTCTCCTGCATTGGGGATGAAACAACATCCACAGCAAACCTGTGCCGGGATGCTTGCAGGATGAAATACAATGCAGAGGATTTGATGACAGGAATTCGGCAATTTGGTGCCGGGACCGTAAACAGGGTCCGTTTGCCGATGCGCTGGTGCGGGCGGCCGGACTTGAACCGGCAAAGCCTTAGGGCTGACGGATTTTAAGTCCGCTGCGTTTACCAATTTCGCCACGCCCGCGACGCGCGTTGGGCCCGGCCAAAGCCGGTGCAAAGCGTTCTAGCGCGGCTTGGTTTTTGACGCAACATTCTATTGGCGCTAATCGGCACCTTTGCGCGGTTAAACAGCAATGGGGCAGAACTGCCCGTGTTTCTCCATATTCCGTGCATTTTCGTCTGTCATGCTGGACCACTGACCCAAACAGTCACGTTCAAAGTCAGATGCACAGGCGTTTTCAAGCTGCCGTGATTGCCACGGTCTGTCTGGCGGCCGTTACCTATATCCTTCGACGGGAGATAAGCCAGCCGCCCATAATACCGCAGGCCTTTGCCCGCGATGATGCCGCACGGCCTGATGCACCGGTATTGCGCAACAAGACAACCACCCGGACCGCAAATCAGCAGCGCCATATGAACCGCCTGTATGACAAGATGGACGAAGATCTTTATGACAGCCGGGTGGCGCCGTTGTTGTTTGATGGCTTCCTTTCTCCACCGCAACAGGCCACCGAACATCTGCAATTTGGCATGGGCACACCAACACCCAGCGAAATTCTGGCCGGGCGCAATGCGCTTTCATCGCTTGCGCGCAAGCTTGACCTTGATAGTGCGGCGGGGACGTTCCCGACCCAATCGCGCAGCGTGCATGCACCGATCAGTATCTGGCTTGCGGGCAATCATTCAGAACTTGAAAACCGTATCACCGGGTCGGGCTATGATCCGGACCTCAGTGGCGACACCATCTCGATTGATAGCGGTGTGGATTATCTGATTGATGACGGGCTTGTGCTTGGCATCGGGGTTGGCTGGAGCAGCACGGTTGGCGAATCCGGTACCCGGCAACTGGGCTATCGCGAGAACAATCTTGCCCTGTCGCCCTATTTCGTATCGCGGGTGACAGACTGGTTTAACCTACGCGGCAGCATCAGCCTTGGCCAAAGCACCATCCACCAATCCCCGATTGGCCCGGTGCCCGATAACCTGCGCTATGCTGAACGGCTTGACAGTACCAGCATTTCAAACAGTATCGGTTTTGGCACCGACTATGAGTTTGGCGCGGTGCCGCTGCGCATCCAGCTTGATGGCGACATCACCACTGCGCGGGAATATGTCGATGCGGCGCGCGCCACCAGTGGCGGACTTGTACCTGGAAGCATCGCGACCACGCAGCTTTTTGATGCCTCGGTCGAGGCGCGCTATCGACTTGGTTTTGGCAACCATGAAATCATTCCGTTTGCCGGACAGGACGAAACCATATCGCTTCTCAATCAGAATTACGGGCGCAGCGGATCGACGCGCTATTATGCCGGGGCCGATTATGCCTATGATCCGCTGAGTTTTGATCTCAGCATTCAGGGGTTTCGCAACATCGCCACCGGGTCTGAGGACATTACCGGCATTCGATCGGAGTTTTCCCTGATCCATGATGTCGCACAGTCCTCCATGACGCTTGAGCCGTTTGTCAGCGTTGAAAGCACCAATATTTATCTTGATACCGGGGGCGGCATTACCCAGCAATGGGGCAGTTTCCCGGCCAGTGTCAGTTTCGAGTTGCGGCGAAAACTGAGCTATGAAGTCTCGCACGGCAACTATACCGGTTTCCTGACCATAGATGTGCCGTTCTAGGCTTTTGTCAGCGCACGGCGCGCAAAAATGGGCTGTGATGGATCGATGAGATCATCTTGCTATTGGCGATAGCGACGCTGACAGGTAGGGTGCAAAACAATTGAAATTTACCTCGCATTTCATCGGGCCCGCGCCATGACCAAACCAGATCAGATTGCCACAAACAGCGCCCCGGAAACGGACCTGACGCCGCCGGTTTTTGACCAGGCCTTTCAAAAGCAGTTCATCAATCTTTTGCTCTGGCGGCGTGACGTCCGGCGTTTTCGCACCGACCCGATCCCTAAGGGCGATATCGACGATCTGATCAAGGAAGCCTGCCTGGCGCCCTCAGTCGGCAATTGCCAGCCATGGCGTTTTGTGAAGGTCAATGATCCGAAACGCCGCAAGTCAATCCGCGACAGTTTCGAACGCGCCAACAATGAAGCACTTAATGATTATCACGGTGAACGCGCCAAGCTTTATGCGTCGCTGAAGCTTCAGGGTATGGATCAGGCCCCGGTACAGTTGGCCGTGTTTGCCGATGAAGAAACCGAAGCAGGCATGGGCCTTGGGCGCAAGACCATGCCTGAGATGCTTGATTATTCTGCGGTCGCCGCTGTGCAGTTGCTGTGGCTGGCGGCACGTGTCAAGGGCATCGGGGTTGGCTGGGTTTCGATCCTTGAGCCGGATGTGGTTGGCAAGACGCTTGATGTGCCCGACCACTGGCGCCTCATTGCCTATCTTTGTATCGGATATCCCGAAGAAGATCACGTCGTGCCCGAACTGGTGCGCGAAGGCTGGCAGGATCGCATTGATCCCGATGCGCTGACACTTGAACGCTGATTGCCAAAACATAATTCAGAACGCAAGGAATACCGAATGTCTGGCGAACCAAGCCAACCGAACAATCCCGAACAGCCGCCGCAAAAAAAGGGACTGTCGAACGGGGTCTATTTCAAGATCATGGGCTATCTTCTGACCGCGGGTTGGGTCGGGATCATTTTGGCGGCGTCGGGTGGGGATTCAAGCCACCCGTTGTTTGATTACATTTTCATCGTGCCGTTGGCCGGCTGGATCATCGGGATGCTGGTTGCGCGCGTGATCGCAAAGAAATCCGGTGCGGACCGGCCATAAGGCGGGTGTTCAACGTTCCAGAAAGGCGCCACCAAACGGCGCCTTTTTTATTTTCTGTCATCTGAATTGCGATTGCGGGTGCGTTCATCGCGATAGCGGTCATCATCGGAAAAGCCGCCAAGCGTCATGATCCCGACGCCCAGACTGATGCTGCCGAAGGTCACAAACAGGCCGAAAAACAGCAAGAAGATAAAGATCGGCGCATCACGCGATGACGTCGCAAGGCTGTAAATCCCGCCAATATCGAAATACAGAACCAACGCCCCGAACACCAGCGCGCCAAACCCGCCGTAAGCTGTGTGTTCGATCATGAATTTCACAATCGACCGGGCTTCGCGGGCGGCCTGACTGTTGCGCGCGTCATTGTGCGGATCATGGTTCTGATCGGTCATGTTGTCTTCCCGTAAAAGGTCAGAACAATTCTAGACACAGCCCGAAGACATTACCTTGATCAAACGCAATTCAAGGCCACTGGCCAAGGCGATCAGACAGCACCGGTATCTTCGATCACATCCTTGCCGCCATCGATAATGGCAAGGCGAATGCGATCAGATGCCTGATTGACGTCATCGGCACTCTCGCCGCGCACCACCAATGTGGTGCCAAGCTTGCCTTCGCGCAGGAAGGGGTAGGAACCGATATCGGTTTCCGGGAAATCAGCCTGAATTTCGCCAAGCACCTTGGCAATTGAGCCTTCAGGGATATAGCCCCCGACAGAGCGCGACACCATCGGCTTGCCGCCGATCAGCTGATGTTTGATGCCCTGGAACATGGCCTGCATGATCATCGGCACACCGGCCATGACATAGACGTTTTCCATGCGGAAGCCCGGTGCCTTGGAAATCGGGTTCTGGATCAGTTCAGCCCCGACCGGAATGCGTGCCATACGCAGGCGCGCTTCATTGAGGTCTTCGGGGTTTTCATAATGGCTTTTAAGCAAGTCATGCGCGTCTGCATTGAGTTCGATCGCCGCCCCGAATGCCTTGGCGACGCATTCCGATGTGATGTCATCGTGGGTCGGGCCGATGCCGCCGGTGGTAAAGACATAATCGAATTTTGCCCGGCATTCATTGAGCGTCTCGATGATGGTGGCTTCGATATCGGGAATGACGCGGGTCTCGGCCAGGCGGACACCAAGCGTGTTCAGTTCCTCTGCCAGATAGGGCAGGTTCTTGTCATGGGTGCGGCCAGACAGGATTTCATTGCCGATAATAATCAGACAGGCACGGACCGGATCAGACATCATATCCCCACAACATCATTCAAACTTCAATGCGCGATCTCATACGCCACAAACGCGCAGATGGCTCACAGAAAATCGCGCAACATCGCCACAAGCGGCACGTCAGCCGGTGGCATCGGGTAGTCGCCCAGACGGACCGGGCGTACCCATTTAACCTGCTGGCCTTCCATCGGGGTGATTTCACCCTTCCAGACGCGACAGAGATAAAGCGGCATCATCAGATGGAAATCATCATAGGTGAAGGATGCAAAGGTAAAGGGTGCCAGGCAGCTTTCGGTGATATCAATGCCAAGCTCTTCCTTGAGCTCACGCACCAGCGCCATTTCGGGTGTTTCGCCCGCCTCGACCTTGCCGCCGGGAAACTCCCAAAGGCCGGCCATGGATTTGCCTTCTGGGCGCTGTGCGATCAGCACACGATGATCAATATCGACCAGCGCGACCGCACTGACGAACACGGTTTTTTCCGGGATTTTGCCCTGGCGCAGGTCAACCGACATGCAGCCTTTATCTGGTTGTTGTATTGTCATGGCACTGTTTTATCGCGCCATCAAACCTTCGCCAAGTGCAGAAAGCATCCCGGATCACTTTCACCGGGTCAGATCGATATCATCAGGGGCGAGGCCTTTAAAATAACGATCATAAGCTGCTTCAAATGCCGCTTCGATATCTCGTGTATAGCCCGCCGTATCAAACAGTGGACAGGTCTTGATCTGTTCTTGCAACTTCTGCTTCAATGCCATGATTTTTTCCGGATTCAGCGCCAGATCTAGGGCAATGGCCTGATAATCCGCTTCATCCTTGGCGATCAGTTCGGGCAGATTTGCCGCACTGAGAATGCTGGCTGCAACACGGGCGGCAAATTGCTCGCCGGGAAGCGTAACAAGCGGCAAGCCGGCCCAAAGCGCATCGCTTGCCGTCGTGTGAGCATTGACGTTGAAGGTATCAAGCAAAAGGTCGCCATGTTTGTGCCGCGCAAGATGTTCTGATTGGGAAAACCTCTCTGCAAAAATCAAACGATCCGGATCAACACCGCGTTTTTGCGCTTCTTTGCGCAAGTTTTCTGCCGCGTAGTCATTGCCTTTGAACAACCAAAGCACCGACCCATCGACCCTTTTCAGGAGCCGCATCCAGATATCGAATTCACGCGGGGAAGTCTTGTAGGTATTGTTAAAACTACAGAAGACAAAACCGTTATCAGGCAGACCGAAATCAGCACGCGTTGTGTTGGTCTCCGGGATGCTGCGCTGGTCATCGTTGGGTTGATAACAATGCGGCAGATAAATCGGCTTTTCCGACAGATACTTTTTGTGCGTTTCAGGTACGGTAACCTTGTCGACGATCATATATTCGATAAAGTCTGCCCCTATGGTGCCCGGATTGCCCAGATAGTTGATCTGAACCGGGGCCATACGCCGGGCAAAAAAACCTAACCGTCCCAGTCGTGTATGGCCTTTTAGATCAATCGCGATATCAATTTTCTTTTCTCGTGCGAGCTCGGCAATCGCATCATCCGATTCTCGTTCAACATGGGAAAAACTTTCAAAGTAACCCTTTGCCTGATCAAGACTTCGACCTTCTTTGACCAAGCCATAAGAAAACCCGTGAATTTCGAATTTGTCGTGATCATGGTGACGCAGAAGCCCCATTATCAGCGAAAGCGTCGCATGATCCTGGAAATCGGCCGAAAAATAACCAATGCGCAGCTTACTCGGTCGTTTGGTTGGAGGCGGCCGTTGCCATTTGGTTCCATGACCAAAATTGACCATCACCAGCCTGCTGCTTCGTATCAATTGCCGTTCAGGTGCATCCTCCAATTGGAGCAGCGTAAATGGTGAAACAACTTCGCCCTCAACGCCCAGCGTATCGGCGACACGCGTGAAGTCCTCTAACTGAGACCAATCACACATCATTGCCAAGCAATGATATTGATTGGCCAAGGCGCTTTTCAGCGAAGGATCTAGAGAATAAGCTTTGGCATACCCCTGAGCTGCAGCCTGCAATTGCCCCTTGAGGAAGAAAGCATTGGCCATATTGCTGTAGGCATCGGCGAGTTGAGGGTTTAGCTGAAGAGCTTTGACAAAATACTGCTGCGCGGTATCACGCTGGCCCACCTTCATTAGAACATTGCCGGCACTGTTATAGGCGAGGGCATAGTTCGCATCGCAGTTGACCGCGCACTGAAAACACTGCAGCGCTTCGTTAAACTTTCCGATGCTTTGATAAAACATACCAAGGTTTTGATGGGACTTTGGGCTTCCTGGCGCAAGTTCGACGACCTTCTCGAAGCACAAAGAGGCCTGCACATAGTCCTTTTTCAGGAAATGGGCATTTGCCAAGAGATCCCAGAGCACAAGCATATTGGATTCGGTTTTCAGGCGCTCTTCACAAATGGAAATAGCCTTATCAGGCACATTATTGCGAATGGCTTCTTTGGCGTTGGACACCACCTGTTCCAGCGTCGTGCTCAAAACATCTTCCTCATTCCTGATGCAAAATTTACCCGTATCTTAATGGCTGACAAGATCAATGTTTTTTGGAGCTTCACCCCGAAGGTAGCATGCATACGCTGCGTCATAAGCCCGTTCCAGATCAACGGTATAAGATTTGCTGTCGAACAAAGGACAGACTTTGGCGTTTTCTTTAACCTTAGATCTGATGGCTATGGCCTTTTCCGGGTTTAAAGCCAGATCAAGGGCAATCGCTTCGTAGTCCTCTTCGGATTTCGCGATCAGCTCGGGAAGGTTTGCCGCACTTAGAATGCTGGCCGCGACACGCGCGGCAAATTGCGCACCGGGCAAGGTGACCATCGGCAAACCGGCCCAAAGCGCGTCACTCGCCGTGGTGTGGGCGTTGACGTTAAAAGTATCAAGCAAAAGATCTGCATGTTTATGGCGTGCCAGATGTTCCGGTTCCGGCAGCTTTTCTGCAAATATCAAACGGTTCGGATCGACACCCCGTTTTTGCGCTTCCTTACGCAGGTTATCGGCCGCGTAATCGTTGCCTTTGAGCAACCAAAGGACTGAGCTATCAACCTTGCCAAGAAGGCGCATCCAGATATCAAACTCGCGCGGTGTGATCTTGTAGGTGTTGTTGAAACTGCAAAACACAAAACCAGTTTCCGGAAGGCCAAAATCTGTGCGTTTTGTATCTGTTTGCGAAATTTGGCGCTGATCATTGTTCGGCTGATAACAATTTGGCAGATAAATCAGCTTCTCAGACAAATACTGTTTGTGCGTTTCAGGGACTGTGACTTTGTCGACAATCATGTATTCGATGAAATCAGCACCGATGGAACCGGGATATCCCAGATAATTGATCTGAATGGGTGCCATGCGATACGCAAAAATACCGGTGCGCGCCTGGTGGGTGTGCCCCTTAAGATCAATTGCGATATCAATCTTCTTTTCACGCGCAAGTTCAACAATTTCTTCGTCGGTAGCACGCTCCACATCCGAGAAGCTCTCTAAGAATTGTTTGGCCTCGTTTAGACTGTTGCTTTCTTTGACGACACCATAAGAGAAACCATGGATTTCAAATTTTTCGTGATCATGGTTCCTAAGCAGGCCCATCATCAGTGATAGCGTTGCATGGTTGTGAAAATCGGCAGAGAAATATCCAATCCGAAGCTTGTCGGGACGCTTTGAGGGGGCAGCACCCCGCCATTCTGCGCCACGTCCAAATTTAGCCGATACGAATTTCCGAGATCGCGCCAATTGTCGTTCCGGTGCGTCTTCACGCACCAACAGAGAAAAAGGCGCAATTGCTTCGCCCTCAATTCCTAGTGTATCGGCTTCACTCGAAAAGCTTTCAAGTCCGGCCCAATCACACATCATCGCCAAACTATAGAACTGGTTTGCCTGTGCGCTTTTCAAATCAGGGTTCAGCGCGTTGGCCTTGGCATAACTCTGGGCTGCTGCGGGCAATTGTCCCTTGCTAAAGAACACATGCGCCAAATTGTTGTAGGCGTCGGCGAACCCTGGATCGAGCTGAAGCGCTTTGGCAAAATACGGCTGAGCTACATCAAACTGCCCAACTGTCATCAAGACAACACCGGCGCCATTATAGGCCGGGGCATAATTTGCATCGCAACTTGCCGCTTTCTTATAACTTTGCAGGGCTTCGTTATACTTCCCGATGCCTTGATAAAACACACCAAGATTTTGATAGGATTTTGGGTTTTGCGGCGCGAGATCGACAACCTTCTTGAAGCAAGAAAACGCTTGCTCATAATCTTTGTTGGCAAAATGTGCGTTTGCCAAAACAACCCAAATCACAGCTGCACCAGGTTCAGATTTGAGGTGTTTTTCGCAAATGGAAATCGCCACCCCAAACTGATTGCTTTTCATCGCATTTTTGGCTTGGGAAAGCGCCATTTCAACTGCCGACGTCAAGACTTCTTCCTCATTCTCGGTACAACATTCGCGCGTATATCATTCATTTAGAAGGTCAATATCCGCAGGGGATTCGCTTCGAAGGTAACGTTCATACACCGCATCGTAAGCACGCTCGAGATCACTGGTATATGATTTGGTGTCAAACAACGGACATGCTTTGACGTTTTCCTTGACCTTTGCCTTCATGGCTTCTGTCTTTTCCGGATTCAATGCCATATCAAGGGCAATCGCCTCGTACTCTTCTTCGTCATTGGCAATCAGTTCAGGCAAGTTTGCCGCCTTTAGAACACTTGCGGCGACCCGGGCGGCAAATTGTTTTCCGGGAAGTGTTACAAGCGGCAACCCGGTCCAAAGCGCGTCACTTGCCGTGGTATGCGCATTCACATTGAAGGTATCTAGGAACAGGTCGGCATGTTTGTGACGTGCGAGGTGTTGTTCCTCGGGCAAGAAGCCTGCAAAGACAAGGCGGGCTGGATCCACGCCGCGATTTCCGGCTTCCTTGCGAAGATTGAGCATCGCGTCCTCGCTTCCTTCAAAGAGCCACAGGACAGAACCATCTACCTTCTTAAGCAAGCGCACCCAGATATCGAATTCGCGCGGCGAAATCTTATAGTTGGCATTGAATGAACAGAAGACAAAGCCGTCTTCGGGCAAGCCCAGCTCCGTGCGTGTTTGGGTATTTTCGGGATAGGCCCGACCGCCATCATTGGGTTGATAACAATGCGGCATGTAGATGATTTTTTCGGAATAGGCGTTCTTGTATTCGCCGGGGATGATGGTGTGGTCTGCGATCAGATAGTCGATGTAATCGGCCCCCAAAGTCCCCGGATAACCAACATAGTTGATCTGAATTGGCGCCAACCGATAGGCAAATAGCTGTGGCCGTCCGTACTGGGTGTAGCCCTTCAGATCAATCGCGATATCTATCCCCTGGTTACGGGCGTGTTCGACAATTTCGCGGTCCGATGCACCGCGAACGTCCCAGTTTTTTTCAACCAGTTTCTGAAGCTTGCCACGACGCCAACCATCCGTGACACCGCCGTAACTATATGCATGTATTTCAAATCGGCTTTTGTCGTGGAAACCAAAAAGCCCCATCATCAAGGAAAGCGTCGCATGATTGTGAAAATCAGCGGAGAAATAGCCGATTTTGAGTTTCTGCGGGCGCGAAGACGGACGAGGGAACTTCGGAACGTCTTCTCGCACGGCAAGTTCCTGGGCCCGGTTTTCAGAACGCTTTTTCTGCGCGTATGGGTCATCGTCAAAATGTAGGAACGAAAAGGGTGAAACCGAGTTACCCGGTTTTCCAATCGGCTTCACTTTCTTAAATTCGGGTGCAAGTTCAGACCAGTCGCAGATTTGTGCGCGGACATAGAGATAGTCCGAAAGTGCCGTCATATTGTTCGGTCGCAGTTGGGCGACTTTTTCAAATGCCTGTTTGGCAGCACCGCGCTTTTTCTTGCGATACAGGATGATCCCAAGATTAAGATATGGCTCCGCCAGATTGGGATCGTATTTGATCGCCATCACGCAGAATTTCTCAGCCTCATCAAAGCGCCGCATCTCTATCAGGATGCCTGCGATCGAACTCAGAACGCCGGCATTTTGCGGTTCGATATAACTCGCATTTTGAAATGCCTGCAACGCAAGATCCCACTTGTTTTGCGTTGAAAACAGCGTGCCAATATTCACCCAAGCCATTCCGAAATTCTTATCGATCTCAATGGCTTTGCGCAGACATTTTTCCGCCTCGGCCGGGTTTTGACTCTTTGCATAGCCAAATCCAAGAAGGTTCCATATCTGGGCATTTTCGGGCGCAAGTTCCACGAGTTTACGGGCAAGTTCAACGCCTTTTGCAACCGCGCCCTGCTCAATCAGTTTGGAGGCTTTTGTGAACGCTTCCTGAGCAGAAACACCATTTCCTAATGCTGCACCGCGCAACTTCTCAAGTGCTGCTTTGGCGCGCGTGTTTTTCGGGAAATCCTGAAGAAACATTTCGTAGAGTTTGATGGCCTCGTCAATCTGGCCCTGATTTTCGAGCTTTTTGGCGCGTTTGGACAGTTGATCGAATGAGGACACTTTGACTGGATCTCCGAATTTGAACTTTGCCCGGAAAGTCTAGGGAGCAGGCAATTAAGGACTAATAAATACATCCCAACAATACACATGCGACGCGCTGCTTTACAGGCCTGGATTGTCAAAATCCGAGGACATAGCGAGTGTGGTCGGCGCAAACATCCATTTGATTGTTTTAAACGGAATTCAGTGCGCTAACGTACTGACTATATAAATGATAATTTTTGCATAGATCGGTACCCCGAATGTTTCCCAAAAAGTTTCTGAGCATGACGACCAATTCCGTTGTCGCAATGGTGCTTCTGGCCGGATGTGACAAGCTTGGTGCTTACAATCATTGGCAGGCTGGCGATATAGAACCTGATATAGCGGCACTTTCCTATGGCCCGGATGAGCGGCAGGTTCTGGATCTTTATCTGCCCGATCCGTCACTTCAGCCCGCCCCACTTGTGATCTGGTTTTATGGCGGGTCCTGGGATTCTGGTGACCGTGGTAAGTATGCCTTTATCGCCAAACGTTTTGCCGAGTTTGGCTATGCGGTTGCCATTCATGATTACCGATTGGTGCCCGATGTTCATTTCCCGGCCTTTATCGAGGACGGGGCAGCTGCAATAGCCTTTATGAAAGGCTATGCCGGGCAACACCCCGATCAAATACGGGAGGAGGTCCCGATCATGTTGGCCGGGCATTCCGCCGGGGCCTATAACGCCGTTCAGCTGGTTGCAGACCAACAGTATCTGCAAGCTGTCGGGCTTGATGCCGATGACATTGCCGGCATCATCGGGCTGTCGGGCCCATATGATTTTTATCCTTATGATGTTGCGGCCACCCGGAATGCATTCGGCGATACACCAGCGGATCAAAGCCAGCCGGTCGAGATGGATCTGGCGCATATGCCGCCGCTTTTGTTGATAACGGGCACCCGAGATCACACGGTTTTACCCCGCAATTCGAGGAAGCTTGCCGAACTGGCCCCAAATGCAGAACTTGTCGAAGTCCCCGAAACGGGCCATGCCGGAACCCTGATTGCAATGGGGTTCTATCTGACAACCGATGATGCGGTGTTGGGTCCGGTCAAACAGTTCCTGCAAAGCCATCTGCCAACAAAGGCCCTTACGGCAAACAACTGACAAAGAAAAAGCGCGCATCCCGAAGGTGCGCGTTTTTCCTAAATTTCATGGCCTTTTCGATCAGTTCAACTGACCGTGGCAATGCTTGTATTTCTTGCCAGATCCGCAAGGGCAGGCCTGGTTGCGGGCAACACGCCCCCAGGTCGACGGATCATTGGGATCGAAATTGCCCGGCTGACGCGACTGAACGGTTGCGGTATCAACACCCTGCTCGGTTGCTTCGAGTTCGTCACGATTTTCGCGCATTTCCTGTTGCGGACGGCGTGCCTCGAGATCTTCGGGGCGCGGGGTCGATTGCAGTTCAACATGCGACAGCATCTGGGTCACGCGCTCGCGCAAGGACACCAGCATGGCTTCGAACATGTTGAAGGCTTCGCGCTTGAACTCATTGAGCGGGTCGCGCTGACCATAGGCGCGAAGACCAATGCCCTGACGCAGGTGATCAAGGGCAAGAAGGTGCTCTTTCCATGACTGATCAAGGAGTTGCAGCACGAGGCTTTTTTCAACCTGGCGCATGATATCAGCACCATAGTTGGCAACCTTGGCTGCCATTTTCGCATCCGCGGCCTTTTCAATGCGTTCGCGCATGACTTCCTGATCGATGCCTTCTTCCTTGACCCAATCCGAAATCGGCAGATCAAGACCGAGAAGACGGGTAACTTCTTCGTGCAGGCTGGCGGCTTCCCACTGCTCCGGATAGACCTTGGCCGGGCAGTATTTGTCGACCATGTCCTCGATGACTTCGGCGCGCATGTCGGCAACGTCTTCGGCAACGTTCTTGGCCTGCATCAGATCGCGGCGCTGTTCATAGACGACCTTACGCTGGTCATTCATGACATCGTCAAATTTCAGAACGTTCTTACGAATGTCGAAGTTGCGTGCCTCGACTTTCTGCTGGGCTTTCTCTAGCGCCTTGTTGATCCACGGATGGTAAATCGCTTCACCTTCCTGCAGACCCAGTTTCTGAAGCATGCCGTCCATGCGCTCGGACCCGAAAATACGCATCAGGTCATCTTCAAGCGAGAGATAGAATTTCGATCCACCCGGGTCACCCTGACGGCCGGAACGACCACGCAGCTGGTTATCCACACGACGTGATTCATGGCGTTCGGTCCCGATCACAAACAGGCCACCGGCGGCAAGGACCTTTTCCTGGTCGGCTTTGACTTCGGCTTTGATCTTTTCAATCGCGGCCGCACGTTTGGCTTCGTCGGTGACGTTGGCCAGTTCGTGCTCAACGCGCATTTCAACGTTGCCACCAAGTTTGATGTCGGTACCACGACCGGCCATGTTGGTGGCAATCGTGATCGCACCCGGCGCACCGGCCTGGGCCACGATCAAGGCTTCGCGTTCATGCTGCTTGGCGTTGAGAACTTCGTGCGGGATTTTCTTCTTTTTCAGAAGATCAGACAGAATTTCCGATTTCTCGATTGAGACCGTCCCGACAAGCGCTGGCTGGCCGCGCTTGTGGCAATCTTCAAGCTGTTCGGAGATCGCAATCCACTTTTCATTGGCAGTGCGATAGATCTCGTCATCGGCATCTTTACGGGCAATCGGGCGATGGGTCGGAATTTCGACAACCTGAAGGTTGTAGATTTCCTCGAATTCCTCGGCCTCGGTCATTGCCGTACCGGTCATCCCGGCAAGGGTCGGATAGAGACGGAAATAGTTCTGGAAGGTGATTGATGCCAGAGTCTGGTTTTCGTTCTGGATCTTGACCTTTTCCTTGGCTTCGAGTGCCTGATGCAGGCCATCGGAATAACGGCGGCCTTCCATCATACGACCGGTAAATTCGTCAATGATGACGACCTTGTCGTCCTTGACGATATAGTCGGTATCTTTCTGGAACAGCTTGTGGGCACGCAGCGCCTGGTTGACGTGATGGACCAGATGAACGTTGGCAACGTCATAAAGCGTGCCTTCGGTCAGGATTTCCATTTCCATCAGAAGCTGTTCGGCGTGCTCGGTGCCTTCTTCGGTCAGGGTAACCGCGCGCGCCTTTTCGTCCTTTTCATAGTCTTCTTCGACCAGTTTCGGGATCAGCGCATCAATCGAGCGGTAAAGTTCCGAGCTGTCCTCGGCCGGGCCCGAAATGATCAGCGGGGTACGGGCTTCGTCGATCAGGATCGAGTCGACTTCATCGACGATCGCAAAGTTGAACGGGCGCTGCACCATGTCTTCGAGACGGAACTTCATGTTATCGCGCAGATAATCAAAGCCGAGCTCGTTATTCGTCGCATAGGTGATGTCACAGGCATAAGCCGCACGGCGCTGATCATCGGTCATGCCATGCATGATCACGCCCACGGTCAGACCAAGGAAGCCATAAACCTCGCCCATCCATTCGGCGTCACGACTTGCCAGATAGTCGTTGACCGTCACCACATGAACGCCCTTGCCTTCAAGCGCATTCAGATAAACCGGCAGGGTCGAAACCAGGGTTTTACCTTCACCGGTTTTCATCTCGGCAATTTTGCCAGATGTCAGAACCATGCCGCCCAGAAGCTGTACGTCATAATGACGTTCGCCACGGACACGTTTGGATGCCTCGCGGATGGTGGCAAAGGTATCAGGCAGGATGTCGGTCAGAGTCTCGCCATTCTTGAGACGTTCGCGCAGCCAATCGGTCCGGGCGCGCAGTTCATCATCAGTAAGCTTTTCGACTTCGGGTTCCAGGGCATTGATTTGCTCGACCGTGGCCCGCAGGGCTTTGACTTCACGATCGTTAGCTGAACCGAAAATTTTCCGGGCAATAGCGCCGAGCATTAATACGTTCCTGAACAAATAAATTAAGACACAATGAGGCCCTACAGAAAGCGGAGCCCGATCACAGATAGAACCCTGCCTGCCATCTGTCAACGGAACGAGCCAATATCGCTAATGTTGGGCTGAAAATTACCGGTTTTCACCGCAGTCCCCGGACACATCCGGACGGTTTCACATTTTCGTTTTTGGCTGTTGATCCCTTCTTGCTTGAGAAATACGAAAAATCGGCGTACCATTCGCCTAATAGTTTTAAACCCTAACAGAGCATGTAGCTCGTTTTGGCACGCAGGGTTGCACCGAAAACGCTGCCAAATCACGTCCTCAGGAGGAGGATTATGGTCGATTTCTCAGCGCTTAATCCATTTCGTCAGGGTCAATCCGCCCTTCAGGATGCGCGTCAGCCCATCTCAAAAAGTAATCCCGATGCCGGTGACAGTGCCGCAAAGGCGCGAACTGATGCCCGCAATCAGGTTGATCCGGTTGCGTTGTCAGACGATGCGCTTGCCGCACATAATGACAGCCAGAAGCTTGCCCCGTCGGCAGGAAAATCGCTGTCGAATAAGCCACTGACAACCGAAGAACTGTTTGAACGCGCACTTGATGCGTCGCTTGAGATGATTCGCGGCAGTGTACAGGAAATGTTCGCGCTTTCGGGCATGTCCGAAGAAGATGCGATTGCTGCGACCGATGCCATGTTCAATGGCATTCGCGACGCTGCCAGTGGGCAGGACCAGTTCGAGTTTTCCTTTGATCAGGCGATCGCCAGCCACAGCAAAACCGCTATTTCATATGCCGGGGCCAATGGTGCCGCGGTTGGCGTATCGGAATCCGCCATCATGGCGGTCCAGTCGCTTGATATCAGCATCAACAACGAAACCGGTGAATTCTCGTTTAATTACGAGGCTGCCAAGATCGAAGTTGTAAAGACCCAAGCCATCGCAATTGGCAACAGTGCCGGCGCCGCCCTTGGCGCACTAGGTGCGGTCATGGATGGGCTGGGTGGCGGATCGCTTGTGGATATGCTGGGCAACCCGGCCAGTGCCGAGAATGGCGGACTTCTGTTTGATATTAATGATAACGGAGTCGCTGAATTCATTCGTGAATTGATGAATGCAACAGTCGGTTCTGATGATGCGTCCGAAGAAGGTGACTCAGCCGGTGCTGCGCAGACCAATGGTCAGGCGCTTGCGGCGGAACGGATGGCGGTCCTGAATGCCCAGATCACTGAACAGTTCATGGAACAGGCAACCCTGATCGTACGCAGCATCAATCAGCCGTCAGGCGAAACTGGCGAGGGTGCCGGTCCGCTTCAGCTGACCGTTGATATGATGATGCCGATGGGCCTCTTTGGTCAGGATGATGGCAAGGCCACCTTCACGTTCCCGAATGGTGAAACCGTGCCCGTCACTGACCCGACACAGGAACAGGATGTTCTGATTTAACTGCGACGGGATGTCGTGTCCGACATCCCGCAGCCCTTCAGGAAGGAGGTGCTGAATGATGTTTGACCCGAACATGGTCCCCCCACAGCAAACCGGCACAGCCGGTATGGATGCCTATGCCGGCGCGCAGGCAGCAGCAAAGGCTGCTGCCGAAAGCGTTGCGGCGCAAAAAACAAATGCGGGACAGTTGAGCAAGGTCCAACGCGCGATTGCAGATCAGGTGGACCTGAGCGCTAAGGCCAACGAGAAAGTTGAAGATGCGCCGGAACCGTTTGCCCATTTGCCGGTTTTTGAAGTGCAAACCAATGCGCTAGATGTTCTGAATGCCGTCAAACCCGCCATTCAGGATGCGCAGGGTCGAATGGATAATGATGCCTTTATCATTCTTTCAATGATTGGCGTCCCGCCCGAAAAAGCACGTCAGATTGCGTCTGAGATGGCCGATGGTCCGCTTGGTGATGTTGCGATCAGCGGTGTCGACGGCGTTCCCAATGGCATATCCGTCGAATCACTCGTAAAGGGGATTGCTTCGGGCGACATCAAGGCCGATGCAGGTTCCCTGCAGATGATATCACAAGCCGTCAATATTGACCTTACCCAGCTTCAAAGCGGTTCCTCGGGCCGAATGAGTGGGGGCATTTCCTTGGCCGAAATCAATGCCAAGATTGAGCAAATCAGCGTCAAGTATACAAGCATTGAAATTCGTCAGATATATCAGCAGGTGGCCCCCTTATCCTGGACCTTGACGGCAATGGCATTGATGTCACCGACGTTGCCAACGGCGTCACATTCGACATTGACGGCGATGGCGACGAGGATCAAACCGCGTGGGTAAGTGGCGGGGATGCGCTGCTTGCGCTCGATCGCAATGGTGATGGTGAAATCAACGACGGCACCGAACTGTTTGGTGACCAGAACGGTGCCAAAGACGGCTTTGCTGAACTGGCAAAATATGACGACAACCAGGATGGCGTGATTGACGAAAGTGATGCTGTGTTCAGCTCGCTCGTTCTACTACGTGCCGATGGAAGCCAGAGCAGCTTGGCAAGCGAAGACATCAAATCGATATCGCTGACCATGATCACACCATTGGATGAACGCCTGATCGGCGGGGATCTAGTGGCCAAATCGGGTTTCACCCGAACAGACGGGTCACAAGGAACAGTCGGTGAAGTGCTGTTTGACGTTCAGGCCTGAACAGTCCCAACCGTGTCAGAATTTCACATAACTGTCGTCCGATCATTGCCCGCCTTTCGGGTGATGCGCGCGCGTGAACGCAATGATACACATCACAACATGCTGACACGCAAATTTAGCTTCTTCACATTTTAGACAGAAAGCTTTGTCAAAAGGTGCGACATCCACGGCGAAGCCTTGTGCAGGCACAACTTATGTGTTTTACCCGTGGGCAGAGGCATTGGGCATAAGCCCATCTGAAATCAAAGTCTGGAGAAACTATGCTGCGCAAATCCCTTCTTGCTGCGTCCCTGGCAACCGTCATTTTCGCATCCCCTGCCATGGCACAGGACGCTGCACCGGCAGAAGACCCGGTGCTGGCGACGGTCAATGGCGAGGACATTCTTGAATCAGAAGTCCGCGCAACCCAGCAGGGCCTGCCGCAACAGTATCGCCAGCTTCCGTTTGACATGCTTAAAGCGGATCTTCTGACCCGTGAAATCAATCAGCGCCTGCTGATGGATGCCGGCAGCGAAGCTGGTCTGGCTGATGACGAGGAAGTCAAAGCACAGATCGCAGCCCTTGAGCGCCGCCTGATCGCGGAAACCTATCTGGATCGTGCGCTCAGTGACGCGATCACCGATGATGCGATCGAAGCAAAATACGAAGAATTCATCAAAACCAACGAGCCGGAGCCGCAGGTCCACGCCCGCCATATCCTGCTTGAAAGCGAAGAAGACGCAAAAGCCATCATCGCAGAACTTGACGATGGTGCCGACTTCGTCGAACTCGCCAAAGAAAAATCAACCGGCCCGTCCGGTCCGAACGGTGGTGATCTTGGCTTCTTTAACCGTGCCGACATGGTCGCACCGTTCGCCGAGGCAGCCTTTGCCATGGAACCGGGCACCTATTCGAGCGAGCCGGTTCAGACCCAGTTCGGCTGGCACGTGATCAAGGTTGAAGAGAAAAAAGAAGGCACCCAGCCGTCGCTTGACGAAGTCCGTCAACAGCTGGTGGCCGAAATCAGCCGCGATGCGTTTAACGCACTTGTCGAAGACCTGCGTTCTGATGCCGAAATCGTCAACTATGTCGAAATCGAAGCCGCGAAGGCAGCAGAAGAAGCCGCCAAGGAAAAGCCGGCGGAATAATTCCGCAAACGTCGCGGTCAGCATAGATTGATCGCGACTGGCGTTAGAGAATTCGAAAACGGGGTGCAGCCATTGGCTTCGCCCCGTTTTTTACACATCATTTGATCGCGTAAATTCATTCTGCCGCTTGCTTTTCGTCGCCATTGCGGCAGGATGGACCGACTTATCCAATAAAGGAAACTGCACTGATGGTTGCGACTGCCATTTCACCGCTTGCCCCTGCGGCATTCCCAGACCTTCCGGCGATTGCTGGCGTTAAACTGCATACCGCAACCCTTGGCATTCGCTATAAGGGGCGCCCGGATGTTCTGATGGCCGAACTCGAGCCAGGCACGCAGGTCGCCGGTGTCTTCACCACGTCGACCACCGCATCGGCGGCGGTCCGCTGGGGACGTGAGGCACTTAAGGGTGGTACGGCACGTGCCTTTTTTGTCAATGCGGGTAACTCCGTCGCCTTTACCGGCAAGGCTGGCGAAAAGTTCGTTGCTGACAAGGTCGAAGCCGTGTCCAAGGCACTCGGCTGTGCAAAAACCGAAATCTTTACCGCATCGACCGGCGTGATTGGCGAACCGACCACGGCCAACCGCATCACCGATGCACTGGGTGATCTTCTGGCCAATGAGGCCGGCTGGCTTGATGCCGCCAAGGCCATCATGACCACCGATACCTTCCCCAAGGGCGCGTCAGCCACCGCGACCATCAATGGCAAGACCGTGACCATTGCCGGTATCGCCAAGGGATCGGGCATGATCGAGCCGAACATGGCAACCATGCTAAGCTTTGTGTTTACCGATGCCGCCCTGCCGCACAATGTGCTGCAAGCCATTCTGGCCGATTGCAACAATCGCAGCTTCAACGCGATAACGGTTGATAGCGATACGTCAACCTCGGACACGCTTCTGGTGGCTGCCACGGGCAAGGCGGGCAATGACGCAATTAGTGACGTCAACGATCCGGAACTTGCCGCGTTCAAGGCGGCATTTGAAGACGTACTGCGTGATCTTGCCCATCAGATCGTTCGCGATGGCGAGGGCGCTTCGAAATTCATCACCGTCAAAGTCACCGGTGCCGTGAACGAAAAAGAGGCCAAAACTGCCGCGAAGGCCATTGCCAACTCCCCGCTTGTCAAAACCGCGATTGCGGGTGAAGACGCCAACTGGGGCCGTATCGTCATGGCTGTTGGCAAATGCGGTGTAACCGCCGATCCCAACAAGCTGAGCGTTGCAATCGGTGGCATTACGTTGGCCAAGAACGGTGAACGTGTTGCCGATTATGACGAAGGCCCGGTCGAGGCCCACATCAAGGGCCAGTATATCGACATTGATGCCGATCTTGGCTTTGGCGATGGTGCAGCCACGGTTTGGACCTGTGACCTGACGCATGGCTACATCTCGATTAATGCGGATTACCGCAGCTAAGCGATCATAGTCCTGCGCACTAAAAAACGCCGCCTTCACTGAAGGCGGCGTTTTGCGTTTTCGGGCCGTGATCGGCAGAGGTTATCTCTTGCCGGGAATATAGCCATTGAGGATCAGACCAACATTGGCACCTTCAAGTTCGGTTTCGCTCAGATCCGTGGCGCCAAAGGCGACGCCGGCAACGTTTGCCTTGGTCAGATTGGCGCCCTTCATCTTGGCTTCATCAAATACCGAGTTGCGCAAATCGGCCTGTTCGAAATTGACATCCGAAAGATCCGCGTTCCAGACGACGCCGGTCTTTTCACCCTTCTTGTCGCGCTGATCGACACCGCCAAAGTGAACGCCCTGGAACACGCCCTCGCTACAATCAGAACCGGCCATGCGCACACCATCCAGCACAGCACCATTCATGCGGATTTTATGCATGTCGGCTTCGCGCATCGAACACATGGCAAGAATGGTATCGACAAAAAGCGTGCCGCGCAGGATGCATTTGTCAAAGACGGCCCCGGACAGGTCCATGCCCGAAAAGTCCATGCCCGACAAATCGCGACCGGCAGCAATCATTGGCATGCCGGTTTTGCCGCCGGTGGCCAGCCAGGTACTGTGGCCGTTTACAAGTTCGCGAATATCATCAACCAGCGGGGCCGTCGGCGTACCGCCACCGATTGAGTAGGATGTGTTGGCCTGCGACAAATCGACATCCTGCAAGTCGACATTGCGCAGGTTCGCACCGCTCAGATCCGCACCGACAAGTTCCGTCCCGGCAAGCTTCGCCCCCTTGAGGTTGGCATTGCGAAGCTTTGCGCCGTTCATCTTGCACCCGGTCAGATCAGCGCCTTCGAGGTTGACGGCAAACATGTTGGCGTCACTCATATCGGTATGCGCAAGGCGCGATCCCGACATGTTGGCACCGGCCATATTGGCCCCCCACATCATCGCACCTTCGAGGTCGGTATTAGACATGTCGGTTTCGCGTTTGACCGTGCGTTCACGAGCCCCTTCAAGAACCACCATGATGCCTGCGCGCAGATCAATGCCGTTCAGGTTGGCATTGCGCAAACTGGACCGTGCCATATTGGCTCCGCGCAGATCGGCGCGTTCAAAGGTCGAATTTTCGAGATCAGCCTCAACAAAGTTCGCGCCAAACAGGTCACAGAAATCGAAACAAACATCGCGCGCCGATGCCTGAATGAAGTTTGCACCGGGTAATACCGCCTCTTTCAGGCTGATCTTGCTCATTTTGATGCGGGAAAGATTGCAGTTGCGCTTTTGCATGCGCACCCCGCCCGGCTTTTGATTGAGATAAAGTTGATGCTTCTTGATTGAATCAATCAATTCCGAACGCGATGACATTCAGTAGAAAACCCCAGAGATTCTAAATTAGATTCTTGTTATTCTGGATTATAGAATGACGCAGTTTCCCCGCAACGCAATTTGTTTAAGACATTGCGCGACATTGGGACGGTTTAAGTCTTTAAAAAGCGGGAAAAACTATCCGAACGCTTAGTGCACCCGCACCCTGGCAGGGTTGAATCTTAAACCTTACCGGGGATGATTCCGGTCAGAATCGAGCCGGTGTTGGTACCGTCAAGATCGACATCGCTCAGGTCCGTTTCACCAAAGGCAACACCGGAAATATTGGCCTTGCAAAGCTTGGCCCCCTTCATGTGGGGCTCATCGAAAACCGAGTTTCGAAGGTCAGCGTATGAAAAGTCCGTCGCATGAAGGTCTGCGCGCCAGACCTCGCCCGTTTTTTGTCCCTTGGCATCACGTTGTTCGACGCCACCGAACTTGACGCCCTGAAGCACGGCCTTGGTGCAGTTGGCATAGGACATCCGCACACCGTTCATGATCGATCCGCTCAGCCGGGCGCGGGACAAGTCGGCATTGCGCATCGATGCCATGACCAGAATGGTATCGACCAGCAAAACACCGCGCAGGATGCAATCATCAAAACATGCCGCTGAAAGATCAAACCCGGTGAAATCAAGTTCAGTCAGATCACGACCGGTCACATCAAGACGTGCGCCCGATATGCCGCCACTTGTCAGCCACTCGGTATGGGCATTGAGCAAGATGCGGATATCATCAGGGAGCGGCGTTGCCGCCTTGCTGCCAATCGAGTTTGACGTATTGGCCTGCGACAGATCAACGTTCGCCAGATCAACATTGCGCAGATTGGCACCCGACAAGTCCGTGCCAAGCAAAAGCGTATCCTTGAGCTTTGCACCCTTGAGGTTGGCGTTCTTGAGCTTTGCGCCCGACAGGTTGCAGCCCGAAAGATCCGCGCCGGCAAGGTTCACGGCAAACATGTTGGCGTCACTCAGATCCGCATCGGCAAGCCGGGCACCGGACATGTTGCTTTCGGCCAGATTGGCTCCGGACATCACCGATCCCTGAAGGTCTGCATTGGTCAGATCTGTTTGTCGCTTGACCTTTTTCTCGCGTCCGGCATCGACAATCACCATCACACCGGATCGAAGATCGGCCCCGGTCAGGTTGGCATTGCGCAGTTTGGCACGCGCCATGTTGGCGCCGCGCAAGTCGGCGCGCATGAAGCTTGAACCTTCGAGATTGGCCTCGACAAAGTTGGTTCCGAACAGATCACAGAAATCAAATTTGACATCCTGGATCTGGGCCTGAATGAAATTGGCACCGGGAAGCACCGCATCTTCAAGACTGATTTTGCTCATCTTGATGCGCGACAGGTTGCCATTGCGGAGCTGCAATCGCCGACCGCCGGGCTGCTTCATGACAAAGAGCTGATGCTTTTTGATTGCATCAACCAGTTCGGTGCGTGTTGTCATTTGGTGGGCGGTACCCCCAATCAATCGGAAACAGCGCTTGGACGCTGCAGTTCCAAGAATTCTTATAAAGTATACCCGTCAATGACAGTGAACATTCTGACAAAACATGACAATTCAGCCCCTGGTTCACTGGCATAAATATATGATTACACAATACTTATCGCGTTGCATGGTTTTCTTGCGGCCTGTTGCGGATCTGACAATCGTGCGATCGATATTGCGGGGCAATGTGTTTGCAACGGCAGCGCCATATATCGGCCGGACCGCGCAGGGAACCGGCCTGTGATTTTGCGATCTTGTATGGGGTTCCGCCCACCCCCATCTGCAAAAATGTATTTAAGAAGAAGCGGGTAAAATGCACCACATTTTGTTTGTTGATGATGATGCCAACATCCTGAACGGATTGCGCCGACGTCTGCGCAGCACCCGTCCCGAGTGGAACCTTTATTTCGCCAATAGCGGGTCTGAGGCCATCGAACTTGCCGAAAACAAGGATCTGGACGTCATCGTTTCAGACATCCAGATGCCTGGCATGGACGGTGTGACCTTGCTTGAAACCTTGCAGAAAACCCATCCCGATGCCGTACGTATCATTCTGACCGGCCATGCCGATAACGCATCCTATCTGCGCACCATCGGCCCGGCACACCAGTTTCTCAGCAAACCCTGCGATCATGAAACCCTGGTCGACAGTATTGAAAACGCACTGGGTCTGCGTCAGTTATTGCGAAGCCCCGAACTTAGAACCCTTGTCGCTGGTTCCAAGAGCCTCGCCTCGCCGCCCGACACCTATATGCGTCTGGAAACGGCGTTTTCGAACCCGAATTACGCGCTTGATACCATCAGCAAAATTGTTGAGTCTGATATCGCGCTGACCACCGAAGTTTTGAAACTGACCAACTCGTCCTATTTCGCAGTGACGCAGAATGTTTCGTCGGTCGCGCACGCCGTGCGGATGTTGGGGATGGAAACGCTTAAGGCACTGGCTCTTTTTGTTGGGCTATATCGCGGCTTTGACGGCCCTGCCAGTCAGGCAGCCAATCTTAAACGCCTGTGCCACCGCTCCCAGCAGATTGGCGTTACTGCCGCCCTGATTGCCGAATATGAACGGCTTCCGCGTGAAATTTGTCATGCTGTGCCATCCATCGGGATGCTTAGTCACATCGGCACGTTGATCCTTTATACCAAGCGCCCTGATGAGATGCAGGCGGTCATTGACCGTGTTGAAAAAGAAGGCATTTCAATTGATCAGGCGGAGGCCGAACAATTCGGGGCCGGACATGCCGAAATCGGTGCCTATTTGCTGGGATTGTGGGGTTTTCCGGCACCTGTCATTCAGGCCGTTGCCTATCATCATCGGCCAATGGATTTACCGCACCGGGAAATGACCGCCCTGACCGCGATCTATGTTGCGCAACATCTGACACGTGAAATTGCCGATCGCGACGCCGGACGGACCGTCGAAAGCACGATCGATCAGGAATATCTCGCCCAGATCGGCAAGCAGAGTCACATCGAAGAATGGACCAATATTGCGGCTGTTGTTTCCGGCAAATACCGCGAACTGACCAACAACTAGATCACGTGTCCTGATGTGCTCCGTCTTCAGGAAAAAGGGGCAAAAAGGACACGACCCTCCACATATGCGGACTATCAAAGATCCTTTGCAGGCCCCATGTATAAACCATGGAGCACACGCATGAGGTGAAAATGAGCGTCATCCTTTTTGTCGATGATGACAAAAATATTCTGGATGGTTTGCGTCGCCGGTTACGCTCGGTCCGGTCCGGCTGGGAGCTGCATTTCGCGCATGACGCGGAAAGCGCCTTGGCGAAGGCTGCGGAAATGGAGCCGGATGTCGTCGTTTCCGACATGCGCATGCCCGGAACCGATGGCGCAGAACTTTTGACCATGATGCAGGAAAAACACCCGCATAGCGCGCGTATCATTCTGTCGGGTTTTGCCGAGGAAGAGGCAATCCTGCGCACGGTTGGCCCGGCGCATCAGTATCTGGCCAAACCGTGTGATGATCAGATGCTGGTCGAAACCATCGAGAACGCGCTTGATCTGCGTAACCTTCTGACCAATCCGGACCTGCGTGCACTTGTTGGCGGGATTGATGCACTTGCCTCCCCGCCGATAACCTATACCAACCTTATCAAGGCACTGGAAAACCCACTGACCAGCAATGAGCAGCTTACGGCCATCGTTGCCTCAGACATTGCGTTAACCGCCGAAATCCTGAAGCTGACCAACTCGGCCTATTTTGCGGTCAGCCAGAAAATCACATCTGTCTCGCAAGCCATCCGCATGATTGGCGTCGATACGCTTAAGGCGCTTGCCCTGTTTATCGGTCTGTTTCGCAGTTTTGACGGCCCCAAGCCGGCAGTCACGCGGATGATGCAACTGTGCAAACGCAGCCAGCAGCTTGGCGTTGTCGCCACCTTGATCGCCGAACAGGAAAAGCTTCCGAAGGAAGTGATCAGTGTCATGGCCGCTGTGGGCATGCTGAGCCATACCGGCAGTTTGATCCTTTATGCCTATCGCGCCAATGAAATGGCCGAGGTCATCAAGCGGGTCGAAACCGAAGACATTCCGATCAACGTTGCCGAACGTGACCAGTTTGGCGCGGCCCACCCGGAAATCGGTGCGTACCTTTTGGGTCTGTGGGGCTTTCCAAGCGCCATGGTGCAGACGGTTGCCTATCACCATCGCCCGCAAGACACACGGCATACCGAAATGAACGCGCTGAGCGCAATCTACATTGCCCAGCATCTGGCCCGCGAAGTCGCCATCGAAAGCCGTACCGGGCAGGCCCCCGAAAGCCGCATTGATCTTGAATATCTTGAACGTCTGGGAAAAGCCGACCGGTTGCCGGTCTGGCGCGAAATTGCCCGCGTGGTCGAAGAAAAATACCGCGAAATGGACACGTAAGGGAGAGAGATGATGACACAGAATCCCCCTGTACTCTTCGTTGATGATGATGAAAACCTGTTGATGGGCCTTAAGCGCAAGCTGCGCGGCAAGTTCGATTTCGACACGGCTGTCGGCCCGCTTCAGGCGCTTGAGAAAATCAAGGCAGGCAACAAATATTCGGTTTGTGTTGCCGACATGCGCATGCCCGACATGGACGGTGTGAAGCTACTGGCCGAGGTTGCCAGACTCAGCCCCGATACAGTCAACATGATGCTAACCGGCAATGCCGACCAGCATACCGCCGTCGAAGCAATCAACCGAGGGCATATTTTCCGCTTTTTCAACAAGCCGTGCGAGGACGAGGACCTGATTGCCGGTGTTAAGGCGGGCTTGCGCCAATATCAGTTGATCACCGCGGAAAAGGCGCTGATCGAACAGACCCTGGCGGGCAGTGTAAAGGTCCTGACCGAGGTGCTGGCACAACTTAACCCGGCGATTTTTGGCAAGGCGATGCGCGCCAAGCTTTGGTGCGACACCATTGCCAAACAGATCGGCTACCCGCATCCGTGGGAGTTGGGGTTGGCCGCGTTGCTGGCGCCAATTGGTTATGTCTCCCTGCCGCCGGAAATCCTTGCCCGCCTTGGCGAGGACAAGCCGCTTCAACCGCTTGAACGTGACGTGGTCCGTCGCACACCCGAGGTGGCACGCAAACTGATTTCCAATATCCCGCGTCTGGAACAAGTTGCCGGTATTGTCTATCTGCAAAACCGCAATTTCGACGGATCGGGCTTCCCGGCCGAAGGCCCGCTTGGCACGGAAATTCCGTTGGGCGCGCGGGTCCTTCGGATTTTCAACGACCTTGGCAAAATTGTCGAAAGTGATCTTGTCGTCAAACAGCACTTTGACGAGTTGCGCCACCAGCCAAAGCGCTACGACCCGGAGCTGCTCGACAAGATCGAGGCCCTGTTGGCCAAAGAAGATCCGTCCTATGACAAGGTCGCCTACCCCAAAGGGACCGAGCATGACATCTATCTGAAGGCTCTGCGCATGGGTGATTTCCTGCTCACAGATATCGAAACCCGCGAGGGGCAAGTGCTTTTGGCACACGGCAACTACGTATCCGAGATACAGCTTCAGCGGTTGCGCGTATTTCAGGAACTTCATCAGTTCCATGAACCGATCCGTGTGAGACGCGGCGGACAGGACCCAGAAATCACGATACGCGAGGGCTCATGACCGAAGACCAGGACAGCACTGATGCACCGAAAATCCTGAGCGGCACCGCCGATGTCGCGTCCGGCTCGGATTTGCTTGATGCTGCGATGGAAATTGATGCGCCCGAAGATGTGCGTGCGCGTTTCCTCGCACTACTGACCGAGCAGAAACGGCGCAAGAAGGAAACCACCCAGCGGCTCAAGACCATTCTTGATAGCGTTGTCGAGGGGATCCTGATCATTGATGCCACTGGCATGATCCAGGATTTCAACAAATCAGCCGCCGAAATCCTGCGCGCAACCGGCGATGAGTTGCTGGGCACTTCGGTCGATATCATGTTCATTGATCGCAAGGCAACCGTGCGCCACAAGCTTTTGAACCGCTGCATCAATATCAGCAGTGGTGTGCTGAAATATGACTATACCGAAACCATGGCGCAGCGCCTTGATGGCGACAGCTTTCCGATGGAAATCATCGTAAGTCCGGCCAATTTCGCCTCCGAGATGAGCTATCTTTACATTTTCCGCGACATCACCCGACGCAAGAACGCGGAAGTCGCGCAAAAGAAGCTTGAAGAAGACTTGCGCGAGGCCCTTAAGCTTGAGGCGATTGGCCATCTGGCGGGCGGCATTGCCCATGAAATCAATACGCCCAGCCAGTATATCCGCGACAACCTGAAGTTCCTGAATGACAGTTACGGGGCGCTTTCGCGCATGCTTGGTCTGGCCTTGCAGACCTTGTGGAAAAACCGTGCAAATTTGCCGCCCAATACGTTTGAGGATTTCGCCCGACAAATGCGCGATTCCGATCTTGAATTTCTGCTTGAGGAAATCCCGCACGCCACCCAACAGTCCCTTGATGGCATCAATCAGGTGGCGCGCATTGTCCTGTCGATGAAGGAATTCTCCCATCCCGGCGGGACGGAAAAAACCACCACCGACATCAACCGGGTCCTGTCGAACGTGATTGTGATTTCACGCAATGAGTGGAAACACAATGCCGACATCACCGAGGAACTTGATCCGGAAATCCCGCATATTCCGTGCCACATCAACGAGGTCAATCAGGTCTTCCTCAACCTGATTGTCAACGCAGCACAGGCCATTCAGGCGGCCGGGCGCAAACCCGAAGAAGGTCACATCACTGTCAAGACCACGTCGCTTGATGACAGCATCCTGATTTCGATTTCCGACAACGGAACCGGTATTGCCAAGGAAAACCGGTCAAAGGTGTTCAACCCGTTCTTTACCACCAAGGAAGTTGGCAAGGGCACGGGACAGGGACTTTCGATCACCCATGACATCGTCACGGTGCGCCATGGCGGACGCATCTGGTTTGAAACCGAAATGGGAAAGGGAACGACATTCCGCGTACTTCTGCCCGCCGAAGACCGCACTGGCAAAAAGCCCGATGAAAAATCCGAGAAAGCCAAGACCTAACGCGGGGCAAACAGGATGATCCCGGCACCCAAAAGGCAAACCAGCAATCCGGTTACATCCCAGCGGTCGGGGGTGGTGCGTTCAACCACCCACATCCAGAAGATCGATGCCGTAATGTAAACACCGCCATAGGCCGCATAGGCCCGCCCGGCAAAGTCGGCCTCAACCCAGGTCAGAAGCCAGGCAAAGACAATCAGGGATGCGACACCCGGCACGACCCAAAAGATCGATTTTCCGGACCGAAGCCAAGCCCAGAAGGCAAAACACCCGGCAATTTCGGCAATGGCTGCAAAGATATAGGCCGCAATGCTTTGCATCTGTTCCCCGTTTTGATCAGAAGGCCGGGCGCAAGTCCCCGGCATATTTGCCCGCCCAGTTGGTCAGAACCGGGGTCAGGTATTTCTTCAAGACCTCGGCCTTGGCGTCATCAATCACGCCATGTTTGCGCAGGATCGCGCCCATCGCAACCTCTGCCCCGCGCTGGGTGCCATCATCGATTTTAAGCGCCACACCAAGTCCCTGTTTGGGGAAGGCTGCGCAATAGACCCCCTCTGCGCCGACCTTGACCAATGCATCTTCACCGCATTCTTCCATGATCCCGGTGCAAAAACGCCCGGTTCCGGCAACCATGAAGGGGGCATTTGCACAGCCCTTGCGGATGCGCTTGATCGCATCAATACGTTTGGCATCAAGCCCCGCCGGGTCGGCCATGCGCGCCATGGCAAGGCCCAGATCACGCAACCGCATGCCGATCACCGGAATACCGCATCCATCGATACCGCGCGGGGTCGAAGACAGATAGCAATCACCCATTTCTTCCAACACCTTGATCAGGCGCTGCTGAACCGGATGGGACTCTTCGATATAGCCAGCCGGGTCTTCGCCCAACTGCTGTGCGGTCGACAGGAACCCTGAATGCTTGCCAGAGCAATTGTTGTGCGCCTTGGTCAGGCTGACATGATCAGACGCCTGTTTAATCGCGGCATTCAGGCTGAGTGAATAATGCGGGGCGCATTCCAGCGTATCGACCGAAAGACCGATCTTCTCCAACCATGCCTTGACGGTTTGGGCGTGTTCTTCCTCGCCATTATGCGATGAGCAGGCAAGAGCGATGTGTTTGTCCTCAAGCCCGAAGGCCTCGACCGCACCGCTTTCAACAAACGGAATGGCCAGAAGCGGCTTGATCGCAGATCGCGGATACATCAGCGCATCAATATCGCCCCCTTGATCAACCACTGTCCCGTCAGACGTCATCACGACGTAACGGCCGCGATGGAAACTTTCGACCATATCGCCGCGTGTGGCTTCGACAAGGATCGGGTTGGCAGCGATTGACTGAGGCATTTTAAAGCTCCGGCTTTGGTGGGTTGATCAGTCTATGCCTGAAACACCGGTGGAAAATCAAGTATGGCAAATCTTGCAACTGCGAATGTGCCCGCCATCTGAGGGCTGCCTTTAAACACCTTTCGGCAATGGTATGGCCGTCAGGTTCTTGTATTCCTTCAAAACCAGACTTGATTGCACATCGCGCACATTGGACATTGAAAGCAACTGATGGGTGACAAAATCGCCAAAGCTTTCGATATCGCGCGCCACGGACACCAGCAGAAAATCCTGCCGCCCCGTCATCGCCCAGCAAGACAGGATTTCCGGCAGATCATTCATCGCGCGGGCGAAATCCTCCGCCCCCTGTTCGGTATGGCTTTGCAAGCGGACCTGAATGGTTGCCAGCACACCGAAACCAAGCTTCTTGCGATCAAGGAGTGCGACCTGACGTTTGATGACCCCGGAGGCTTCGAGTTGTTTGACCCGACGCAAACAGGGCGATGGTGACATGCCGACCATTTCCGCCAGTTGAACATTGCTGATCGCGGCGTCCTTTTGCAGGGCCTGCAGTATCCGGATATCGGTCGCGCTTAGCGTCACGTCAGTCATTTTAAACCCCAAATCAAACCAAAAAGGTCACAATATACACATCATAACCGATTTGGACGCCTTATTGGCCAGAAAATGACATTAGAGTTGATGTAAAATGATCCTTGTAAATCGGCAATAGAACCCGAAAGAGGACGGCCATGAATCAGGGAAACGATCTGCGTGGCGATTACAGCCACATCAATGACGACTACACCATCGATCAGGACTGGAGCACATATACCGAAGCCGAGCACGAGCTATGGCGCAAACTTTATGACCGCCAGTCGCGCATTTTGCCCGGATATGCTGCCGAGGATTACATTCGCAATCTGATGAAACTTGATGCGGCGGATCAGATTCCGCATTTCGGCCGGGTCAGCGAGAAGCTTCATGCGGCGACCGGTTGGCATCTTGTGGCTGTTCCGGGCCTGGTGCCTGATGATGTGTTTTTTGACCATCTTGCCAATCGTCGGTTCCCGGTCACCGTGTGGCTGCGCAAGCCCGAGGAAATGGATTATCTGGTCGAACCCGACATCTTCCATGACTTTTTTGGTCATGTGCCGATGCTCTATGACCCGACCTTTGCCGATTATCTGGCGGCCTATGGCGCCAAGGGCCCAGAGGCAATTGCTAAGGGCGGCCTGAAACAGCTGGCGCGGATGTATTGGTATATGGTCGAGTTTGGCCTGATCATGACCCCGCATGGTTTGCGCGCCTATGGGGCGGGCATGTTGTCATCGCAAACCGAAACCATCTATTCGGTCACCGATCCCACGCCAAACCGGGTGGCGTTCGAGCTTGAACGGGTCATGGGCACGGATTATGCGATTGATGATTTCCAGAAAACCTATTTCGTGCTGGAAAGTTACGATCAGTTGTTTGACGCGATGAATGTGCCACTGGCGCCGATCTATGATCGGCTTGCCAAGAAGCCTGCGATTGATCCAGCAACCACCTTGTCGACAGATCGGCTTTATCATGTGCACGGGGCCGCAGACAGCATCATTTCTCTGGGCGAGGAGCCCCACAGGCCCCACAGACAACAACGCCCTGCATAAGGCAGGGCGTGGTGATCCGTTCAGGATTGATCAAGGCAGGGCTGGTCTCCCAGCACCGCTAGCAGGCACTGATGGAATGACCCAGCACCCGATTGAGTTGCTCAAGCACCACTTTCGGGCTGGCGTCCTTGCTGATGAAATCGGCCGCCCCAAGCGCATCGGCTTGTGCGCGGGTGTCGGCGTCATAATGGGCCGAGAAGAAGAAAACCGGCACATTCTGGCTGTTGGGATAGCGGCGGCGAATTTCGCAGAACGCTTCAAAGCCGCTCATACCCGGCATTTCAATATCAAGGATGATGGCACGGGGATAAAGCCCGTCCAGCTGATCAATCAGATCATCGGCACAATCAAAACCGGCCACGTCATATCCTGCCCGACGCAACACTGTTTCAAGGGCTGCCTTGGCGCTGGGACTGTCGTCGGCGAACGCAACCAGTCCATCAGGACAGAATTGCGACGGCAAAGCGCTGAGCGCGTTCATGGATGGTGATACTCCGAGTTTTGAGACAAGCCCAAATTGCCAGACGAAAATGTCAAATTGGTTAAACCCGCCAAATTTCTGCCACGCAATGTTCCGGCTTCACCCCGGCTTTGCACTTTTACCGCGAAAGTATAAGGCCGCAATGATCGCGGCCACGCATCGCACACACAGCAAGCAAGCCAACAAAACTCAATGTCTGCGAAGACATAACGTTACGGAAACCTGATCTATAAGGGGGCTTATTCGCCTAAATAGGTATTTCCATGCCTATTTACGGAATTAGGGACAGGTGCTATAAACCGCCATGTCGCGAATGTGACCGGAAAACATGGTCGGGAATCCGGTGCGGCCCTGCCTTACGGCGTTATGGCCAAGCCCGGAACTGCCCCCGCAACTGTAAGTGCAGAGCCATTTTTCAAGGCTTTTGCGCGAGTCAGGATACCGATGATGTTTTCTTGGTACGAAATGGGCCGGGCGGGGTGTACCGGGTACTGGGAATCCGTAGTAGAATAAAATTTGGAAGCGTTCCGTGCCCCGACCCATATGGAGTCGCAGACAGGCCGGAGCCAACCAAGCCGGGAGAAACCATGTCCGACCCGCTAAAGCTCGCATCAGAATTTCCATCCGCTGATTATGCAAGTTGGCGCAAGCTTGCCGAAGAGGCGCTTAAAGGCGCGCCGTTCGAAAAGAAACTTGTGACAAACACGCTTGATGGTTTTGCCGTTCAGCCGATCTATACCAGCGACGATCAGGATGATGCGACCCGGTTAATCCACGAAGTTCTGAATGCCACGGTCGAGCCGCGCGAAACTGTCACCGGTTGGGACATCCGCCAGCTGCACACCCATCCCGATCCCAAGGCCACCAACGCTGCGATCCTTGAAGACCTTGAAAATGGCGCGACCTCGGTCACGCTCAAGCTTGATGCCGCCGCACGGAACGGCCGGGAAATCAGTTCTGCCGAGGTTGGTGTTGATGGCATCGCCATTCATTGTCTGGCGGATCTCGATGCCGCCCTTGAAGACGTTTATACCAACCTTGCCACCATCGGGCTTGATGCCGGTGCGGCAGGTGTTCCGGCAGCTGTCCTGTTGGCTGCCCATATTGCAAATTCCGAGGGTGCCGACGAAGCAGCACCGGCCTTTAACATGGATCCGATTGGCACCTTGGCTGCGACCGGCAACCTGCCCTGCGGGGCACAGGATGCGGTTGATCACGCAGCCAATGTTGCGGTTGAGCTGATTGATCTGTTCCCGCTGGCGACCGCGATTTCGGTCAATGGGGCCCCTTACTATAATGCCGGTGCCACCGATGGTCAGGAACTCGCATGCCTTCTGGCAAGCGGGGTGACATATCTTCGCGCCCTGACCAATACCGGAATGGCGGTTGATCAGGCCGCTGGTGCAATGGTGTTTAACGTCGCCATCGGCACCGACTTCTTTGCCGGGATCGCCAAGCTGCGCGCCCTTCGCATGATGTGGAGCCGCATCCTTTCGGCATCGGGTGCCGAGGATGCGACAATCACCATCAATGCGGTGTCGGCCGAAATGGCGATGACCAAGGTTGATCCGTGGGTCAATATGCTGCGCACCACGGTAACCAGCTTTGCCGCCGGTCTTGGCGGGGCAGACAGTGTGACCTGCCTGCCCTATGACCATTTGATTGGCCTGCCTGATGGCTTTGCACGCCGCATTGCGCGCAACACCCAACTGATCCTGCAGGAAGAAAGCAACGTGCACCGGGTCATCGATCCGGCGGGCGGTTCGTGGTTCATTGAAAACCTGACCAAGGAACTGGCGAAAACGGCCTGGTCGAAATTCCAGTCGCTTGAAAAATCGGGCGGCATTCTGAGCGCGCTTGCCAATGGCAGCCTGAAAACCGAGATCGAAACCATCAGGAACGCACGTGAAAAACGCCTGTCGACGCGCCGTGATCCGCTGACCGGTGTTTCGGAATTCCCCAATATCACCGAAGCCAAGGTTGAATGCGAAACACCCGACCTTGAGGCAATCGTTGCTGATGCCAAGTGCCGCCAGACCAAGTTTGATGGCACGGTCGGTACAACACTTGCCTCCATGATTGAGGCCGCACGCAACGGGGCCACCATCGGCCATATGTTTACCGATCTTTATGGCACCAGTGCTTCGACCCGTATCGGTGCTTTGCCAGCCCATCGCCTTGCCGAAAGTTACGAGGCGCTTCGCAAGCGTTCCGATGCACACAAGGCCAAGACCGGCACCTTCCCGCAGGTCTTCCTGGCCAATCTTGGCAAGGTCGCCCAGCACACCGCACGCGCGAGTTTTGCGCGCAACTTCTTTGAAGCTGGCGGCGTTGAGGCGATCAGCAATAACGGCTTTGCCGATGCGGATGGCGTTGCCAACGCCTTTGCTGAGAGTGGGGCAAAAATCGCCGTTATCTGTGGCTCGGACAAACAATATGCCGAAATGGCGACAGACGTTGCCAAGGCCCTTAAATCCAAGGGTGCCAGCCTTGTTTATCTTGCTGGCAATCCCGGCGATGCCCGATCCGACTACGAGGCTTCTGGCATTGATGAATTTGTCTTTGTAGGTGCTGATGTGCTTGGCATTTGTGGTACCGCGCTTGATCATCTTCTTGGCGCACAGGGGGAGAAATAACCATGACCCGCATTCCTGATTTCTCTGACCTGCCACTGTTTGATGGTGCTTCTGCCGGGGCCAAAGACCCGTTTGACAGCACGCCTTGGACGACGCCTGAAGGGATCGATGTCAAATCATCCTATGGCCCCAAGGATCTGGATGGCATTGATCACCTGGGTACCATGCCGGGCATGCCGCCATTTTTGCGTGGCCCCTATCCGACCATGTATGTGCAGCGTCCCTGGACGATCCGCCAATATGCCGGGTTCTCGACCGCCGAAGAATCCAACGCGTTCTATCGCCGCAACCTGGCTGCTGGTCAAAAAGGCCTGTCGATTGCCTTCGATCTGGCCACCCACCGTGGCTATGACAGTGATCATCCACGTGTTGCCGGTGACGTTGGCATGGCCGGTGTGGCAATTGACAGCATCTATGACATGCGCACCCTTTTTGACGGCATCCCGCTTGATGAAATGTCGGTTTCCATGACCATGAACGGGGCCGTGTTGCCTGTCATGGCGCTTTATATTGCGGCGGCTGAAGAACAGGGTGTAAAGCACGAACAGCTTTCGGGCACCATTCAGAACGACATCCTCAAAGAATTCATGGTGCGCAACACCTATATCTATCCGCCGAAGCCCTCGATGCGGATCATTTCGGACATCTTTGCCTTTACCTCGCAAAACATGCCGAAATTCAACTCGATCTCGATTTCCGGCTATCACATGCAGGAAGCGGGGGCGACCGCCGATCTTGAGCTGGCCTATACGCTGGCCGATGGCATCGAATATGCCCGCGCTGGTCAGGCCGCCGGTCTTCCGATTGATAAATTCGCGCCGCGTCTGTCGTTCTTCTGGGCGATTGGCATGAACTTTTTCATGGAAATCGCCAAAATGCGCGCGGCCCGCATGATCTGGGCCAAGCTGATCAAACAGTTCGATCCGCAGAACCCGAAATCATTGTCTTTGCGCACACACAGCCAGACATCGGGCTGGTCGCTGACCGCACAAGACGTGTTTAACAACGTCATCCGGACTTGTGTTGAGGCGATGGCATCAACGCAAGGCCACACCCAGTCGCTGCATACCAATGCGCTGGATGAGGCATTGGCATTGCCGACCGATTTCTCGGCCCGGATTGCGCGTAATACGCAACTTTTCCTGCAACAGGAAAGCGGCACCACCAATGTCATCGATCCGTGGGGTGGTTCGTACTATGTCGAACGCCTGACACGCGATCTGGCCGAAAAGGCATGGGCCCATATCGCCGAGGTCGAAGAACAGGGCGGCATGGCCAAGGCGATTGAAGCCGGCATTCCGAAAATGCGCATCGAAGAAGCCGCTGCCCGCACACAGGCCCGGATCGATAGCGGCCGTCAAACCCTTGTTGGTGTGAACAAATACCGCGTCACCGATGATCGCCCGGTTGATGTGCTTCAGGTCGACAACGCCGAAGTCCGCCGTCAGCAGATCGCCAAGCTTGAACGTCTGCGGGCCGAGCGCGACAACGCTGCTGTTGAAAGTGCCCTGACTGCACTGACCAATGCGGCCGATGGTGGCAATGGCAACCTGCTTGAACTGGCCGTCGAAGCCGCGCGTGCCAAATGCACGGTTGGCGAGATTTCCGATGCGCTTGAAAAGGTCTATGGCCGTCATCAGGCCGTCATCCGATCCATCTCGGGTGTTTATAAAACCGAAGTCGGTGCGGATAATGAGGCGCTGGCCAAGGTCGATCGCCTGATCACAACGTTTGAAGAAAACGAAGGCCGCCGTCCGCGTATCCTGATCGCAAAGATGGGTCAGGATGGTCATGACCGTGGTCAGAAGGTGATCGCAACTGCCTTTGCCGATCTTGGCTTTGATGTTGATATTGGCCCGCTGTTCCAGACCCCGGAAGAAGCCGCCAAGCAGGCGGTCGAAAACGATGTTCATATCGTCGGTGCAAGTTCGCTTGCCGCCGGTCACCTGACCCTTGTGCCGCAGCTTCGCGCTGAACTGGACAAGCTGGGGCGTGATGACATCATGATTGTTGCCGGGGGTGTGATCCCGCCGCAGGACTTCGACAAACTGTTCGAAGCCGGGGCGGAAGCCATCTTCCCGCCCGGAACGGTCATTGCCGAAGCCGCCGGCGACCTGCTAGAAAAGCTTAATCAGTCTGGTGAGGAAGCGGCTTAACGGCCCCTTCCTGCCAAGGCTCAACGCTTTGCTGGCATGGATAATTTGCCAAATTCAAGGAACGCCTGGTGAAAGAAACACTGCGCACCATACCTGCAGGATCGGGCGGCACAGTCAGCCCGCGCAAGGCTGTGCGCAGGCGTGTGCTTTCGACCGATGAAATCGTTGCGGGTGTTCTGGCAGGCGACCGCACCATTCTATCACGCGCCATCACCCTGGTCGAAAGCCGCAATCCCAAACATTTCGAACAGGCGCAGGCGGTTCTGGCCGAATTGATGCCCAAAACGGGCGGATCGCAGCGCATCGGCATTACCGGCGTGCCCGGTGTCGGCAAATCAACCTTTATCGAGGCGTTTGGCAAAAACCTGACCAAGGCAGGCAAAAAAGTCGCCGTGCTGGCGGTTGATCCGACCAGTGCCCGGTCGGGTGGTTCCATTCTGGGCGACAAGACCCGGATGAACGAACTGTCGATTGATCCCAATGCCTATATCCGCCCATCGCCTAGCAGCGGCTATCTGGGTGGGGTCAATCGCATGACGCGCGAGACCATCCTGCTGTGTGAGGCGGCCGGTTTTGATGTGGTTCTGGTCGAAACTGTCGGGGCCGGGCAAAGCGAAACCATGGTCGCGCAGATGACGGACTTTTTCCTTGTCCTCATGCTGCCCGGTGCGGGCGATGAGCTTCAGGGCATCAAGAAAGGCGTTCTGGAAATTGCCGATCTGATCGCGGTTAACAAGGCCGATGCAGACCCGGCAAAGGCGCGCGAGGCCAAACGTGAGTATTCCTCAGCTTTGCGGATTATGCAGCCAAGCAGCAAACATTGGCGGCCACAGTCGGTGATGGTCTCAAGTCTGATCAATGACGGGCTTGATAACATCTGGGATCTGATCAACCAGCATCGCACCGTTATGGAAAAGGAAGGCGAATTTGCCGCCAAGCGGGCCCGTCAGCAACATGACTGGATGTGGACGATGTTGCGCGACCGGTTGCTTGAAACCTTTACCGCCCGCGATGACGTCGCAAGCCGAATTAAGGCACTTGAATCTGAAGTCCTTTCAGGCACGACCAACCCGACTGCCGCAGTCGAGGACTTGCTGAGCCTGATCAAGACTGTCGCGAAATAGGCAAAACAAAAGGCCGCACGCGGAACGGTACGGCCTTTGACTTCTGAATGGTACGCTGAGCTTACTTGTTTTCAGCGGCTTTCAGCTTTTCCTTCAGGACTTTCAGCTTTTCGACCGCATCGTTGATTTCCTGATCAAGATGCTTGAGGCCTTCGCGCTTTTCGGTCGGCACGGATTCGAGCTCATCCAGGGCTTTTTCTACGATATACAGCATCCCACGATCCTCCTTATTTTGATATCGGCGACGTCATATTGGCAAGCTTGGTGCCTCTGACATTCACGTGGGTAATGATATAGCACCAAGCGATGCATAAATTCAAAGACATGGATCAAGATTAACCCGAAAGTATCAGCAAGCGGTCTGTTCAAGACGCTCCTTGAGCACCCGAAAGCCTTCAGAAGTGGCCTAGAGAACCTGATCTAGGCCGGAGAAATTTTCACGGCCTGCGAGCGCAACGGCAAGGCTGATCTGTGATTTTTCACCGACAGGTTTAGTCCATTTATGCTAAAAGCCGCCAACTGATTTTCTGAAACCGGAATTGATCGCGATGACGCATCTGGTGCTCGCACCAATGGAAGGACTTGTTGACTGGCGCGTTCGGCAATTGCTGAGCGCGACCGGCGGGTTTGACCTGTGCGTCACCGAGTTTATACGCGTATCGCAAAACCTGTTTCCCGCCCATGTGTTTCATCGCTATTGCCCGGAACTATTGAACGGTGGCAAGACCCTGTCGGGTGTGCCGGTTCTGGTTCAGTTGATGGGTCATGATCCCGAACTGATGGGCGAAAATGCCGTTGTCGCGGTTGAGCTTGGCGCGCCGGGAATTGATATCAATTTCGGCTGCCCGTCCAAGACGGTGAACAAACGCGAAGCCGGTGCATCGCTTTTGAAATGCCCGGAAAATCTATACGAAATCGTCTCGGCCGTGCGCCGTGCGGTGCCAGGTCACATCCCGGTCAGTGCCAAGGTCCGCCTTGGTTATTCCGACAAGGAGATGTTCCTTGATATCGCGCGTGCGGTTGAGGCCGGCGGCGCGCAGCACCTGACCGTGCATGCGCGTACCAAGATGGAAGGCTACAAACCGCCAGCGCATTGGGAATATCTTGCGCGCATTCGCGAAGCCATCTCAATCGGCATGACCGGTAATGGCGAGATTTGGGATGTCGCGGATTATCAGAAATGCCGCGATATATCGGGCTGCGACAGCTTTATGATCGGCCGGGGCGCCATTGCCGCCCCGGACCTTGCCAACCGGATCAAGGCATTTGAAGGCGGATCACACCTGCCCAAGGAAAGCTGGGCCGATGTTCTGTCCATGTTGCTGGCCTATTGCGATCTGATGGCGTCAGATGGTGCGTCGGAAAATCATCAGGCCGGGCGCATCAAGCAATGGATGGCCCTGATCCGCAAAAGCCACACCCAGGGTGAAGCCTGTTTTGACGAGATCAAACGCATCCGCGCGATTGATGAGCTGCGGGCCAAGCTGCGGCACGATATGGCCTTACCGGAAAATCAACGGACGAGTGACCTGATTGCTGCGGAGTAGCCGGTCAGTCTTGCGAAATATCCAAAAAGAAAACGGGCGGTCATGATGAGCGCCCGTTTTTATTCGATCAGACTTATGATCCTTGATCAGTTGCCAAAACCGAAGTCATCGGCATCCAGATCGTCCGGATCATTGACCCCCATCAGCGTGACAGAGGCATCGTTGCCCAGTTCAATGACGACATTGCCATCGGTATCGAGATGCATGTCATTGAGGACCTGGTTGAAGTTGTTGTAGTTCCACTCCGACAGATCGATGATGTCTTCGCCCGGCTTGAAGTCGGTAATGATGTCATGACCATCGGCTTTACCAATCTGGAAGGTATCCCAGCCAGTGCCGCCGGTCAGGGTGTCATCACCGGCACTGCCATAAAGATGGTCATCGCCCGAGCCACCCAGCAACAGGTCATCCCCGGCATTGCCCCAAAGCGTATCGTTACCGGCACCGCCATCAAGGGTGACATCGCCATAGCTTTCGGTGTCGCTGGTCAGATCAATGATGTCGTTGCCGTCACCGGCCTCGATCACTTCGATCCCGCTGATGCGGACATTGGCATCGCCGTCGCTGACGTCATCATCGAGGAACAGGGCGTCATTGCCGCTGGTCATTTTCAGGGTGTCGACACCTTCGCCACCGGCGAAGACATCATTCGACTGGTTATAGCCACCCAGATTGACGGTCTCGCCAGTGCCAGTGTCGCCACCTTCATTATGGCCCCAGCCATTGCCATGGAAATGGTGATGACCCCAGCCACTGTCGTTCTGATGACCATCTTCGCCGGGCGATCCATTGTTGACGGCGTACCAGTTGTTATCCCAGACACCATCGGCGTTGTATTGCAGGACATCATCACCCGCACCGCCATTCAGCACATCCTGACCAGCACCGCCGGTGATCGTATCAGCGCCCGAACCACCCCACAGGGTGTCGTTGCCAGCACCGCCATCAATCACGTCATCGCCAGCGTTGCTCCAGACGATGTCATCGCCGGTACCGCCAAGGATGGTGACATCACCATAAGACAGCGTGTCACTGGTCAGATCGATGATGTCATCCCCGTTACCGGCATCAATGACTTCGATGTTGGAGATCCGCGGGCTGGTGCCCGGATCGGTCAGGCGATCTTCAAGGAACAGGGCGTCGTTACCGCTGGTCATGGCCAGGGTGTCGGTGCCCGAACCGCCATCAATGATGTCTTCGGAACGGTTATAGCCCGAAAGATTGATCTGTTCGTTGGTGCCATCCATCCCCGGATCGCCAACGTTCTTCGCAGCATAACTGCCCGTCCAGCTCGCATCCTTTTGGTATTCGATGTAATCGTCACCCGCACCGGCATCGATCAGGTCCGAACCGCGGCCACCATTGATGCTGTCATTGCCATCGCCACCCCAGATGGTGTCATCCCCGTCGTCACCGCCAAGGATGTCATTGCCATCAAGACCCGACAGCAGGTTCGCGCCATCATCACCGAACAGGTAATCGTTGAAGTTCGAACCAATCAGGTCTTCGATAGAGCTTAGCTTGTCATTGCCAACGCTGCTGCTTGCGGTGCCGCTTTCAAGGTTTGCGGCAACTGCCGTGGTCGAGTTGGCATAGCTTGCGGTATCGCGACCGGCACCCCCGACAAGGCTGTCATGACCGGCACCACCCATCAGGGTGTCATTGCCGGCACCACCATAAAGCTTGTCGTCGCCATTGCCGCCTTCGATGGTGTCGTCACCATCGCCGCCGTAGAGACGGTCGTTGTTTTCGCCGCCATCAATTACGTCATTGCCGGCACCACCCAGGATGCTGTCATCGCCGGTGCCGCCATTGATGGTGTCATTGCCAGCTTCGCCATACAGCTTGTCCTGACCCTGGCCACCGGTGATGGTATCAGCACCGTCACCACCCCAGACGCGGTCATCGCCCGAGCCACCGTCAAGGGTATCGTCGCCGGTGCCGCCGGTAATGCTGTCCTGGCCACTGCCGCCTTCGATCAGGTCATTACCGTCATCGCCCGAAAGCGTGTCATCGCCGTCACCACCATACAGGCTGTCATTGCCTTCCATGCCACTAATGGTGTCCTGACCATTCAGGCCATAGACCGTGTCATCGCCGGCAAGGGCGGCAATCGTGTCGTTGTTGCTGGTGCCATAGAGCAGATCATCATACGGCGTCGGGCCGGAGGCCTGCTCGACACCCACAAACATGTCCGCCTTAAGCTGGCTCATCGAGATGCCAACAAGCGTCAGCGTGCCCTGACCATTCAGGTTGATCACGGTGTCGTTGCCGACCTGGGTCATCTGTTCTTGCAGATCACCCCAGTCATCAATGTCGAGCGACGCCAGATTGATCTTGTCTTCGTTAATGCTGAAGTCGGTAACAACCTTATTGCCGGAATTGTTCGATACGATGATTTCATCCGCACCCGTGCCGCCGGTGTAGGTGTCATCACCCGCACCGCCATCCAGCGTATCGTTGCCCGAACCACCAAGCAGGGTATCGGTGCCATCGGTTCCGGTCAGGGTGTCGTTGCCGACCCCACCATCGAGAAGGTCATTGCCATTGCCACCCGACAGAACGTCATCACCGTCGCCACCGAGAAGCGTATCGTCACCATCACCGCCAAGCAGGGTATCGTTGCCGGCGCCACCATCAAGGGTGTCATTGCCGGCATCCCCCGACAGCAGGTCGTTGTCCGCACCGCCAGCGATGCTGTCATTGTCATCACCGCCATACAGAACGTCGTCGCCGCCTTCGCCATCCAGCGAGTCATTGCCCGCAGAGCCATAAATGGTGTCGGTTTCGTCGCCACCGGTGATGGTGTCGTCACCTTCCATGCCGTCGATGTAATCATCGCCGCCACCGCCATCCATGACGTCGTTACCGGCATGACCGATCAGGGTATCGTCACCGGCATTGCCTTCAATGACGTCATCGCCTTCATTGCCTTCGAGACTGTCGTTACCCGAGCCACCGGAAATCACATCATTGCCGCTGCCGCCGGTGATGGTGTCGTTCCCATCACCACCCGAAAGCGTGTCGTTGCCTTCCATGCCATTGAGCGTGTCATTGCCAGCGCCACCATCGACGGTGTCATCACCGGCAAGGGCATCGATATAGTCATCTTCGCTGGTGCCCAGCAGGACATCGTCAAACTGGGTCGGCCCACCATCATTTTCGATACCGACAAACATGTCGGATGAAACATCATTCAGGCGGACACCGCGCAGCGTGACAGAGCCCTGATCGCCAAGATCAATGACCGTGTTGCCATTCACTTCGGACAGAAGCGGGGCCAGTTCCGACCAGGTGCTGATATCAAGCGCATCGAGCGAGATTTGATCGACGCTGGTGTTGAAGTCCATGACGACCTTGTCACCGATCAGGCTGGTGACCTGAACAACGTCGGCCCCCGATCCGGTATGGATGACGTCATCGCCTGCACCGCCATCGATGGTATCGTTGCCCTGATCGCCATAAAGCGTGTCGTTGCCCGCACCACCGTCAAGGTAGTCGTCGCCACGTTCGCCATGCAGCGTGTCATTGCCTTCGCCACCGATCAGGGTATCGGCACCATCGCCGGTCCAGATGACATCGTTGCCTGCACCACCATCAACGGTGTCTTCGCTGATGTCGGTTTCGACATTGTCAAACGTGTCATTGCCGGCCCCCAGATCAACTTCGTTGTTCTGGCTGTTGCCATAGACATAGTCGTCATGGGCCGATGCGATGACCTTTTCGAAGTTGGCAAGGATATCGCCAACCGCATCGCCACCAAAGGCGCGCCCGTCCTCACCCGGATTATGGGTATGGGCATCGGTGTCACCGAGGAAGATTTCAACACCGGCGTCTGAACCTTCGTAACTGATGGTGTCACGGCCATCACCACCATCAAGATAGTCGCCACCTGCGCCACCTTCGATGGTGTCATCGCCGGCACCACCGAGCAGCGTGTTGGCACCACTTGACCCGGTCAGAACATCGTCGCCATCCGATCCGATAACATTTTCGATGTTGCTGATCGTATCCGTCCCGGTTTCAGCCGACGTCGCAGTACCAGCCGACAGATCCACCGTCGCACCGTTGGCAGCCGACATATCAAGCGTATCTTCGCCGTCGCCACCATCAAGGGTGTCGTCGCCAGAAGACGCCATCAGGGTATCGTTACCGGCACCGGCATCGACGACGTCGTTGCCCGCGCCATCATCAACGACGTCTGCACCATCGCCCGAAGCAATCGTGTTGTTGGCGGCGTCACCGGCAATGGTATCTGCCGCAGCACTGCCAATCACATTTTCAAAGCCGGAAATGGTGTCATTGCCGGTTTCAGAACTGCTTGCCGTACCGGCCACAAGGTCAACCGTGGCGTCGCTGGTGGCATCACTGAGATCAAGGGTGTCGTCGCCTTCACCACCGGCAAGGGTGTCATCACCCGCACCTGCCATAACGGTATCGTTGCCCGCACCACCATCAACGATATCCGCACCGGCACCGGCAGTGATCACGTCGCTGCCGTCACCACCATTAATGGTGTCATTGCCTTCGCCGCCATCAAGGATGTCGTCACCGGCACCACCTTCAAGCAGGTCATCACCCGCGCGCCCCGAAAGGATATCGTTCCCCAGACCGCCGGTCAGGGTGTTGTTATCGTCCGAACCGGAAAGCCTGTCATTGCCGTTCGAGCCAATCAGGTCTTCGATGCTGGAAAGCTTGTCGGTTTCGGTTGTGCCGACCTTGGCCGTGCCGGTCGCAAGATCAACATTTACCGGGTTGCTTGCGTTGCTGTAATCGGCGGTATCATTGCCGTCGCCACCAACAAGGGTGTCGTTGCCAGCACCGCCCGACAGCGTATCATCACCGGCACCACCATCAAGAATGTTGGATTTCGCATCACCGGCGATTGTGTCTTCATGATCCGAACCGATGACATTTTCGACATGATAGATCGCGTCGTTGCCGGCACCACCGGTTGCGGTGTAGTTCGCCAGATCAACATCAACACCAGACGTCGCATCGTCATACATGACGACGTCTTGATCAGCACCGCCGACAATGATGTCATTGCCCGCACCACCGCGCAGGGTATCGTCGCCGATACCACCCTGCAGCGTATCATCGCCAACACCACCATTGATGATGTCGTCGCCATAGCTGCCATCAAGGTAATCGTTACCCGCACCGCCATCCAGGTTGTCATGGCCAAGTTCGCCATTGATGGTGTCGTCACCGGCGTTACCCCAAAGGGTATCGTTACCCGCACCACCATTGATGGTGACATCGCCGTACGAAATGGTGTCGCTGGTCAGATCGACCACGTCATCGCCAGAACCGGCATTGATGACCTCGACCCCGTCAAGGCGTGCGCCATCGGTCGTGGTTTCATCGACCGTGGTGTCGAAGCTGATCGAGCGAACAAAAAAGTCGCTGCTGTCAGAACCGGTCGAGCCATTGGCATACGGCTCGCTTTCAAACGCGATATAGCGGAATTCGATCGCATTGCCGCTGCCATCGGTGGCGTTGATGGTTGCCGTGCCGACACCGTTGCTGGAGTAGTTGACGGTGCTGTCATCAAGCGTGCCCGAAGCGACAAGGTTGCCATCGGCATCAAAGGCCTGCCAGGAGCCGATCTCGCCGCCGCCTTCACCCGCCATCAGGTTGGAAACCTGAACGGTGGCTGTCGAGGCATCTGAACCAAGATCAACAACAATGGCTTCGCTTTCGCCGGACTGGGCATCGTGGTTGATCTGACCGCCAGCGATACCACCGCCGTCATTACCGATGCCATTGCCATCAAAGTTGACCGCGTCATCCGCCGCCGCAAGGTTCAGTTTGCCATCGCCATCGACATAGGACGTGCCGAAGTCAAAGGCATAAAGGTTGGCATCGGACCAAGCCGCCTGAACATCAGCCGAACTTGCCGACTCTGTCAGGCCAAAGGTGCGGGTTTCGGTCGTTGGCGTGGTGGTCTGACCATCACCAAGTTTCGAACCATCAAGCACCAGCGCATCGCTGCCATCGGTCATATCAAGGGTGTCATTACCCTCACCACCGATAAAGGTATCGTCAGAGATGTTCTTGCCGCTGATATCAGCAATATCGCCGGTGCCATCGACACCCGGGCTGCCGGTATTTTCGGTGGTGTCACCACTGATCGCGGTTCCGTCGACATCAAAGTTCAGAACGTCGTCGCCAGCCCCGCCGTCAAGGGTATCGTCACCGGTACCGCCGCTGAGTTCGTCGTTATCGGCACTACCAGTTAAGGCGTCGTCACCTTCGCCACCAGACAGTGTATCGTTGCCCGCACCACCATCAAGGCTGTCATTACCCGTGCCACCGTCCAGGGTGTCGGCACCGTCATTGCCAAGCAGGGTGTCATCACCCGCACCACCCGCAACCGTGTCGTCACCGGCAAGGGCATCGATGGTGTCATCGTCATCGGTGCCTGAAAGGATGTCGTCATTCGGGGTTGCGCCGTCGGCGATGTTGGTAAAGTCATCCGCGCTAAGTTCGCTCAGACCAATCCCGACAAGGGTCACCGTGCCACCAGACGGCAGGTTCAGGACGGCGTCACCATTGCTGTTTTCGCTTAGCAACGGAACAAGGTCGCCCCAGTTTTCGATGCCAAGATCATCAATCGAGATTTTGTCTTCGCCACGTGTGAAGTCACTGACAACATCATTATCGGTGCCATCGGCAAAGATAAAGGTATCGGCACCCGCGCCACCGGCAACCGTGTCGTCGCCTGCGCCACCATCAATGGTGTCGGCACCGGCACCTGCATTGATAACGTTATCGCCGCTCGACCCGGTAATCTGGTCATCCCCAGCACCCGTCGTGGCATTCTCGATGTTGGAGAACTGATCATTGCCAGTTTCGGCCGAACTTGCCGTCCCCGCACCAAGGTCGACAACCGCACCACCCGTTGCGTTCGACATATTCAGCGTATCAGTGCCGTCGCCACCATCAAGGCTGTCATTGCCTGCACCGGCAATGACCGTATCGTCACCGGCACCACCCAGGACAAGGTCGCTGCCCGCGCCGTCGGAAATGACGTCGTTGCCAGCACCACCATCGATCAGATCGATGCCATCGCCACCATCAATGGTATCGGCACCGGCACCGGTCGAAATGGTGTCATTTGCACTGCTGCCGGTAACGGTATCATCACCGGCACCCGTGGTGACATTTTCAAAGCCGGAAATGACGTCATCGCCGGTTTCGCTGCTGTGAGCAGTTCCATCCTGCAGATTGACCGCGACGTCCGCGTCAACATCGGACATATCAAGTGTGTCAAAGCCATCGCCACCCGAAAGCGTATCGTTGCCCGCATCGCCGACGACCGTGTCATTGCCTGCACCGGCATCGACGATGTCATTGCCCGTACCGGCATTGATGTGGTCATTGCCATCACCGCCGCTGATGCTGTCATTGCCTTCGTTGGTCCAGACGGTGTCGTCACCCGTTCCGGCATCAACCGATACATCGCCATAGGAATCCGTCTGGCTGGTCAGATCAACAACGTCATCACCATCGCCTGTATCAATGACTTCGACACCGGAAATCGACGGTGCGTTTGATCCGTCGGCATGATCGTTATCAAGGATGATCGCATCACCGCCCGACGTGCCGACAAGGGTATCTCTGCCTTCGCCGCCGTCGAACTGGTCATCACTCAGACCAAGGCCTTCAAGATCGGCAATATCACCAGTGCCATCGACACCCGGGCTGCCTGCGTGATCGGTCTCATCACCGGCCTGACCGGTGCGATCAGCTTCGAACTGAAGAATATCATCACCGTCGCCACCATCAAGCGTATCGGCACCTTCACCACCGCCAAGCGTGTCGTTGCCGCCACCGCCAATAACGGTGTCATCACCCGAACCACCACCAACAGTGTCATTCCCATCGCCGCCATCTACGGTGTCGTTTCCGTCTCCACCATCGACCGTGTCATTACCACCGCCGCCGCCGACCGAATCATTGCCGCTTCCGCCACCGACAGAATCGTTCCCACTGCCGCCGCCAACGGAATCATCACCGTCACCACCGTCTACGGTATCGTTACCGTCGCCACCATCGACGCTGTCATTGCCGCCTCCACCATCAACCGAATCATCGCCGTCGCCACCGCCAAGGGTGTCTTCGCCCGGTGTACCGATATTGTCGATACCAGTGAAGTGATCCGGGGTCAGGTCGCCAACGGCCACACCCGACAGGGTCACCGTACCGCCAGATGGCAGGGTAATAACCGCACCATCAGGGCCATCAGACAGCAGTGGTTGCAGATCGGTCCAGGCCGAAATGCCCAGATCCGGAAGTGAAATCGTATCCGACGTCAGATCGAAATCAGTGACAAGATCGGTGTCCGTACCGTCTTCGAAGACAAACGTATCGGCACCTTCACCACCCGACAGCGTATCGTCACCCAGACCACCATCAAGTGTGTCGTTGCCAGCCCCGCCGTCAATGATGTTGGCATCATCGGAACCGTTGATCACATCGGCATCGTTCGATCCGGTTACATTTTCGAAGTTCGCAATGGTGTCCGATCCGGTGTTGGCACCACTTGCCGTACCGGCCGCAAGATCGACATTCACACCACCCGTGGTGTCAGACAGATCAAGGGTATCAATACCATCGCCGCCATCGATGTCGTCATTGCCGCCATCAAGCGTAACGGTGTCATTGCCCGCACCGGCATCAATCGTGTTGTTGCCAGACGATCCGGTAATGGTGTCATCACCATCGGTCGCGATGACATTTTCAAAGCCCGAAATGCTGTCGCTGCCGGTTTCATCGCTGCTTGCGGTGCCCGCGCCAAGATCAATGGTCGCGCCATCGGCGCCCGAGAGATCAAGCGTGTCATCGCCGTCACCACCGATCAGAATATCGTCGCCAGCACCGGCTGCGATGGTGTCATTACCTGCACCACCGTTGATGGTGTCAGAACCTGCGCCGCCATCAAGAACGTCGTCACCCGCACCACCATCAAGGGTGTCGTTCCCGGCACCGCCATTGATGTTGTCGGCACCTTCGCCGCCCAACAGGACATCGTCACCGTCATTTGACCAGATGGTGTCGTCGCCCGCACCGCCATCAACCGTGACATCGCCATAGGCATGAGTGTTGCTGGTCAGGTCGACGACGTCATTACCGTCACCGGCATCGATGTTTTCGATATCAGCGATGGACGGGTTGGCCGCACCGTTTTCATGATCACGATCGAGAATGATCGCATCGTCACCGGAGCCTGCAACAAGCGTGTCATTGCCGTCGCCACCAACGAAACTGTCATCAGACAGGCTCTTGCCAGAAATATCGGCAACTTCGCCAGTCCCGTCGGTGGTTGGGCTGCCGACATGGTCGGTGGTGTCGCCGTCGGCGGCAACGCTGTCACCTTCGAATGACAGGACATCATCACCAGCACCGCCATCAATCAGGTCGGCACCTTCGCCACCGGCAAGCGTATCATTGCCCGCACCGCCCGAAAGCGTGTCGTCACCCGCACCACCATTAAGGACGTTGTCGCCCGTCGAACCGGTCAGGGTGTCATCACCCGCGCCACCGGTCGCACCTTCGATACCGTCAAGGGTATCGGTGCCATCGGTTGCCTTACCGGTGCCGTTTTCAAGATCGACAACCACACCATCGGTCTGGTCGGAATAATCGACGATATCGTCGCCTTCGCCGCCGATCAGCGTGTCGTTACCCGCACCGCCCGAAAGCGTGTCATTCCCGGCACCGCCATCAATGACATTGTCAGTCTCACCACCAGCAAGCGTGTCATCATGATCAGAACCGATCAGGGTTTCAAAACCGTCAATGCTGTCATTGCCTGCACCACCGGTCGCAGTACCGGCATCAAGGTCGGCATTCACACCACTTTCGGCGTCTTCATAAGACAGAATGTCTTCGCCTTCGCCGCCGATCAGCGTGTCATCGCCACCATTGCCAAAGACCGTGTCATTGCCTGCACCGCCATCAAGGATGTTGGCATTCTCATCACCGATAAGCACATCATCACCATTACCGCCGGTGACGTTTTCGATGCTTTCAAGGGTATCGTTGCCCGCCTCACCCGTCGCGGTGCCAGCACCCAGATCAACGGTGACATCTTCGGTCGTGTCGGAATAATCGGCGGTATCACTACCATCGCCGCCGCGCAGGGTATCGTCACCTGCACCACCAATCAGGGTGTCATTGCCTTCGTCGCCATAGATATCATCATCACCAGCCTGACCGTCGATGATGTCATCACTTTCAAGCGCATGGATTTCGTCACTGATCTGGCTGCCGGTGATGTCATCTTCGAACTCGGTGCCAAAGATGGCGTCATAGCCAAAGAAGTTTTTCTGACCAAGATCATCGACCGAGACACCTTCAAGGGTGATGCTGTCGCCATCGCCAAGGGTGATGACGGCATTGCCGTTTTCATCATCGGCCATCTGGTCACGAAGGGTGGCATAATCCTCGATGCCATAAGCAGACAGATCGATGATGTCTTTTTCAACGTCAAAGTCGGTCGCGGTATCATGTCCCCCACCCGGCGCAAGCACGATCAGATCTTCGCCTTCGCCAGTGATCAGGACATCATCACCCGATCCGCCAACAAGGGTATCGTTACCCGATCCGCCATCAAGTGTGTTTATGCCGTCGCTGCCGATCAGGGTATCGGTGTAATCGGTGCCGATGACGCGTTCGAAATTCCGAACGATATCGTCGCCACCGCCACCAGTCGCGTATTCCTTGACCAGATCGACCGTGACACCTGCATCGACATTGGAATAGTCGACGGTGTCGATATCATTTTCGCCGTTGCCACCATCAAGGATGTCATCCCCGACATCCCCATAGACCCAGTCGCTGCCGGCACCCGCTTCGACGATGTCATCGCCTTCGCCACCACTGATGGTGTCGTTGCCAGCTTCACCCAAGAGGATATCGCCACCGGTGCCTCCATCGATGATGTCGTCGCCAGAACCGCCGCTGATTTCGTCTATGCCTTCGCCGCCATCAATAACGTCGTTCCCGGCGCCAGCATTAATCGCGTCGCCACCGGCACCGCCGGAAATGGTGTTGTTGCTCTCGTCACCGGCAATCTTGTCGTTGAAGTCGGACCCGACGACGTTTTCGATATCAATCAGGGTGTCGTTGCCCTGGCCAGTTGCTGAACCGGCTGCAAGATTGACGGTTACGCCCTGATCAGCACTGCTGTAATCGGCGGTATCGGAACCTTCGCCACCATCAAGCACGTCATCACCAGCGCCACCGACAAGGGTGTCGTCACCGGTAAGGCCGGTCAGGGTGTTGTTTTCGTCATTGCCCGACAGGGTATCGTCAAACAGGGTACCGGTGACGTTTTCAATGCCTTCAAGGACATCATCGCCGTCACCACCGGTGACTGTTCCCTCATCAAGGTCGGCAACAATGCCAGCCCCCTCAGTCGAATAATCGGCGGTGTCGTTACCATCGCCACCACGCAGCAAATCCGACCCAGCATTCCCGACCAGCGTATCATTGCCGATACCACCATCGACGGTATCGTTGCCTTCGCCACCGATCAGGCGGTCATTCCCGGCACCACCATCAATCGTGTCGTCGCCTTCAAGGGCGTTGATAATGTCATCACCACTGCCGCCGATCATTTCATCGGCATTCTCAGACCCAAGCTGGACTTCAACACCGATGAAGTTGTCTGCGCTAAGCTCTGACGGAGTGACGCCTTGCAGCGTGATGGTATCACCGCTGTCAAACGTGATGGTCACATCACCATTGGCGTCCGTGCCAAACATTTTCTCGAGCGCACCATAACCGGCAATATTGAAGCTGGTCAGGTCAATGGTATCGGCGAGCGGATTGAAATCGGTAACAGTATCCTGGCCGTCGCCCGGATTGAAGATCACCTGATCAGCACCTTCGCCAAGCGTCAGGATATCGTTGCCAGCACCGGCATCAAAGGTGTCATCCCCTGCACCACCGATAAAGGTATCGCTCTGTGCGCCACCGATGAAGGTGTCGTTGAACTCGGAACCACGGATGGCCTCGATACCCTCAAGGGTATCGGTGCCGGTTGCCGTGCCGGATACGGTATTGTTGCTGGTATCAACTGTGACGGCAGACTGAGAGTCGATATAGCTTGCAGTATCAAAGCCTTCACCACCAATCAGGCGGTCATCACCGGCACCCGACTGCAAGGTGTCGTTGCCTGCGCCACCATCGAGCGTATCGGCACCGGCACCACCCGAAATGATGTCATTGCCCGCGCCACCTTCGACAAGGTCATCACCGCTGCCAGAAGAAATGACGTCGTCACCTTCACCGCCAAGAACGGTATCAGCCCCGTCACCGGTATTGACGGTGTCATTGCCCGCACCACCATCGACACTATCGGCGCCCTCGCCAGAAGAAATGACGTCATTACCCTCGCCACCAGAAACGGTGTCGGCACCTGCACCGGTATTGATGGTATCATCGCCAGTCCCGCCATCGACAATATCAGCACCGTCACCGGTTGTGACGACGTCATTGCCTGCACCCGCATCAACGCTGTTATCACCATTTCCGGCATCAATGACATTGTTATTGCCATCGCCAATGATCAGGTCATCGCCATCACCCATGATGACATTTTCGATATTGGCGAAGGTATCGATATCTGTACCATCGGTGGCACTGCCGTTGGTAAAATCGACGGTCTGGTTGCCAGAAAGGTCGCCGAGATCAAGCGTGTCGTTCCCGACACCACCATCAATGGTGTCACTACCAACACCACCGCGCAGCGTATCATTGCCCGCACCGCCCAGTAGGACGTCATCACCTGCGCGACCATCAAGGACGTCGTTGCCCGCGTCACCCGACAGCGTGTTGCGACCGCCATCACCGCGCAACGTATCTGCACCGGTCGAACCGGAAATGTTTTCAAAATTCGAGACTTTATCACCGGTGCTGATCACACCGGTCTGCAGATCTGCCGAAACACCTGCATCAACCGCAAAGGAAAGCGTGTCTTCGCCCTCGCCACCATCAAGTGTATCAGTGCCAACACCGCCAGAAATGGTGTCGTCGCCCGCACCGCCATCGATCACGTCGTTACCGGCACCGCCGGTCACAGTGTCATCATGGTCGGATGCAATAATCCGTTCGATGCCACTAAAGGTATCACGGCCGGTATCATCACCGATTGCGGTATTGCTTCCCACATTAATGGTCAGCCCTGATGCCGCATCAGAGTAGTCAAGGGTATCTGTACCCGCGCCACCAATGTAAGTGTCGTCGCCCAGTTCACCAGCGAAGCTGTCATTACCTTCGCCGCCGTTCAGAACGTCATTGCCTGCGCCACCGGTCAACATGTCGTCGCCAGCACCGCCAAGGATTACGTTATTGGCGTCATTACCGGTGATGGTGTCGTCATAGTCGGTACCGGTGACATTCTCGAAACCGGAAATCGTGTCATTACCGTCTGCACCGGTTGCCGTTCCTGCGGCAAGGTCGACATTCTGACCACCGGCTGCAGCGGAATAATCAACAGTATCAATACCCGCGCCACCTGAAAGGGTGTCATCTCCCACACCACCAGCAATCAGGTCATTTCCAGCGCGACCATCAATCGTATCGTCGCCTACATCACCCGAAAGGGTATTTGCAGCATCCGAACCACTAATGCTGTCATTGGCATCCGAGCCGATCACATCTTCGATGTTGCTCAACAGATCGGTTCCATCGGCCTTGTCAGTCGAGCCGGCTTCAAGGTCGACATCAACGCCGGTTTCACTGTTACTGTAATCAACAACGTCCTGCCCGGCACCACCGTCAATGACATCGTCGCCAGCACTGCCGTTGATGGTATCGTCGCCGGCACCAGTCAGAATGGTGTTGTCTGCATCCGAACCGGTAATCGTATCATCCTGCCCCGAACCGATGGCATTCTCGACATTCAGAACCGTGTCACCGGTTACCGAGTCCGGTATGCCAGCTCCAAGATCAAGGGTAACGCCGCTTTCGGCATCAGAATAATCAACGGTATCAATTCCATCACCACCATCAATCAGGTCACTGCCCGATCCGCCGCTCAGGGTATCGTCACCAGCACCGCCCAGAAGCGTGTCGTTGCCGCCGCCGCCTGAAAGAATGTCGTCGCCATCTTCACCGGACAGGACGTTGTTACCCTGATCACCAGTTATGGTGTCGTCAAAAGCAGAACCGCTGAGGTTTTCGATACCCGAAAGCGTATCATTGCCCAGACCGGTGACAGTGCCTGCGCCAAGGTCGGCCGTAATACCGCCAGTCGCAGTACCGTAATCAACAGTATCAACCCCGACACCGCCGCGCAGTACATCATTGCCACCGCTTGCAACTAGGGAGTCATTACCTGCGCCAGCATCAATCGTGTTGGCACCAGCATCCCCCGTGAGCATGTCGTTGTGCGTCGAACCGATAACGTTTTCAAAGCTTTCAAGGGCATCATCACCCGCCGCACCACTTGCCGTTTGCGCAGCAAGATCGACCGTAACGCCGCCATTAGCATTGGCGTAACTTGCGGTATCGTTGCCCACGCCACCCGACAGGGTATCATCGCCGCCAAGGCCTTCTAGGACATCATCGCCCTCGCCACCGATCAGGATGTTGTCAGCATCCGAACCTGTAAGCGCGTCATTACCGGCACCTGCCACAACGTTTTCAACATTGCGGATCGTGTCGTTGCCACTTAAAGCAGTCGCTGTTCCTGATTGGAGATTGACCGTGATGTTGCCGGTTTCGTCGGAATAATCGACCGTGTCGACACCATCGCCACCATCAAGAATGTCGTTACCTTGACCGCCAATCAGGGTGTCGTCACCGGCACCACCAAAGATGCTGTCATCGTCTTCAAGACCATCAATGATGTCGTTGCCATCAAGACCCGACATGGTGTCCTGACCATCGGTCCCCGACATGGTGTCATCACCTGACGTTCCGACAATGTCGCGAACACCAATGAAGTTGTTGGCGGTAATGTCGTCAAGACCAACACCTTCGAGCACCATCGACGTGCCTTCACCGAAATCGATGACAAGGTCACCGTTTTCGTTCTCGGTCATCATCTCGTAAAGTGCGCCATAAGTATCGACACCAAGAGCGGAGATATCAATCTGGTCTTCACCAACGGCAAAGTCGGTGATCGTGTCAGTTCCGTCGTCCGGGCCAACAACATAGACATCAGCACCCGCGCCACCGGTCAGGGTATCATCGCCTGCGCCACCGGTGATGGTGTCGGCACCTTCACCCGCATTGATGATGTTATTAGCTGCATCGCCTGTAATGACATCGGCGTCATCAGAACCAATGACATTTTCAACGCCACTGATGCTGTCAGTTCCATCGGCGTTGGTGGCTGTTCCTTCTGCCAGGTCAATATTGACAGAACTTCCACCGGCATAGCTGATGGTGTCGGTGCCTTCACCACCTTCGATGGTGTCGCTTCCCGCACCACCAATCAGCAAGTCATCGCCAGCGCCGCCATCAAGGACGTCGTCGCCCGCACCTCCCGAAAGAGTGTTGTTGGCCGCATCACCGATCAGTGTGTCGTCGTGATCAGAACCCTGAACACTCTCGAAACCTTCGAGCGTATCGTTACCTGCGGCACCGCTTGCAGTTCCTTGGGAAAGATCAACGGTAACCGATCCGTCTGCGTCGCTGTAATCAGCGATATCTGTGCCGGCGCCACCAACTAGGACGTCATTGCCAAGACCACCTGAGAGGATGTCATTGCCTGCACCGCCCAGTACCGTGTCATCACCTTCACCGCCGGTGAGCCTGTCATTGCCCAAACCACCAAGCAAGACGTCATCGCCCGCACCGCCTGAAAGGATGTCGTTACCTGCACCACCAGACAATGTGTTGGCACCGTCATTCCCGATGATGGTGTCGTTCTGGTTTGAGCCAAGAACGTTTTCGATATCAATCAGCGTGTCTTCGTTCCCGACACCACCAACACCCGTTTCGAGATTGACTGAAACGCCACCGCCGGCCGAATAATCGACTGTATCTTCACCGTCACCGCCATCGATGACGTCCTGACCCGAACCGCCAGAAATCGTGTCATTACCGCTGCCGCCGTAAATCGTATCGTCGCCAGCGCCACCAGTAATCGTGTCATTGCCCGACAGGCCGTCAATAATCTCGGCAGCGGAAGATCCCTGCAAAACATCATCACCCTGCGTCGCACCCAGCGAGTCAATATCGATGAAGTTTTCTGCAGTGAGGTCTTCCGGGGAAACACCATTCAGGACGATAGTGCTGTCATTTATAGTGATGACTGCATTGCCCGAACTGTCCGTACCGAGCATTTTCTTGAGTGCTTCAAAGTTCGGAACATTGAAGCCAGCAAGATCAATCTTGTCTTCTGCCGGATCGAAATCAGTGATGACGGTCCGGCCAGTCTCAGCGCCAAAGACAAAGGTATCAGCACCTTCGTCGCCGGAAACAATATCGTTGCCGCCACCAGCGCTGATGGTGTCATCGCCTGCACCGCCCTCGATGACGTTATTGGACTGGTCACCGGTAAGGATATCTTCAAAGTCCGAACCTACGATGTTTTCAATGGAGTCCAGAGTATCGTTGCCGTCTGCGCCGGATGCAGAACCTGAGGCAAGATCGACACTCACACCACCCGATGCATCCGCATAGGTAACGGTATCAGAACCAAGGCCACCGGTGATCGTGTCATTGCCTGCGCCACCGGACATGGTGTCGTTACCAGAGCCACCATTGAGCACATCGTCACCGTCACGACCATCAAGAATGTCGTTACCTGCGCCGCCATCAATCACGTTCGCAGTGTCATCACCAGCAAGGGTGTCGTTAAAGGACGAGCCAGTGACATTTTCAAAATTGGCAATCGTATCAGTGCCATCAGGCGCACTTGCCTCGCCGGTCTCAAGGTCGACAACAACACCGCCATCAGCACCCTGATAGCTCAGAGTATCGTTGCCCTCGCCACCATCAAGATCATCATTGCCAGCACCGCCACTGATCACATCATTGCCAGCACCACCGGTGATGGTATCCGTGCCAGTTCCGCCAGTGATGACATCGTTGCCATCGCCGCCATCAATCGTATCGTTTCCAGCCCCCCCGGAAACGGTGTCATTACCTTCTTTCGCACTGATCACATCGCTACGATCAGTACCAATCAGAACATCCCTGTCCTCGGTACCTTCGAGCGAACGGATGCCCTTGAAGTTGGCATAGGTCAGGCTATCGGGATTAACACCTTCAAGGGTAATGACGGCGTCGCCAACCGTAATTGTGGCATTGCCCGCCGCATCTTCACCAATGAAATCAGCAACATCAGAAAACAGCTCAAGACCGTCGACACCCTGAATATCAATGATATCGTTCGTCGGATCGAAATCGGTGACCAGGTCATTGCCGCTGTCGGTGGTTACAACGAAGGTATCAGCCCCCGATCCGCCGCTGAGCGTATCGTCACCGCCGCGACCATCAATGGTGTCGTTTCCGGCACCACCCAAGAAGATATCGTCACCACCGCTGCCCAGCATGGTGTCGCTGGCCGATGAACCCTCGATCTTCTCAAAACCGGAGATAACATCGGTAAAGTCGTTTCCGGAAACCGTTCCTGCCTCGAGGTCAACCGTCACGGCCGACCCAGGACCTGTCACACCAGCGTTATAGCTTAGGGTATCGTTGCCATCACCACCGATCAGGGTGTCATCACCGGCACTGCCAAAGACAGTATCGTCGCCATCACCGGTATCAATTATGTTGTCGACAGCGTTGCCATAAACGATGTCGTTACCAGAACCGGACACAACGTTTTCAAAGCCCGAAAAGGTGTCATTGCCGTCACCGGTTGCTGTGCCGGTCGAAAGGTTAACCGTCACACCGCCATCGACGTCGGTGTAGTCAACAGTATCGTTGCCAGCACCGCCAGACAGCACGTCATCACCGCCGCCACCGGAAATGGTGTCATCACCAGCCATACCCGAAAGCGTGTTCGCGCCATCGTCACCGGAAATGACATCGTTGTTTGCAGACCCGGTAATATTTTCAATGTTGGAAAGCTGCGCTGTCCCGGAACCCATCGTGGCGGTGCCGTTCGCAAGATCGACATTCAGCCCGGACTCATTGCCAAAGGAAACCGTGTCATTACCATCTCCACCGTCGATGGTGTCATTGCCGCCGACGCCGCGAATGGTGTCGTCACCGTCTCCGGTCGAAATGACATTGGCATCACTAGACGCAACCACAGTGTCATCGCCAGCACCAGTAATAACGTTCTCAACACCAATCAGTGTATCAGTTTCGCCGGTTTGGCCGTCACGCGCGGATCCATCGCCAAGATAAACTTCCTGACCGCTTTCACGCGCGCTCAGATCAAGGGTATCGCTGCCTTCACCGCCGATGAGGGTATCGTTGCCTTCTTCGCCAACGAACAGGTCGTCGCCTTCGCCGCCATCAAGGGTGTCATTGCCACCACGACCAACAAGCGTGTCATTACCCGCACCACCGCGCAAAACGTTGACACCGTTATCGCCGTAAAGTTCGTCGTCATAGGCTGAACCGGTCGCATTTTCGATACGATCAAGAACATCGTTGCCATCGGCACCCGTCGCAGTTCCTGCGCCAAGGTCAACCTGAACACCGCCATTGGCACCGGAATAGTCGACGGTATCAAAACCTTCCTGACCGCGCAGGGTATCGTTGCCTGCCCCGCCCGAAACCGTGTCATCGCCATAGCCGCCCGAGACAACGTCGTCACCACCCCCACCGCTGAGCGTATCGTCACCGCCATACCCATAAAGCGCGTCGTTGCCGTCGGTCCCGGCACCGACGTCATTGTCTTCGGTTTCAAAAATGCGACCGAAACCGCGGAAATCATCCGCGTTCAGGCTGTCGCTGCTGACACCTTCAAGGGTGAGCGTGCCCTGATCCCCGAAATCGATAACGGTGTTGCCATTGCCATCATCCGACATCATGGATTGCAGGATTGCAAAGTCCTGAATGCCTAGTTTGGAAAGATCTATAATATCTTCCGAACCGGCAAAATCAGTGATCGTGTCATTGCCGAAATTCTCGGTCAGCTCAAAGTCATCGGCACCCGAACCACCGGTCAGGGTGTCGTCCCCCGCACCACCGGTCAGAGTATCAATGCCCGCGCCGCCCTCAAGGACGTTGTCGGCATCATCACCCGCAATGTGATCGTCAAAGTCGGAGCCAACGACGTTTTCCACCATCTGGACGACGTCATTGCCTGCACCGCCCGTCGCGGTTTCATTGGCAAGGTCAACCGTGACGGCACTGTCGGCATCGCTATAGCTTACGGTATCGACACCACTGCCACCCTGGATGTGATCATCGCCCTGGCCCCCGCGCAGGAAGTCATCACCGGACCCACCCGCTATGACATCATTGCCGGAACCACCAACCAGAAGGTCGTTGCCAGCCCCACCCTGCAGCACGTCGTCGTCATCGCCACCAAACAGGCTGTCGCTGCCATCACCGCCCTGCAGGATGTCGTTGCCGCTTTCACCGCGCAGGACATCATTGCCGCCACCACCCTGCAAAAGGTCATTGCCAGCACCGCCTTCAAGCGTGTCATCGCCGTCATTGCCCTGAAGGGTGTCGTTTCCACTAGCCCCCCCGAGAGTATCTGTCTCGTCGTCGCCCTGAACGACATCGGCCGCACCCGACGGATTATTGTCAAAGGCGCTGGAATCGCCGTCATCAGCATCGGTTACGTCGCCATCCGCTTCAGCGTCAGCACCGCCGGTTGTTTCACCACCCGTTGCGTCCTCGCCCGAGGCAGCATCGCCAGAAGTTTCTTGTCCGGCGTCACCTTCTGGTGCTGTGCCAGCTTCGCCGCCTTCGGTCGTGTCACCCGATGCGGTTTCTTCACCGGTGGTTTCTTGACCTGCGGTCTCACCAGAAGTTGAACCCGCATCAGACGCCTGATCGCCATCAGCAGCACCGTCGCCTGATCCTGTCTCGCCGGAGCCTTCTGCCGGTGTTTCGTCGCTACCTGCGCCAGTGGTTTCTGAACCGGCTTGGGACTCAGCCGTCTCAGCGCTGGTTTCTGCACCAGCTTCGGCACCCGCCTGGGCACCGGTGCCTGTATTGTCTTCTGTATTCGGGCTGGTTTCGCCAGCCGGGCTCTCGGCACCGGCTTCGTCACCTGCGGTTTCTTCACTGGTCTCTGCTTCGCCAGAGGAAGCGCCCGCGCCAGCGGCCTCACCGCCGGATGTTTCACCTGTTGCTTCGTCTACCGGCTGCTCAGCACCTTCGCCCGCAGCATCACTGGAATCCGTACTGCCAGTATCGGTTGCGCCACCTTCGGTGTCACCGGAGCCTAGCGTATCTTCACCGCTGCCGGCAGAAGCACTGTCAGAACCTGCCTCTCCGCTGGTTTCACCGCCAGAAGAACCTTCACCAGAAGTCTCGCTGCCCGCACCGGCTTCTGAACCTGCGCCAGAACCCGTATCAGAACCGTCAACGACTTCAGCGCTGTCAGAGCCTGAAGCCTCTTCTCCGCCGGTTGCATCACCAGCGTCGGAACCACCCGTGGAAGGTTCCGTCTCACCTGATACGGTTTCACCCGTTGTGCTACCGCCATCCGTCGATCCGGAAGCCTCACCCGAAGACGCACCGGTCTCGTTACCGGTCGCTTCGGAACCAGATGCATCACCTGAACCGCCATCGGTTGGTGTTTCCGACGCGCTATCGCCGGTGCTGCCCGTTTCGCCGGCGCTTTCTGAATCGCCAGATGTAGCCTCGCCTGAGGTGGTATCTTCCTGTGCTTCGGAACTGCCCGTTGAACCGGTTTCCGTTACCGGATCGCCAGTCGTGGCTTCACCGGAACCGCTGGAATCACTGTCGGTCCCGCCATCACTCTGGGTGGTTCCTTCACTGCCGGATGCACCGGTCGCGCCATCACCAGAGGTTTCACCTGAAGCTGCCGAACCCGTTTCTCCGGTGCTGCCGGAACCAGTTTCCGTATCACTATCGCCTGTCGCATCACCACTTGCGGCACCATCGGTTGCGGTACCGGTATCGCTTTGCGATGAAGTATCTTGCGCGTCATTTACACGACCAGCGCCGGACTCCAGATTAACTTCAACACCCTGATCAGACTGGCTGTAATCAAGGGTATTTTCGCCCGCACCACCGTCAATAGCGTCCGCACCGTCGCTGACGGCGAAGGTGTCGTCACCATCGCCACCCGACAGGCTGTTATTGCCAGAATCACCCGTCAGAACATCATTGCCCGATGTGCCACGGAGATTTTCAATATTTTCAAATGAAGTCCGATTGGCACCAGTGGCATCGGTTGAGGAACCCTGCGAAAGATCGGCGCGCACGCCGTCAGAAGCCCCGTCAAATGACAGGGTATCTTCGCCAGCACCGCCATCAATGCTGTCTGCACCGCCACCCGGCAAAATGACATCATCACCATCCGAACCGATAATGATGTCGTCGCCTGACCCACCTTCAATCACATTGGCTTCGCCATCGGTCGAGGCAGCATCCCCGCCCTTGGTCGCGACGGAAACTTCGTTGATTTGAGGGACATCCACCAGCGTCACATTGGCAAGCTCTACCTTCGACACGCCCTCGAAAATCACCTTTTCGCCGGTGGCGAACACGATGAAGGCATTGCCAGACGCATCTTCGCTGGCCAGCGCCATGAGCTCGCTGACACTGTCGACGCCAAGATCGCCAAGCGCCAACTCATCTTCATCAATGTTGAAGTCGGTGATTGTGGTTTGCTCGAAACCACTTTGGAGCACGAATGTATCGCGTCCTTTGCCGCCGGTAACAACATCCTCACCCTCGCCCGATTCGAGAATGTCGTCGCCTTCGCCGCCAATCAGGGTGTTGTCACCACCATCGCCCACCAGAACATCGTCATAGGCAGTGCCGATCACGTTCTGGATGTTGGTGAAAACCTGCGTTGCAGCGGATTGAGAGTTGCCTTCGCCCGAAGAGCCTGCCCCAGAATCATTTTTGACCGCAGCAGAATCCCCTTCTGCGCGGTCATCAAGAACCTGATCAATGTCGGTGTCGGTAATTCCAACACCATCGTCTTGGTTGGCGGGCGAGACCAAAACACATACTCCCTACATGGGAATTATTTTTACCAGTACTGCGGCGAACAATCGGCCCCAGAATCGACTTATACCGTAGTATAAATTAGATTTATACGAATCATCAATAGAAAATGACTCGCCCGGGTACGGTTGATGCGTTTTTTCTCATATTTTCCGGCGTTTTGGAAGGAAAAAGCCCGGTCTGTCAGAATCTGTCAGGTTGTATAGATTTAGCCGCCATGACCTATACGTTATTTACCAAATCATTGTTCGCGGAATGCGCGATCAAAGCTGGTGGTGATCGGTGAAAACAGGTAAGCGAGAATCGTTCTGGCACCCGTTACGATCTCCAACTGGGCGGGCATGCCAGGCGACAAAATCATCCCTTCATGCTCGGCGAGGCTTTCGGCATCGATCTCGACCATGGCCTGGAAATAGGATCGCCCTTCGGAGTCTGTCAGCCGGTCCGGCGAGACATCGGTTACCGTGCCCTTGACCGGCGCAAACCAACGCTGACTGAACGATGTCACCCGGATATTGACCGGAAGACCGGCCGAAACGACGTCAATATCGTTTGGGGAAACGCGGGCCTCGATCACAAGCCGATCATCCGCCGGCACGATTTCAAGCACCTGTGCACCGGGCGGGATGACCCCGCCGACCGTGGTGAACTGCATATTGGTGACTGTGCCATTGCGCGGCGCCTTGATGTCGGAACGCACCAGGATATCCTCGGCCGAACGCAGACGTTCATTCAGATCGGAAATCTCGCTTTGGATATCGCGCAATTCTGTGTTGATCGATTGCAGTTGGTCGCGCATCAACTGTGACTGGCTGGCTTTGACCTGCTGGATTTGCTGTTCGATCCGGGCAATGTCGGCTGAAAACCGCCCGATATTGCCAAGGGTTTCAACCAACCGGCTTTCAAGTTGCAGCAACCGGGTCCGCCGTGCATAGCCAAGATCGACCATCGGCTTGACCATGGCGAGCTCTTCCTTGACGATCCCGACCTGCTGTTCGGCAGCGGTCTTTTGCTCGCGCGTGCCAATAATCTCTCGGCGCAATTCCTTGATGCGTTCGTCATAGAGCGCAAGCTCACCGGCAAACGCACTGCGGCGACTGTCAAACAGGGTGCGTTGTGCATCGGTGATCGAAAAATAACGCGGATCTTCAAGCGGCGGCGGGAATGACAAATAATCATCCTGCGCCCGTTCGGCAATCAGCCGCGTCTGGGTCGCCAGCGCATTGAGATAACGGTTATTGAGCAGATCATAACTTGCCCGTGAACGTGTATCATCAAGCCTGATCAGGACATCGCCCGCCTGGACCCGCGTGCCATTGCGCACAAGAATGTCGCGAATGATGCCGCCTTCAAGATGCTGAACGCTTTGTCGGCCCGAAAATGGCGCAACCACACCACTGGCCGTCGCGGCCGAATTGACCTCGGCCGTACCGGCCCACAGAAGGACCGAGCCAAAGCCCAAAAACAGGATCAAAAAGCCGATCCGCACCAACGGCTTAACATCGGTACTAAGCTCGCGCGCGGTTGGAAGTTGCACACCACCAGACATCAGGCACCACCCTGTCGACGTTCAGCCGATCCTTCAACCACACGCAATTGCGGACGACCGCGACGGGCATTTTGTGCACTTGGTTGTGCGCGGTCCATCGGGCGATCCTCTGCCTCGGCCGGTTTGCGGCGCGGTGCGCGCGCAGCAGCGGCACGTTCGGCATCCTCACGCACTTTGCGCATGCGCATCGCGGCTTCTTCGCGGGCTTTGGCGATGGCCTCGGCTTCACTCATTTTGCGCTGTGGCGCAGGCTTGCGGGCCGATTGCGCTGCTCGTTCCGGCTGGGCCTGTGGTTTGGTCGCGGCGCGCTTGGGCGCAAGATCGGCGGCACTGGCCGGTCGGGCTTCACGCGATGCGCGGGCCGGTGGGTCCTTGCGGGTTGCGTCATTTGTCGCAGCTTGTTTCTTGCTGACCGGGCGCATGGTCATCATCGTGCCACCCGGGGTCGGCTGGGGTTTCATTTCTGTCTTGGCGATACCTGCCGCCTGCTTTGCGGCTTGTGCGCGACCAGAACCTGCTTCGCCGGTGGCACCGAAATCCGCGATCTCTGGTGTTTCCTCGATCCCGACTTCAGGTTCCGGCGTGCTCATGGCTGCTGCCGGATGGGTATTGGGGGCCGTGTTTTTCTCAACAATCGGGCGCGGTGCGTCAGGGTTGGGCACGGCAATCTGTTTGGGGGTGATGCGCATTTGACCATCAGATGGCAACGCGTCGGCCATTGGCTCGGCCGGGCGGGACATTGGTGGCAGGCCACGTGCAATTTGACCACTTTCCGGAGCCGGTTTTGATACTGCTGATTTCGCGCCACCCTTGACCGGCACAACCTGAATTTGCCCGTCCGCCAGTGCCAGAATGGCATCGGCGCGTGCCAGAATTTCGCGTTCGTGGCTGACGATAAAGGTCGTAATGCCGTTGCGGCGCAAAACGTCGATCAGTTCGCTGATATGGGTAACGCCATTGTCATCAAGGGCGGTTGTCGGCTCATCAAGCAACAACAAACGCGGACGCGAAAACAGGGCAGCGGCGAGTGCGATCAATTGCCGCTGTCCGCCCGAAAGATTGCGCCCCCCACGATCAACCCGCGTATCATAACCATCTGGCAAATCCAGAATGAACTGATGCGCACCAGCCAATTCAGCAGCCTGAATGATATCGCGCATTTCCGCATTACCAAGACGGGCAATGTTTTCGGCAATTGTTCCGGGAAACAGGAACGGGTTTTGCGCCAGATAACCGATCTGAGCACCCATTTCGGTGCGATCTGCGCGGGATGCTTCAACATCATCAAGCTTCACCGACCCCGACCCCGGCAACCAGATGCCCATGATCAGCTTCAAAAGCGCGGTCTTGCCGACCCCGTTAAACCCGGCGATTGCGATAATCTGCCCCGGTCCGGCCTTGAACGAGAATCCCTTGAAAAGCACATTGCGGCTGTTGGGCGGCGCAAAGACAAGCCGATCCACACTGACCGCCATCCCCCGCCCACGCGGCATCGGGGCCGGGACTGTCTGGCGTTTTTCAAGCAGGATATTATTAAGACGTTCAAACGAACTGCGTGCTGCATTCCAGCTGCGCCATGCTGTCACTGCGCCATCAAATGGTGCCAGACCGCGCATGCCAAGAATCATGGATGCAACCATGATGCCGATCGTGATGCTTTCGGACAGGACTAAATAGGCGCCAACCCCGATAAAGCAGACCTGCATGGCAAGGCGGACAAAATGCGATAACGTGGTCGATGTGCCAACCCGGCGACTGGCCTGCCCTTCCCAATAAAGCGAATCTGATTGATCCGCTTGCCAGCGCTGACGGGCGGACTGGGTCATGCCCATCGCTTCCATCGCCTCGGCATTGCGGACATAGGTTTCTTCCTGCGCAATACCGCGGTTCTGGCTTTCCTCGGACCGATCGACAGAAATCTTGGCGGCAGCTTCGTTGGCAATCGCAATCACGATCAACAACAACGCCCCGCCGCATGCCACCATGCCAAGGCGGGTATCGAAAATGAACACGACCCCGATATAGACCGGCGCCCACATGAAATCGATCAGGGCAAACGGACCACTGCCGGTCAGAAACCCGCGCAAGCCATACAAATCGCGCAAAGGTCGCTGGCGCATCTGGCTGCCGCGTGCGGATTGCTGCACGACGTGGGCAAACAGCTCCCCACCCAGACGCAGATCAAGTGCCGTCCCGACCCGGATCAAAACCCGTGATCGCAGCTGTTCCATCGAGGCGATGAAGACCAGAACAAGACCGATACCAAGGGTAAGGAGGGCCAGCGTATCCACCGACCGGCTGGAAAGAACCCGGTCAAATACCTGCATGGAATAGATCGGGATCACCATGTTCAGCAGGTTGATCACCATCGAGAATCCGCCGACAAGCGCAATCGACCGCCAGAACAACCGTTCCAGCGGGGTACGATCCCCTTCGCGTCCCGCATCCGATTTGCGGGTTGGTCGGATTTTATCCAACAGGCCCATCAAGTCCTTCCACTACCACCGCCCATGAAACAAGGGCAGGTCTCTTATATCTGTTGCCGCTGACCATTTGGCAATTGCGCATGACAAACCACCCGCGCGGCAAAGCCACAACGGGTATCCTAGCCAATGGCATACTCCCACTATTCTAGTCGAATATATAAGGATGTGTTAAGATTTCGCCGCAAAGCCCTTTATTTCATTGCCTTACTGCGTCATCACATCACGCAATTCTTCCCAAATTCCAGTATCGAAACCCAACCAATTTCTGCTGGCAGAAACCTGTGCTGGATCAATGCAAACAACCGATTGTTTGACATAAATTTTCCCGTCCGCGCCAAAGGTTGCATTTGCGTATCTGCAGTGATCATCCCTATCTTTGGATAAGGCCCCAACCCGAACCCTGACAGGCAAAACGCCAATGGCTGACAACACGCCGCAGCTTCCCGACTTCATTCAACGCTTTCTGGCCATTCAGCCCGGTGGAGTCTCCCACGCGGGCGGGCTGATGGCCTGCATGATCGGCGTGCTTGCCGCCTGTGCATGGATGCTGGGCGGGATATCGATGATGATTTCGGCCGGCATTGCCGTTGCCCTGATGCTGGTACTTTCACCGATGATCTCGCCAGAAATCCTGATGAAGATGCTGCGCGCCAGTCCGCTTTCGGGGGAAGATTATCCCGCCATCCATGAAATGAGTCGCCTGCTTTCCGAACGCGCGGAACTTGGTCACAAACCAAAATTGTTCCTGCTGCCGGGTAAGGGCGTTAATGCCATCACGACCGGCACGGACGACAACACCACGATTGCGATTTCAAGCGACGCTGTTCATGGCCTGTCTCCGCGCCAGATGCGCGCCATTTTGGCCCATGAAGTGGCGCATGCCTGGCATGGCGATACCCGTATTTTGCTGATTACCGATGTGCTTTATCGCGCAACATGGACCATCGCGCTGTTTGGTCTTGCGATCTTTATCTTTGGCGATTTCAATCCACCCGCCTGGATGATTATCCTGTTTGGCGCGGTGCCGACGATCAGCTTCCTGTTCCAGCGCGCGGTCATCCGCGACCGTGAATTTGCCGCCGATCACGGTGCAAGCGACCTTCTGAACGGCCCGGAAGACATGATTGATGCCCTGCTTCACATCGATCAGATCAATCGCAAACGTCTGGGTCTTGTGCCCTATCGCAGCACCCAACCACCCAGCCTGCTTGATACCCATCCGTCAGTTGTCGCGCGGATCAAGGCATTGCGTGCGCTTAAGCCCGGCACATGGCAGAAATTCTTTGAAAACCGGCGCATGCCGCCGCAATAATCGGCCATGGCAATACCGGGAAATTCTGATCGTTCTGACCTTGGGAAATGCGCGATCTGTGGTCGGGCGATGATCGCAGGTCCCAGTGTTGATCGCCATCACTGGCACCCGAAATCACAGGGCGGGACCGAAACCGAATGGCTGCACCGCGTTTGCCATCGCATGATCCACCGCCTGTTTGACGAAGCCACCCTTGCGCGCGACTATAACAGCCCCGACAAGTTGCTTGCCCATCCCGACATCATCAAGTTCGTCAAATGGGTGCGCAAGAAACCGGTTGATTATGTCGACTGGCCGGAAAGTGCCGGTCGATATGGCCGCAATCGCGGCAAACGCCGCTAGACCCTTCCGGGGAAAGAACTGCCAATTTAACCATTTACCTGCCAAGATAGGCGCAATATACGCATCCGTCGCGCAACCGCCGAAAGCAGGAAGAACCGATGCTTGATATGCTAAATGATCTGATCCCGGTCTTTGTCACATTGTTCGTGATCATTGACCCGCTGGGTCTGGTGCCGGTTTTCATCGTCCTGACACAGGGCACAAGTGCCACCCATCGCAGACGGATGGCGATCCGTGCCTGTTTGACCAGCTTCTTTATCCTCGCGGCCTTTGCCCTGATCGGCGAAGGGTTACTGGGCATCTTTGGCATTCACATGCCCGCCTTCCGGATTGCCGGGGGCACGTTGCTGTTTTTGATCGCGCTTGAAATGCTGTTTGAAAAGCGCAGCCAGAAACGCAACCAGCGCGCCGAACAGGTCCATCAGGAACTCGAAGAAGATCACGAAGCCGAAAAGCCCAAGGCAAAACCCAAAGCAAGCCCGGCCAAATCAAACGGCGACGTCACCATCCCCGACGATGAGGCCGATGATGTCTCGATCTTCCCGATGTCGATCCCGTTCCTGTCCGGCCCCGGCGCCATCGCATCCGTGATGCTTTTGATGGGCAAGTTCGAAGACAATATCGCCATGCAGGCCAGCGTCATTGGTGTGGTCGCCGTGGTGATGGTCATCGCCTTTGTCTTCTTCCTGCTGGCAAACGTGGTTGCCAAACGCCTCAGTCCGACCGTTGCCACCGTTGTATCACGCCTGCTGGGTATGATCCTTGCCGCGCTTGCGGTCCAGTTCATCATCGATGGCATAAAGCAGGCGTTTTTCTAGGCCCCCCAGAAAAGAAGCCTGCCCTGCGCCGACACCCCTTACTGGGCTGCCCATACGTAACCGGCATACAGTACCAGCATAATAATGCCGGGTATCCGGCCAATCTGCGGACGGCGAAGCATCAGCGTCAGGCCAATCGAAACTGCAATCATCACCGGAAGATCAAACATCAGGAACCGGTCTGCCACCGGAATCGGCGACACGACCGCCGTCAGGCCGAGAATCCCCAGAATGTTGAAAATGTTCGACCCGACAATATTGCCAATCGCGATTTCAGATTGCTTCTTCAACGCAGCAATCAATGACGTCGCCAGCTCTGGCAGGGACGTACCAACCGCAACAATCGTAAGCCCGATAAAGGCTTCGGACACACCAAAGGTGCGCGCGATGGTCACCGCCCCTTCGACAAGGTAATGGGCGCCAACCATCAACATCGCCAGCCCCGCGACAACCCAGACAATTGACAGCCAAACATTTGAAACCGCCTCGGGCAGATCCGTCGATGACGCGGGCTCCGAACGCGACTGGCGATAGGCAAACACCAGATAACCAATCAACGCCGCAAACATAAACCCGCCAGCCACACGACCAAGGTCACCAAGCGCAAAGAACGGCACCAGCACGACAGCAGCACCAAGCATCACAGCGGTATCGCGACCAAGCGTGCCACCAGATACCGCAATTGGCCAAACCACGGCAGAAACACCAACGATCAGCAAGATGTTGGCAATGTTGGACCCGATTACGTTGCCAAGCGCAATATCAGGCACACCACGCAATGCCGCATCCATGGAGACAAGCAGTTCCGGCGTCGATGTCCCGAAACCGACCACGGTCAAACCAATCAGAAGCGATGACATGGAAAGTTTGCGGGCGATCCCGACGCTACCGCGCACCAGAGATTCCCCCCCAAAGAAAAGCCCGGCCAAACCGCCGAGCAACATCAGATATTCCATGAGCAACGTCCTTTCAGATCACACAGCACCAAATCACGGTTCCTGATGCATACTGCGTGATTTGTTCGACGGTTGGGCGCATTGCAAGCCAATGAGCGCTTACCCAACGAAAAAAATAAACGCCATATGCCCCGATCAAGACAGAGCGCGCCTTGTCTTATTGCGGTGCCGTCAAAGCCAATAATTCATCATGCAGCGCCCTGGGGATCGTCACCCCGTTTTTGTGGCTGCGCTCACGAGCCGCGAACCGGCGTTGCGATGGCAGTCTTGCACCCTGTTTGACGATCTCGTCAAACAGCTCTTCGGCATGATCAAGATGTTGCTGCGCATCCGCGCCCAAGAAGGTTTCCGGTGAAAACGCGATAATCATTTCACCATGATGGGGCTTGCCCGGTGCATCTTCGGATGCCGCATATGTCTCGTGCCCCAGTACATCGCCAATCAACGGCCCGGCTAGCAGTCCGATCATGGTCGACAATGCCGATCCCTTATGTCCGCCAAAGGTCAGCATCGCCCCTTCAAGAGCCTTGGCTGCATCCGTTGTTGGCGCGCCGTTTGTGTCAATCGCCCAACCTTCGGGGATTGCCTTGCCTGCGCGGCGGTGCAACTCGATCTCGCCACGGGCGATCATGCTGGTGGCGAAATCAAAGGTGTAAGGCGTCTTTCCCGGACGCGGCCATGAAAAGGCAATCGGGTTGGTACCCAAAAGCGGCTTGGTTCCGCCAGCAGGTGCGACAAAGGCATGGGTTGGCGTCATGGCCATCCCCACCAGACCATGGGCCGATATCTGTTCGACTTCCGGCCACAACGCTGAAAAATGGAAACAGTTATTGATCGCCAGAACCGAAATCCCACAGTGTCGCGCCTTTTCAACAAGCTTCGGCAAGCCCATTTCAAAACCCAGAAGCGAGCATCCCTTATGCGCATTTACCCGCGTGACGGCTGGCGCCTGATCGATAATTTCCGGCAGAACATGGGTATCAAGCCCGCCATTGCGGGCGGTTTGCACACAACCCATCAGACGATAAAGCCCATGCGAATGGCACTCATCAATCTGGGCGGCAACCACGCTGCGCATGATGGCACCTGCATGTTCTTCGCCAAAGCCATTGTCCTCCAGCACGGCAAGGCTTAGCTTTTCAGCCTGTTCGATTGTCAGTGTAACAGTCTCAGTCATGGGGCTTTTCCAGTTTTGTGGGCAACTCAATCGGTAGTAATGCTTGCATGGGCCATGGCGGCGATCAAATCAGTTCGGGTCACAATGCCAATGATTTTTCCATAATCAAGAACAGGAACGGCATCACAAGCGCCATCCGCCATCAGCGGTAGCAACGCCGCAATTGGTGTATCGGGCGTGGCACGTGGTTCCGTGACAGACATGATTTCCATCGCCCGGACAGGCGCTTCACGCTTGCGATCAACCAGACGCGACATCGCCGATAACAACCCACGATCCAGACGCAATGCATCCTCACGTGCGCGGCGGATCAGATGAATTTGAAAGATCACACCAATGAACTGGCCGTCCGCGCCAATCACTGGCAAGGAGGTAAAGCCATGCTTGCGAAAAAGGTCGGCCACCTCACCAAGGGGTGTTTCCGCCTCAACAGTCACAAGATCGCGCGACATGATATCACGCGCGGTCATCGGCCCGGTGCGATGCGACGCCGCCTGCAATTCAGCCGCACCGATCAAACGCGCAAGGTCTTCAATACCAAGGTTAAGCGACTGGCTGTATTGCTGCAGGATCGCGTTTAGCTCATCCTCATCAAGGCCAAGCCGTTCGATTGGTGCACGATCTGCCGTCCGGTGCAAACCTTTGTCATCGAAATGGCGGAATGGATATGTGCGCCCGGTCAAACGGGCATAGGCAATCGCGACCAGAACCAGAATTGCTGTCACAACAGCAACCGGCGTCACGGCGAAGCGAAAGCCGAGATCCGCGATCATATCCGGGTTCAAGGCAGCGACCATCGCAACCGCACCACCAGGCGGATGAACCGCCCGTGCGACAATCATCGCTGAAATGCCCAGCCCGACCGCCAACGCAACCCGAAGCACAGGATCATCAACCATCATGCACACAGCCACCCCGGCAATCGCGGCAACGCTGTTACCAACAATCGCGGACCATGGCTGCGCAAGTGGACTGTTGGGTACTGCGAACAACAAGACGGATGTCGCACCGAATGGCGCAATCAGATAAAGACCTGCGCCTTGCAACTCGGGTACTGACAGCAAAAAACCTGCCAGCCCCAGTCCAATCAGGGCCCCGCCGCCGGCGCGCGCGGCCTCAATCGGTGTGCCAAACGGCATCGCCGGATAAAGCCCTTTAAGACTTCTGTTTTTCATAAGAACGTTTCACTGCCCGGCTCAGGGTTACACACTGAACCGATTTTAATTTTTATAAATTGCGAACAGTTCTCGTACTTACAATCCGACATTGCGTCAACTGCCAGGCCACTCCAAGTGGTCGAGCCAGACATGAAAAAAGGGAGGGCTAAGCACCCGCCCTTTCGAACATCAAGCCTGCCCTATCAATCCCAGCGTTTCGCCGCGCGCAGGATGGCCTCCGTGCCGATCTGGTAGTGATCATAAAGCGCGATGCTATCACCGCACTGGCCAAAGGCATTCACACCCAGCGGGGCGACCGCATGACCACGCACACCGCCAAGCCATGCAAGGGCCGCCGGATGGCCGTCAATCACGGTGACAAGCCGGGCATCGGATGCCAGCGGTTTCAGCAGGTTTTCCACGTGGGCCATTTTGCCATCGGCCTTGCCTTCAAGACGCGCGCGTTCAAGATCCTGCCATTCGTTATAAAGACGATCGGTCGAGGTGACGGCAAGCAGGCCAAGGCCCGGATGATCATCCGACAGCTTTTCCCACGCCGCAATCGCCTCTGGTGCCATGGCGCCGCAATAGGCAATCGCCATCTTGCAGTCTTCGCCCGGCTTGCGCAGCCAATAGCCACCCGAAATAATTTCGGTCTTCTCAGACTCTGACAGGTCTCGTTCCGGCTGCGACAGCGGCTTGGTCGACAAACGCAGGTAAATCGATCCACCGTCCGGGTCCTGCATATGTTCAAACGACCAGCCCATGATGGCGGCCAGCTCATCGCCGAAGCTGGGTTCGAAACTGGTCAGGCCCGGCTGACCCATGCCGATCATCGGCGTTGATATCGACTGGTGCGCGCCGCCTTCCGGGGCCAGCGTGATGCCACTTGGCGTTGCAACCACCATGAAACGCGCATCCTGATAACACGCGTAATTCAGCGCATCGAGGCCGCGCGCAATGAACGGATCATAAAGGGTGCCGATCGGGAACAGGCGTTCGCCAAACAAGCTGTGTGACAGGCCCAAAGCCGCGAGATTAAGAAACAGGTTGTTTTCGGCAATGCCCAGCTCAACATGCTGACCACTTGGCGATCTGATCCATTTCTGAGCCGAGGGAACCTTGCGTTCCTTGAATTCATCAGCCAGTTCTTCGCGGCCAAACAGGCCACGCTGATTCACAAACCCGCCAAGGTTGGTTGACACCGTCACGTCGGGCGACGTTGTCACGATACGATCGGAAAGGTCGCTTCTTTTCATCTTGGCCAGTTCATTCAGGATCTTGCCAAAGACTTCCTGCGTACTGGACGTTTCCGTCCGCGCGTAAGGCATTTCCGGGATGGTGATGTGTTTGGCCGATTTGTTGCGCGGGGCATCATCGTTAAACGGTGCCTTGGCGATGTAATCACGCATCTGATCAGCACTGATATCAAGGCCCGCAGCAAGATCCCATTCCTGACCGTCGGCAACGTTGTTTTGCAGCTTGAAGGCATCCATCTGCGGCACATTCATAAGGCCGGCATGGTTGTCCTTATGCCCCTGAAGCGGCGTGCCATAGCCCTTGACGGTATAGGCGATAAAGACGGTCGGCTTGTCATTGGGAACGGCATCAAAGGCACTCAGCACCGCTTCCATGCAATGGCCGCCCAGATTGGTCATCAGGTCATGGAGCTGATCATCGTCATAATCACCCAGCAGGCTTGCCAGCGCATTGTCGCCGTCCATGTCCGATGTAATCTGTTTGCGCCATGCCGCCCCACCCTGGAAGGTCAGCGCGGAATAGATGTCATTCGGTACATCATTGAGCCATTTCTTAAGCGATTTCCCGCCCGGTTTGGCAAAGGCATCATGCAGCTTGCGGCCATATTTGATGGTAATGACGTTCCAGCCAACCGCCCGGAAAAACCGGCCAATGATGCGGAACAAATGGGCATCAATCATGCCATCAAGGCTTTGGCGGTTGTAATCAATCACCCACCAGACATTGCGAATATCATGCTTCCAGGTATCAAGCAGCGCCTCATAGATGTTGCCTTCATCAAGTTCCGCATCCCCCACAAGGGCGACCATGCGACCGGGCGTTTCATCCTTGGGCAGCATGTCCTTGTAGCGCAGGTAATCTTGCGTCAGGGCGGCAAAGTTCGTCACCGCCGCACCAAGGCCGACGGAGCCGGTCGAGAAATCAACCTGATCGCCATCCTTGGTCCTTGACGGATAGGATTGCGCACCACCGAACGAGCGGAAGTTTTCAAGCTTTTCCTTGGTCTGACGGCCAAGCAGATAGTTAATCGCGTGAAATACCGGGCTTGCATGCGGCTTGACCGCAACCCGGTCCTGCGGACGCAGAACATTGAAATAAAGGGCTGTCATCAGTGTGGTCATCGACGCACAGCTGGCCTGATGTCCGCCAACCTTGATGCCGTCGCGCTTGGGGCGCAGATGGTTGGCATTATGGATTGTCCAGCTTGACAGCCAGCGCACTTTCTTTTCAAGCAGGCCAAGCATCTCAAGATCATTGGCATTGATATCGGCCGTGCTGCTTGCTTCGATGATTTCACCGATTTCCGGTGCGCTATCCTGTACTGACATTTCCTGATTGCTTTCTTTTTTATCCGATATTGCGGGTTTCATGCGATGTCGTCTGGCGTCTCAATAATTCGGCACCACAATGCCGATTTTTAGGGGCAAGTCGCGGAAATCAAGATGGCGGTCCGGCAATTCACACAAGATTCGGCAATTTCACTGAAATGTTGGAATCAGCTGCGACGATCACAGGGAAACTCTCGAATTTCCGTTCCAGCAAAAAGTCCGGAAAATAACTGCACGCACCTATTCCCGGACGAGTCGACCAAACCCGGAAGACCGCCAAATTCGATCAGCGCCGGGTGGAAGATTACGGCCCGCGTGCAACCCCGGCTCAAACTCTTTGCACAGAAATATCTTATACTGATATATAGATACCGCCTCTCCTAAAGTTCGCTTCCGGTGACGTTGAAATTGCCAAACTTTCTCTCTTTAAGATCTCTTTCCCTGACCGAAGTTATTCTATTCCGATGACAGTCTGGATCGGAGCAATTCGAGGCGTATTATCCTCTGTGGCCAACCGGTTCACAGCCATCAAAGATGTTGCCCGACAATTTCTTTGCCTGATGATCGTCACTGCGTGCCTGTTTGGTGGCATCCCCGCCCATGCGCAGTCGGCATCCGCCAATGACCCGCGCGTCGTGCGCATCCCGATGGATACACCATCGGAATTTTGCCGCGGCGAGATCACCTGGGAAGCACACCGGGAATATCACATCGATCTGTTGCGATTGGCCCTGAGACTGAGCGGGCACAACGCCACCCTTGTGCCGATATGCATGGATTACCCGACCGAAGACCGGCGTATTCCCATGCTCGAAGCCGCAGACCAGTTCGACACGGTTTTCTTTGGCACCAATGCAGAGCGCGAAGAAAGGCTGCTTGCGGTCTATATCCCGATCTATCTTGGCACCACCGGTTTGCGGCTGTTCATGCTGCATAAAGACCTCAAAGAACCGTTCAGTCAGATTGAGACGATTGACGACCTCAGGAAACTTTCCATGGGTCAGGGACTTGGATGGCCAGACAACGAGATTTTGACCGATAGCGGCTTTGACGTCGTTAGCGGACGTTACAGAACGCTTCATCGTATGCTCGACGCAAGGCGGTTTGATCTTTATCCGCGTGCCTACTGGCAGATTGCCGGCGAATGGAACTGGATGAAGTGGGAAGCACCCGGTATCGAAATTGCCCAAAAAACAGCACTTTATTACCCGCAGCCAATCTATTTCTTTGTCAGCCCCAAAAATCCTGATCTGCGCGACATCATCGAAACCGGTCTTAAGCGCGCCTTTTCAAACGGCATGATGCTGGATCTTTTGAAAACCCATCGCGATACCGCACCGTCATTCTCGCAAATTGATTTACACGATCTGAAAGTCATGCGGATCGAGAATAAACACCTGTCAGACCGATCGCGCGAAGCAATGGCTCAATACAGTCTGTTTGACTAACGCCGGACAAAAACAACAGACCGGAATGGCACTCGGCCATCCCGATCCACGGTTGATTTGCCGTTACTCGGCGGCAATCGCCATCTGATCGCCATCCAGTGCGTTGGACAGATCAGCCAGAATGTCATCAATGCTCTCAAGCCCGGCTGACAGACGGATCAGACCATCGGTGATCTGATATTCGGCGCGTTCTTCGGCGGTGTAGGTCGAATGGGTCATCGATGCCGGATGCTGGATCAGGGTTTCCGCATCGCCAAGGCTGACCGCACGGGTAATCATGTTAAGGCCGTTCATCAGTTTACGGCCTTCTTCGATCCCGCCCTTAAGCTCAAACGCGATCATACCGCCAAACCGGTCCATCTGCTTTTTGGCCAGTTTATGCTGCGGATCGCTTTCAAGACCCGGGTAAAAGACTTTCTCGACTTTCGGGTGCGCAGCCAGAAACTCGGCAATTTTCTCGGCATTGTCGCAATGACGCTCCATACGAAGCTCAAGCGTTTTAAGACCGCGCATGACAAGGTTGGCATCCTGTGCTGACAGAACCGCACCGGTCATGTCCTTAAGCCCGACCAGACGGACCTGCGTCATGTCTTCAAGCGACCCGATCACTGCACCGGCCATCAGATCGCCATGGCCGCCAAGATATTTGGTCGCGGAATGAACAACGATATCAGCACCGAGTTCAATCGGGCGCTGCAGATAGGGCGTGCAATAGGTGTTATCGACAACGACCTTGGCGCCATGCTTATGGGCAATGTCGGAAATGGCTTCGATATCGACCAAACGCATGTTCGGGTTGGCTGGTGTTTCGAAATAAACAATCTTGGTCTTGTCCGAGATCGCCTTTTCAAGTTCTGCCGGATCGGTCAGATCCACATGGGTGTGCTTGATGCCGAACTTTTCCAGACCGTGGCGGAAATAGGCAAATGTGCAGCCATAAAGCGTGCGATCAACAATGATCTCATCGCCCGGCGCAATGAAGGTCCAGAAGACCGAGGTAATCGCGCCCATGCCCGATGCAGTCGCAACGGCGGCCTCCCCGCCTTCAAGCACCGCCAGACGCTTTTCAAGCAGATCAAGGGTCGGGTTGGCGATACGGGAATAGATAAAGCCCTGCTCGTCCCCGGCAAAGAACCGCCCACCCTGCTCGGCTGTTTCGAACGCAAAGGTCGAAGACATATAGACCGGCTGGTTCAACGCCCCATTGTGGCTTTGCGGATCATAACCGTGATGGATCGCACGGGTGGCAAAGCCGGTTTTGGCACTGTTGTGTTTGTCATGGGCAGACATCAGAAGGCTCCTTGAAATGCGTTTATTCTGCCCGCATTACCGCAAGCACCATGCCAGACTTGGAAATCGCCTATTTTCAAGGACTTGCGCAAACTCCATCCAAAGTGTCTGTAAATATTTATTTACACATCACCGCAATTCCAGCCGAACAACCGCAAATAAGCTGGATTTCAGAACTTTAGCGACGTAAACTTATCGCTACAGTGTAAATTATTCGATACGGATATGCGGTTCGAAATTCGCGGTGAAAACAGGCTCGGCATTACGCGCGACGTTATCAACGTCCTGGCCGATCAGGGTTTGGACATCCGCGCGTTTGAAGTCACCACCCACCATATCTATGCCGATATCCCGGCTGTGCGCCCTGAACGCTTTCTGCTGCTGTCGCATGCGCTCAAACAAATTCCCGGTATTTTCGACATTACTGAAATCGACCGCCTGCCGACCGAACGCCGTCGCGCGCAGCTGCATGCAACGCTTGCCGCCCTTGGCGATCCTGTAATTGCCGTTGATGCCAATGGCCTGATCGCGCAGGCCAACCCGGCGGCACAGGCAATTTCAGGTACCCCTGAAAAACCTCTGCGGGATCAGGATATATCCAGTATACTACTAGAACCATCTATTGAAGATTTACGCCAAGGTGGTTTTCGACTGCCGGAACGTGAAGTGACGCTCGGCGGGCAGACTTATCTTTTGCAGGTCGAACCGATCGGCCATGTTGATGATGGGTCGGACGCCAGTGATGATGCGCCCTGGGGCGGGGTGATGGTCTTTCACCGTCCGGCACGACTGGGCCGCGTGATCACCGCCCTTCAGGATCGCAGCCACACCGGCTTTGACGACATTATTGGCACCAGTCGGGCCATGCTGCGCGTAAAATCACAGGCAGAACGGCTGGCCGCCATCGAGGCCCCGATCCTGATCCTTGGCGAAACCGGCACAGGCAAGGAACTGTTTGCGCGTGCCTGCCACCGCGCAAGTGCGCGCGCTGATCAACCGTTTCTGGCCCTTAACTGTGCGGCCATGCCCGAAGGATTGGCCGAAAGCGAACTGTTTGGGTATGCCGCCGGGGCCTTTACCAGTGCCAGACGGGGTGGAAAACCGGGGCTTCTGGAGCTGGCCGATGGCGGCACCTTGTTTCTTGATGAAATCGGCGAACTGACCCCCTATTTGCAGGCCAAGCTTTTGCGCGTGCTGCAGGATGGCCGGTTCCGGCGCGTCGGTGGAACCGATGAAATCACCGTCGATGTCCGGGTGATCAGCGCAACCAACCGCGACCTCGAGGCGATGTCCCATGACGGCACGTTTCGCGAGGATCTTTATTTCCGCCTTAACGTTCTGGGCATCACCCTGCCGCCCTTGCGCGACCGGGTCGAAGACATTGCCGATCTTGCCGCCGTTTTCATCGACCGTACCGCCCAGCAGACCGAGCGGACACCACCGCGCCTCGCCCGCGATGGGCTTGACTGGCTTTGCCGCCACGACTGGCCGGGCAATGTGCGTGAACTTGAAAACACCCTGTTTCGCGCCGTTGCGCTCCTTGATGGCGATGTCCTTGGCGCACGTGATCTGGCAGATGCCGCCACCGGCACGGCCACGACACCCGAACGAGACACCCAACAGGCGCACGGCGCGCCGGACAGCGGCGAGGCTTCCCCTGCGGGCGAGGGCGAACAGGCCGATCTGATCACCACCGCCCTTGCACAAAACGATTTCAACAGCGGCATGGATTTGCTCGAACGTGAAATGCTGGCGCGCCTCTATCCGGACTACCCAAGCTCGCGCAAACTGGCTGATCGGCTTGGCGTTTCGCACACCTCTATCGCCAACAAGCTGCGCAAATACGGGATTGGCACCTAAAAAGCCATCCGCCCGACAACAGCATTTCTTGCCACTTACATTGCACTGCGGCATGATCTTCCTAAATCAAAGGGCAGAAAGCCCATTTCACAGGGAGAAGACAAAATGCTGACAGGTAAACGCGCACTCGTAACCGGCTCGACCAGCGGGATCGGCCTTGCCATGGCCAAGGCCCTTGCGGGGGCTGGTGCTGATGTGATGCTTAATGGCTTTGGCGACTCTGACGAAATCGAGGCGACCCGCAAAGCTCTTGAAACCGAACACGGCGTCACCGCGCATTATAACGGTGCTGACCTGTCCAAACCCGATCAGATCGAAGCAATGATGAAAGACGCCGAAGCCAAATTTGGTGGCGTCGACATCCTGATCAACAATGCCGGCATCCAATACACCGCCAATGTCGAAGATTTCCCGCCGGAAAAGTGGGATGCGGTGATTGCGATCAACCTGTCATCGGTCTTCCACACCACCCGCCTTGCCGTGCCCTATATGCGCAAGAAAAACTGGGGCCGCATCATCAACACCGCATCCGCCCACGGCCTTGTCGCCTCGATCCAGAAGGCCGCCTATGTCGCGGCCAAGCATGGCGTGATCGGATTGACCAAAGTCACCGCGCTTGAAACCGCCGAAACCGGCATCACCGCCAATGCCATCTGCCCGGGTTGGGTGCGGACCGAACTGGTCGAACGCCAGATCGAGGCACGTGCGAAGGAAAACAACATCTCGGTTGAAGAATCCGCAACCCGACTTGTCTCGGACAAACACCCGTCCAAACAGTTCGTCAGCCCCGAACAGATCGGCCAGACCGCCCTGTTCCTGTGCTCGGACGCCGCATCACAAATGACAGGCACGCATCTGTCAGTCGATGGCGGCTGGACCGCGCAGTAACGCAAACACATTCCGAAACGACAAAGCCCCGCGGCCTGTGCCTGCGGGGCTTTATGTTTGCGCCGGATGATCTTGACCTAGCTCAGGTCACAATCACAGGCCGGACGTTTGGCATTGGCGATGCAATCAGACTTCTTCGAATAGCCTTGCGTCGACGCACCAACAATCTCCCCATTCTTGGCCGTACGCCGCCAACGCCAACCATCCTTTGCTTCATAGACTTCCCAAAGATCGCCGTTCGACCCTGTGCATTGTGACATCCGTTTTCTCCTTCAAACCGAAATGCTTTGCCCGGTTTGACGCTGGCGAGCCCCGTTTGTGACAGATCATCAGGATGCGGATCCCAAATACCGCCCCAGATGCTCCACCAGCATCCTGATTTTCGGGCTGAGGTGCCGGTTGGTCGGGTAAATCGCCCAAATGCCCTCATCGGATGGCTGGTATTTGGTCAGAACCGGGACCAGGTCGCCGCTGGCAATCCAGGGATCGACGTAGTAGTCGGGCAATTGCACGATGCCAATACCCTTGCGCGCTGCATCCAGAAGCGCCTGCCCGCTATTGGCGTGGATGGAGCCATGAATGCGCACGGTGCGTTCGCGACCATCCTCTTCAAAGCGCCAGTAATCAAGTGTGCCGACCAGACAATTATGGTGGTGCAATTCCGAAAGCGAATAGGGCTCCCCGCGTTTGGCGATGTAGCTGGGTGCGGCACAGGCGTAAAGGCGCCGCGTTGAAAGCTGCTGGGTCATCAGGCTACCGGTTGTGCCTTCCAACCGGCCCAGACGGATCGCCATGTCGTAGCCTTCCAGCACAAGATCAAGCTTCTGGTTGGTGAAGCGGCATTGCACTTCCAGATCGGGGTAGCGGGTGACGAAATCATTGACCAGTGGGGCAATCACGGTTTCGCCGTAAGTCGTCGGCGCGGTGAGTTTCAGCTTCCCGCGCGGCACCTCTGTCAGGTTGCCAATCGCGCGCTCTGCCTCATCCAGCCCGTCGAGCAATTGCCGACAATGCTGATAGTAAATCTGCCCGGCCTCGGTCACGCTGACCTTGCGCGTGGTGCGGTAAAACAATTGCGTGCCGAGCTTTTCTTCAAGCGCTGTGACCTGTCGGCTGACCTGGGCGACCGAAATGCCAAGCTGCTTGGCGGCATGGGTAAAATTCTGCCGCTCGGCCACGGCGATAAACTCGCTGATCCCGTCCCAGGCATTCATGCCGCGACCCCGCCTCGATTATTGCACATACGTAAAAGTGAATTACCAAAATAGCGGATTATCACATCAAGGGAAATAAATAGACTGTTGGCATCCAATTCAAACCATCGGAGTAGCGTCATGAGCGCCGAAACCATCACCTGCAAAGCCGCCATCGCCTGGGAAGCAGGCAAACCGCTGTCGATTGAAGAAGTTCAGGTCGCCCCGCCGAAAGCAGGCGAAGTGCGCGTCAAGATCGTTGCGACCGGCGTTTGCCACACCGATGCCTTTACCCTGTCGGGCGACGATCCCGAGGGCATTTTCCCGGCGATCCTTGGCCATGAGGGCGGCGGCATTGTTGAATCCATCGGCGAGGGTGTGACTAGCGTCTCGGTTGGCGATCACGTCATCCCGCTCTACACCCCGGAATGCGGCGAGTGCAAATTCTGCAAATCGGGCAAAACCAACCTGTGCCAGAAAATCCGCGAAACCCAGGGCAAGGGCCTGATGCCGGACGGCACCACGCGCTTCTCGCAGAATGGCAAGCCGATCTATCATTATATGGGCTGCTCGACCTTCTCGGAATACACAGTGCTTCCTGAAATCTCGCTGGCGAAAATCAACAAATCCGCCCCGCTTGAAGAAGTTTGCCTGCTTGGTTGCGGGGTCACCACCGGCATGGGGGCCACGGTGAACGCGGCCAAGGTGCAGAAGGGTGACTCCGTGGCCGTCTTTGGCCTTGGCGGTATCGGTCTTTCGGCCATCATCGGCGCACAGATGGCCGGTGCCGGTCGCATCGTTGCCATCGATCTGAACGAAAAGAAATTCGATCTCGCCAAGAAGCTGGGTGCGACCGATTGCATCAACCCGAAAAGCTATGACAAGCCAATTCAGGAAGTCATTGTCGAGTTGACCGATGGTGGTGTTGACTGGTCGTTCGAGTGCATCGGCAATGTCAATGTCATGCGTTCAGCCCTTGAGTGCTGCCACAAGGGTTGGGGTGAGTCGGTCATCATCGGTGTTGCCGGTGCCGGTCAGGAAATCTCCACCCGTCCGTTCCAGCTGGTCACCGGTCGCGTCTGGCGCGGCACGGCGTTTGGTGGCGTCAAAGGCCGCTCGCAGCTGCCCGATTATGTTGAACGTTACCTTGCCGGTGAGTTCAAGCTCTCGGACTTCATTACCCACACCATGAAGCTCGAAGACATCAACGAAGCGTTCGACTTGATGCATGAAGGCGAAAGCATCCGTTCGGTTATCCATTACTGATCGAAATATAAACGTTTGAATAATTGCGCCACTGCCGGAAACCATCCGGCGGTGGCCGATCAGAAGGAGGCCCCGAAATGGGTATCGAGAATTCTTCAAGCAACAAGGTCTTTGGCGGCTGGCAAAAGCAATATACCCACCCGTCAATCACCCTTGGCTGCGACATGCGTTTTGCGATCTTTCTGCCGCCGCAAGCCAGCAATGGCACCAAGGTCCCCGTCATGTACTGGCTGTCGGGCCTGACCTGCACGGATGAAAACTTCATGCAGAAGGCCGGTGCATTCCGCATTGCCGCCGAACTGGGCATCGCCATCGTCGCCCCGGACACCAGCCCGCGCGGCGATCATGTGCCCGATGACGAGAACGAGGCGTATGACTTCGGCAAGGGGGCGGGCTTTTACGTCAACGCCACGCAGGAGCCGTGGGCGCGCAATTATCGCATGTATGATTACGTGACCAAGGAACTACCGACCCTCATCAAGGATCACTTCCCGGTCAATGATGATGCGGTAATTTCCGGTCATTCCATGGGCGGTCATGGGGCGCTGATGATTGCGCTGCGCAATCCGGGAACATTCAAGTCCGTCACCGCCTTTGCACCGATTTCCAACCCGATCAATTGCCCATGGGGCCAGAAGGCGCTTGGCAATTATCTCGGTGATGACAAATCAGCCTGGAAAGACTGGGACAGCTCGGAACTGATGAAGGCCGCAAGCGCGCCCGATGTGCAGACCCCGGCCCTGGTCGATCAGGGCGGTGCCGATGGCTTTTTGGCCGAACAGCTTAAACCCGAAGTGCTTGAAGCCGCGGCCAAGACATCAAACTACCCGGTCACCATCCGCATTCAGGATGGCTATGACCACAGCTACTATTTCATCTCGACCTTTATCGAAGATCATATCTGCTTCCACGCCAAGCATCTTGGACTGAGGTGATTGCACCAACGATCTTCGACTTCCCCGGCACGCCGCCGTACTTCCCCCCCCCTCTGGCGTGTCGGGGCTTTTCTTTTCGGGGAAATCTGAAAACCTGGCGATGGTGCCTAGTCAAAGCTCCGTGCATCAATCGCATCGGCGACATCGTCGGCCATTTTAAGCGTACGGATGATCAGTGGCACCACCATCGCAACGACGGACCGATCAAGGCCGCGTGCGCGTTGGGCATCACGGATTTCCGATGCCACGGTGGAGATCACCGGAATAAAGCGCAGCACCATCGAGATCGCCAGACTGACCTTTTCCGGGTTTACGCCAATCGGGCGCAAGGGCTGCATGGCCCGTTCCAGCGATGCAAGCAGGTCTGATGTTTTGGTGGTCAGGGTCACAAGCGCGGCAAACATCACAATTGCCGCAATCCGGATGATGACCAGCAATCCCGCCTGCCAGTCATTCAGCCAAAGCTGAACGGCAAAAAAGATCACAAGCAGCCAAAGGATCGGCTTGATCTGCGCCCACATAATGCGCGGGCCAAAACCGGATACAGGATAAAGCAGCAAGACAGTCGCCAGAACATACGCCACCACCGGCCAATCGGGGATCAGGAACACGCCCGTGCCAAGGGCAATCATGGCAAGGATCTTGGCCCCGGCCGCTGCCCGATGCAGGGCAGAATGCCCGTCAATATAAAGCCCCGCGATCAAGCCATCATCTCCCGATATTTCGGAAGGACGTTTGCCGGGGTGCCATCAAGCACAACCTTGCCATCCTCAAACGCCAGCACCCGGTCGTAATCGGCAATCAGATCCAGATCATGCGAAACCGTAATCACCGTTTGATTCAGCTCGCCTATGGCGCGCTGCACCCGGTTGCGATTGCGCAGGTCCAAAAGCGTGGTCGGTTCATCAAAAACGATATAACGCGGCGCCATCACCAGCACGCCCGAGATGGCAAGGAGCTGCTTTTGCCCGCCACTTAGCAAATGACTGGGATGCGTTTTGAAATCCTGAAGGTCATAGTGTGCCAGCACGTCATCAATGCGGCGATCAACCTCATCCTTGGGAAGCTTGAGCGGTTTCAAGCCAAAGGCAATGTCTTCCTCGACCACCGGATAGACGATTTGATTGTCCGGGTTCTGGAATACAAACCCGACATGACGTCTGAGCTTGCGGCCATCCTTCGCCGCATCAACATCATCGACCAGAACCCGGCCAGACGTCGCGGTTTGCAGGCCATTCAGCAACCTGACAAAGGTGCTTTTGCCCGACCCGTTCGCGCCGACAATCCCGATCCGCTTTTCAGTTAGCGTCAGGTCAATATCAGCAAGCGCACGTCGCTGTTCAAACTGCACAGAGACATTTTCAATTCGGATCATGGAAGGACGTCCGGCTTTATCAGGGAAATTGGAATGGCTTAAAACGGGCGCAAGCACATCACTTGCGCCCATAAGACGTTAGCCCGCCTTGGAAATCAAGGGATAGGCGCGCCGGACCGCAAGGCACGCCGCGGTCGCAATCGCAACCTTGATGGCATCCCCGATCAGGAACGGAGCCGCCCCGACGGTTGCCTGCCAATAGCTGATCTCGGCCACCTCCGCGACCCAGGCATTGCCAATGGCATACAGGACGACAATCCCGCCAAAGGCGATGGACAGTGCGGCATTGAAAACATTCAGACGGTTCCAGAACTTCTCGATCAGAAGCCCGATGACAAAGGCCGAAATGGCCCAGCCAAACATGAACCCGCCGGTTACCCCGATCATCACGCCAAAGCCACCGCGCCCGCCGGACAGAAGCGGCAAGCCAACAGCAACCAGAACAAGGAACAGAACAATCGAAAGTCCGCCACGACGGGCACCCAAAATGGCCCCGGCCAACATCGGACCAAGCGATTGTGCTGTGACCGGCACACCGGTGACTGGAAGGGTGATTGGCGGAAACAGCCCAAGAACGGCGGTCAGGGCTGCAAACAGGGCGACATAGACAATATCTTTGGTCTTCATGTAACGGTTTCCCATTCCCGTTATAAGGCCGTCCTGCAATCAACCCCTTGCGCAGAATGGCCTCCGTTAACCGGTCCGCCCGACCGGCTCAACGCGATATGGGATAACCGCAAATATCATCGACGCCAAGCAAAATGACAACGGATACTGCGTAGCTCATTTAAGAGGAACGCAATATCCGATAATTTTCAAAACCTTAGGCCTCGCCATCTTCGACAAAGGACTTAAGCCGCATCAGGGCAGATTCCCAACGGCCCGCCACCTGATCAAGATAAGCGCGCGCCTCGGCCAGTTGTTCCGGGCAAAAGGCATACTGGCTTTCGCGCCCGACCCGATGGTTCTGCACAAGACCTGCCGCCTCAAGCACGCGCAGATGCTTGGTCACGGCCTGCCGGGTCATATCGGCATCATCAGACAACACCGAGATCGAGCGCGGCTTGCCATCGGCCAGACGATCAAATATCGCCAACCGTGTCGGATCGCCCAAGGCGGCAAACAGGGCGGAAAAATCCCAGTCCTGTTTGCCATTATCTGTATTTTTTTCAGCTTTCTGCATATTTCTTGATGTTTTCAAGCTGGAAGCCCCAGCCGTTTGTATTGGCCCGCAACGCATCAGCAATGCGATGGGGTGGTAGATTATCAAATCCGGTTTCGCGCACCTTTACCGATGTCGTGCCGGACGTTTCTTCAAGCCAGAATTCGACAAGGGTTTCGGGTTCGCCACTGTAATCGACTTCGGGGTCAACCGCATAGGGGTGCCATGTATAGGCGAAGTAAGCCGGTTCCTCCATCGCCTTGATCGTTGAATTCCACGGCACATGGGTGAAACCATCAATGGTGAACATGCCCCTGGATACCTCGCCCACGACAAACGGCGCCTTGATATCAATCCCGAACCAGATGCCGAATTCCTTGGAATCGGTCAGGGCCTTCCACACGCGGGAACGGGACGCTTTGATTTCAATCGACTTCTCTATGGTATTTGACATAGCGCAACCTCCTGGTTGCCTTTAACCTGCCAGAAGATTTTCTATTATGCAACTAAAAAGTTGCGTATTTGATTTAAACCCAACAAACACAAACGCCCGGCTGTTGCCAGCCGGGCGGTGCGTGCTCCCGTCATCCTTGGGTCAAGGCCGCATTAATGTAACCGGCCCTGCCCGTGCAGCTATCCTTATATCCCCATATCAGGATGCTGCGGATTGGCGGAGCCCCCCTGTCTCGATGATGAAGTTTTTGACATCTTCAAGGCCGTCCATCGCCTTGAGATTGGTGAACAGGAACGGACGGTCCCCGCGCATTTTCTTGGCATCGCGATCCATCACGCCCAGATCGGCCCCCACCAGCGGCGCCAGATCGGTTTTGTTGATCACGAGCAGATCAGAACGGGTGATGCCCGGGCCACCCTTACGCGGGATTTTGTCGCCTGCCGAAACGTCGATGACGTAAATTGTGATGTCGGCCAGCTCCGGCGAGAAGGTGGCAGACAGGTTGTCGCCGCCCGATTCAATAAAGATCGCCTCAAGACCGGCATGCTTGGCGGCCATATCTTCGACAGCCGCCAGATTGATCGAGGCATCTTCGCGAATGGCCGTATGCGGGCAGCCACCGGTTTCTACACCGGCAATGCGGTCAGCCGCCAGCGCGCCCGAACGGGTCATGAATTCGGCATCTTCGCGGGTGTAGATATCGTTTGTGATGGCAGCGATGTTGAACTCATCGCGCATCGCCTTGCACAGGCGTTCCAGAAGGGCGGTCTTGCCCGAACCAACCGGGCCACCAATTCCGATACGAAGGGGAGAGCTCATGATCTAAATAGCCTCGTATATTGGGTTTCGTGTTTCATCGACGTCCAGTCGACCATCGGTGCCGCGGCACCAAGATCGGAAAGTTCAGCCTGCATGGCGTGATCAACGGCAACCGATACTGCACCATCCAGCGACGACAGTGATCTGACACCATCGGTCTGGCCGAGCGGCACCAGACGCACCGCACTGGACACAAGGTTTGCCGCCATCGCATGCAAATACGCCGTCAGCGCATCAGGCAGCGGCACATCAAACTGAGCCGCCGCAATGCCCACCGCCACCGGATAGGATGGCAAACGATCATCTTCGCGCATGGCATCGGCCCAACGAGTGATCATCCCATCACCCCAGACCTTTTGCATGGTCGAGACAAAGGCACGTCCCTGCGCGGTTGCCTCCAACGCCATCTCGGACGTGCCACGCCAACAATCGGCCTCAACCCCGATGTCAAACAGGGCCGCTTCATCACCGGCACGCGCCGCCCGCCATGCGGCACAAAACAGCACCGCATCAATCCGCCCGGCGCCGAATTCCAGAACCCCTTCAACCCAGTTGATCAGGCTATCAGCCGATGTCACCCGGCCGTCTTCGACGGCATATTCAACGCCATGCGAATAGGTATAGGCACCAACCGGGAATGACGGACTTAGCCACGTCATCAACCGCATCAGGCCGGCCGGGTTAAGGGTCAGGTCATCCGTGGTCATGGGAATGCCCGTGGTGATGGCTGTGCTTGTGATCATGTTCATGATCCTCATGGTCGAAATGATCGTTGCCATGGCTGTGACCATGTGCGCCGCCAAGCCCGTGATAGGCCCCGTTCAGCGGATCAAACGGTGCGATTTCGTTTTCCACCACACCGCCAAGGCCCGTAATCATGTCGCGCATTACATGGTCATCAATGATGCGCAGACGCCCGTCACTCAGAACCTGAACCGGGGTGTGCCGGTTGCCGATATGCCAGGCCAGTTTGGCGGTCGCAATCGGACCGGCCGCCGTGATGGTCAGAACCGGCTCCTCGGCTGCGCGGACGACAATCACCCCGCCATCAGCAAGGCGCAAGCGATCCCTATCCGCCAGACGCACCGCATGCGGCAAATCAAGCAAGAACGGCTCCCCCGCATCATCATGCAGACGAATGCGGCGGCGATGCCGATCGGAAAAGGCCAGGGTCACCGTGCCGCGCACTTCGGACGTGTCGGCACGATCAACCGGGATATGTTCAATGGCGTGACGCATGGTGTTCTCAGCCACCGATCAGAACAGGAAGTAACGCTGCGCCATCGGCACAACGTCAACCGGCTGACAGGTCAGAAGTTCACCATCCGCCGTCACCTGATAGGTTTCCGGATCAACTTCCATCACCGGCAACGCATCATTCAGCTTCATGTCCTTCTTGCCGATATTACGCGTGTTCGACACCGCCAGAAGTTCCTTCGACAAGCCGAACTCGGCGGCAATACCCGCATCAATGCCGGCCTGCGAGACAAACGAGAAGCTCGACTTCGCAAGCGCATTGCCATAGGCGCCAAACATCGGGCGGTAATGGACCGGCTGCGGCGTCGGGATCGATGCGTTCGGATCGCCCATGGCGGCGGCGGCAATCATGCCCGCTTTGATGACCATGTCGGGCTTGGTGCCAAAGAACATCGGCTTCCAAACCACAAGGTCGGCAATCTTGCCAACTTCGATGGATCCGACATGCGCGCCAATCCCCTGCGCAATCGCCGGGTTGATGGTGTATTTCGCAACGTAGCGCTTGGCACGGAAGTTATCGTTGCCCTTGCCTGAATCCTCGGGCAACGCACCGCGCTGCTTTTTCATCTTGTCTGCTGTCTGCCAGGTGCGGGTGATGACTTCACCGACACGGCCCATCGCCTGACTGTCTGACGAGATGATCGAAAATGCGCCAAGATCATGCAGGATATCTTCGGCCGCGATTGTTTCACGGCGGATACGGCTTTCGGCAAAGGCGACGTCTTCGGGGATTTTCGGATCAAGGTGATGGCAGACCATCAGCATATCCAGATGCTCGTCAATCGTATTGACCGTAAACGGACGGGTCGGATTGGTCGAGCTTGGCAGTACGTTGGCTTCGCCGCACAGCTTGATGATGTCTGGCGCATGTCCACCACCGGCACCTTCGGTATGGAAGGTGTGAATGGTCCGGCCCTTGAACGATGCACGGGTGTGCTCGACAAAGCCGCTTTCATTCAATGTATCGGTATGGATCATGACCTGCACATCAAGGTCATCGGCAACTGACAGGCAGGTATCAATCGCAGCCGGGGTGGTGCCCCAGTCTTCATGAAGCTTCAGGCCACAAGCACCTGCCTTGACCTGCTCAATCAGCGATCCGGGCAGGGTCGCATTGCCCTTGCCAAAGAAACCGATATTCATCGGAATGCCGTCGGCCGCCTGCAGCATCCGGGCTATGTGCCACGGACCCGGCGTACAGGTGGTGGCATTCGTACCCGCCGCCGGGCCGGTACCACCGCCCAGCATGCTGGTCACGCCGGAATAAAGCGCATCTTCAACCTGTTGCGGGCAGATCCAGTGAATATGGGCATCAATCCCGCCAGCGGTGATGATGTTACCTTCACCGGCAATAATCTCGGTGCCCGGACCAATGATGATATCAACACCGGGCTGCACATCCGGGTTCCCGGCCTTGCCGATCCCGGCAATGCGGCCATCGCGAATACCGATGTCGGCCTTGATAATACCAGTGTAATCAAGGATCAGCGCATTGGTGATCACGGTATCAACCGCACCATCAGCGCGCGTTGCCTGTGACTGGCCCATGCCATCACGGATCACCTTGCCGCCGCCAAATTTGACTTCCTCGCCAAGGGTGGTGAAGTCTTTTTCGACCTCGATGATCAGGTCGGTATCGGCCAGTCGCACCTTGTCCCCGACGGTCGGACCAAACATGGCCGCATAGGACGGACGATCAATTTCGTAAGCCATTTATTCCATCCCCCCGCTTAAAGCTTGCCGTTGATTTTGGCGTTAAAGCCATAGACCGTGCCGGTACCGGCATATTTCACCAGATTGACTTCGCGCGACTGGCCCGGCTCGAAACGAACAGCGGTTCCAGCCGGGATATCAAGGCGAAAGCCACGTGCGGCTTCACGATCAAAATCAAGGCCCGGATTGGTTTCATAGAAATGATAGTGCGACCCCACCTGCACCGGACGGTCCCCGGTATTGGCAACGGTGATGGTTTTGGTTTCACGCCCCTCGTTCAGGATGAGGCTGCCTTCCTTGGTAATGATTTCACCTGGAATCATAACGCGCTCCTCTTTCCTTAACGGATCGGTTCGTGAACGGTCACAAGCTTCGTCCCGTCCGGGAAGGTGGCTTCGACCTGAATTTCGTGGATCATTTCGGCAATGCCATCCATCACCTGATCGCGCGTGATCACGGTCGCCCCGTCGCGCATCAGATCGGCAACAGAACGACCATCACGCGCACCTTCAACGACATAGTCGGTGATGATCGCGATCGCTTCGGGGTAATTAAGCTTCACCCCCCGTGCAAGGCGATTGCGCGCCACCATGGCGGCGACCGAGACCAGCAGTTTGTCCTTCTCGCGTGGCGTCAGATTCATGCCTGCCTACTCCTTGGCTTCATTTATTAAATCTCCCACAAACGCGGCAAGCGTGCGGGAAGCCCCCTTGTTTGATGACGGAATGTCTTCCACCACGCGCCATACACCCGGCGCAATTTCATCGGATCGCGCGCCATGAAACGGGCAATCACAATTCCCTTCATCGCGGTCGCGGCACACAACACATCGCGCGCCTCAAGCCCGTCAGATGCCTGCGCCAAACAGTCACGCGCCGCTTCAAGGTTTTGTTCCGCGCCCTGCCCGACCAGAATGGCGGTCGCGTTGGCGCGTGCACCGTCAAAGGCCGCCGCGTGATCAAGCATGCGCAACACATCACCTTCGAGATGCAGCGCATCACGCCAGATCGGCCGACCATCAATCGACACATCCCATGCATCGCGCGCAAGCCCAGTCGTAAAAACCTCACCGCGTGCAAGGCGGCCAAACACCATCATCTCGCCGGCCATGACCATGCCGCTGCCAGATGCACGCACGGTGGTTTTGCGTTTCAGCCGGGCCTGATCAAACAGGATGCTTTCATGGGGCAACCATTCAAGCCAGCCACCATCGGCGACATCCAGATCAACCGACATTTCGCAATCCGGTCCGACCGACCGGTAAATCTTTTCTGCCGCCTGGGCGGTAAACAGCGCGGATGCGCCCGCCTCGACCTTGCCGGCAAAGGCAAGCTTATCACCGCCAACCATGCCGCCCGATGTCGTGACCAGAACAGCCGTCGCCAGATCCCCCGCAACCGGGCGCGGGAACAGGATTTTCATCGGGTCACGGTAATAAAGATGATCAAGGGCTGCATGCCCGCCCTGATGTGCCGCACCCGTGCCCTGACGAAACGTCACCTCGGCCCGGCCATCGGTGATGATGCGGGCGGGCGTTACTGGCGTTTCCATCTCCGCATTCGGATCTGCGGATGTTGTCGGATCAAGTTTGCGAAGCTGCACAAAGTCACCTGATTAATGCGCCCCACTTATGGAGCCTTAATACCAAGGGTCCTCACAGCAAGATGCGGGCCAACCGCCAACACCCTGTCGATACAGGGAGTTCGGCGGTATTTGGCCCGATTGACAGCATCAAGTTTGCGCAAAATTTTGGCAAATGCCGATCAAACAGTCAGATAGGCACGGACTTTTTCACGATCGAGCGTTTCCTTCGCACCCGACAAAACGACCTCGCCACGTTCCAGCACGACAATCTCGTCGGCCAGTTCATGGGCGAATTCAAAGTACTGCTCCACCAGCAAGATCGCCATATCACCGCGATCCGCCAGCTGTTTGATGACACGCTGAATGTCCTTGATGATCGATGGCTGAATGCCCTCGGTCGGCTCATCAAGCACCAGCAACCGTGGTCGGGTGACAAGTGCGCGCCCAATGGCCAACTGCTGTTGCTGCCCGCCCGAAAGATCCCCACCGCGACGGCCCAGCATGTCGCGCAGCACCGGGAACAGTTCGAAAATCTCATCCGGGATATGGCGCAGGGCACGCGGCAATGCGGCAAAGCCAGTCTCAAGATTTTCCTTCACCGTCAAAAGCGGGAAAATCTCGCGCCCTTGCGGGACAATCGCGATCCCATTGGCCGAGCGACGATATGACGGATCGCGCGAGATATCCTTGCCTTCCCATTTGATGTTGCCTTCCGTTATCGGGTGCTGGCCAACCACGGCCCGCATCAACGACGTTTTGCCAACCCCGTTACGGCCCAAAACCGCGGTTACCTTGCCGGTTTCAGCACTCAGCGACACCTTGCGCAACGCATGGGACGCGCCATAGAACAGATCAATATTGCTGACATCAAGCATGACAGTTTTTCCCTAGCGTCCCAGATAGACTTCAATGACCCGCGGGTCTTTCTGCACATGATCAAGGCGGCCTTCGGCCAGAACCGATCCTTCGTGCAGGACAGTCACCTTGCAATCAAGATCGCGGACGAATTCCATGTCATGTTCAACCACCACGACCGAGTATTCCTTGGAAATCGACCGTAAAAGTTTCGCCGTTTCCTCGGTTTCGGAATCGGTCATCCCGGCAACCGGTTCATCGACCAGAAGAAGTTCGGGTTCCTGCATCAAAAGCATGCCGATTTCCAGCCACTGCTTCTGCCCGTGCGAAAGATTGGCGGCCATCTCATCACGCTTGTCTTCAAGCATGATGGTGACCAGCGTCTTTTCGATCTTGATCTTTTCCGCATCAGAAAGACGATGGAACAGCGCCTGAAACACCCCGCGCCCGCCCGAACACGCCAAAAGCAGGTTGTCGAAAACCGTATGGCTTTCAAACACTGTCGGCTTCTGGAACTTGCGTCCAATGCCGAGATTGGCAATCTCGGCCTCGTCCAGCTTGGTCAGATCGATCTCGCTTTTAAAAAGCACATCACCGGTATCAGGCCAGGTTTTGCCGGTGATGATATCCATCATCGTCGTCTTGCCCGCCCCGTTCGGGCCGATGATGGCGCGAAGTTCGCCCGGCTCGACATAAAATGACAGGTTGTTGAGTGCGCGGAACCCGTCAAAGGTTACCGACACGCCATCGACATAAAGGATGGTTTCCGACCGCGCGGATTTGACCTGCTCCTCGTCCGAGGCATTCTTTTGAATGGCGGCTGCTTCGCTCATGCCTTGCCTCCCTCATTTGCGCGTCGTTTACGCCAGGTCGTGAACAATGATTGCCGATCTGCCGATCCGAATGCTGGCACCGCCCCGATCACACCTTTCGGCAGGAACAGGGTCACCGCAATGAACAACCCGCCCAGGAAGAACAGCCAGAAATCCGGCATCGCCCCGGTAAAGAAGGTCTTGGCATAGTTGACGATAAACGCGCCAAGCACCGCCCCATAAAGCGTGCCACGCCCGCCAACTGCGACCCAGATAACGATTTCAATCGAAAGGGCCGGGGCAAATTCGCCGGGGTTGATGATGCCGACTTGCGGCACATAAAGTGCGCCAGCGATGCCGGCCATGACGGCCGAAACGGTAAAGACAAACAGCTTGTAATATTCAACCCGGTAGCCGGTGAAACGCACTCGGCTTTCGGCATCGCGAATGGCAATCAGCACCTTGCCCAGACGTGACTGGGTAATGCCGCGCGCCACCGTATAGCAAATGCCAAGAAACACACAGGACGCGACAAACAAGCCAGCCCGTGTGCCATCCGATTGCAACGAATAGCCCAGAAGATCCTTGAAATCGGTCAGGCCGTTATTGCCACCAAAGCCCATATCGTTGCGGAAGAAGGCCAGCAACAACGCATAGGTCATGGCCTGCGTGATGATCGAAAGATACACACCCGTCACACGCGACCGAAAGGCAAGGAAGCCAAACACAAAGGCCAGAAGCCCCGGCACAAACATCGCCATGACGATGGCGAACCAGAACATGTCAAAGCCATACCAGTACCATGGCAATTCCTGCCAGTTCAGGAAGACCATGAAGTCCGGCAGGATCGGATCACCATAAACACCGCGATCGCCGATCTGGCGCATCAGATACATGCCCATGGCATACCCACCGAGCGCAAAGAACGCCCCGTGGCCAAGTGACAAAATCCCGCAGAACCCCCAGATCAGGTCGACACTAAGCGCCAGCAGCGCATAGCAAAGATACTTGCCCAGCAGGCTGACCATCCAGGTCGGCACATGGAAGGCGGAGCTTTCGGGCAACAAAAGGTTGCTTGCCGGCACCAGAATGGCGGCCGCAATCAGGATACCCAAAAGGATCATCCCGCCGCGGTCTTTCAACAGCCAGCCAATAACCGGTGTCATTTGATACTTTTGACGATAATCGGTCATGGATCAGGCCTCCACCGCGCGACCTTTAAGGGCAAACAGCCCCTTGGGTCGTTTCTGGATAAACAGGATCAGCGCAATCAGGACAAAGATCTTGGCGAGAACCGCACCTGCCATCGGCTCAAGGAACTTGTTCACAATGCCGAGGCTAAACGCGCCCAGTACTGTGCCCCAAAGATTCCCGACCCCGCCAAACACGACAACCATGAAGCTGTCGATAATGTAAGTCTGACCAAGGTTCGGGCTGACGTTTGAAATCTGGCTGAGCGCGACACCGGCGATGCCTGCAATCCCCGACCCCAAACCAAAGGTCAGCGCATCAACATAACCGGTGCGAATACCCACCGATCCGGCCATGCGCCGGTTCTGTGTAACGGCGCGCATCTGCAAACCAAACGCGGTGTAACGCAGCACCGCTGCAATACCCGCAACCACGATGATGCTAAACAAAATGATCCACAACCGGTTATAGGTCAGCACCAGACCGGTCGAAAATTCAATCGCGCCACTCATGAAATCAGGTGCGGTGACCTGCTGGTTGGTCGCCCCGAAAATCGTTCGGATCGCCTGCTGCAAGACAAGGCTGACCCCCCATGTCGCAAGAAGGGTTTCAAGCGGCCGACCATAGAGGAAACGGATCACGGATCGTTCGATCACAACCCCGACGGCGCCTGCGACCAAAAAGGCGGCTGGCACTGAAATCACCAATGACCATGCCGACCCGGATGGCAGGATGGATCCCAGCGCCTGCTGCACCATAAAGGTGGTATAGGCACCGATCATGATCATTTCACCATGCGCCATATTGATCACGCCCATCACACCAAAGGTGATGGCAAGACCAACCGCCGCCAGCAACAGAACCGACCCCAGACTGATCCCGCGATAGACATCCCCAATCGTCTGCCAGGTCGACAGGCGTCCCTCGACCGAGGCAAGCGCATCCTCTGCGGCGGCAACCACTTCGGGCTCGTAACCTTCTGCCTCCGCACTGGCGACAAATTGCGACAGCACCGCGCGAATTTGCGGCGTGGTTTCGCTGGCCAGAACATCAATCGCGCTTAGGCGTTCTTCGGTGGTTTCACCGGCTGCCAGCGCCATGGTGGCCTGCGCCAGTTCCATCCGTGCCAGAAGCGTTTCATCCTCTTCGCGGTCAATCGCGCGCAGAAGCAATGGCAACATCGCCGGGTCACGGGCATCCATGATCTGCTCGACCGCAGCGCTTCGGATATTGAGATCCGGGCTAAACAGGTTCAGCGTCGCCAACGCATCGCGCAGCGCGCCCCGCAGGCGGTTGTTGATCTTGATCTTGGAGAGTTCCTTGGATGAACTTTCACCGACTTCTTCGCCGCTGACGATGTCGATATGGGTAAAGACCTTGCCCTTTTTGGTGGCGATGACTACATGCTCGTCGCTGTCGCGAACATAAAGGTCACCGTCAAGCATGGCCTTCAGGATCGGGGCGACACGCGGATCACCGTCCGCTGCCATTTCCTCGATCACCGCGACCTTTTTGGTCGCACTTTTATCATTTAACTGTTCGGCGATGTTTCGCAGTTCTTCGTCGCTAAATGCCTGTGCGCTATTGGGTGTTGCGATCACAAGCAGGGCCAGACACGCGATCATGACACCCAGTCGAAGGGCGACGTCACGCGTTTTGACCAATGAGAACGGAGAACGGCGCAGCACTGAAAACATGTCATTGCGCATGATCACCAAACCTTTGAATTCAATATGGAAAATTGGATAAAGAAGACGCGGACAGCCGGCAGGTGCTGATTGCGTTGAAAATGAACAGGCCGGTCGCGTTGCCACGACCGGCCCATCCGAAACCAATTAGTACATCGGTTTTTCACAGTTGCCGCAGACCCACGGATAGGTCCAGTCGGCGGTCAGCTTTGCGCTTTCCGGAAGGAAGTCCGACCATGCATCGCCAACGACGGTGCCTTCGGTTTCCCAAACGATGTCAAACTGGCCATCATCCTGAACTTCGCCGATCAGAACCGGCTTGGACAGGTGGTGGTTGGTGTTCATTACAGCGGTACCGCCGGTCAGGTTTGCAACTTCCTGGCCATACATTGCCTGACGAACTGCATCGACATCGGTGGTGCCAGCCTGCTCGACAGCCTGTTTCCACATGTTAAAGCCGATATAGGTTGCTTCCATCGGGTCGTTGGTTACGCGCGACTCATCACCGATGAAGGCGTGCCATTTTTCGATGAAGGCCGTGTTGGCATCGGACTCAACAGACTGGAAGTAGTTCCAGGCAGCAAGGTGACCAACCAGCGGCGCTGTATCGATACCAGCCAGTTCTTCTTCACCAACCGAGAAGGCAACAACCGGAATGTCTTCGGCTTTGATGCCCTGGTTTGCCAGTTCCTTGTAGAACGGAACGTTCGCGTCACCGTTAATGGTCGAAACCACGGCGGTTTTCTTGCCAGCAGATGCGAATGCTTTCACGTCAGCAACGATCGACTGCCAGTCAGAATGGCCAAACGGGGTGTAGTTCTCCATGATGTCTTCATCGGAGATACCCTTGCCGTTCAGGTAAGAACGCAGGATCTTGTTGGTGGTACGCGGATAAACATAGTCAGTACCCAGAAGAACGATACGCTCGGCAGAGCCGCCATCTTCGCTCATCAGGTAATCAACAGCCGGAATGGCCTGCTGGTTCGGAGCTGCACCGGTGTAGAACACGTTGCGCGAGCTTTCCTCACCTTCGTACTGAACCGGATAGAACAGCATGCTGTTCAGTTCTTCGAAGACCGGCAGAACCGATTTACGCGAAACCGACGTCCAGCAACCGAAGACAACAGCAACCTGTTCCTGTTCGATCAGTTCGCGGGCTTTTTCAGCAAACAGCGGCCAGTCAGAAGCCGGGTCAACGACAACGGCTTCGACTTGTTTGCCAAGCAGACCACCATTCTTGTTCAGGTCATCGACCAGCATCAGAACAGTGTCCTTCAGCGTGGTTTCGGAAATCGCCATCGTCCCGGAAAGAGAGTGCAGCACACCAACTTTGATGGTTTCTGCTGCTTGTGCGGCTGACATTGCCATTGCAGACACTGCCATGGCCCCGGCGCCAATGAGCGCCTGAAGCTTCTTATTCATTTATAGCCTCCACTGAGTTTTTATTGCACCGCCGTTGCACTTGCTAAAACCGTGCCAGACTCAGAGGCCATATCGAATAAAATCGCGAATCGAGGGATTCTCACGCAATAAGAAACCATTTTACAGCTATTTCGGGGACAATATTTGCGTAAGCCGTGTTTTGAATGACTATTTTTCAATCATTGATTACATTTTGATTAATTTTTGATCATGTTGACGCCGCGGCCTTCACAGCCTATCTGGAGCGCGGAAGTTTCGTCTGCGCTGAGCTTATTGCACCACAATCTGCCCCGTGTCGGCCAGCTTCCCGCCCCGTCGGGAGACCGGCGGGGCGTTTTGATTTCTGGCTGTATTTGTCCGGGATTACTCGGCCGCCTGCAATGCGCGGTCCGGCGCGATCGCGTTAATTGCTGCGCGGATTTGATCACGCAACCAGATCAGACCAACATCCTTGTCGGTCCACACAGCCCAGTTCATCCTCACCGGCGGAAACGCCACATCAATCGGCATCGGGCAATAAGACAACCCGAATAACGGTGCATACTGGTTGGCAATACGACACGGCACAGTGGCAATCACGGCACTGTTTCGGGCCGCTGCCAGAAGCGGCATGAAATCAGGTGCCGCCAGAACAACATCAAGTTCAATCCCCATCCCCTGAAGCGCGACACCAACACACCCGGCGACATTCTCGGTCTGGGACAGAACCGCATGCCGCGATGCCAGATATTGCGCACGTGACATCGGCAGCGGCAAATCCAGAATATCGGGATTAAAACAACAGGCGACTTCCGAGTTGAACAGAACCTCGCCGAAATGGCCTGTGTCGAGTTGGCTTTTGCAGCCAATCGCCAGATCAATCTCGCCGCCATTGATCATTCCATCAACCGTTTCAGATGTGATGGTGCGGCTCAAAATCTTGATACCCGGTGCCTGCTGCTGCAAATGCTGCATCAAAACCGGCAGCAAAATCATGTCCATTTCGCCGGTCACGCCCAAGCGAAAAACACGTTGGGCGGTTTGCGGATCAAAAGAATCCGTCGCATGAAGGGCATTCTGCGCCTGCGAAAGGGCGGTGCGCACTGGCCCGGCCAGCGCACGGGCTTTTGCTGTCGGCTGCATTTTCTGACCGACACGCACAAACAGATCATCAGCCAGCAACATGCGCAAGGTATTGAGATTGTGGCTCATGGCCGACTGCCCGATACGCAGTTTCTCGGCCGCCTTGGTCACGCTCATTTCCTGCATCATGGCGTCAAACGCAATCATCAGGTTGAGGTCAAATGACCGTAAATTGAAATGATCAATATTATCCATGACTGGTATCGATTTGATTACTGACTGATCGCACTATAGCCTTTCCCCATCAGCTTACAACCCGCCGGTTCCGACCGGCATGATTTGAGGGAAAAGAAAAATGCTATCACGTCGTGATTTGCTCAAAAGCACGCTTGCCGCCGGCGCCGTTGGCGCGATCGGCAGCACCGTCTTTGTGCCACTGGCCGCAAAGGCAAAGGCACCGCTGGTTGGCACACAGGCACCGGGCTATTACCGTGTCATGGTCGGCGACGTCGAAGTCACCGCCCTTTCTGATGGTGCGGCCCAGTTCCCGATCGCTGACCTTTATGTCAACACCACGCCCGAACAGGCCCGCCTGGCCCTTGCCAATGCGTTTCAGGGCACCCCAACCTATCTTTCGGTCAATGCCTATTTGCTGAATTTCGGGGATCGTCTTGTATTGCTCGATGCGGGCACCAGCGATCTGATGGGCCCGGCACTCGGCAAACTTCCGGCCAATATGATTGCATCGGGCTATCACCCTGATCAGGTAGATGATGTCGTGATTACCCACATTCATCCCGACCATACCGGTGGCCTGACACTGGCCGGCAACAAGGTCTTTGCCAATGCCACCGTCCATGTTCCCGAGCCGGATGCCGCGTTCTGGCTCAGTGCCGAAAACAAGGCGGCCGCGCCTGAAGACGCCCACGCGTTCTTCGATCAGGCGGTTGCCGCCCTGACCCCCTATATCGATAGCGGCAAGCTTGTGAAATATGCTCCCGATGCCCCGGCCATCGAAGGCATGGTCAACACCACTTTCCGCCCCGGACACACGCCCGGCCACAGCGCGCTTTGGATCGAAAGCAAGGGCGAGAAGTTTGTTTATTGGGGCGACATTACCCATGGCGATGTCGTGCAGTTTGACGATCCGAATATCGCCATCGCCTTTGACGGCGACACCGACATGGCAATCAAATCACGCGAAGCGGCCTTTGCCGAAGCAGTACAGGAAAAATACCTGGTTGCAGGCTGCCATGTCGCCTTCCCGGGATTTGGTCATGTGCGCGAAAATGCCACCATGTATGACTGGGTACCGATGAACTATCGCGCTGACGTTTAGGTTGGAATTGATCCCCATCCCCGCCGACCTTAAAGCAATCCGTCAACACAAAGGAGCGGTCGTGCATTACGACCGCTCTTTCCTTTGGATCTCGTTCCTGTTTGCTTATTCCGGCATGCCTGCCCGGATCCACTGGCCAAGCTGCGCGCGTTCCTCGTCGGTCATTTCCGTCATATTGCCAAGCGGCATGGCCCGGCCAATAACCGCCTGTGCGAGAACACGCTGCGCATTTGCTTCGATCTGGGCCAGATCATCAAACATCACGCCTGCCGGGGCTTCGTCAAAGCCCTCGTCACTCGGGTTCGCCGAATGGCAGGTCGAACAGCGGGTCTGGACGATCGCTAGGGCATGATTGGCGGTAATAACATCTTCATCGGCACGCTTGACCGCATTCGGATCATAGGATGCAAACATCGCAAGGATCGCCATACCGACCGCAGCCGACGGAAGCTGCCATGCAATCGCCTTGCCGGTGCCGCCAGCATTGCGCGTGTTAAAGAAATGGCGCACCAACCCACCGATGATCAGGATCAGGCCGACAATCAGCCAGGACTGATCATGGGAAAACAGCATCGAATAGTGGTTGCTGATCATCATCAGCAACACCGGCAGGGTCAGATAGTTATTGTGCGTTGAACGCTGCTTGGCCTGCAGGCCCAGTTTCGGATCGGGCTTTTCCCCGGCCATCAGGCTGGCGACGACCTTTTTCTGATTGGGAATGATGATGCGAAACACGTTGGCGGCCATGATCGTGCCAATCATCGCACCGACATGGATGAACGCACCCCGCCCGCTAAACACATGGGTAAACAGATAGGCGGCCGCCATAATCAGGATAAACAGGGCGACGGCCAGCTTACCGGTGCTTTTGCCAATCGCGCTTTTGCAAATGATGTCATAGATCACCCAACCGGCAAACAGGCTGCCAAGCCCAATCAGGATCGCATCCATCTTGGTCAGTGCAAGAACGCTTGGGTCAATCAGATAGCTTTCGGCACTCCAGTAATACATGGTCACCAAAAGTGCGAAGCCGGTAATCCAGGTGAAATAGGCCTCGTATTTGAACCAGTGCAATTCTGCGGGCATGGAACTGGGTGCCACCATCCATTTGTTCACATGATAGAACCCGCCGCCATGCACCATCCAGGCTTCGCCGTAAACGCCTTCATCCATGCCCGGACGCTTGCGCAAGCTCAGATCCAGCCACACGAAATAGAATGAAGACCCGATCCAGGCGATGCCTGTAATCAAATGCGCCCAGCGCAGGATCAAATTGATCCAGTCCTGAAACAGAATATCCACGGTGCTTGAAACCTCCGTCTCGCCCATGCGCGGTTTCCGGCGCGCTGGCAGCCCTGCCTTGATGATGATGCCCGGGACTTTTGAAGTCGCTCTGATGGCTTTATCCGGGTTCAATCCAGTCGATCTGTTTCCTAACACAGTCACCCGACCGGCTCTATTATTTAGGGGTTGAGCATAATCAAAATGACTTTCAAATTAATCTTTAAAATGGCACAGTGTGCCCGCCAATTTGCACGTAGAATAATGCAAAAGACTTCAGACATCAGGAGCTTCCCGCGCCATGTCCGACTTCGAGGACATTCAGATTTTTGTCCGTGTTGCCGAACTTGGCAACCTTTCTGCGGCCGGGCGTGAATTGCGTCATTCGGCCGCTGTGGTGTCAAACCGGATCGCCCGCCTTGAAGAACGTCTGGGGGTTCGGCTGCTTAACCGCACAACGCGGCGGGTCAACCTGACGACCGAGGGTGATGTTTATTACCGGCATTGCCTGCGCATTCTGTCGGAAATGCAGGAAGCCGAAAACGCGATTGCCAATCAGAAAAACACCACACGCGGCCCGGTCACGCTGACCTGCCCGGTGGCGTTCGGCAACAAGTTCGTCGCCCCGATCATTCCGAAATTCGTCGAACAGAACCCGGATGTGCAAATCCGCCTGCATCTGTCCGACCGGCTTCTTGATCTGCTGCAAGACAAGGTCGATCTTGCCATCCGCATTGCCGAGCTTAAGGAAAGTTCGCTGATCGTGCGCAAGCTGGCTTCTAACAAACGCATGCTGGTCGCAAGCCCGGATTACCTTGCAAAGAACGGTACACCCAAGGTGCCTGCCGACCTTCTGAACCACAATTGCCTGCTGCTGCGCTTCCCGGGATCACAGCAATATCAATGGACCCTGCAAGGGCCGAATGATGAACCGCCAGTAACCTTGGCGGTTGCCGGTTCCATGGATTCCGATAACAGCGAAGTGCTGACCCGCTGGTGCCTTGACGGTCACGGCATTGCCTTGAAATCCGATTGGGAAATTGGCGAATACCTGCGCGATGGCCGCCTCAAACGCGTTTTGCCCGAATACCAGCCACCGTCGCATGCGGTCTATACGCTGTATCCGGAAAACCGATATCTGCCGACGCGTGTCCGCGCCTTTGTTGATTTTCTGGTGGCGGAATTTGGCGGCGCGCCGCCCTGGGAACGCTGAACAAAAAAAGCCCCGCACTTATTGTCGGGGCGTTTTGTATTCTGCCCTGCTTGGCCTAGCTTTTGGCAAGCTCAAGATACCCCTTAAGAACCGCGGCCACATTGTGCCCGATCACATCATGGGCATAGCCGCCTTCCATGGTGAATATGGTTTTAAGCCCCATCCGACCTATCATCTGACCGATACGGTTGAAATCATCGGTCTGGAGCTTGAAGTCACAGATCGGCTCGGCCTCGTGGGCATCAACACCAAGCGCCACCACCAGCGCATCGGCCTGCCAGGTCAGAAGTTTCTGCATTGCCTTGGCAAACCCCGCACCCCAGCCCGCGAAATCACTGCCACCCGGCAGCGGGATATTCAGGTTCGCCCCTTGCCCGTCATTGCGCCCGGTTTCATTGGCATAGCCCATGAAGAACGGGAACTGATGGGTCGGGTCGGCATGGATGGATATGGTCAGGACATCGCCACGTTCATAGAAAATATCCTGTGCACCGTTGCCGTGATGGTAATCGATATCAAGGATCGCAACCTTTTTCGCACCCTTGGCAATCATGTGCTGGGCCGCGATGGCGGCATTGTTCAAGAAGCAATATCCACCATATCGGTTGGCATGGGCATGGTGCCCCGGCGGACGGGTCAGGGCAAAGGATGCTTCGCCTGTGCCCCATGTCGCCTCGGCCGCCGATATTACGGTTTGCGCCCCCCAATAGGCCGCACGCCATGTGCCTTTGGTAATCGGTGTATCAGAAGAAAAGGCATATTCGCCAAGACGCGCGCTGATATGTTCGGGCTTGCCGCCGGAAAAACCCGCGGTCGGCCAGACATAGGGGAAAGCATCACCACTTTTCCCCGCCTTGGTCCATTCATCCCAGGCATTTTCCAGGAAATCGATATAGTCCGGATCGTGGATCGCGCGGATCGGGTTCATGCCATGATCGGTCGGATCAACAAGCTGTGCCTTGATGGCATGCGCCACCGCATCGCGAATGATCGGAATGCGCCGGGCATTCTCAAAACATGGCACCATGCGTCCGTGATGCATTTCGCCGGCCCCATCATGGGCATCGTGGCGCGAATTGAAGAAAACCCGCATGGCACCGCTCTCCTGACTGAAAATCCTGACCGGGTACCATCATGATGCCCGACGCATCCTGTTGCACGCAGAAAGCGGCTATTTCTTGGCGGTATAAAGCAGCTTTTCGATGGTATCGAGGAACACACCCAACTGATTGCGCAGGCTTTCCGACTGATCGGCAAGACGACTGGCCATGTCGCGCGTGGTATCGGCCGCTTCGCCCGTGCGCCCGGCCATATCGGAAACCACGGTGATATTGTCAGTGACTTCCTGTGCGCCGCTTGATGCCTGTTCGACATTACGCGTGATGTTGGTCGACAGGTTCGCCTGGGTTTCGACATTGCCCGAAATCGTGTCCGAACGTGCCGCCAGATCATCAATCACGCCTGCGATCTCGCGGATCGACCCAACGGATTGCTCGATCGCGGTCTGGATGTCCTGAACCTTTTCCTCGATGCTTTCGGTTGCCTTGCTGGTCTGGTTGGCAAGCCCCTTGACCTCGTTGGCAACCACTGCAAAGCCCTTACCGGCCTCACCAGCGCGCGCAGCCTCGATCGTCGCATTCAGCGCAAGCAAGTTGGTCTGAGCCGCAATGTCGCGGATAAAGCTGACCACTTCGACGATTTCACCAGCAGCCGCTTCCAGCTGTCCGATACGACCATCGGTTTCCTGGGCAAGGCCGTTGGCTCGGTTGGCAATTTCAACCGATTCACGCGCCTGTTCGGACACATTTCGGATTGCCTCGTTCAGCTCTTCGGATGCGGCCGAAAGTTCGCTGACATTGGCCGCCGTCTGGCGGGCCGCTGCGGCAACGTTGGTTGAACGCGAACTGGTTTCATGGGCGATGGAATTGGCGTCCCCGGATGCCTCAGAAAGGGCAGATGCGGCATTGGCAATGTCATCAACCGCGGCAAACGAACCGCTTTTGAATTCATCAAGAATGTCGGCAAACCCGGAAAGTTTCTTTTCGATGGAGGCACTTGCGGCATTAATCCGCTGGGCCGAAGAAAGGTAATCCCCGACCAGCCCGGTTTCGACAATGCGGCGGTAATAACGGTTTTCGGAAACCGCCCCCATGGATGCCGCACTTTCGCGCAGGAACGCATCATTGCGGTCAATCAGCCGGTTGATCGCAATAAACAGTTCGCGCATGTCAGGATGACTGTCGACATTGGTAATGCGGGCTTCGTAATCACCGTCCGCTGCGGCCAGAACCACATCCAGTGCCTTTTTGATACCCGATTTTGAACCACCGAACAGAGACATTAGAACCTCAAACCTTGCATTTTCGGGAACCGCCTTTGGATCCCCCTAGAGACTTTGGATAAACTCGTCGTACGACATGCCCATATCAGAAAGCTTCTGTGACAAGGCCTCGGATGCTGCCTTCATGCCGTCCTTGCGATTGGGCAGACTTTCCTCGATCTTGCGGAGTTCCGCATAGAGAGGAATGATCGTTTCGCTCAGAACCTTTGGATCGGGCACCCGGCGGTTGGAATGGTATCCAATCACCTTGTGACTGGCATCAAAGGTCGGCGTCACATGGGCATAGACCCAATAATGATCCCCATTGCTGGCCATATTCACGACATAGGCAAAAATCTCGTGACCGGATGATATCCGGTCCCACAAAAGCTTGAAAACGCAGCGCGGCATATCCGGATGTCGGATCAGCGCATGCGGCTTCCCCAAAACCTCACCTTCCGAATAATCAGAAAGGCGCAAAAACACCTCATTGGCGTAGGTAATATGCCCTTTGAGATCCGTCTTGCTGACGATCAATTCTTCCGGTTTGAAATGACGTTCCCGCCCAGAAGGCTGAATGCCTGAAGGCTTTTCACTCACCTGTAAGACCCCGATACTTTATTTTTATTTCCAAACATGCTCGCAATTTCGGGCTGCGGGCACGATGAATTACTCAATTATCATGTGAAAATGATCGTGCGAAGCTAAATATTATTTTTCCACATGTTTCATTCTCAATACCTAACACAGTAATCTGGAATTATTATTGGATAAAGTATTATCCGATTAGTAGATATTCAACCTACGCTCACCATTTTTCTTTCTGCGCCAACCAAGGATTTCCAGTATCGGCAATCCGGGTGACATGCTCGAAACGGGATAAAATCGCATTGATGATCTGGCAGGAAACTGGCCCGCCCGTTGAACTGGGCCCGGCTTTGTGGAACGGCATCTTCATCACGCCGATCGACAGCCTGCTGTCTGTCAGTTCATGAATTAAGCAACTTTGTAACGATTTCATGTATCATCGCAGCAAACAGGAACCGTCAGGGACACACCGATGTCGAAAGATCTTCGGAATTTTCCATATCGTGTCGTTATTCACGAGAAACATTCCGCCCAAGCTGTGCTGGACTGGCTCGACATCAATGTCATGAGCAAGAACTGGACGATGGGCATTCGGAATATCGAACTCCCGCGTGGCGGTCAGAATGCCCCGATTGTCGATATGGTGATCTATTTCAATCGCCGCGAAGACATGGAACGGTTCCGCGACAAGTGGGCCGGTAAAACCCGCGAACACAAGGTCAAGCTGTATGGCTGGCGCGCAGCACTCTATGCCCTGCGGCACCCAAAAACCGAAATGATCGCCTATGAAAAGTCAGACGAACCAACCCGGCCCAATCCAAAGAAGCCGACCTGACAAACCGTCATAAGAAAAGCCCCGCGCAAGCTAATGCACGGGGCTTCGTCATTTAACCGATCCGGACGGATCGGAAATCCGACTTATTTCGGCAGTTCTGCGTCGATGCCCTGAATGTACCAGTCCATGCCAAGCAGCATGCCATCATCCGCAACTTCGCCTTCTGCAACGCGCAGTTCGCCTGCCTGGTCATAGATCGGGCCGGTGAACGGGTGGAATTCACCCGATGCGATTTTTGCTTCGGTTTCTTCTGCCAGCGCTTTCACGTCGTCAGGCATGTTGGTGTAAGGTGCCATGTCGACCATACCGGAATCAATACCACCCCAGGTGTCCATGGACTCCCATGTGCCATCGGCAACGGCCTTGGCGCGGGCAACATAGTAGCTGTCCCAGTTATCAACGATGGCGGTCAGCTGTGCCTTCGGTGCGAACTTGATCATGTCAGACGCCTGACCGAAACCAAGAACGCCACGGTTTTCAGCAACCTGAAGCGGTGCCGGGCTGTCGGTGTGCTGAACCATGATGTCTGCACCCTGGTCAATCAGGGCCTTGGCAGCATCGCCTTCCTTGCCCGGATCATACCAAGTGTTTGCCCAAACGATTTTGACCTGCACGTCCGGGTTAACCGACCAAGCACCCATCATGAAGGAGTTGATACCACGGACAACTTCCGGGATCGGGAAGGAGCCGACATAACCAACGATGTTCGACTTGGTCATTTTACCGGCGATCACACCAGCAACATAACGGCCTTCATAGAAACGTGCGGCATAGGTCGACAGGTTGTCAGCACGCTTGTAACCGGTTGCATGTTCGAATTTGACATTCGGGAACTGCTTGGCAACTTTTTCGGTCGGGTTCATGAAACCGAACGAGGTGGTGAAGATCAGGTTGTGGCCGGTCTGGGCCATCTGACGGATCACGCGTTCAGCATCTGCACCTTCCGGCACGCTTTCGACATAGCTGGTCGATGCGGCATCGCCGAGTTCGGCTTCGATGGCCTGACGGCCAATGTCATGACGGTAAGACCAGCCATGGTCACCAATCGGGCCGACATAGATAAAACCGGCCTTAACGTCTTCGGCCTGGGCTGCACCCATGCCGGTTGCGAGGGCACCAACAGCCGCAACGGCGGCAAGTGTGCGCTTCACGAGGCTTGCATTCATAGTTTCAGTCTCCCTGTTAGACACTCAATCAGGACTTATACTGACTTCCTGATCGCAATCAATGACACGTTCCTGCACAAACCAAATCTCAGACAAACCGGCCAAGCCGTGCCCGGCTTGTGTGAGGTTTGGCAAGCACAGTCTTCCTCCCGTCGTCGGGCCGAAACATCATTTGACGTGTTCCGGTCCCGCAGTTAAGGCCGCCGAAACCCTATTGGGCGGCCCTGAACGCCTGACCAATACAGGCCGGCGCATTCAGTCTGATTTTCGCGCGGTCGCTGGAAATAATCACCAGCACGATCACAGTCGCCAGATACGGCAACATCGACATGAACTGGCTGGGCACATGAATGCCAGCCCCCTGCGCATGCAACTGCATCACCGAAATCAGGCCAAACATATAGGCCCCGGCAACCAGACGCCCCGGACGCCATGTGGCAAACACCACCAGCGCCAGCGCGATCCAGCCACGCCCAGCCGTCATGTTTTCCGCCCACATCGGCGTATATGAAAGCGACAGATACGCGCCACCAAGGCCCGCCATCGCCCCGCCAAACATGGTGGCCAGATAGCGGATCTTGATCACCGAATAGCCAATCGCGTGCGCCGAATGATGGGAATCCCCAACCGCCTTAAGAATGAGGCCCGCACGCGATTTGGACAGGAACCACGCGATGCCAATCACAACCGCGATTGACAGATAAACCAGAAAGTCCTGCCCAAACAGGATCGGGCCGATGATCGGAATGGCACTGATGCCCGGGATCGAAAGGGCAGGCAGCGGATCAATCGCAAAGCCAACAAAGCCCGATCCGACAAGGGCTGAAAAACCAACCCCGAAGATCGTAAGCGCAAGCCCCGTCGCCACCTGATTGGCCATCAGCGTCAGAGTCAAAAATGCAAAGATCAGCGACATCAATGTGCCCGCCACAACAGCAGCCAGAATGCCAAGAGAGGCCGATCCGCTTGATGCCGTCACCGCAAAACCGGCAATCGCGCCGACCAGCATCATGCCTTCAACACCAAGGTTAAGCACACCGGATTTCTCGGTAATCAGCTCACCCGATGCCGCCAGCAAAAGCGGGGTCGAGGCGGTGATCACGGTCAGGATAAAGGGAACAATCCATTCCATTATGCGGTTCTCCCTTTTGCCGCGATGGAGCCGAAACGAATGCGGTATTTGGTCAAAACATCACTGGCCAGCAGGAAGAACAGCAAGATCCCCTGAAAAAGACCGGTCACAGCATTGGGCAGGCCGAGTGTAATCTGTGCCAGTTCGCCCCCCAAATAGGTCAGCGCCATGATCAAACCGCCAAACAAAATGCCCACCGGATGCAACCGGCCAAGGAACGCCACGATAATCGCGGTAAAGCCATAACCCGGCGAGATCGATGGCTGAAGCTGCCCGATGGGGCCTGACACCTCAAACAAACCGGCCAGACCGGCCAGCGCACCACCCAGAAGAAGGGTAAACCAGACCATGCGTTTCTGACGGAACCCGACATGGCGGGCGGCCTGCGGCGCCTTGCCGACAACGCGCAACTGGAACCCGATCACCGATTTTGACAGCAACAACCAACCGGCAATCACGACAAACACGGCAACGGCCGTACCAAGATGTACACGCGATCCTTCAAAGATGATCGGAAGCAAACCGGCATCCGGGAACGGCCGAGATTCCGGGAAGTTGAACCCTTCCGGGTTACGCCACGGACCATGGACAAGGAAGCTTAAGAACAGCGTTGCGACATAAGTCAGCATCAGGCTGGTCAGAATTTCATTGGCGTTAAAGCGCGTGCGCAACAGTGCCGGGATCGCGCCCCAAAACGCACCGCCCAGCGCGCCCAGGACAAACATGGCCGGCATCAAAAGCACGCTTTCGCTGTCATGGAAATAAAGCGCCAGACCACCGCCGAAAATCGCCCCCATGGTCAATTGGCCTTCGGCCCCGATGTTCCAGACATTGGCCCGGAATCCCATGGCAAGACCGACCGCAATGATGACAAGCGGGGTCGCCTTCACAAACAGCTCGGAAATACCATAGCTGTTATTGATCGGCAGAATGAAGAACGTATAAAGCGCGTCAAACGGGTTCTTGCCCATAAAGGCAAAGATGATCCCGCCGACGACAAGCGTCATAAGGATTGCCAGAACCGGCGACAGATAAACCATCGCCTGGGAATGCTGGCGACGGGGTTCAAGCCTGACCAACGCGACCTCCTTCAACTTCCATGTCGTTCGCCGGGGTCGCGTTGCCTTCAAGATCATGAAGGCCCCCCATCAACAGACCAATTTCCTCGATGCTGACATCGGCCATCGGACGCGGTTTGGACATTTTGCCCTCCGCCATCACCACCACCGAGTCACAAATGGCATAAATCTCGTCCAGATCCTGCGAAATTACCAAAACCGCCGTGCCCTTGGCTGCCAAATCGAGCAATGCCTGATGAATGGCACTGGCCGCCCCGGCATCCACCCCCCAGGTCGGCTGGGAAATCACCAGAACACCCGGGTCCTGCAAAATCTCGCGCCCGACGATAAATTTCTGAAGGTTGCCGCCCGAAAGTGATCCGGCCTCGGCCCCAGAACCGGTGGTACGCACATCAAAAGTCTTGATGATGTTATCGGCAAATGACTTGGTCGGGACTTCGCGGATCAAGCCACGGGCCGAAAGCGCCATGCGCCGGAATGCCGTCAAAAACCCGTTTTCCGAAAGGCTCATGTCCGGTACAGCACCATGGCCGTTGCGTTCTTCGGGAACGAACGTCGCGCCCAGTCGACGGCGGCGGCGCGGGCCGAAATGCGCAACCGACTTGCCATCGATCTTGATGCTATCGGGTGCCGCTTGCTGTTCGGTTTCACCGGCAAGGGCACGGAACAGTTCGTTCTGGCCGTTCCCGGCAACCCCGGCAACGCCCATGATTTCGCCACCGCGCACCTCAAGATTAATCCCCTTAAGGTCGGTACCGAACTGTTCATCGCTTTCAAGCGACAGATTGGAAACCGCAAGCCGCACATCGCCAAATTCGCGGGATTTACCACGATCCGGTGCGGTCAGTTTCTGGCCGATCATCATTTCGGCCATCGATTTTGCGGTTTCTTCGCGCGGGTCACAGCCGCCGACAACCTTGCCACCACGCAGCACGGTCGCCTTTTGGCAAAGCGCCTTCACTTCATGCAGTTTGTGGCTGATATAAAGGATTGCGCAGCCTTCATCGGCCAAACGGCGCAGGGTTTCAAACAGCTTTTCAACTTCCTGCGGTGTTAAGACCGAGGTGGGCTCGTCCAAAATCAGAAGCTTCGGGTTCTGAAGCAAACACCGCACAATCTCGATGCGCTGACGTTCCCCAACCGAAAGCGTATAAACATGGCGATCAGGATCCAGCGGCAGGCCATATGTCTTTTCGACCTCAAGCACCTGCTTGCGCAGTGCATCCATATCGCGCACGTCATTCATCGCCAGCGCAATGTTCTCAAGCACCGTCATGGTTTCAAACAGCGAGAAATGCTGGAAAACCAGACCGATCCCCATTTCGCGCGCGTCATGCGGGCTTGCGATCGTGACCGGCTTGCCTTCCCAGATCAGTTCGCCTTCATCGGCCTGCAGCACGCCATAGATGATCTTTACAAGCGTACTTTTTCCCGCCCCGTTTTCACCAAGCAGCGCATGGATTTCACCAGGCTCGATCCGGAAACTGATATCGTCATTGGCGAGACACCCCGGAAAGGCTTTGGTCACACCGCGCACTTCAAGCTGCGCAGGACCTGCCCCCTTCATGGCTTCTGTCCCGGTTTCACCGGTCATTGACGTCACTGTTGCCACCCCCATTTAGCGATATGTCTTGCACCCGACACGCGGTTTTACCGCATAACGCATTGCAGTCAAACGGTCTCAATATTCGATCTTGTCGGTTTTGGCATCCCAGGCGGCAAACACTTCGCGCGCCTCGGGCAAATCGACATGCACAATTGGCAAGGAACGATCATTGATCGATTTTGCCACCTCATCATACAGGAACTGATCATCAAAACCGATGGCAGCAGCATCTTCGCGGCCATTGGCATAATAGATCTTGTCCAGACGGGCCCAATAGATCGCCGCAAGGCACATCGGGCAAGGTTCGCAACTGGTATAGATTTCACATCCCGACAGATCAAACGTGCCCAGTTTTTCACAAGCTGCGCGAATGGCGCTGACCTCTGCGTGGGCGGTCGGGTCGTTTTTGGACGTGACGTTGTTCCATCCTTCTGCAATCACTTCGCCCTTGCGAACGATGATTGCCCCGAACGGACCACCGCATCCCTCTTCCATTTTTTGCCGCGACAAATCCACGGCATGGCGCATATGGCCCTTGGCGTCACACACAGCCAAACTCTCCTCTACGAAACCTCTGGCCCGGTTTCCCGAACCACCTGATCAGGCCGTCATTGCGCGGCCCTTTATCATTAATAGTGCCCTCAAAGAAGGCCTTAAGCGTTGCCCAACCCGTCTGATGCGGATTTTGGCGTTTGCGTATTTGCCATCTGTGCTTCGCGCACCGACAATACCTGTGCGGCAACCGATGCCGCGATCACGGCGGGCTGTTTGCCGCTAATGCCTTGAATTCCAATCGGTGAGGTCAGACGACCGATCTCAACCGCGCTCAACCCCCGATCAGAAAGACGTCGGACAAAGCGTGCACGCTTGGTTTGGCTGCCAATCATGCCAACAAAACCAAGATCCCCCCGCACCAAAGCCGCCCGACAGATATCGAAATCAAGCGCATGGTTGTGCGTCAGGATTAATACATGCGCCCCGGCCGGGATATCGGCGACCTCGGCTTCGGGCTTATCGCTTTGACAAACCTGAACATTTTCGCCTTCAATACCCGCAAGAAACTCATCACGCGAATCGATCAGATGAATGTCAAACGGAAGCGGTGCCAAGGCCTCCACAACCGCCTTGCCAACATGCCCGGCACCAAAAATCCACATCGGCGTGCGCGCGTCATCAAGGCGCAAACACAGCGTTTCTAACCCATTAAGCGTCACTATCCCGCCGCGCGCAGCCCCGAGAGTTTCCGATAACATCCGGGCATGCGTACCACTGACCCGCGCAATGTCATTACAATCGGTCGGTACGGTTACCCAATGGCCATCGGCACGGGTCGGTGCCGTCTCGATCTCTGTCAAAACACTGCGCAGCGTCTCTTTCGCGACATCATCCAAAAGATGGAAACCAACCTCGACCGATCCACCGCAACACTGCCCAAGCCCCGGCCCCAACGGAAACCGCACGATCTCGCCAAGGGTTACTGTATCGACACCTTGGGCAAATCCGTCACGCACCCGGCGTGTGACCTGATGTTCAAGGTTACCGCCCCCAATCGTGCCCGAAATCGCATCCGGCGTGATCAGCATGAAGGCCCCAACCTCGCGCGGGGTCGATCCGCGAATGGCCGCAACACTGACCAGCATCACCGGACCGGGTTGGGACAACAGCCTGATATGATCGCGCCGCGACAGGGTCATGACCTATTCCCCCGCCATTGAATGGGCCGCATCGGCAGAATGCGCGTTCTCGATCATGCGCTTGGCGCAATCGGCCACGGCATGCAAGACCGCCTCAGGCGTTGCCGGAGTATCAAGGACCGGGACAACCTTGTGATTGGCGACCGAGGCCACCGCATCGGCAATCGCCCGATGCACCGAAATCGCCAGCATCAAGGGTGGCTCACCAACTGCCTTGGACCGGTGAATGGTTTTTTCAACGTTTCGTCCGGACGACCACAGCTCCATACGGAAATCTTCCGGTCGATCTGAACAAGCCGGGATTTTATAGGTCGACGGCGCATGGGTGCGCAGCCTGCCCTTGTCATCCCACCACAGTTCCTCGGACGTTAGCCAGCCCATCCCCTGAATGAAGCCGCCTTCAATCTGCCCAAGGTCAATCGCCGGGTTCAACGACCGGCCGACATCATGAATGATATCAACCCGCGTCACCTTGTATTCGCCGGTCAGGGTATCAATCACGACTTCCGAACATGCCATGCCATAGGCAAAGTAATAGAACGGCCGTCCCGATGCGCTTTCGCGGTCATAATGGATTTTCGGCGTCGCGTAATAACCCGTGGCCGACAGCGACACACGCGCCAGATAGGCCTGCTTGATCAGATCGGCAAAGGCGAGCACTTCCTTGTCGCCGACAATGACCTTGCCCGGCACAAAGCGCACAGTACTTTCCGCCACACCATATTTCTCGGCGGCAAAGGCAATCAGCCGGTTCTTGATCGTCATCGCCGCATCGCGTGCGGCCATGCCGTTCATATCCGCCCCGCTGGATGCGGCCGTGGCAGATGTGTTGGGCACCTTGCCGGTATTGGTCGGGGTGATCTTGATCTGATCCAGATCGATCTGGAATTCCTCGGCCACGACCTGGGCGACCTTGATAAACAGGCCCTGGCCCATCTCGGTCCCGCCATGGTTCAGATGTACCGATCCATCCTGATAGACATGGATCAGCGCGCCCGCCTGGTTCAGGAACGTGGTGGTAAAGGAAATCCCGAATTTCACCGGCGTCAGCGACAGGCCCTTTTTTAACACCGGGCTTTCGGAATTGAATGCCGTAATCTCTGCCCGGCGCTTGCGATAGTCGCTGGCTTTCAGGATATCGTCTGTCAGTTCCGGCAAAACGTTATCTTCGACCACCATGTGATAGGGCGTCGTATTGCGATCTTTGGTATCGTAATAGTTGGCAATCCGCACATCCAGCGGATCACGGCCAACCGTCATCGCAATCTCATCAATGATCCGTTCAATCGCCACCATGCCCTGCGGCCCGCCAAAGCCCCGGAAGGCAGTATTGGACACAAGGTTGGTCTTGCAGCGGTACGACCTGATTTCGACATCGCCAAGGTAATAGGCATTGTCGGTATGGAACATCGCCCGGTCGGCGATCGCCGCCGACAAATCAGCCGAAAAACCGCAATTGGCGGCATATTGGATATCCAGCCCGCAAATCCGCCCGTCATCATCAAAGCCGACATCATAATCGACAATGAAATCATGGCGCTTGCCGGTCATGACCATGTCGTCATCGCGGTCCAGACGGAACTTGGCCGGGCGTCCTGTTTTGGTCGCAACGATGGCCGCCAGTGCCGCCCATTGCATGGCCTGCGTTTCCTTGCCGCCAAACCCGCCACCCATGCGGCGCACTTCGACCGTCACCGCATTGGCCGGACGGCCCAGTACATTGGCAATATTATGCTGCACCTCGGATGGATGCTGGGTGGAGCAATGCAGCAACACATCACCATCCTCACCAGGAATGGCAAAGCTGATATGGCCTTCAAGGTAAAAATGATCCTGCCCACCAATATCCATCCGACCAGTTTGGCGATGCTTGGCACGCGAAAGTGCGGCCTTGGCATCGCCCTGCTTCATCACATGCGGCGGCGCGACAAAAAGCTGTTTTTCCAATGCCTCGGCAACATCCAGAACAGCCGGCAGTTCTTCATATTCGATCTCGGCCAGTTTTGCGGCGGCACGGGCCTGCGCGCGGGTTTCCGCCGCCACGCAAAAGACCGGCTGACCATAAAACTGCACGATGCCATCGGGCAAAACCGGCTCGTCATGGGTATGCGCTGGCGAAACGTCATTTACACCGGGGATGTCATCGGCGGTCAGAACGCACACCACACCGGGCGCCGTGCGGACCTTTGACAGGTCCAGTTTGGTGATCTTGCCATGCGCAATGGTTGCCGCACCCGGTGCCAGATGAAGCGTGCCAAACGGCTCATTGATGTCATCAATATAAACCGCTTCGCCCGCCACATGCTTCGGGCCGCTATCATGTTTGGAGCTTGACCGTACCCCACCGCTTAGGCCTGCGGTCGGTGCAATCACCTCGTCATTATCGGCTTTTAAAACCTGATCAGACATGGGCCGCCTCCTTGCCAACAAGGCGGGTGGCAACTTCAGGCGCACTGGTTTCGATAAACAGCTTGGTCAACAGGTTCTGGGCCACCAACATGCGATATTCCTTGGAGGCACGCATATCACTCATCGGCTCAAATTCGCTGGCCAGCGCCATTTGTGCGGCATTAAGGCTGGCTTCATCCCAGTCCTTACCGATCAGGGCCGCCTCGCATTTTTTGGCCCGCATCGGCGTGCCTGCCATGCCACCAAAGGCTGCGCGGAATTCGACAACCTTGCCGGCATCGTCGACCTTGATGGCAAAGGCCGCCAAAACGGCCGTGATATCCTGATCAAACCGTTTGGAGATTTTATAAGCCTTGAACACCAGCCCACTTTTGGGTTTGGGCACGATCACGCTTTCAACAAACTCGCCCGGATGGCGGTCCTGTTTGCCATAGGTGATAAAGAACTCTTCCAACGGCACTTCACGCCGAACATCGCCCATGCGCAGCACGATCTTCGCACCCAATGCAATCAGGGCTGGCGGCGTGTCACCAATCGGCGAACCGTTGGCAATATTGCCGCCCACAGTCCCGGCATTACGGATTTGCCGTGATCCGATCCGGCGCACCAATTCACCAACATCACTTGCCACCCGCCCCAGCGCGTCGTGCGCCCGGCTATAGGTCACACCGGCCCCGATAATCAGCGCATCTTCGGTTTCATAAACCGATTGGATATCGGCGACATCGCCAATGTAAATGATCGGATCAAGACGCTTGAGCATCTTGGTCACCCAAAGCCCGACATCCGTTCCCCCGGCCAGAACCGTCGCATCCGGATGCGCCACCAGCAGTTCGGCCAACGCATCAGATGTGCGCGGCGCAAAATAACGCCCCGCAGGATGTTCAAGCGCAAGCATGCCTTCATCCGCGACCATTGCCGTCAATCTTGCGGCAATATCTGCACGGCGTTTTTGCTCGGCACTGTCATTGGCGGCAACACTACCTGCCTTGCGCGCGGCCTCGATAATCGGGCCATAACCGGTGCAACGGCACAGGTTCCCGGCCAGCGCATCATTGATCGCACCCCGGTCATCCTCGCCACCATCAAGCCACAGCTGATACAGGCTCATGACAAAACCCGGCGTGCAGAAACCGCATTGCGACCCGTGGGTATCGACCATCGCCTGCTGCACTGGATGCAACGTCCCGTCTTCGGATTTAAGATGCTCGACGGTCAAAAGCTGCTTGCCATCAAGGGTCGGGACAAACTGGATGCAGGCATTAACCGTGCGGTACGCCATCCCGCCATCGCCATCCGGTTCGCCCAGCACAACCGTGCAGGCCCCGCAATCCCCCTCGGCACAGCCTTCCTTGGTGCCGACCTTGCGCTCCGATAGGCGCAGATATTCAAGAACCGTCATCTGCGGATCAACATCACGCAGGCTGCGTTCCTCGTCTCCCAGCAGGAAACGGATATCAGAACGAAGGGATCCGGTCGCACTTGCCATGTCTGACCTCAGCTGCCGCGATAGGTGGAATAGCCAAACGGCGACAGCAACAGCGGCACATGATAATGCGCCTGCCCGTCGGAAATCCCGAACCGGATCACCACCTGATCCAGGAATTTCGGATCGGGAAGCTCGGCACCGCTGGCATCCAGATAATCGCCCGCATGGAAAACAAGCTGATACTGCCCCGGTTTGAACGAGGCGCCTTCAAGCATCGGCTTGTCGGTGCGGCCATCGGCATTGGTCACGGCCTCGGCAACCATGTCATCATGGCCATTGCCAAAGCGATGCAGCTCAATGCGGATTCCGGCAGCCGGGCAGCCTTTTGCCGTATCCAGTACATGGGTGGTCAGTCGTCCCATGCCGGGCCTCCTCTCTCATTCTCTTAATTTTATGAGCGGTCGCTTCTCCCCGGGAACGGCATTCTGTTTATGAAGTTTTGTGCCGAACCATTTTTAAGCGATCTAAAATCGTCGCATTACACCCCGTCCGGGGGAAAGAGGCGATAACGTGAAACTATATCAACAATTCTTTGAAAAACGAATACAGCAGTTTCAGGCACTATGAACGGAAACACAGGCAAAACGCCTTGATAGACCGCGAAAAGCGTGGCTCAAATCTGATCCCGTCCAGGAACATTATCAAAACAGCCTTGATAGTGCGGCACGTCGTTGGCTTAGCATCCACAGGTTTCTTTCTTGCTGCGCCGCGGCCGATGGTTAATGCTACACCAAACAGGCCCGACAACAAAGCCGGGCGTACGGGATCAATCCCACAGAATTCAGGAGAAGGTTCGCATGAACGACCAGACATATGCGCGTGATTTGATCGGCTATGGGGAAAACCCGCCCAAAGCCAACTGGCCAAACAAGGCGCGCGTCGCGGTGCAGTTTGTCCTGAACTATGAAGAAGGCGGCGAAAACTGCATCCTGCATGGCGACAAGGCCTCCGAGGCGTTCCTGTCTGAAATCATCGGGGCCGACATGCGCGAAGGTGTCCGCCATATGAGCATGGAGTCGATCTATGAATATGGTGCGCGGGTCGGTGTCTGGCGCATCCTGAACCTGTTTCGCGAACGCCAGATTCCAATCACGATCTTTGCCGTTGCCATGGCCCTTGCCCGCCACCCAAGGGTCGGTGAAGTCGCGATGAAAGACGGTCACGAGATTTGCTCGCACGGCTATCGCTGGATTGATTATCAATACATGCCTGAAGATCAGGAACGCGAACACCTGCACAAGGCGATTGAAATCATCAAGGATGTGACGGGCGAACGCCCACTCGGTTGGTACACCGGCCGCACCAGCCCCAACACCCGCCGTCTGGTGGCAGAAGAAGGTGGCTTCCTCTATGACGCCGATGATTACAGTGACGAACTGCCATTCTGGAGCACCCAGACCGAAACGCCGCACCTGATCGTGCCCTATACGCTTGATGCCAATGACATGCGCTTTGCCGCCATGCAGGGCTTTAATTCCGGCGAACAGTACTTCCAGTACCTCAAGGACAGCTTCGACACCCTGTACGAAGAAGGCAGCGAAACCCCGCGCATGATGTCGATCGGCTTGCATTGCCGCTTGGTCGGGCGTCCGGGCCGGTTCGCAGCGCTCAAGCGCTTTGTTGATTATGTCCAAAGCCACGACAATGTCTGGTTTGCCCGCCGGATCGATATTGCGCGCCACTGGCGCGAACATCATCCCTTTGGCGGCTGATTAAAAAAGAACACAAGGTCCCAATGACAGAAACCACTCAATCCCTGTTTGAAACCCGCCCGCCCAGCACACTCGCCGAGAGCGCGTTCGTGTCGCTTTATGGCTGGGTTTACGAACATTCACCGTGGGTTGCCCATCAGCTTTATGAACGCGGCATCACCAAAAACCTCGATAACTCTGCGGCGCTTGCCGATGCCATGGCGGCCATCGTCAATGGCGCGGTTGATGATGACAAACTGTCACTTCTGCGCGCCCATCCCGATCTGGCGGGCAAGCTTGCGCTGGCAGATTTGACCGAGTCATCACAAAGCGAACAAAAGGGTGCCGGGCTTGATCAATGCACGCCGGATGAACTTGCCCGCTTTACCGAGCTCAATGATCTCTATAAACAGAAGTTCGGCTTTCCGTTCATCTTTGCGGTCAAGGGATATCATCGCACCGACATCCTCGAGGCGTTCGAGCGACGCGTGAAAAACGACCCGGAAACCGAATTCAATGAGGCGATCAATCAGGTTCACCGCATTGCCAAATTGCGGCTCGAAGCGCTGTAAAAGCATCCGAACCGATTTCTGCCATATAATAAACGACTATTTCAGGATAATACGATCATGAGCCATCAGGAAAACAGCGACGCGCCGGAATTTACACGGCGTTTTGTCAATCTCGCCGATGAACGTCTGGGTGCCGCAGCAATCTTTGCGACCGATGATTTCTTCGCTGACAAACAGCGCATGCTGCAAACCGCGGATGCGGTGTTTTATCCTGACCGCTATGACGATCACGGCAAATGGATGGATGGCTGGGAAAGCCGCCGCAAACGTGTCGAAGGCCATGATTATTGCGTGGTGCGTCTGGCAACATCCGGCCGCATTCACGGTGTTGATATCGACACCAGCCACTTCACCGGCAACTTCCCGCCTGCCGGATCGCTGGAAGGATGCTATTGCCCGGATGGTGATCCCGGTGATGACGCCAAATGGGACGAAATCGTCGCCCCGATGGGCCTTGGGGCAAGTGCGCATCATTATGCCGAAGTCACCTCGGATGTGATTTACACCCACGTTCGCCTGCACATCTATCCTGATGGCGGTGTCGCACGTCTGCGCGTTTATGGTCGCCCGAACCGCGACTGGACGGAAATGGCCGCCAAGGGCGAACAGGTTGACCTGGCTGCCATGATCAATGGCGGTGTGGTTGTCGACTGGTCGGATGCCCATTATGGCAACCCGAATGCCATTCTCGCACCGGGTCGCGGGGTTAATATGGGCGATGGCTGGGAAACCCGTCGTCGTCGCGAACCGGGCAATGAATGGCTGATTGTCGAACTAGGCCACCCGGGCGAGATTGAAAAAATCATCGTCGATACCTGCCACTTCAAGGGCAACTATCCTGACCGCGTTTCCATTCAGGGTGCGTTTGTCGATGGTGAAAAGGACAAGTCGCTGCGCGCACGTTCGATGTTCTGGTCGACCATCCTGCCGGAAAGCAAGATGCAGGCAGACCATATCCACGAATTTGATGCATCCGCGCTTACCGTCAATGGTCCGGTCACCCACCTTCGCGTCAACTCGATACCCGATGGCGGCATCAGCCGTTTGCGCATTCTCGGCAAACCGACCAAGTAACGGGGCAAGTTGATGCAGCTTTCCATCGAACATCTGACCCCGGATGCCTTCGCCCCGTTTGGCGAGGTCATCTCAACCGCCACCGCGCGCGATACCTACAAGATCAATCAGGGCACCACGACCCGGTTCCATGATATCTCGCGCGTCGATGTCGGGGATGAGGGCGGCAGCCCCATCATCAGCATCTTTCGCGGCACGCCCCGGCCCAAGCCGATTGAAATCAAGATGATGGAACGCCATCCGCTGGGCTCACAGGCTTTCATCCCGCTATCGGGTCAAAAGTTCCTGATTGTCGTCGCCACCAGCACCGAAACACCCAAGCCCAAAGACCTGCGTGCGTTTCTTTCGGACGGCACGCAGGGCGTGACCTACGCCAAAAACGTCTGGCACCACCCGTTGCTCGTCCTTGAAGAAGACAGCGACTTTCTGATCGTGGATCGCACAGGCCCCGGCAACAACCTCAATGAAGTCGAGCTGCCACTGGTTGATGGCAAAGTCATCACGCTGGATTGGGCGTAACGCAGCAAAGTGACGAAATAACAAAGGCCGGGAATTCCTGGCCTTTTTCTTTTCCTGTTGCGGATACTTATCACTGAGCCGGGGCCGCCGCCCCACCGTTCAGGTCCAAAGCCAACAAGCGCTTCTGAATGGTCTGCGACAGAACCGGACCCGCACCCGCCTCCAATGCGCGCTGGTAGGCTGCCCGTGCCATTTCAGTCTTGCCCATCGCCAGTGCATTGTCGGCGAAATGCGCAATATGCTCGGCCGTCGGCATGGCCTTGTTGGCACGGATAAACACTTCTTCGGCTTCCTGATAGCGTCCCTGCCGATAAAGGATCAGGCCATAGGTATCAAGCGCACCGGGATCATCAGGGGCCACTTGCAGGGCCTGCTTTGACAGGCGTTCGGCCTCCTGCAAATTCTCGCCGCGCACCGCATAATGATAGGCCAGCCAGTTGGCCGCCCCCATATTGCCCTGCCCTGCGGCCTGATAGGCCTCGGCGGTCATGGTATCGCGATAAGACGTAATCACGCTTTCAATCGCACTTTGATCCAACCCGTCGACCCAGGTCAAACCGACCCGCACCGCCTTGCAGCCCTGCGCATTGGCCTGTTGGCACATCGCAACGGCCTCTTCGACCGCGCCAAGAACGGTGGCATTCGGCCCGGCGGCATATTCCTTGCCCGCTTCGTCACGCGCCATCGCCTTGAAATCAATCATTGCCCGATAACGATCATCGACTTTTTCCTGGCTGGGGGCGGCAAACATATCCTGCGCCTCCCACTTGGGCGCGGTTTCCCCACACGCCGAAAGGCCAAGCATCAGGCCAGCAACCATGACGAAACGCAGTGATCTGAAATGAAACGGGCAGCGGTCAAACAAGGTTGTCATTCCCATACTGGTGCAAAAAGCCAGACGCCATCATAGCGCATTTGGGTAATTGTGGGGTTAACATCATGCGACCAAACGAAAAAGCCGCCGGGATCATCGATCCTCGGCGGCTTTAGCAAACTGGCGCAAAACGCCAATATCAGTTCAACACTGCTTGCGGCTTACGCGCGGCGTTCTGCGATCATCTTTTTGATTTCGGTGATCGCAAGCGCCGGGTTCAGGCCTTTCGGGCAGGTGTTGGTGCAGTTCATGATCGTGTGGCAACGATACAGGCGGAACGGATCTTCGAGTGCATCGAGACGTTCACCGGTATATTCATCGCGCGAGTCTGCCAACCAACGGTATGCCTGCAGCAGAACCGCCGGGCCGAGGTAACGGTCGGAGTTCCACCAATAGGACGGGCACGCGGTCGAGCAGGAGAAGCACAGAATGCATTCCCACAGACCATCAAGCTTGGCACGCTCTTCACGCGACTGCAGACGTTCGCCATCCGGCGGGGTCGGGCTGTCGGCCTTAAGCCACGGCTCGATCGAGGCAAGCTGTGCATAGGGCTGCGAAAGATCCGGCACCAGATCCTTGACCACCGGCATATGCGGCAGCGGATAGATCTTTACTTCGCCCTTGATGTCTTCGATCGGCTTCAGGCACGCAAGGGTGTTACGGCCATCGATGTTCATCGCGCACGAACCGCAAATGCCTTCACGGCAAGAACGGCGGAAGGTAAGGGTCGCGTCGATCTCGTTCTTGATCTTGATCAGCGCATCAAGAACCATCGGCCCGCATTTGTCGAGGTCGATGTCATAAGTGTCGGTACGCGGGTTGTCGCCACTGTCCGGATCAAAACGGTAAATCTTGAACGCACGGACATTCTTCGCGTCAGCCGGCGCAGAGAACGTTTTGCCCTCTTTGACGACCGAATTGGCGGGAAGATTGAATTCTACCATCTCTCAAATCCTCTCTTGCCGCGCCTTAATAGACGCGCTCTTTCGGCTCGATATACGACACTTCATCGGTAAGGGTGAAGTTGTTGACCGGACGGTAGGTCAGATCAACGCCATAACCCTTCTCGGTATCAACGGTCGCAATCGTATGCTTCATCCAGACTTCGTCATCACGCTTCGGGAAATCTTCGTGGGCATGTGCACCACGCGATTCATGACGCGCTTCTGCCGAATTCATGGTTGCAGCGGCACAGGTCATCAGGTTCTCAAGCTCGAGAGTTTCGACCAGGTCCGAGTTCCAGATAAGGGATCGATCCGAAACACCGACGTCGGGAAGCGTCTTGGCGGTTTCAGAAAGCTTGTCCTTGCCTTCTTTAAGGATTTCCGAGGTCCGGAACACGCCGCAGTTACCCTGCATGACGCGCTGCATTTCCAAACGGATATCCGCCGTCGGACGCGAACCTTTTGCCCAGCGCAGACGATCAAAGCGTGCAATCGCCTCTTCGCCATCCGTGCCTTTGAGTTCCTTGAAGGATGCCTTGGCATCGACCACTTCGGCGGCATGCATGCCGCATGCACGGCCAAACACAACAAGGTCGAGCAGCGAGTTCGTGCCCAGACGGTTTGCACCATGGACCGAAACGCAGGCTGCTTCACCAGCCGCCATCAGGCCCGGAACGATTGCGTTCGGGTCTTTGGCGGTCGGGCGCAGAACCTCGCCCTTATAGTTGGTCGGGATACCGCCCATGTTGTAATGGACCGTCGGCAGGACCGGGATCGGTTCCTTGGTCGCATCAACACCGGCAAAGATTTTTGCGGTTTCGGTAATGCCCGGCAGACGTTCCCACAGCACTTCCGAACCAAGATGTTCAAGGTGCAGGTGGATGTATTCGCCGTGCTCGCCAACACCACGACCATCACGGATTTCCTGTGCCATACCACGCGACACAACGTCACGCGATGCAAGGTCCTTAACGGTCGGCGCATAACGTTCCATGAAACGTTCGCCTTCGGAGTTGGTCAGATAACCACCTTCACCACGGGCACCCTCGGTAATCAGGCAGCCTGAACCGTAAATGCCGGTCGGGTGGAACTGAACGAATTCCATGTCCTGAAGGCCAAGACCCGCACGGGCCACCATGCCATGACCGTCACCAGTACAGGTATGTGCCGAGGTGCAGCTAAAGAACGCACGGCCATAACCGCCAGATGCCAGAATGACCATCTTGGCGTTGAAGCGATGCAGCTCACCGGTATCAAGATCCCAGGCCACCAGACCTTTGCACGAACCGTCTTCGTCCATGATCAGATCAAGGGCGATATATTCGACAAAGAATTCCGCTTTGTGCTTCAGGCACTGCTGATACAGGGTATGGAGCATGGCGTGACCGGTACGGTCAGCTGCGGCACAGGCACGTTCAACCGGCGCCTTGCCGTGGTCACGGGTATGGCCACCGAACGGACGCTGATAGATTTTGCCATCTTCCGTCCGCGAGAACGGCATGCCGTAATGTTCAAGTTCATGAACCGCCGGAACGGCGTTACGGCACATATATTCGATCGCGTCCTGATCCCCCAGCCAGTCCGAACCCTTGACGGTGTCATACATATGCCACTGCCAGTGATCCTCGGACATGTTGCCAAGCGATGCGCCGATACCGCCCTGGGCAGCAACGGTGTGCGAACGGGTCGGGAAGACCTTGGTGATACATGCGGTTTTAAGGCCGGCTTCAACCGTACCCAGTGTCGCGCGCAAACCCGCGCCACCCGCACCCATAACAACGACGTCGTAGTTATGGTCGATAATTTTATAAGATTCACTCATTGGCTCAGGCTCCGGCAAAAACGATACGCAGGACTGATACGATGGCCGCCACAGACAAGAACGCTGCGACCGCCTTGATCAGCATCAGCGAGACCACTTCTGCTTTACGGTTATGCACATAATCTTCGATCACAACCTGCAGGCCGTGCGTGAAATGCACGGCGACGCTGACGATCATCAGGATCATCATGGTTGAATGGAAATACGAGCTCAACCAAGCGTGAACGGCATCGTAATTTGCCGTGTGCCCGGCAAGTATAGAAACAATAAACCAGATGCCGAGCGGAAGGTTTGCAGCAGCCGTAACGCGCTGGGTCCACCAGTGCGAAGAGCCACTTTTGGCAGAACCGAGACCGCGGACACGGCCCAGATCGGATTGCATCTTCATGACAAGTTGTCCCCTCTTGCCCGGCCTTAGGCCAGACCGATGATCCAGGTGAGAATGGTCAGCACGACTGCCGCGCCAAGGACGATCGGGTTGCCTTTGGCAGCACCCTCATTCGTCAGGCCGCGACCGGTATCCCAGACAAGGTGACGGAGACCGTTGCAGGCGTGGTAATAAAACGCCGCCGTCCAACCGAACAGCAACAGCAGACCAAACCACGAGGTGAAAAATCCGTGATAGCCGTTAAAGGCCTCACGACCAGCGCCGGCACCAATCAGCCAGGACGCCAAAAATACGAAACCAATGGCAAGGCCGACACCCATCACACGGAAAGAGATGGACATCTTTGCCGTCATCGGAAGCCGGTACACCTGCAAGTGCGGAGACAGCGGCCGATTGGCTTTGCTCATAGCGGAATTGCCTCTTCTCAAAGTAGCTGGCGGGAAAGCAGGGCTTATTTACCCATGCAGCGGGTTTGAGTCAATCTGAACCCCTTTGTAAACCAAAGATTTCAGTAACAAAAACGCCTCAACTGCCTCCGTTAAACTACGTAGGTTGACCTCTCAGACACCGTAAACACCCTGCGGGATGGGTGCTGCGAAAGACACGGGTCATTCACTTACGGCGTAACGTGCTTTTAGCAATCGCACAATTAGACCTTCTTACGCAAGGAAACTGCCAGCGGATCGGGTCTTATTTATTGCAAACACATATGAATGCGCCCTCACCCGATCAAGACCGGGCCCAGGCGCGCGGCGAAATTACCCTGGCGCAGCCAAACGAAAAGTTAAGCTACCCCAGGATTTATGACGAGTCAGCGCGCGATCAGCACCGTGTAGTCAAAATCAAGCAAGACATCAGACTGATATTTGCCATCCGCGTCTTTCAGCGGGAAGTCACTGGCCTGACGGTCGCGCACGGCAACAAGGCGCAGGCGAAGCGCACCCAAATCGCGCCGACCGGGCACCTCGAACTTCCCCAGAACTTCCGACCAGGCAAAAATCGTATCCCCGGCAAAGGCCGGATTGGCATGCGCCCCGGCATTGATCGCGGCAATCCGAAACGCGTTGCCAAGCCCGTTGAATGACAGCGCCCGGCACAGCGAAATGATATGCCCGCCATAGATCAACCGCTTGCCAAATCGTCCGCCATTGGCCGCGACCTGATCGAAATGAACCTTGGCGGTATTTTGATAAAGCCTTGTTGCGATCTGATGTTCAGCCTCTTCCAGGGTCATGCCATCGACATGATCGATCTTTTCGCCTACATAATAGTCGTCCCAACGATGCAGTGATCCGGAAAGCTCTGTCGAATAGCCCGATACATCAAGCCCGACCGGGATCTGAAATGCCTCGGGCGCGACGACGCCGGGCAATTCCGGCAGGACGGTTTCAGGGGCCGGAGCACTTTCATCGCGTTTGCGCACCATGACCCAACGATTGTAATCAAGCACCATCTCACCGCGCTGATTGCGCCCGACGGAATTGACGTAAACAACGCCTGTCTTGCCGTTGGAATTTTCCTTGATCCCGGTCACGGTCGAAACCGAACTGACCGTATCACCGGGATAGACCGGAACGCCAAACACGCCCCCGGCATACCCAAGATTGGCCACGGCATTCAGCGACACATCGGGCACCGTCTTGCCAAACACCATATGAAATGCCAGCAAGTCATCCACCGGGGCAGCCTTAAATCCAATGCTTTGGGCAAACTCGTCAGACGACTGCACGGCAAAGCGCGGGCCATACAGCCCGGTATAAAGTGCCACATCACCGCTTGTGATCGTGCGCGGCGTGGCGTGGCGGATTTCCTGTCCGATCTGGAAATCCTCAAAATAATTGCCCGGATTGGTTTTTGACATTCGATTGCCTCCCCTGAAAGGCCGGATTTTCTGTGAAATGCCGATGCGCGCCGCTTGGCTGTCTTGGATGCAGCCATTTTCATCTCCCGGCGCGAACCGTTTGTCTGCGTACAAGCAGGCCTGTCAGGCGGCGTCCATCTCTGCGATCAAATCTGCCATCGCGACCAGTTTCTTGGCCGACACCACATGCAGATTTTCAATCAGCTTGCCATCGACCACGACAACGCCCTTGCCTTGGGCACTGGCTTCTTCGTGGGCGGCAATGATCTTGCGCGCCCAGTCGATCTCGGCCTCTGCCGGGGCAAAGGCCTCGTTGGCCGCGGCAATGGTTTTGGGATGAATAAGGGTTTTGCCGTCAAAGCCGAACTCACGGCCCTGCTTGCAGGATGCGTCAAATCCGGCATCATCCGACAGATCAAGATGCACACCATCCAGGATCGCAAGCCCATAGGCGCGGGCCGCCAGCATACACAAACCAAGACTGGTCACCATCGGCAAACGATCCGGCGTATGGGCACAGTTGAGATCCTTGGCAAGATCGGACGTCCCCATGACAAACCCGCCCAAACGCGGATGGGCACCTGCAATTTCCTTGGCATTTAGCATCGCAAGCGGGGTTTCCATCATGCACCAGATGGTCATGCCAGCGTGTGCGCCTTCGGCTTCCATGATAGTGGCGACCTGACGGACGGTATCGGCACTCTCGACCTTGGGCAGCAGGATGGCATCGGCTGATGTCTTGGATGCCGCAACAATATCGGCATAACCCCATGGCGTATTCAGACCATTGGTCCTGATTTGGATTTCACGTTTCCCATAGCCACCCTCGGAAAGCGCACTTACGATCTGATCGCGCGCGGTATCCTTGGCATCCGGTGCCACCGCATCCTCAAGATCCAGAATAAGCCCATCGGCCGGAAGCGTCCGGCCCTTTTCAAGGGCACGCGCATTTGATCCCGGCATATACAAAACAGAGCGGCGCGGACGTGGGGCAGCAGCCATCAGGAATCTCCCGTTTGATAATATTCGTTCAATAATTGGTTTTTATTTTTACGAAAATTACCCAAACTCGCTTTTCACTGCAAGCCACTTTTTGCGCTGCGGCATGAACAAGCAGGATCCAGAAAACTATTCCGGCTTGCCGAACAAACCGGTCATTAACATGCTGGTCACGCTCGGCACTTCATTAAGCGCCCGGCCATTGGCCAGGAACACCACCACCGTGTTCTGATCCGGGAACCAGGAAAACTCTGCCGAATAGCCGAAATAGATCCCGTCATGGCCCCAGACTGGCCCCCAGTCGCTGGACCCGATCATCAGCCCATAGCCATAGGAGCCATCACCGGCAAAAATGGTATCGGTTGTCGCCCGTTCAAGGGCGTTTGGTCCCAACAGCACCCCGTTGACGAAAAGCGCGCGGGCAAATTTGACCATGTCCTCGGCGGTCGAAATCACCCCGCCATCGGCCAGCTGATCGCCAACATCATAATCGGTGACATCTTCAAGCTTGCCATCCCCATCGGCATCGTCAAAGCCACGTGCCAACAAGTCCGGTCTTGGATAGCGGCCAAAGGATGTATTGATCATCTCGGCCGGTTCAAAAATCCGGCGATTGAATATCGCTTCGATATGGTCACCCTCGACCGCTTCGATCATCACGCCCAGCAAGATGAAGTTGCTGTTTGACGGGGCATAATTCTTGCCTGGTTCGAAATAGGCTTCGCGATCAGCAATCAGCGGCAACAGTTCGACATTGCGCCAGCCATGCTGCGGGTCGCGCCCGACCAGCTGGAAAAAGAACTCGCCATCAAGGTAGTCGGGGATGCCTGAACTGTTGCGCAACAAATCCCGGATGGTTGCGCTGTCGGCATTGGCAATCCTTCCTTCATATTCTTTGGGCAGGAATTTTCCAATTTTGTCGGACAAATCAATCCGCTTTTCCGATGCCAGCTGCAGGGTCACAACCGCCGTCATCATCTTGGTCAGCGATCCGATATAAAACTGCCGGTCACGCGTCATGCCCCGATCAGGCTGCACACTGGGGTATCCGGTCGCGGCATAGCGCACATTGCCTTGGTCATAGCCAATCGCCACAACTCCGCCCGGCAAACCGGCATGTTCAACATATTGGTGCAGGAATTTTTCCAGCGGATCGCCAGCAGTCCCCGGTGAAGCTTTGCCTTGCTGTGCGAAAACCGGCATGGCGTGCAACAGGACACATGCCATCACCACAAACACTGCAAACGTCTCGATACGCCTGAAAATCACCGTCAAACCGCTCGGTCCCTAATCACCAACCCGTGCCCACAGTCGGGCAAATTGCTTTCCGCCCGGTTAATCCGGATTGTCTGAAAGCACCGCACACCATGCTTCAAGCGCCAAAATCAGGTCCCCCGTACTTACCGTCACAACGGATTCCCCCGCCTCGGCATAGGCCGGTTCAATGGCACTTGTTTTTCGAGCTGCCTTTAAGATGTAGGCATTCATCGCCATTTCCCAATGGTCTTCAACACCTTCCTGCACATTGCGCAGGTGGGAAAGCACGGTATTTGCCCAGTCCGGTGCACGCTGAATGTCCATCACCAGCACGGCCGCAATGCGATCATGCCCAACGTCACCGGCCACCTTGCCCGGCCAGTCGGGAACAGGAAACTCATTGTCTGCCATCACGCCCCCATCAATACAGCGGAAAGGCGGTATTGATTTTGCCATCTCTTAGCGTGGCAAAGGCAATGTAAAAACGCGCGTCTTCCGATGGACCAAGGCAATATCCGGCACCCGCCACCGATCCGCCTTCGGGCCGGTTAAACCCGCAAGATGCCCAATGCGGCGCGCCGGTCGGGCAGGCCACTTGATGGTCATAGGCATGAATAATGGATTTCTCGACCTCCGCCTGACTGCATGTATCCGGGTACATGGTCGAAAACTTGGACGGGTTGGCTCCATCGGGGTTCACCAGTGTGATGGTCGCGCCGTAAACGCCGCTTTCATTGGGCTCTTGCGTGATTTGCACATTGGCTACACTGGCCGGATTGATGCCATCCGGGCGGGAATGAAACCCTTTGGCCCGGTCGCCATCAACTTCACCGCAAAAGACATGCTGGGTATTGATCGGCGGTGTGGTCGCACTCCAATGCGGATCGGCAGGGCATGTCACTTCTGCCTGTGCAAACGCACTCCCCGGCAAAACCGCCCCGCCAACAATCAAAAGGTAAAACCGTAACAGCCCGATCATCAGAGACCTCCCTTGCCGCACACCCCAATCAAAGCTGCGAAAATTCAAGCCCGATCCGAAGGGCCAGCACACTGGCCGGTTCAAAACGCATCGGCACCCCGCCAAGCTTGCCGCCATGCCACTGCGCCTTGGTCAGGACAAACGCACCCAATGGCAGCGCATGACTGCCCCGGAAATTGACCAGTGCGCGGATTTCCTTGGGCTTGCGGATCGCCTCATCCCGCCACAGGCAGTGATAGGCAAACAAAGGCGTGCCGGACCGACGATCAAGGAACACGAACGGCACCTCATATTGCCCCCAGCGCGCGTAATACAGGCTTTCCATCCCGACACTTGACGTCAGGAACTGGGTCTGGATCGCGGTTTCCGCCAGTCGTGTGATGGTGGCACTATCAGATGCCCGAACACCAATCAAACCGGTGCGCAGGCCCGGATGAATAAGGTGCACCTTGAACGCCACCGCGCGCTGAAACGGTTTGGCATCCTGATCGACACGTTCAAGACGGCGCACCAGCCAGGCACTTTCAAGATATTCAAGATACCGCCGAAGCGTGTTCTTCGCGATATCAAGCTCGCGCGCCAGCCCCTCGATCGAAAATTCCGAACCGGTGTTATAGGCCAGAAGCGCAAACAACCGATGCAGGTCCGACGGGCTTGAAATGCCATGCAGGCCCGGCAAATCCGAATGAAGCGATCGGTGAATGGCCCCGGCCTCGCCATTGGCGGCATGAAAACCGCCTTCGTTGATATAGTCCTCAAACAGATCGTTCAGTTCAATCAACCCGTCTGGCACATCGGCGGTGTAACGCCCGACATTGGGTGTTTCGGGCAAAACATCACTCGGCGCGATGCCCTTTTGCTCAAGATATTCGGCAAAGCTGAAAGGCGGTAAAAACAGGCTCTGGATATATTCCGCATTATCCCCGGCTGGCGCCAGCGCACTGACCGCCACCACGCGTAACATCGGATCGGCGGCGAGCAACTTGATCAGGCTTGCCTCCCAGTCGCGCTGATAGGATACCTCGTCGATAAACAGCCAAAGCGGATGATCGGCCGAAATACCGCGCATGGAGCGCAGCAATTTCGGCAAACGCGGCAGATCTATTTCCAGAAACAGCGGATGTTCAAGCGAGATATAGCAAACATGGCGTCTTGGCGTGTCGGCATTCAAAAGCTCCGCCACGGCCTGGCGCGTCATCACGGTCTTGCCCACCCCGCGCGGGCCGGTCAGAACAACCGCCTTCTGCCCGTCATTCTTTTCGATCGCCGCCCAAAATCGCTTGAAAAACGCCCGTTGCGGCAAGCCTTGCACCTGATCATCGGTAACACCATCCCACCACGGGTTATCAAGCATCAAACGATGCAGAAAATCCTGTTCGCCGGGATGCTCGATCATGGTCGTCATATGGTGCTCCCCAAAAGCTGCCTGCCCTATAGCGCACTATATGGGCAATTTTTCCGACTTTGCCGGAAAAACCTTTAAATTAGGTATAGTGATAAACGCTATTTGGCAGTTTTGCCCCAAGAACCTGCAAACAAAAGAAAAACCGGACCTCCTGAGAAGTCCGGTTTGATGTTTGACGACGGTTCTTCGGGTCAAGACCCGTGCCAACGCGAGGGGGGATTTGGGGTAGCTGTTAAAACCGCCGTCAATCTCGTCAAAATGCTCTGCTCGTGCTTAGGCCTTCGGCCCATCCGTTTTGGTATCGTCCGGCTTGCTGCCTTCATCGGCCTTACCGGCTTCGTCATCCTCTTTCATCTTTTTGAATTCGGATGCCATGCGGTAATCGCCAGATGCGACAAAGCCTTCCATCGAACCGGTGCGCCGTTCCAGATCGTCAAACTGCTCGCGCAGGTCTTCCATCCAGCTTTCTTCATAATCAACACCAACCGTCGGGCGCTCGTTTGCGGCATCCGCCGTGCTGTTGTTCTGGCGGGCGGCACGTCCGGCCGATGTGCTTTGACCGGCACCGCGTACTTTGCCGCGCAGAGCATCAAACCACTGCGGATGATGGACATAGGCCCATGCCAGACCAAACAGCATCACGCCGACCGGGAAGCTGAAGATCAGAACCAGAATGAAGGCAATCAGCACCCCTTTGCGCGGAATGCCAAAGGCTTCTGAAATGCCGCGCGTGGTACGTCCGATCACACCATGACGCCTGGAACCGTCCGGGTTGTGCCGTGAGCCACATCCACAGCGCGCGCGTCTTTTGTGACTGCGCCCAAAACCGTCTCCGGCAGTAGCTTGCTGAGCAGTCATATCCTGTTCCTCCATTCGGCAACCTCGGCATCTAACAGGCGTTCAAGTGTTTCAACACGCGTTTCGAGTCGTTCTGCCCGTTGTTTCAGACCCGCCACCGCTTCCTTTTCGCGGGCTGTCTGTTCCGGGCTTTGCGGGCGTTGCTCCGCCTTCATGCGTTTCCAAACCGTGATGTAATGAAACACCACCCAAACCGGGCCCACAACGGCTATTAAAACGATAAGGGGTACGGCAATCGCCCACATACTCGACATCTCGTTCTTTCAAACAGATCAACGTATCGAAACACGAAAACCGGTTACTTGTCTTTGTTCGCGTCGCTCTTCACGCGTGCTTTCAGTTCCTTAAGATCATCCTCGATCCCGAGTTCGGCCTCAAGGTCTTCGAACTGTTCTTCAAGGCTATGCCCGCGACCAAGGTCCCAGGAGTCCGCACTTGCTTCAAGTTCGTCAATCCGGCGTTCCATCTGCTCATAGCGCAGAAGCGCTTCGTCGATCTGACCGGAATGCAGCTTTTCTTTCATTTTGACACGCTTTTCTGCCGTCTGCATGCGGATTTCAACCGTCCGCTGTTTGGCCTTGGCTTCATTAAGCTTGTTCTGAAGCTTATTCAGGTCCTCGTCATATTTGCCAAGGGTCTCTTCAATCACTTCCAGTTCACGCTCAAGCACAAGGCTCTGATCGGCCAGACGACGGCGCGCCATCAGCGCACCCTTGGCCAGATCATCACGGCCTTTGGAAACGGCAAACTCTGCCTTGGTATCCCATTCGACCTGACCGTCATGAAGTTTTTTAAGCTTGCGCTCAACTTCCTTCTTGTCGGCAATCGCCTTGACGGCGGCGGAACGAACTTCAACCAGGGTGTCTTCCATTTCCTGGATCATCAACCGCACCATTTTCTCCGGATCTTCGGCACGATCCAGAAGCGAGTTGATGTTGGCATTTACGATATCGGACAAACGCGAAAACACGCCCATTGTCTGATCTCCTTAATTAATCGGGGGACGCACAAAATTCTGCACTCTCTATTTCAAATGCCGTGCCAGTTTTGACATCAAATAAAATCAATGACTTAGAATTATCGCCTTTTGCCAATTAACTTTTATCGCGACAATTATGTCTTTTTTCGATAACGTTTTTCGCGAAATGGATAGTTTGCAACCGATTTTGGGCGAAGACCCCGTTTTTCTGGCCGCCCTTGAACATGTTTCACGTCTGGCGCCGATTGAACGCCCGTGTCTGGTGATTGGCGAACGCGGCTCGGGCAAGGAACTGATTGCCGCCCGCCTGCACTATCTGTCGCGCCGCTGGGGCGGACCGCTGGTCAAGGTCAATTGCGCAGCACTTACCGAAAGCCTTCTTGATACCGAACTTTTCGGCCACGAGGCCGGCGCGTTTACGGGCGCGACCAAACGCCATGTCGGTCGGTTCGAACGCGCGCATGGTGGCACCATCATCCTCGATGAAATCGCCACCGCCAGCCCGGTGGTGCAGGAAAAGCTTCTGCGGGTTGTCGAGTATGGCGAGATCGAACGCGTCGGCGGGTCTGAGGTGATCGAAGTCGATACACGCGTCATTGGTGTGACAAATGAAAATCTCCGCGAACTGGCCAAAACCAACAAGTTCCGCGCCGATTTGCTTGATCGTCTGGCCTTTGACGTCATCGCCGTGCCACCACTGCGCCAACGGTCTGATGATATCCTCTTGCTCGCCGAACAATTCGCGCTCGAGATGACCAAACGCCTGGGCCGCAGCGTCTTTCCGGGCTTTTCCCGACATGCCGCCGAACAATTGCTTCGCCATTCCTGGCCCGGCAATATCCGCGAATTGCGCAATGCGGTTGAACGCAGCATTTACCTGTCCGAAGACGACGAAACCCCGCTCGCCCACATCACCCTTGATCCGTTTGATGGCATCTGGTCAGAAACCGACCGGGACACGCCAACACCTGCGCTAGAGGTCGCCACACCGGAACCAGACACAACTATCGACTTCAAAACACAGGTCGCCAATTTCGAGATCAAACTGCTTGAACAGGCGCTTAGGCAAAACGCCAACAACCAGACCGAGGCCGCCAAGGCGCTTGATCTGAACTATCACCAATTCCGCAGGTTACTGGAAAAGCACGGACTTCTGCCAAGCAAATAACAACCATCATAGCTGTTCTGAGAATCATGCGCTAAATCATATAATCACAAATTATTACTCAATTCCGATAAAAATCAATTATGCTCCAAAAGCGATATTGTTTAATTATGAGAAATGGAACATAGTTTTGTCATGAACGACTTAGCACGCACACCAAAACAGATCGGCAACACCATTCGCCGTGCGCGTAAAGCCCGCGGCTGGAGCCAAACTGTACTTGGCCAGAAATCGAACCTGAGGCAGGAAACGATTTCTCTCATCGAGACTGGCAATCCCTCCGCACGGATGGATACAATTCTAACCGTCCTTGCCGCACTTGACCTAGAACTTAGAATTCATACCCGATCTCAGAGCTCATCATCCGATATCGAGGAGATATTCTAGTGCCACGGAAAGCCAAACATGCACCGCTAAACGTCTATCTAAATAACCGTTTGGTCGGGATGCTAAGCAAACAACCAAGTGGAGCTATCAAATTCGTATATGATGAAAACTGGCTAAACTGGGAACATACTTTTCCTATATCGCTGTCCCTACCACTTCGGGAGGATGCCTATCGCGGTGAAGCCGTCGTCGCCGTGTTCGAAAACCTGCTGCCTGATTCAGACCTTCTACGCAAACGCGTTGCTGAAAAAGTTGGGGCACGCGGCATTGATGCCTACAGCCTACTTAAAATCATTGGGCGCGATTGCGTCGGTGCCCTTCAATTTATGCCCGATGAAGCCCCACCAGGCACAGACAGCACCACAATTGATGGAGAAGCTGTTTCCGAACAGGAAATTGAAAAAATTCTCAACAATCTGACTCAAGCCCCACTAGGACTTCAACCCGACGACGATTTCCGAATTTCAGTAGCTGGTGCGCAGCAAAAGACCGCTTTTCTTCACCACGAGGGACGATGGCTAAAACCAAAGGGCACAACCCCAACAACACATCTTTTCAAAACTCAAATCGGGCATCTACCAGAGGGCATTGACCTAACGAACAGTGTTGAAAACGAGTTTTATTGCCTCCAGCTTTTCAAAGCTTTTGGCCTTCCGGTTAACAATGCGCAAATCAAAATCTTTGGCAATACCAAAGCGCTTGTAATCGAAAGGTTTGATAGACGCTGGACAAAAGACGGGCGTCTAATTCGCTTGCCCCAGGAAGACTGCTGCCAAAGCCTCTCAATCCCGCCCACAATGAAATATCAAAATCAGGGTGGCCCCGGCATCGTTGACATTCTTGCTTTCCTTAAAGGAAGCGACAATCCAATCAGCGATCAAATACGCTTCCTTAAGGCGCAGATCCTTTTCTGGCTAATTGGCGCAACCGATGGTCACGCCAAGAATTTCAGTGTCTTCTTGGGGGCCGGTGGCGGTTATTCACTCACACCATTCTATGACATACTCACGACACAGCCTTGCCTGGACGCAAACCAAATAACGCGACGCCAGATGAAACTGGCGATGTCTGTTGGCAATAGTCGCCATTACCGGATTGACCAAATTTACGCGCGTCACTTTATTCAAACATCAGACTTGGCAGGATTGCCGCGACACGTCATTCAAGAAATAATTGAACAACTTATAGAAACCGCACCCAAAGCCATTTCAGAACTTGAAAATACGCTGCCTGACGACTTCCCAGACGAAATTCACACTTCTATTCACAGGGCAATGAGTCGACGATTAGACAGCCTCAAACGACCAACCGGGATGTAACTCAATCCGCCAATGCCCGGGCAATCACCATCCGCTGGATATCAGACGTGCCTTCATAGATCTGGCACACCCGCACATCGCGATAAATGCGCTCGACCGGGAAGTCTTTGAGGTAACCGTATCCGCCATGGATCTGAATGGCGCTTGAGCACACTTCTTCGGCAATTTCAGAGGCAAACATTTTCGCCATGCAGGCCTCGGTCAGACACGGCTTGTGATCGTCGCGCAGTTCGGCGGCACGGTGAACCAGCAGACGCGCCGCATCGATCTTGGTCGCCATATCGGCAAGGCGAAACGCCACCGCCTGATGTTCGATGATCTTTTTGCCGAATGTTTCGCGCTCATTGGCGTAATCCTTGGCGGCCTCGAACGCGGCGCGCGCCATGCCGACAGACTGGGCGGCAATGCCGATGCGCCCGCCTTCAAGATTGGCCAGCGCGATTTTGTAGCCCTGCCCTTCCTCGCCCAGCATATTCTCGGCGGGTACCCGGCATTCAACAAAGGTGATCTGACAGGTGTCAGAGGCATTCTGACCAAGCTTCTCCTCAACCCGGGAAACAACATATCCCGGCGTATCGGTCGGCACGATAAAGGCCGAAATACCGCGCTTTCCGGCATCCGGATCGGTGACGGCAAAGACGATGGCGACATCGCCCTCGGACCCTGATGTGATAAATTGCTTGGCGCCATTCAGAACCCAATGATCTCCATCGCGGACCGCGCGCGTACGCAGCGCACTGGCATCCGATCCGGCCTGCGGTTCGGTCAGGCAGAACGCCCCGATCTTTTCACCGCGCGCCATCGGGATCAGAAATTCTTGCTTTTGTGCCTCTGTCCCGAATTTCAGGATCGGCATGCAGCCGACAGAGTTATGCACCGACATGATGGTCGAGGTCGCCCCGTCACCAGCAGCAATTTCTTCAAGTGCCAAGGCATAGGCGACATGATCCATGCCCGCCCCGCCATACTCGTCAGGCACCAGCATGCCCAAAAAGCCCAACTCGCCGAGGCCTGCAATCGCCTCAGCCGGGAAGGTATGGTGGATGTCCCATTTTGCGGCATTGGGTTTGAGTTCGTTTTCGGCGAACTCGCGCGCGGTATCGCGCACCATGATCTGATGTTCTTCCAACCGCATGACGGCCACCCTCCCACTTACAGGCGATGTCCGGTCCTGCGATCAGAAGATCGTTGTCATCAGACCGGGCTTACTCTTCGCCCTGAACAAATTTGTCCTGCGCGGCATCAAAGCGCCACAGGATCCCTTCTTTCATGCCGTACCACCAGCCATGCAGCTTGAGGTCTCCGGCCTCGACCCGTTCCTTGATGAACGGGAACGACATCAGGTTTTGCAGCGAGTTACGGATCGAATGACGCGATACCTTGTCGACATCCGGGCCATGTTCGAGACAGCATTTCGAAATGCTGACCCACTCGCCGATAAAGTCGCGGTCCGGCACCTTGCCCGCTTCGCCGTGCTCGACCAGAGCCTCCATGCCACCGCACGCCGAATGGCCCAGAATGACGATGTCCCTGACCTTCAGATCACGCACCGCAAATTCGATCGCCGACGACGTCCCGTGGTAATTCTCATCGGGCTCATAGGGCGGAACAAGGTTTGCCACGTTACGGATGACAAACATCTCGCCCGGTTCGGCATTGGTCAGGATGGCGGGATCAACGCGGGAATCAGAACAGGCAATCAGAAGAACTTCCGGTCGCTGGCCCATATTGACCAGGTCCTCGACGCGTTCCGGGCGCTGATCATAATACATCGCCTTAAAGCTCTTGAACCCGGCAAGCATCCGATCAACGGTTGGCTTTGACATCTCGCGAAGTCCCCTATTCTGTCATAACGCTGTCGACAAAATAGGACCAAATTGCCCAAGTTGATAGTCCCCATTCCAACCTTTTGAACCGTTCTAAACGTGCGATCTCCTTTGTTTCGCAGACAACCAAACCCTGACGTTCCTAGAAACGATCCGCGCGCAGCACCTGACAGTCACTGATGGTGACAACACCGATATGACGATCCACCACCTCGAACGCGGCCTCAAGCATCCGGTCAAGCTTCTCCGGGCGGATGATGCAGATCACCTGAACCATGCCGCCGCCGCGCGACACGGTATCATCGCGGCTCCAGCTGCCTGACCGCCCCGATCCGCCAAGTACTGGCAGCACGGAAAAGCCGGTAACCCCCGCCCCCTCAAGCGCCTGACGCAGGCGGCTTTCCATAATGGCTTCGATAATGATCGCCACGCGTTTGGCATCATGCTTTTCCATGGGATTAACCTCCGTGAACGGCGCTGGCCATCGCAAGATAAAGCGGAATGCCAAGCGTCAGGTTGAAGGGGAACGTCACGCCAAGCGACAGCGTAAGATAGACCGACGGATTGGCCTCTGGCAGGGCAACACGCATGGCCGCGGGCACCGCGATATAACTTGCCGAGGCGGCCAGAACCATCAACAGCACCGCCCCACCAAGTGACAGCCCGATTATCAGCGCAAACGCCAGTCCAAGGCACGAACCGATCACTGGCATCAACATCCCGAAAACAAGCGGCCCCGGACGCAACACCGCACGCCCCTGTTTCAGGCCACGCCCGGCAACCAGCCCCATATCCAGCAGGAACAGGCAAAGAACTCCCTGGAAGGGCGAAACAATCAGGGCTTCGATCTTGGCCATGCCCTCGGCACCGGTGATCCAGCCAATAAAGAAACTGCCGACCAGCAGGACAATGGAACCATTAAGCAGGATTTCACGGATCAACGCGCCATCCATCCGACCCTTGCCACCCGATGACACCAGCAACAGGGCCGAGAAGATGGCAGGTGCCTCCATCGCGGCAGCCACCGCAACCATGTAACCCTCAGCAACAATGCCCGAACTTTGCAGGACCGAGGTTGCCGCGACAAAGGTCACGATCGAGATCGAGCCATAATGCCCTGCCACCGCAGCGGCATCCGTTCTGCTCAGTTGCGATATCCAGCGCAGCAAGGCAAAGGCAATGAAGGGCAAGACAAAGGACAGGATCACGCCGGCCATCAGGGTCATGCCAAGTGTCAGGTCGATCCCGTTATTTGAGACCGCCACCCCACCCTTGAAGCCAATGGCAAACAGAAGATAAAGCGAAATGCCTTTGGCGACGGCTTCCGGGATCGTCAGATCCGATCGCGCAAGGGCAGCCCCCACCCCCAGAACAAAGAAAAGAACGATGGGCGACAGAAGATTTTGCGCCGCCAGGCTCAACACATCTTGCATGGCTGTCCCTTGACTATGATACCCCGGTGTTGGTGTCGCGCAAGCAGCCTCGCCCCTGCGCCAAAACCGCAATTCCGATAGCAGGATCACGGTTTTCTGTCATCAGAAAGCCGAACCCTCCGATCACAGGGGCGTAACTTCGTTCACATAATTTACCAAAAACTTAAAGCAGCTCGATGGCGACCGCCGTGGCCTCACCGCCACCAATGCAAAGCGACGCCACACCCTTGGTCCCGCCATGGGTTTTAAGCGCATGGATCAGGGTTACGAGCAACCGCGCCCCGGTCGCACCAATCGGATGACCGAGTGCGCAGGCCCCGCCATGGACATTGACCTTGCCGTGATCAAGTTCCAGATCACGGATCGCAGCCATGGCGACCACGGCAAAGGCTTCGTTGATTTCCCACAGATCGACATCGTCCTTGGACCAGCCGGTTTTGCCCAGCACCTTTTTGATCGCATCAATCGGGGCGGTCGTGAACCAGCAGGGTTCCTGGGCGTGGGTCGACTGACCAACGATCTTGGCAAGCGGCTTTAGCCCGCGCTTTTCGGCTTCCGACGCGCGCATCATCACAAGGGCCGCAGCGCCATCGGAAATCGATGCCGAATGGGCGGCGGTTACCGTACCGTCCTTGGCGAAGGCCGGGCGCAGGGTCGGGATTTTTTCAGGCCTCGCCTTGGGTGGCTGTTCGTCGGCATCAATCGTGACCTCGCCCTTGCGGGTGTTAAAGGTCACCGGGGTAATCTCATCGGCAAAATGGCCGGACGTGGCGGCATTTTGCGCCCGCGTCAGCGAGGTAATGGCATAGTCATCCTGCTCTTTGCGGGTGAAGCCGTATTTCTCGGCGGTTGCCTCGGCAAAGGTGCCCATCGAACGGCCCTTGTCATAGGCATCTTCAAGCCCATCGAGCGCCATGTGGTCATAGACCATGTCATGACCGTATTTGTGGCCCGACCGCATTTTCGGAAGCAGGAACGGCGCATTGGTCATGCTTTCCATGCCGCCCACCACCATGACATTGGCGCCACCGGCGACCAGCGTATCATGGGCAAACATCACGGCCTTCATGCCCGATCCGCACATCTTGTTGATCGTGGTCGCCCCCGCCGCACGCGGGATGCCGGCATGCCAGGCGGCCTGACGCGCCGGTGCCTGCCCCTGACCGGCGGGAAGGACATTGCCCATGATGACTTCATCAATATCATCGGCGCTAATACCGCCGCGCTCAAGCGCTGCCTTGATTGCAACACCGCCCAGCTCGGCGGCAGTCACGCTGGCAAAATCCCCCTGCAGACCGCCCATCGCGGTGCGGGCACAGGAAACAATGACGATCGGATCAGAAGTGCTCATGGTATGGGTCCGTTTGTTCGTGGGACGAAGTTTGGGGTTTCAGCTCAGAACTCAGGCGGTTTCGCCAAACAGTTCGCGGCCAATCAGCATGCGGCGAATTTCGCTGGTGCCTGCGCCGATTTCATACAGCTTGGCATCACGCAGCAACCGGCCGGTCGGATACTCATTGATATAGCCATTGCCGCCCAGCGTCTGAATGGCTTCCAGCGCCATCCAGGTTGCCTTTTCTGCGGCATAGAGGATCACACCCGCCGCATCCTTGCGCGAGGTTTCCCCGCGATCGCACGCCTTGGCGACTTCGTAAACATAGGCGCGACAGGCATTCATTGTGGTGTACATATCGGCGATCTTGCCCTGCATCAGCTGGAACTCGCCAATCGCCTTACCGAACTGTTTGCGTTCATGAATATAGGGCACGACCACATCCATGCAGGCGCGCATGATGCCGGTTGGGCCTGCGGCCAGAACCGCACGTTCATAATCAAGGCCGCTCATCAAAACACGCACACCGCCATTGAGTTGGCCCAGAATGTTTTCCTCGGGCACTTCGCAATCCTGGAACACGAGTTCGCAGGTGTTGGAGCCACGCATGCCCAGTTTGTCGAGCTTTTGCGCCGTGGAGAAACCCTTGAACGTCTTTTCAATGATAAAGGCGGTAATGCCCTTGGGCCCGGCATCGGGATCGGTTTTGGCATAAACCACCAGCGTATGGGCATCCGGGCCGTTGGTGATCCACATCTTGTTGCCATTAAGGATAAAGCGATCCCCCTTTTTTTCGGCCTTAAGCTTCATCGACACGACGTCTGAGCCTGCGCCCGGCTCGCTCATCGCCAGCGCCCCGATATGCTCGCCACTGATCAGTTTGGGCAGGTATTTGGCCTTTTGCTCGGGCGTGGCGTTGCGTTTGATCTGGTTGACGCACAGGTTGGAATGCGCGCCATAAGAAAGGGCCACCGACGCCGAAGCACGGCTGATTTCTTCCATGGCGATCACATGTTCAAGGTATCCAAGGCCGGTACCGCCATCTTCTTCGGACACGGTCATGCCCAGCAGGCCAAGATCACCGAATTTGCGCCAAAGGTCGTTCGGGAACTGGTTGGTTGCATCAATCTCGGCGGCGCGCGGGGCGATTTCGGCCTCGGCAAATGACGAGACGGTTTCGCGAATTGCCTCGGCAGTTTCGCCAAGATCGAATTTCAGTCCGGGAAAGTCGAAAAATGCCATTGTGGAGTTCCTGCCCTGGGTGTTCTGATTTTTTGATAAAAGTGAATAATCAAACCGATTATGCGGCGCTGGTGAGTAATTCCGGCGGAAGCTTCATCACCTTGAGCGTCTGAAGCGAGGTCGCACAGAGGACCGTTTCGGTATTCCTCATACCAAAGACATCGATGCGGGTGACGATGATCGACCGACCACGTGAAACCACCTCGCCCACCGCACGCAACTGATCGCCCATGCCCGGTGCGACGATGTTGAGTTTGTATTCAATCGTCAGCATGCCCTGATCGGCCGCGACCAGGCTCCAGCCAGCGAAACCGCCGGCGATATCGGCCAAACCCGCGATCAAGCCGCCATGGAAATAGCCGTTATGCTGAACAAGATCAGCACGCGTTGGCACGATCACCTCGACCCGGCCCGGTTTGACATCAGAAACCTCCGCCCCGATCGACAGATTGTAGGGCTGCTGCGCGAAACGCCGGCGCACTTCGGCAACGTAATCGGGATTTTGCGGTTCAAACGAGGCCATGTCGCGATCCTGTGGTGAAACCGGCGCGATGAGGATCAAGCACACCGGGATATGACGCGACTCTGTTGTAGTTGACGTTAACGTTAACGTCAAATTAAATCCGCATAGCTATACCGGTTTTTTGATGCGGCGGGCAGCTTCTAGACTAAATCGCCGTGAAGCCGACGATATTCAACGGTTTCGGATTGCAGTTCGCGCGCTGAGCGCGGAAAACCCCTATGATTTCAGAGGCATAAATTAAATGTGAGCAATCCTCACATTTTCGTTGCCGCAACAATCGGGACAGTTCGTACACGGGTGTGGCAGAGGCATCCCGCCTATGGCGCGGGGACAAGCCGCGGTTTGTCTGACCCTAGTTTAGCTGACCCTAGCAGGTCTGGCCTCAGTTGGCCTGACCTTAGTTTATCTGGCCGTAGTTTATCTGGCCCTAATTGGTCTGGTCGCCCCATTCCTGGATGCTGGCTTCGAGCATTTCGGTCATCACATTGCGGGAAACGAGATCGAAGACGGCACGCGACAGGCGGCCGCGCAGTTCGCCGGTGTTGCATTCCGATTTGTGCGACATGGTCAGATAGAGGTTTTCGGTGCTGACCGGGGTGTCGTAACTGCGGATATTGGTGATGTTTTCATGGGCGGCCACGGCCTTGCCGGGGAATTCTTCGTAAATCAGGTATTCCGCCCGACCAAGCGAAAGCATCTGCAAGCCCTGTTCGAGGCTTGGCACTTCGCTGATGGTTAGATTGTGACGGGCATAGGTGTCAAACGCCTGCCCGAAACTGTTATTGATCACGGTCAGGCCATCAATCCCGACCAGATCGGACCACTGGCTGTAGCGCAGATCAAGATTGTCATGCGTCCAGATCACGGTGCGGGTGCCCTGAAAGGCCGGATAGAAGTAATCCATATATTCGAGACGCGGCAGGGTCAGGAAGGCACCGGCGATCAGATCGATCGTTCCGTCGCGCATATGTTGCTGCACCCGGCCCCAGTTGCCCGAATAGACGACATCGACTTCAATACCGGCCAGTTCACCGGCCCGTTTGATAAAGTCGGCAGCAGCACCTTGCAGGGTCTGGCCATCCTTGGCCACCCAGAGATAGGGTGGGTAATCCGGATTGCCCGACGCAACCAGACGCGAACAATCGCGCTGCCCGTCGGCATCGGAAACAGGTCCGCTTTTGCCCGACTGTGCACGCACAGATACCGAGCCAACAACGGTCGCCAAAAGCACGGCCAGAAATGCAATTCTGATGCTCATCATTACCACTCTTCCTCTGCCTGCATTTCAGAGCCCTGAGACACACAGAACAGATACCTTACGCTTAGGTGTAGTAAATTTAGACCAATTCCCCACTTCAGAATAGGTCTAAACAGTTTTACGTTACAAACCCGTGCGCGAAACACAGGCCAAAATAGCGAGGGACCAGCTGTTTCCAGCCGGTCCCCCTTTAACAAAGTCCCTGTGAAGTGCTGCGCACCGGCATGACGTAAACGTCTATGCCGTTCCCCGGCGCAGCCCCCATACAGTCCCCGCAACCCTGCGGGACAGAATTATGCCGAACGGCGCTTCATGCCCTGGTTGCCGCCGCGACCTTCGTTGCGACCACCTTCTGCACGACGCGGACGGTCGCCAAAGTCACGACGGGCACCATCACGGCCACCGTCTTTGCCACCGTCACGACCGCGGAAATTACCGCCACGATCACCACGCGGCTTGTCGGCAAAGCGACGTTCGTCACGGTTGCCACCTTCACCACGGGGGCGGAAGTTGCCACCGCGGCCGCCACTGCGCTCTTCACGATCGCCGCGCGGTGCACGGTCATCATTGTCAAAGCGCGGTTTGCGGTCATTGCGGAAATCACCGCCATCACGACGCGGACGATCATTGAAGTCACGACGTGCGCCATCACGGCCACCATCGCGTGCCTCATCACGACCACCGAAGCCACGGGCTGCGCGATCACCTTCGGCGCGGGCACCGTCACGCGGGCCGCCGAAACCACGACCGCGACCACCGTCACGATTGTCACCACGGGCACCATCACGACCACCGCCGAAGCCGCCACGGCCCCGGCCGCCATCACGGCCGCCGAAACCACCGCGACCGCCGCCGCCAAAGCCACGACCACCGTCACGGCCACCGCGACCACCACGACCGCCTGCACCAGCACCGGCACCGAACGAACGGGGCGGCGGGGCTGCATGGAATTCGTGATCTTCGTCGATCCCGACATCCTGTTTGATCAGGCGTTCGATGTTGCGAAGCAAGCGAATGTCGCGCGGCTCACAGAATGAAATCGCAATACCTTCGGCAGAACCACGACCGGTACGACCGATACGGTGAACATAGCTGTCGGCATCCTGCGGCAGATCATAGTTCACAACGTGGGTAATGCCCGGAACGTCGATACCACGGGCCGCAACATCGGTTGCGATCAGAACCGGGAATTGACCATTGCGGAAGTTGCGCAGGATTTTCTGACGGATGCGCTGCTGTTTGTCGCCATGGATGGCATCGCTGTCGATGCCTTCATCGCGCAGCTGGAACGACAGTTCGTCGGCATCTGCCTTGGTTTTGGTAAAGACCAGAACGCGGTCGGTGTCATCACGGTTGAGAATCTGAACCAGAAGCTTGGTCTTGTCGTGACGTTTCACGAACATGCCAACCTGGGTCACACGTTCGGTAACACTTGCCTGCGGTGCGGTTTCAACCTTGACCGGATCTTTGAGAAGACGGTCGGTCAGGTGTTTGACTTCGGCCGGCATGGTTGCCGAGAACATCACGGTCTGATGATTGTTCGGCAGCAGTTCAGCCACGGTCAGAACGTCTTCGGAGAAGCCCATATCAAGCATACGGTCGGCTTCATCAAGGATGAAGATTTCGACATCGTCGAAACGAACCGTGTTGCGCGACATGTGATCCAGCAGACGGCCCGGGGTCGCCACCAGGATATCAACGCCACGGCGCAGTTCCTGAATTTGCGGGCCCATCGGAGAGCCACCAAAGACAACAGAAGAAAACAGGCGGATGCCTTTTTTGAAATCGCGCAGGCACTGGCCGATCTGGGTGGCCAGTTCGCGGGTCGGAGCCAGAATAACCGCACGCGGCTGACCCGGTTTCGGGCGCTGCGGGTTTTCGGCAAGACGCTGCAGCAATGGCAGGCAGAATGCAGCGGTTTTACCGCCACCCGTATGGGAAATACCCATCAGGTCCTTGCCTTCGAGAAGAGCAGGAATCGTCGCGGCCTGAATTTCGGTCGGCGCGGAGAAACCGGCAGCTTCAACATTGCGCAGCAGGGGCTCGATCAGGTTGAGCCCATTAAAATTCGTCATAAAGGAAAGTCCTTCGTTTATCCGGTCGGCGCCATGTTAACGCCTGTGGGTGCCTGCCCAAACGAAGTCATGACCGGTGCGCGGCAAAGAGCAGCCACTGCGTCGGACCCTGCATGAGAGGCAAATGATGTGAGGCATCGACGTCATCACGCCGAACCCGCCCTCGCCTTTTCATACAGTTCCTGACAGCTCATTCTGTCTTTGCAAGCGAAGGAATGAGCGGGGTGATACAGGGCATTTGACCATAAGTCAATCAATCCCCGCGCCGATCAGCCATGCAAAAACGCATTACCCTTGTGTTGGAAACAGAATCTGTAACCACCATGTAACAAACAACGCATATAATATTAATAATTTGGTTCCCAAATTGAGTGCATATAGTGCGAACACTACAATCGCTTGGAAGGGGATAATCATGCGATTTCGGGTCGTCACAGGGATATTTTCGATTCCCGCCATCTGCCTGCTGGTGCTGCTTGCCATCATTGCAACAGTTGCCTTGAACTATCAGACAAGTCTTCGAAACGGGAAATTTGAACAGATTTCGCACCTGACCGAAGGCGCTGTCACCATCGTCAACAGTTATATCGCCAAAGCAAAAAGCGGCGAGATGACCGAAGACGAAGCCAAGGCTGCGGCCCTGGATGTGCTCAATGCATACCGGTTTGACGGCCAGAACTATATCTTTGCGACAGATTACAATTACTGCATGCAGCTCGACCCGCTGAGCCCGGAAGATGTTGGCAAGTGTAATCCCGACAGCAAGGTGCGCAATATGATTGTTGCCGCAGCCAAGGCGGGCGGCGATGTGATCCTGTATGAAACCAAGAAGCCGGGTGAAGGTGACAAACTGATCGAGAAAGCCGCCTATGTGCGCCCGATCAAGGAATGGAACTGGGCCCTTGGCGCTGGCGTCTATATGGACGATGTTCAGGCAGAATTCATTTCTGTCATGCAGCGCATTGCGATCATTTCCGTGATTGCGATCATCATTGCCGGTGTTTTGTCCTGGCTTGTCGGTACGCGGATCACGCGCAGCATCGTCGGCCTGAACAGCAGCATTCGCACGATTGCCGATGGCGATTACAAGGCCCCGGTCGAAACCGAATCCCGGTTCGTTGAAATCGGCGACATGGCCGCCGGTGTTCTGGCACTGCGTGACAAGTCGGCACAGGCCCAGCAGCTTGAAGCTGATGCCGCCGTGCAGAAACAAAAAGCCGAAGAAGAACGCCGCAGCAATATCCGCGCCATCGCCGAGAAGCTTGAAAGCGAAGTCGGCGGGATCGCCAAAGCGGTTGATCGTTCGGTTCAACGCAGTGCCGATCTTGCGGTGAGCATGTCACAGAGTGCCGATGGCATTCTGGGCCAGAGCCAGCAGGTTGCGTCCGCCGCCGGTGAAGTTTCCCAGAACGTCGATGCAGTTGCCGCCGCGACCGAGGAACTTTCATCCTCGATCACCGAGATCAACGTTCAGATTTCCCAGATGTCAAACACTGTCGAACGGGCAACCGATGAAAGCCAAAGCGCATCTAATGACGTTGCCGGCCTGTCGGAGACTGTCGACAAGATCAAGGAAATCATTGGCCTGATCAACGATATTGCCGGTCAGACCAACCTTCTGGCGCTGAACGCCACCATCGAGGCCGCGCGCGCCGGTGAAGCGGGCAAAGGCTTTGCGGTTGTGGCAAACGAGGTCAAAAACCTTGCCACCCAGACGGCAAAGGCGACCGATGAAATCGCCGCCCAGATCAATGACATTGTTGACGGCACCGAACGTGCGGTGACTGGCATTTCGCGGGTTTCGGAAACCATCGAACAGGTCCGAAGCGCATCAACCGCAATTGCGGCTGCCATTGAAGAACAGGGTGCGGCAACGCAGGAAATTTCGGGCAATGCCAACCGCAGTGCGGATGGTGTGAAACAGATTTCCCAGAGCGTTGACGAAACTATGAAGAACGCCCAGGGCACGACCAACGATGCCGATGAACTGAAATCGGCATCGGCAGAGCTTTCGGATCGCTCGGCTGAACTGAGCCAGATCATTCATCGTTTCTCGACCGACTTGAAGAACCAAGCCGGGTCGTAAGAACCTGATTTCAAAAAAAGGGCCGGACATTGATTTGTCCGGCCCTTTTTGTTTTGCGCGTTCTGTTTTCCGCCTATTCCGCCGGAAGGTTGTTTTCCTTGCGGAAGGAGTGCGCCGGATAAACACCCAGAATGCGGACTTCGTGCGAGAAAAATTGCAGTTCTTCGAGCGCATGGCGCAGGCCAAGTTGTTCGGGGTGGGCTTCGACCTCGGCAAAGAACTGGGTCGCGGTGAAGTGGCCTTCAACCATGTAGCTTTCAAGCTTGGTCATGTTGATGCCGTTGGTGGCAAAACCACCGAGTGCCTTATAGAGCGCAGCCGCAACGTTGCGCACCCGGAAGACAAAGCTTGTCACCACCGGGGTGCCGTCATTGGGAATGTCGAGCGGTTCACGCGCCAGAATGATAAAGCGCGTGGTGTTGTGTTCGGCGTCTTCGACCTCGGTCCGGAGCACATCAAGACCATAAATCTCGGCTGCCAGCACCGGTGCGATGGCGGCAATCGATTTATCGCCGCGATCAGCAACTTCCTTGGCACAGCCCGCGGTATCCGGCCCGACCACGGCATTCACACCGAGTTCCTTGCGCAATTTGCGGCATTGGCCAAGCGCGTGAACGTGGCTGTGGATTTCCTTGATGTCTTCGATCTTCGTGCCCGGTACGCCAACCAGCGCATGGTTAATGCGCAGGAAGGTTTCACCGATGATATGCACACCGGATTCAGGCAGGATGTGGTGAACGTCCGCCACCCGCCCGGCCAGCGTGTTATCAATCGGGATCACGGCCAGATCGACATCGCCATCTTCGAGTGCGCTAAAGGCGCCTTCAAAGGTCCTGTACGGTACTGTCGTTGCACCCGGAAAGGCGCGACGGGCTGCCTGATCTGAATAGGCACCGTGCATTCCCTGAAAAGCGATCCTTTGTTGCGCAGTCATCTGGCTGTTTCCTGAGTGGTCAAATTGTTGGGTTAGGGTCCAAACTCATTCACATAATCGCTCCGGTCCCCCGGATTTGTGCGGATATGCGGAGCAAAATCGCAGGAAGATATACATCTTTCAAGGTTTTGCGACAAAATAGCCCGTGCAAATCCGGGCGATCCGAAGGACAACTGATATGAGAGAAAGCCTCGTCGTCAAATCCCTTGACCGGGGATCACCCCGGTTTGCGGGCTTTTCCTAGCTTTTTCTCTCATATCAATTGCCGGATCGGTCATGTGAATGAGTTTGGACCCTAGGAACTTAAAGCACTTGAAGCGTCAAACCGCAACTATGCACCCAGCACTTCGCGCGCGCGTTCAAGGTCTTCTTGTGTATCGACACCAAGCGGCACGCCATCAACAAGGGCGACCGCGATCACCATGCCGTTTTCAAGCGCGCGCAGCTGTTCAAGCTTTTCGCGTTGTTCGAGTTCTGCGGGGGGCAGGGAAACGAACCGATCAAGGGCGGCACGGCGATAGGTATAAAGACCGATGTGATGATAAAGCGGCCCGTCACCATAGGGTGCGGTTGCACGGGTGAAATAAAGGGCGCGTGCGACACGCCCCGAACCAAAGGCCGCGACGGCCTTGACCACATTGGGGTTGGTGCGTTCTTCATCGCGTTTGATTTCAGCCGCCAGGGTCGCGATATCGACATTCGGATCGGCAAGCGGTTCAAACACTGCGCGGATGTCGGCGGCATCAATGGTCGGCAGATCCCCCTGCACATTGACCACCGCATCAAATTTGCCTTCGGGGTCGAAGGTTTGCAGTGCCTGATGCACACGGTCCGACCCGCTGGGCAGGTCGGGATCGGTCAGAACGGCAATACCCCCGGCAGCAGTGACCGCGTCAGCAATTTCCTGTTCGGCGCAGGCGACCAGGACCGGACCGATTCCGGCCTCCGTCGCGCGCTTCCAAACCTGAACGATCATTGGTTCGCCACAGATATCGGCCAGCGGTTTATTGGGCAAACGCGTGGACGCCATTCGGGCGGGAATTACAACGACAGGATTGCGCGGGGTCGACATTTCTTCACTCCGGCCAAGGATAAGTCATGGGGCACAAATCACCTGCTTTTTGATCTTGCGCAAAGCGTGATGTGAACAAGCAATGGCAGAACACAGGTATGAATCGGCGCGACATTAGCCGGTTTTGGTGGGAGGACGAAAGGCGGAATCGCGTTTTGCAGAACACTAGACGAAAGTTCTAAGGCAAGCTTGTTCGCCTTGGTGTTTAAGAAAGGTTGATGCAAATCGCTGAAACGTATAGTTTCCCACCAACCAGTTTTGCCAGCGGTGACATGTGTGTTTCTCTTTATCGAGGATTGCCGGGAACGCATAGGTAGAACATAAAGATAAAACCTGAGAGTGATTAGGCTGTAACGGGGTCCCGTCATGAACACGATGGAAATCAACAAGATCGTCGCCGGCGTTATTTGTGCTGTGCTTCTGGTAGTGGTTGTCGGCAAGGTCGGCAGCGCACTGGTCCATCCCGAGGAATTGGAAGCACCGGTATATCCGTTCTCCGAAGATGTGATGGCGGGTGCAAATGCCCCGGCTGCTGCACCGGCAGAACCGGCAGGCCCGGAACCGATTCTTGCCATGCTGGCCTCTGCCGACATGGGTGAAGGCGAGAAAGTCTTCAAAAAATGCGCATCCTGCCATGACGTCGAAAAAGGCGGCCCGAACAAAACCGGCCCGAACCTTTATGGCATCGTTGGTGCCGCGTTCGCGCACAAGGATGACTTCTCCTACTCTGACGGGATGGCCAACCATGGTGGCACCTGGGGCTTTGAGGAGCTGAACGAGTTCCTTTACAAGCCGCGCGATTACATCGATGGCACCAAAATGAGCTTTGGCGGTCTGAAAAAGGCCGAAGATCGTGCCGCGGTTATTGCCTGGCTGAACACCAAGTCTGACAACCCGGTCGCCCTGCCCGATCCGGCAGCGGTTGAAGCCGCCGAAGCGGTTGACCAAGCAGCCGACGCGGTTGAAGAGACTGTCGATGAGGCAGCCGAAGCCGTTGAAGGCGCAGTTGAAGAAGCCGGCGATGCTGTTGACGCGGCCACCGCGCAGTAAATATTTCGCCTGACCGAGATTTATGGTCAGCACCGAATTCGCAGGGGACAGGAAACTGTCCCCTGTTTGCGTTTGAGGGTTTGTCCTTTGGGACTTTATATATGGCATCCTTGCGTTCCGGGCCCAAAGCGGAAATAGTACCGACCATAACCATACCCCGCCGCCAGACATCAACCGCCTGCAGGAATGCCTTTATGGAAAATCTCGATCCGTTTTTGGAAATCGCCCACAAACTGGCCGATGCCGCACGCCCGGTCGTGCGCAAATATTACCGCACCCCGGTCGCGGTTGATGTGAAGGCCGATGACAGCCCGGTGACGATTGCCGACCGCGAGGTCGAACGCACCATGCGCGATATCCTCAATGCCGAGCTGCCAGACCATGGCATTCTGGGCGAGGAACATGGAAGGGAAAATGTCGATGCGGAATATGTCTGGGTGCTTGATCCGATTGACGGCACCAAATCGTTTATTTCCGGCAAGCCGAGCTTTGCGACCCTGATTGCGCTTTGCCATAACGGCACCCCGGTTCTGGGCATCATTGATCAGGCGATTACCGATGAACGCTGGGTCGGTGTCATGGGACAGGCCAGCACGATGAATGGCGTTGAGATCAGCGCACGCGAATGCGAAGACCTTAAAAGTGCGACCTTCTTTACCACCGCGCCTGAACTGTTTACGGGCGATGCCGCCAAGGCCTATCAGGCGGTTTCGAAAGGCTGTCGGGTGCCGATGTATGGGGTTGATGCCTATGCCTATGGCCTGACCGCGCTTGGGCTTGCCGACACGGTGGTTGAGATAGGCCTTCAGGCGTATGATTTCTGCGCGCTGGTGCCGGTGGTTGAGGGTGCTGGCGGGGTAATGACCGACTGGGCGGGCAAGCCGCTTCATATGGATAGTGCCGGGGACGTTATCGCCAGTGGCGATGCACGCTGCCATCAGGATGTTCTGGCGACCATCAAGACGGCGATGGCGTGATTTTCGCGCCAATCTTCGCCCGTTAACCCCTGCCTTACAGTGCCCGACACAGGAAATCCGATGACCAACAGCCACCCTTTTCTTGCCATGGCCCACAAGCTTGCCGATGCGGCGCGCCCGGTGCTGCAAAGCTATTACCGCAAGCCGCTTTCTATCGATGAAAAGGGTGATGCCAGCCTTGTGACCGATGCCGACCGGGCGATCGAGCGCACCATGCGTGATCTGATCCATGCGGAGCTTCCCGACCATGGCATTCTGGGTGAGGAATACGGGCCGGAAAACCTTGATGCCGAATATGTCTGGATCCTGGATCCGATTGACGGCACCAAATCATTCATTACCGGCAAGCCCAGCTTCAACACATTGATTGCGCTGTGCCGCAATGGCAAGCCGGTGCTGGGTGTGATTGATCAGGCGATTTTGGATGAACGCTGGATCGGGGTCGAAGGACAGCCAACGACGTTAAATGGCGAGGTGGTCACGGCGCGTGAATGCCAACACCTGAAAGATGCCAATATTTTCACCACCGGACCGGACCTTTTCGTCGAACCAAAGGCGATTGCCGGATATGAGGCGGTCTTTGGGGCTGCCAAGCAGCCGATTTACGGTATTGATTCATATGGCTATGGCCTGATTGCCATGGGGTTTGGCGATGTGTTGGTGGAATCGAATTTGCAGCCTTATGATTTCTGTGCCGCCGTGCCGGTGATTGAGGGTGCGGGCGGGATCATTACCGACTGGTCGGGCAATGCCCTTACCATCAACAGTGGCGATCTGGTGATTGCCAGTGGTGACAGCCGCGCCCATGCCGAGGGGTTGGCAGTTTTGCAAAAGGCCATCGCGTAAGGCCATGTGATGCCTTAAACATTTGGCGATCAGGCACCTTTCGGGCACACTTGCCATGATCAGGGCAACAGGTTGGGCAGCGCCATGTTTGAATGGGTGATCATTCTTTTTCTCGGCTCCGGGCTGGTTTACGGCCTGCAATCGCGCCGCCTGCAACGCCGCAATATATCCTCGCCGATGATGATGGTTCTGACCGGGATGCTGGTCGCCCTGCCGCTGGGCATCTGGCACGAGGCGCCAATGAGTGCGCTTTCGGGCAGCATTCATTTTGCCACCAGCTTTGCCGAGATGACGCTGGCGATCATTCTGTTTCTCGATGCGGCGGTGCTCGATTACCGCAAGGAAAGTGCGGCGCGCAATGTCGCGATCCGGCTGCTGTTGATCGGCTTGCCGCTGACCATCGGGGTAACATGGGCGTTTATTGTCGGGCTTGATGCCTCTATCGGGTTGGTGCCAGCCCTGATCCTTGCGCTTATTGTCAGCCCGACCGATGCCGCCCTTGGCCGACCGGTCCTTGAAAACAAGGGCGTGCCCGAACCGGTGCGCCAGGGCATTAATATTGAAAGCGGGCTGAATGACGGGTTGGTCCTGCCGGTCTTTACCACGGCAGTTTTGCTCGAAGCCAATCTTCTGAGCAACGGACATCAGGGCTGGATCGCGGAGGCGCTGCTTGAGATTTCAATCGGGGCGGTGATCGGGGTGGTCAGTGGCTATGTCATTGGTCAGGTAGTCAATCACGCGGTCAAGCACCGCACTATCGTTGACCGGTTTGAGAGGTTACTCGGCGTTCTGGCCGCCCTTTTCATATTCCTGCTGGCCGAGGAATTGGGCGGCAATGGCTTTGTCGCGGCCTTTGCCGGCGGGCTTGCGCTTAATATTTCCAGTGACAAGGTCAAGGACGCGATTGAAAGCTTTGGCGAGGCCGAGTCAGAGCTTCTGACCATGCTGACATTCTTTGTCTTTGGCCTGATCGTTGTGCCAGCGCTTTATGAAAGCTGGACCTGGACGATGCTGGTGTTTTCGATTGCAAGCCTTGCTGTCCTGCGGCCGCTTTGTGTGTGGATCTGCATGATTGGCAGTCCCTATAGCCTGGGCGAAAAGCTTTATATCGGCTGGTTCGGGCCGCGCGGGATCGCCTCGGTGATTTATATGCTGATCATGGCGACGATGATTGATCCGGGCGCGTTCAAACCACTGTTTGCCGCCGGTACCATGATCGTCTGCATCAGCGTGGTTGCCCATGGCATTACCGCCGCCCCGGCATCGCGGGCACTGGTCACCTATCTGGCGCGGAAATCCTAAGCAAGGCTGATTTTTTCAGGCTATTGCTGGGAAATGGCAAGACGGATGCCAAGGGCGATGAACATGCCGCCAAGTGCGCGGTTCAACCAGGCGCCAAGCTTGCGACTGCCCTTGATCCGGCCAGCAGCCGAGGCCACGGCCAAAACCAGCATGCCCTCAACCACAAAGGCAATCAGAAGCACCATCAGGCCGAGTACCAGAAACTGCACCGCGCCATTGCCACGGGTTGAGTCAATGAATTGCGGCAGGAAGGCCATGAAGAAAATCGCCACCTTCGGATTAAGCACATCAATCATCACCCCCTGACGCCAAGCGCCAAAGGCAGTCATCGGTTTGGTCGAAATCGGGGCAGCCGGTTCAGCCGATTGCGCATCACTTTCGGATTTGGCAAAGCTGCTGCGCAATGCGCCGATGCCAAGCCACACCAGATAGGCAACGCCAATCCATTTGACGATGGCAAAGGCCAGCGCCGAGGTGGCAAGAATGGCCGAAAGGCCAAAAGTTGCCGCCAAAACATGGACAAAGGCGCCCGAAATCACGCCAAGCGATGAAAACAGGCCGATCTTGCGGCCGTGCACCGCGGTTTGCCCGACAATATAGGCCATATCCGGCCCCGGAGAGATGTTAAGCAACAGGGCGGCGATCAGAAACGGCGTATAGACAACGAGAAGTTCGATCATCCCAACTGATCCCGGGCGAAAAAGACCAGATCAATTTCAAGCGGGCCAGCGCCAGCTTCGATCAGCATGTTCGAGAGCTGGCCGCGATGATGGGTCTGATGATTGAACATATGCGCCAATATCAGATTGCGCGGCATGGTATAGGCATCACCGGCGACCGAGTGATAGGTAAGATCGGCGGTTACCACGGCATCGGTCAGGCCGTTGGTGAACTCAATGATCGCCTGATCTTCGGCCACGCGGGCGTGGCGGAGTTCATCGAAATTTTCATAGAGAATTGTATTGAGCGGCATGGCCACCGGACTGCCGAGCAGGCGGCTCATCCAGATGCGATCAGCCACCAGGATATGATTGAGCGTGCACAGGATCGACGGGAAGAAGGCCGTGCGCGGGGCATCGAGTTCGGCGGCTGGCAATTTTGCGCAAAGCCCATAGGCACGCGTGTTGGCCCAGAGATTATATTGCGCCATGCGTTCGAAATAGGCCGCACCGTTCATCTTGTTACTCCGTCTTCAGGTCTGCCATCAGGGCTTTGCTGTCGGGTTTGTTGCGCAAGTTGGCGGTACTGGTGCAACCTGTTCGAGCACCTTGGTCGCCGGTTTGGGAACCCGTTTGGTCAGAATAACCACGTTGCCGACCAATGTCAGCGCCACACCCCAGATTATGTTGCCCATCCAGTGGAAATCCTCAAACCAGGTCGACAGCAACAGGGCGACAATCGGGAACATCACCGAACTGTATGCCGCACGATCCGGGCCGATCTTGCCCAGAAGTGTCAGATAGAAACCAAAGCCCAAAACCGATCCGAACAGGGCGAGATAGACCCACGATGCAAGGAAGCTTGTGCTGGTATCAAAGGTGACCGGGATCCCGGCAAGCGCGATATAGCCAAACAGCAACAGCGTGCCATAGAGCATGCCGTAAGCATTGGCCTGCATGACCGGAACCCCGCGCGCATGGTTGCGGGCTGATGCCATATTGCCAAGCGATGCGATGTAACTTCCGGCAAGGGAGACCAGAAGACCGATGCTGCCGCCGGTGGTCAGATCGAAGGCGGCCAGATCATTGGCAAAGACCATGGCAATGCCGGTAAGCCCGATCCCGGCCCCGATCAGGGTGCGGGTTTCGGGACGGCGGCGGAAAAAGATCACGCCATTAATCATATTCATGATGACGATAGTGGAAAACACCACCGCCAGAAGCCCGGATGTCAGATGGATACTGGCGACATAGATCAGGACATAGTTCAGCGAAAACAGACAGACGCCCAGAACCGCCATGAAGAAATGATCACGCAGCGTAAAACGCATCGGCAAGCGGCGCAGGCCACACCACGCCATCAAGATCAGCGTTGCCAAGGCAAAGCGATAGGCGACGGCGACTTCGGGGGCGACCGAAAGCTGATACTGAATGGCGATCCAGGTCGATCCCCAGATCAAGACAACTGCTGCGTAAAGACCGAACATGGCCCAAGGACTCCAAAAGAATTGAAGCCACAATTTAGGGCAGTTCAGAACCGGCGCCAAACCAGCTTTTTTGATCCTGTCATTAGCCAAACTAATCCAAAGAGCGGAAATCTAATGCATCGCCAATCAGGATTTTTTCGACCGACCTGCTTTGCCGGGCTTTTTGCCGCTGTCTTCTTCTGGTTCGGGGGTTTCAGCACCGTCTTCGGGGGTGTCACCGGACGTGTCGTTAACCGCGTCGCCAGCCACATCGTCGACCGTGTCATCGGATGCGCCCGGCACGTCGGGGGCCTCAGTCACATCGGCCTCGTCTGAGCCATCATCAATCTGCTTGGCCGTTGATGATGTCTGATCGCTCAGCGCCGCATTCTTTTCGGCGCGTTTGCGTTTCTGCCAGTCTTTCCAGATTGCAAGCAATTCGCTGCGCGACTGGAAGATCGGAATGCGGCGTTTGGGTTTGGCTTTTTGTTGTTCAACCGCCAAGCCGACCTCAAGCACGTCGTGCTCATCATCTGTGCGGCGCACGATCAGTTCCACCGTGCCATAGGGCATGCGATCACCGAGTTCGAGATCGCCGGGCAGATCGCGTTCGAGGATTTCGGCCACGGTGAGTTCGGTGTCATCAGCGTCGACGGCAAAGCCATACAGACGACCAATATCGGCAATCCGGGTATCGGCCGGGAAGCTGAAATCGCCAAACAGTTCGACGTCATTGGCGCCCTCGGCCGGACCGGCAAACAGTTGGTCGAGCAGGTCGACATGCTTGGGCGGGGTGATGATATAGACCTGATCACCGCCCTGAACCGGCCCGGCAGAATGCGGACGCAATGACGCACCATCACGCAGGATCAGGCTTGGCCGTGCCCAGCGCGGAATACGATGGCCGGTGGCAACGGCACTGGCTTCGTGGACGCGATAGACAACGATTTCCTGATTGGCATTGCCGGGCAGTTCAAGGTCAATACGGTCCACCGGGCCATGGCGGGCCGGCACAATAATGCCCAGCCAATGCGCCATCCGCCGGATCGTCCAGCCCTGCAGCAAAAGCGAGGTAATCACGACAATAAAGGCGGTGTTAAACAACAGCTGCCCTTCGGGCACGCCTTCGACCATCGGCACAATGGCAAGCAGGATGGACACCGCGCCGCGCAAACCGACCCATGAAATAAAGGCGGTGTCATTGCGCGAGAAGTTAAAGAACATCAGGCACAGCCAGACCGCCACCGGACGGGCGACAAACACCAGAACCAGCGCCAGAATAACGCCCGGAAGGACAACTGTGCCAAATTCGGACGGGGTGGCGAGCAGACCCAAGGTGACAAACATCGCGATCTGGGCAAGCCAAGTGGTGACATGCTGAAAACGCCGGACGCCGACGCTCATTTTCATGTTGCTGTTCCCGGCATAAAGACCCGCGACATAAACCGCCAAAAAGCCACTGCCGCCGAGAATACTGGTCGCGCCAAACAGGCTGAGTGCCAACGCCATGGTAATGATCGGCACCAGGCCCGGTTCAAGTTTGACCCGGTTGATCATCCAGACCAGCGCATAGCCACCCGCAAGGCCGAAAATCGCGCCAAGTCCGATCTGAAGGATGAAGCGTTGCAGGAGTTCAAGCGCGATGTTTTCACCACCACCCAGAATGATCAGTTCGACAAGCGAGATGGTGAGAAACACCGCCATCGGGTCGTTTGAGCCAGACTCAACTTCAAGCGTGCTGCGCGTGCGATCACGCAGATTGATGCCGCCCACACGCAAAAGGAAGAATACCGCCGCCGCATCGGTCGAGCTGACAATCGCCCCGAACAAAAGTGCGACCAGCCACGGCACATCGAGCACCAGCCAGGTGACCCCGCCAATCACCCCGGTGGTGATCAACACCCCGAAAGTTGCCAGAACAAGGGATGGTCCGGCGGCGATTTTTAACGTTCGGAGCTGGGTTTCAAAGCCACTGTCAAACAGGATCAGGGCGAGCGCGATGGAGCCGATGAAATAGGCAAGCGGCGCATTGTCGAACATGATGCCGCCAATGCCGTCCTCGCCCGCCGCCAGACCGACAAACAGAAACACCAACAGCAAGGGCGCGCCAACCCGGAAGCTGACCAGACTGGTGAAAACAGCCACCACCACCAGAATCGATGCAATCAGGATCACCAGATTCATCGATTCAATCATTTCGGGGGCTCCTATGTCGGGACATCAGAATGGGTTTGGCGGGTTGCGTGCGCAGTACTATCACATAGTGATACTTAGGAAATGATGACCGGCAATGCCATCACCCCCGATGACTGATCAAAATTTTCCTGAAACTGTAAAGTCAGGCACGGCCCCCTATTCGTGGTCGGCCTGCGCCGGAACAAATAGGGTTTCCTTGGCCGTTGACAAGGCGATTTCCGGCAGAACTTCGACCACGCCGGGCATTTCCTTGATCGTGTCGGAAATGAACGATTCCAGATGGCCGGTATCGCGCAGGCGCAATTTGACCAGAAAATCAAAGCGTCCTGTCATGTGATGGCATTCCAGCACTTCATCGGCCTTGATCAGGGATTTGACCAGTTTCTTGTTGCCCTTGGCCGGATCGGTGCGCAGCCAGACCATTGCGGTCAAGGCACGGCCAATGGCGTTTGGATCGACCGAAATGCGATAGGCCTGAATAATCCCCTGTTCGCGCAGCTTGCGCACGCGATCATTCACCGCAGAAACAGACAACCCGACCTTTGTTCCCAGAACCGAATAGGACAGTGATGCGTCTTCCTGCAGGATGTCGATCAGTTTGCGATCAATTGCATCCATTTATCTTCCCCCTGAATGGATTTTGCTGATTGCCTTGATCTTACACGAAAAACGGGTGTGCGCGAACTGTTCGCCAAATTTGCCGGGTCTGCCATGCGCCGCTGCCATGCGATACCCCGTTCGCGAGACTGGATTTTTTCCGGATAGCTGCGTAAACCTTTACTTGTAATGATTTTACATCGCCCCGCCTCTGACAATGCAGCCCTGATGGGCGCCCTTCTTATGATCAGTGCTGCAATGTGTTTTGCGGTAATGGCGGTTTTTATCCGCTATGTCACAGCAGACCTGCATCCGTTCGAGGCATCGTTTTTCCGTAACCTGTTCGGATTGTTGCCGATGGTGCCGTGGATGGTGCGCCATGGCGCAAGCGGATTAAAGACCGAGCGGTTCAAGCTGCATTTTCTGCGCGGGGTTCTCGGTTTCGGGGCGATGTCGTGCATTTTTACCGCCCTGTCGCTGTCACCCGCGGCACAGGTCATTGCGATCAACTTTACCCTGCCGATCCTGACCACGGTGCTGGCCGCAGTAGTGGTACGTGAAACCGTGCGGGCGCGTCGCTGGAGCGCGATTGCGATCGGTTTTGTCGGGGCGATGATTGTGATCCGCCCGTTTGGCCAAAGTTTTGAGACCGGTGCGATCCTGGCGCTTGGCGCGACGGTTTTCATGGCGTGCGCGATGACCACGGTTAAAATGCTGTCACGGACCGAAAGTGCCAATGCCATCGTAACCTGGATGGGCCTGATCATGACGCCGCTGTCGCTGATCCCGGCGCTGATATACTGGCAGGGACCGAGCATGTGGCAATTGTTCATCCTGTTGATCATTGCCGTGACCGGAACAGCGGGACAGCAATTGCTGGTGCGTGCCTATCGCACGGCCGATCAGTCCTATGTCATGATTTTTGATTTCCTGCGCCTGCCCTTTGTTGCGGCCTTGGCCTATGTGATGTTTGGCGAGGTGGTTGATTTCTGGACCTGGGCGGGGGCGGCCTTGATCATTGGATCAGCACTTTATATCGCGCGGCGTGAGGCGGTTCTGGCCAAACGGGCCAAGAGGGAAGCCAACCTGCCGACCACAGCACCCGCCGATCCGCAAGCCATCCCGGTGACCCGCGTGGATCGGGATGCCCCCGCAAAGGACAAGCCCGATGCGTGAGTGGTTTAACGGACTTCCGCCCTATTTGCAGGCGACCGCCTTTGGCCTGATGGCATCGATCAGTGCGGCGATCTTTTCGGTGTTTGTCCGCCTTGCGACCGAGCATATCGATCCGTTGCAGGCGGTGTTTTTGCGCAATTTCTTTGGGCTTTTATTCATCGCCCCGATTGCGTTGCGGGCAGGATTAACGCCGCTTAAGACCAAGCGTTTTCCGATGTTTTGCCTGCGTGCGGTTCTGTCGATGGGGGCGATGAGTTTCTGGTTTTCGGCGATTGCCTATATGCCGCTGGCCGAGGCAACGGCGCTTAATTTCACCGTGCCGCTGTTTGGGACCATCCTTGCCGCGATCTTTTTGGGTGAGAAAGTTCGCAAATACCGGATTGCGGCCTTGCTGGTCGGTTTTGGCGGGGTGCTGGTGATCATCCGGCCGGGCAGCGAAACCGTGCAACTGGCAAGCCTGTTTCCGATTGCGGCGGCCATTTGCATGGCCAGTGCAGGATTGACGATCAAGTCACTTTCGCGGACCGAAAACCCGACCGCCATCATCCTTTACATGATGATGCTGACCACGCCCCTGACCCTGATCCCGGCATTGTTTGTCTGGGAGACACCGAGCCTTGAGGTGCTTGGCCTGATGGTGGCGGGCGCGTTCATGGCCAACATCACCCAGCTTTGTAACACCAACGCCTTTCGGGTTTATGATTACAGCTTTGTGATCGGGTTTAATTACCTGCGCTTGCCCTTTGTCGTCGGTATCGCCCTAGTGATGTTTGGCGAGGTTCCGGAAATATGGCTGGTGCCGGGTGCGGCCCTGATTATCGGGTCCGCACTTTATATCGCGCGGCGCGAGGCGAAATTGAACCGCGAAGCCAACCGGATCAAGCGCGGGCTTTCGGCCACGGCAAGCGACCTTGACCCGCCGCCGTCCAACAGGAAGTCGTGACGGCATGCGGACATGGTTCAACACCCAGTCCGATGTGATGCGGGCAAGCTTTTTCGCGCTGCTTGCGGCCATTCTGGCGGCGTGTTTTACCCTGACGATCCGCTATGCCACCGAGGAACTGCATCCCTATCAGGCGGTGTTTTTGCGCTTTGCCTTTGGCCTGATCCTGATTTTGCCAATGGTGATGAAGCGCGGGATTGGCAGCCTTGCGACCAAGCGCCTGCCTTTGTTTGGCTTGCGCGGGGTGTTGTCGGCAGCGGAGATGTGTTTGTGGTTTATGGCGGTGTTGTATTTGCCACTGGCCGAGGCGACGACGCTTAATTTCACAGTACCCCTGTTTGGCACCATTTTGGCCGCGGTGATTTTGCGCGAACAGGTGCGCATTCACCGCTGGCTTGCGATTGTTATCGGGTTTGTTGGTGTGGCGCTGATCATTCAGCCCGGGACAGACACCATGCAAGCGGCCAGCATTCTGCCAATTGCGGCGGCGATCTGCATGGCCAGTGCCGGGTTGATCACAAAGCGGTTGGTGGCAACCGAGTCCACCACATCGCTTTTGTTTTATCTGATGATCATCACCACATCGGTTTCCCTGATCCCGGCATTATTCGTCTGGCAGACGCCAAGTTGGTCTGCACTTGGCCTGATGGCGGTTGCCGCGTTGATGATGAATGTGATGCAGGTTTGCAATGTCAAAGCCCTGCAACTGGCCGATTACAGTTTCTTTGTCGGATTTTCCTATTTGCGTTTGCCGATCATTGCCGTACTTGCGCTGATCCTGTTTGGCGAAGTGCCCGATATCTGGATATTACCCGGCGGGGCGATGATTATCGGCGCTGCGATCTATGTCGCACTGCGTGAGCGCAAGCTTGCAAAGCGCGCAACCGGGCCTTAACCACACCCGTAATCCGCATATAGGAACCACCCCGGAATAGCCCTTGCCCGTAAAAGATATAATTTGGTATATAAATACCGAATTAAGTAAAATAACGCGCGTCAGGAGGCTTCACGTCATGCAAATCAAGGGATCGATTGCCATTGTAACCGGGGCGGCATCCGGTCTGGGTGCAGCAACGGCAGAGACACTGGCACATGCCGGAGCACGAATTGCGGCGTTTGATTTGAATGCAGACGGAGCTAGGGCGACCGCCGAAAAACTCGGCGGGGTTGGCTATGGCGTTGATGTATCGAACGGGGAAAGTGTCGAGCAGGCGGTTGCCAAGGTGGTTGAGGATCTTGGCGCGCCATCGATCCTTGTGAACTGTGCCGGAATCCTTCAGGGCGAACGCATTGTCGGGCGCGAAGGCCCGGCCGATCTGGATGCCTTTGCACGCGTGATCAATGTCAACCTGATCGGCACATTCAATATGATGCGGGTTGCCGCAACGGCCATGAGCCGCAATGAACCGTCGCCCGGAGGAGAAAGGGGCGTGATCATCAATACGGCGTCTATCGCGGCATTTGAAGGGCAGATCGGACAGGCGGCCTATTCGGCATCAAAAGGTGGTGTCGCCGCAATGACCCTTCCGGCCGCACGTGAATTGGCACGCCATGGCATTCGTGTTGTGTCGATTGCGCCGGGCATGTTTGGCACCCCGATGGTCACCGCCCTGCCTGATGAAATGCAGGTCGCACTTGCAGCAAATATCCCGTTCCCGAAACGCTTGGGCGATCCGCATGAATATGGCCGTCTGGCGACGCATATCTGTGAAAATGAAATGATCAATGGCGAGACCATTCGCATAGATGGCGCGGTCCGGCTGGAACCGAAATAGTCCCACACGATTTCGATTCTTTATCCGCAGCCAATGCGCCCTGCCGTCCCCCAGCGGCAGGGCGCAATTCATTTGGCAGGGCTTATTGACCAGAAGCCGTTTGGCAGAAGGTTGCCAGATCAATGTCCTTTTGCGTCACGCCACCGGCATCGTGGGTGGTCAGCGTCATTTCGACCTTGTTATAGACATTGAACCATTCGGGATGGTGATCCATCTTGTCGGCCATGAGTGCCACCCGCGTCATGAAGCCAAACGCGGCATTGAAATCGCCAAACTTGTAGACGCGCGTGATCGAAAGCCCGTCATCGGCAAGCGCCCATCCCGAAAGATGGGTCAGCGCCTTTTCGATGGTGGATTTTTCAAGTTTGCTCATATCTTGTGCCTCCTTAATGTTGGCCGCTTGTCTTCTGGGCGCATTGGAACATAAAAACCAGCACAACCCAAATCGGTCTATGTCAGCAAGCCTTGCACACGTAATTGCAGCACCGGCAAAAGGTCGGCCTCAAACCACGGGTTCTTTTTCATCCAGGCGGTGTTGCGCCAGCTTGGATGGGGCATGGGGAGGATGCCGTCGGGCAGGAAATCGGCAAAGTGATGCACGGTTTCGGTCATGGTTTTGGCCCGGCGCGGACCAAGATAGCGTTCCTGCGCGTATTGCCCGATCAGAAGAGTCAGGCCGATATTGGGTAAATGATGGCGCAGGGCATCATGCCAAGTCGGCGCGCATTCCGGACGGGGCGGCAAATCCCCGCCACGATCAAAGCGACCGGGATAACAAAACCCCATTGGCATGATGGCGAGTTTGCCCGGATCATAAAAATCATCGACCGACAATCCCAGCCAATCGCGCAACCGGTCGCCGGACGCATCATTCCACGGCAGACCGGTTTCATGCACCCGCGTGCCGGGTGCCTGCCCAATCACCAGAATGCGCGCCGATTTTGCCATGCGCACCACCGGGCGCGGCCCAAGCGGCAAGTGTTCGGCACAAATCCGGCACGCCCGGACCTCAGACAGCAGCTTATTGAGTGCCGCATCCCCGCCCATCGGATCAATTTCGGGCAGTTTTCCGGTGAGACCCGGCATGGGTTATTTTACCTCAGCGTCGTCAATCACCCATTCCTCAGCCGCGGCATCGGCGTACCATTCCTTCATCTCCGGCAGGCCAAGGATGGTTTCCATATAGGCATTGCCAATCGGATCAAGGGTGACGCCATAGGTTTTGAACCTTGTTACCACCGGGGCATACATGGCATCGGCAATCGAGAAATGACCAAACAGGAAATCACCGCCCTGCCCATATTGGGTCCGGCACATCTTGAAGGTTTCACCGATACGGTTGATGTCCTTGTCCACGCCAGGACCGCGCCCAAGACCAGGCAGGCTTTTGCGGCAATTCATCGGCATGGAGCTTCGCAAAGGCCCAAACCCGCCATGCATTTCAAGCGACACGGCACGCGCAATCGCCCGCACATCGATATCAAGCGGCCAGAGCATGGTGTCGGGCTGACTGTCTGCGATATATTCGAGGATACCAAGCGCCTCCCAGATGGTTTTGGTGCCATCGAAGTAAGCCGGAACCTTGGCCGTGGGCGAAAAGACCGGGGCCTTGGCGTGCCATTCTTCGGAGCGGAGCGGGACGAGCTTTTCCTCGAACGCCACGCCGGCCACCCGCAGGCCAAGCCAGGCGCGCAGCGACCAGGAGGAATAGTTTTTATTGCCGATATAGAGCACAGGAAGGTTTTGCATGCTGGGACCTTTGGCGATTGGTGCGATTGGCACATTTGATGACAGCGGCGAATACTATCTGGCCTTTGGGTGCTGTGTTCAAGCCAGACGTTCAAGCATGGCTTTAAGCACAAAGCAGTGTTCGATTATGTGAATGAGTTTTGACCGCGGGGGATGGCAGCCGTAAGATCGGGTCACATATCTTGTGAACACATATTGCCGGTTCGTCTTGGTTGGGCAGTTGGTCTTTGGCCGCTGCCCTTTCAGTCGACCGTCACCCGTCACCAGCAGGGAAGCCTTAAATTGTACGACCACATCATCGCCAACGATCCTTCTGCCAAGCCGACCCCGATCACCCCGATTGCCGAAAGCGATTTTGAAAGCTGGCTTGCCCAGCAGCCCGACGCAACCAAGTCGTGGATTGCCGCCAACAGTTTTGAGGGCAAGCGCGGCACGCAGCTTTTGCTTCCCGGCAAAGACGGCGCGGTTGGCACCGTTCTGGTTGGTTATGTTGATGATGCCAAGGCAATCTGGGATTTTGCCGGTTTGCCAAACGCGCTTCCGGTCGGGACCTATGCGCTTTCAGATGATCTGACAGGCAAGGATGATCTTTATGAAAAGGCTGCCCTTGGGCTTTATCTGGGCGGCTATCGGTTTGATCGCTATCGCAAGGATGACGGTAAAAAGGACAAGCGCGCCAAAATCGCCCTGCATGACATTGAGGCCGCCAAGCGGGCGGAGAATATTGCACGCGGCATCGGCCTTGCACGCGACCTGATCAATGTGCCGGCCAATGACATGGGCCCGGCCGAGCTTGAAGAAGCCGCCCGCGGCCTTGGCGCGGAATTTGGTGCCAAGGTCAGTGCGATTGTCGGGGAAGACCTGCTTAAGCAAAACTACCCGGCCATTCACACCGTCGGGCATGGCAGTGATCGTGCGCCGCGCCTGATCGACCTGACATGGGGCGATGAAAGTGCGCCGAAAATCACGCTGGTGGGCAAGGGGGTGTGTTTTGACACCGGCGGCTATGACCTGAAGCCATCGAGCAACATGCTTTTGATGAAAAAGGACATGGGCGGTTCGGCACAGGTTCTTGGCCTGGCGCGTATGATCATGGCGGCCGACCTTCCGGTAAGGTTGCGCGTTCTGATCCCGGCAGTTGAAAACATGGTATCGGGTCGGGCCTATCGCCCGAGTGACATTTTGCAAACCCGAAAAGGGATCACGGTCGAGGTGGGCAATACTGACGCCGAAGGACGCATCGTGCTTTCCGATGCCCTTACCGAGGCGGCATCAGAAGACCCGGACATGCTGCTTGATTTCGCGACCCTGACCGGGGCGGCACGTGTTGCGCTTGGTCTTGGTTTGCCGGCCCTTTTTTCCAATGATGATGATCTGGCAAATGGGTTGATGGAAACCGGGATGGCCGAAAATGATCCGCTGTGGCGTTTGCCGCTGTGGGATGATTATCGCAGCCAGCTTGATAGCAAGGCGGCTGACATGAACAACATTTCCGGCAGCCCGTTTGGCGGGGCGATCATTGCTGCCCTGTTCCTTGATCGCTTTGCCGAGGGGGCCAAAAGCTGGGCTCATATCGATCTGATGGCCTGGAACCCGTCTGACCGTCCCGGTCGCCCGACCGGCGGCGAAGCACAGGGCATCCGGGCCGCCTTCAAGCTGATCAAGGATCGTTACGGTAAGTAAACTAACCGTAAATTCAATTTTTTGGTAATTAGGCCTTTGACATCATGGCAGGGGTCAGGTAGAGATTACGTATTCGTAACAAATAAATTGTTGGGCACGAACATGTCGATCGAGATCAAACCGTCTCAGGCGCTTGACCTTTGGCGTATCGCGATTGTTGAGAGTGTGCGTCGGGATTCCCCCGACCTGTCGGCCCGACAGATGGCCTTGTTGCTAAGCGTTTACCTGACCCCGGCGCCGCATACGGTGCGCGGCCTTTCCGAGGCGCTGAATATCTCCAAACCGGCTATTACCCGTGCGCTTGATCGCCTGAGCTCGCTTGGCATGGTCAAACGCAAGGTCGATGAAGAAGATCGCCGTTCAGTTCTGGTGCAGCGGACGGTCAAGGGATCGGTCTTCCTGCGTGAATTTGGCGATATCATCGTCGGTGCGGGTCTCGAGAGCGAATAATCCGGCCCCAGAAACAACCAAAAGCAAATCGACAAGCGTCTGAAGCCAGTCCGTAATTGATGCCCAACGCCCGTTTCCAAGGCCACGTTTCGCAAAATCGGTCAATTAGGGCAGCAAAACTTCCCCATTTTAAATGCAGCAAATCTGATATGGCAAAAAATCGCTATATACAGACCAGTTGGTTTGTATGTGCGCCAATCAGCGTGTTATGCACGTTCTGTTTTTCCATATGATATCAATTGCTTATCAGGAATTCTAATACAAAAGACCGGGCAAAACGACGTTATGGCGCCGGTTGATGGTTTATCGCCTGTGCCGGAACCTGGTGGGTGTCGGCCATGGTTTCGGGCACCTCAATCAGCGCCAAAAGCCCCGCAGCGACGATCAAAACGCCACCTGACAACCGTGCGATGACGTTATTGCCGCCGCGGCGCACCAGCCAGGGCATCAGTTTTGCAGCCCCCATCGCGTAAATCATTACGAAACTGTAATCAAGTGTCGCGAAGGTGACGCCAAGGATTAGGAGCTGTGGTGTGAGGGGCTGGCCGGGATCAATGAATTGCGGAAACAGCGCCCCGAAAAAGGCAATCGCCTTGGGATTTCCCGCCGCGACCAGAAAGCCTTCACGGAACAGGCGTAGTCCGTTTGCCGGTTCAAACCGTGCCTGATTATTCGTTTCGATACCGGTATTGATACTGATTCCCCTGGGCTTGCGAAGGAATGACATCAAACCGATGACGAGCAGAAAACCAACACCGCACCATTTGACAATGGCAAAGGCAGTTGCCGATGTCGCCAGGACGGCCCCCAAACCAAGGGCCGCAATCAGCATCTGGATCATGTTGGCGGTGACATCACCCAAGGCCGTCATCAAGGTCGGGCGCGCACCATAACGCAGCGCATGCGACATGCCGATCAGGATGCTGGGTCCGGGCGACATCACGACCAGAAAGACAAGCAGGGTGAAACTGAGCCAGATTTCAAAGGACATGTTTGGGGCAACTCCGGTGGTGTTGGCCATCGGATATCACAGTGCGACGTCGGGACAAGTGCCGATTTGGCACAAGCCCATGCACGATATCCGAACACATCATCCGGCTTCGTTATCCTGGATGTTTTTTCTGAAGATGACTTAGCGCGGCTTAACGTCACCCGGCCAGAAGTCATAGAACATGCGGATCTGGACCGAGCGCAGGGTATCGGGTGGCAGAACGCCCTGACCGGTGCGCAGAAGCTTGTTTTGCAAGGCCGCGAAATAGCGGTTCGAGACCGGCTGGAACGGACTGAAGGGTGGTTCCTTGGCAATTTCCTCGCCATTTTCCTCAGCCAGCTTGGCGGCTTCGGCCTCGGCGGCGAGTTCTTCCTCGGTCTTGGGGGGCGGCGGCGGCAGAAGGCCGGGGGCTGTATATTTAAAGCCGCGTTTTCCCGGTTCGCGGTTTTCAAAGCGTTGCTCGGTATCGCGATACATCAGGCGTTGCAGATCGACCAGAAAGGCGTTGATGACCTTGGGCAGGCGTTGTTCGATAACGTCCACAGCCTGCCTGTTGGTGGCTTCCAGCCAGATGTTGAAAACGATCTGACGAATGGTGCCGCTTTTTCGCAAGACAATCGTCAGCGACACCGGATCAGGCACAACAACCGTATCGGGTATTTCAGGAACGGCTGGTTCTTTGGGTTCTTCGGTATTGGCTTTGTCCGCGGACGCCGTGCTGGCGCGGGCCGAAGGGATCGCCATTGAAAATACAGCAAAGCACAGAGCCATGATCAGCACATGGCCGCAAAGACGATGTCCGGTTCGATTTTTGATCGCACGTGACAACATATTCAACCTTAAACCTGCCTTTATAGTCCTGTTATTATTGCCTTTTCATATGTTGTACCCGATCTCGATCAGGAATGCTGCCCCTAGTTTCTGACAAATTCCTTACCGGCTGCTTTGAGATCAAGGGCCGCGGCCAGCAGCGCCTTGGTATAGGGCTGTTGCGGGTTATCAAACACATCGGCAGCCGCCCCGCTTTCGACCAGCTTACCGTTCTTCATGACCATGACACGGTGCGACAATGCACGCACAACGCGCAGGTCATGACTGATGAACAAGTATGCCATCTTATGGCGTGCCTGCAAATCACGCAGCAGTTCGACGATCTGGGCCTGTACCGACATATCAAGAGCCGATGTCGGTTCATCAAGTACGATAAAGCGGGGTTTTAAGACCAATGCACGGGCAATCGAAATGCGTTGACGCTGGCCGCCGGAAAATTCGTGCGGATAACGATCCATGGCATTTTGCGGCAGGTCGACTTCGTCAAGCGCCTCGGCAATGCGGGCTTCGCGTTCGGCCTGAGACAGGTCGGGCGCGTGGATTTCAAGGCCTTCGCCAACGATCTGGGCGATCGACATCCGCGGGCTGAGCGAACCGAACGGATCCTGAAACACCACCTGCATATCGCGGCGGAGCTTGCGCAAATCGCCACCGGAAAAATCGCGAATGTCCTGGCCTGCAAAGCGGATGTCACCGGTTGATTTCAGAAGCCTGAGGATCGCCATGGCAAGTGTGGTCTTGCCCGATCCACTTTCACCGACGATGCCAAGCGTTTCGCCCTGCTTAAGGGTCAGCGAAATCTGATCAACCGCATTCAGGTAATGATCGGGCCGCCCGAGGATGCCCTTGCGGCCAATCGGGAACTGTACATGGATATTGCTGGTTTCAAGCAGTTCTGTCGCGTTTTCAGGCAAGGCCGGGGCTTCGCCACTTGGCACCGCCGATAGCAGCTTTTTGGTATAGTCATGCCGGGGTGCATCGAACAGGGCGCGCGCCTTCCCGGCCTCGACAATTTTGCCGTCTTTCATGACGCAGACGGTCTGCGCCATTTTCTGCACGATCTGCAAATCATGGGTGATCAGCAGCAATGCCATGCCAAGCTTGCTTTGCAAATCCTTGAGCAGTTCAAGGATTTGCGCCTGAATGGTGACATCAAGGGCCGTGGTCGGCTCATCGGCAATCAGCAATTCCGGTTCGTTGGCAAGCGCCATGGCGATCATCACGCGCTGGCGCTGCCCGCCGGAAAGTTCATGCGGCAAGGCTTTCAGCCGTGACGCCGGATCTGGAATGCCGACAAGTTCCAGCAATTCAAGAATCCGCGCCCGTGCCTTGGCACCGCGCAGGCCCTTGTGGAGGAACAATACCTCGCCCACCTGCTTTTCGATATTGTGCAGCGGATTCAATGACGTCATCGGTTCCTGAAAGATCATGGAAATGCGGTTGCCACGGATCTTGCGCAGGGTGCGTTCCTTGGCCCCGACCATTTCCTGCCCGTCAAAGATGATCGAGCCTGACGGGTGGCTGGCGCGCGGATAGGGCAGCAATTGCAGGATCGACAGGGCCGTGACCGATTTGCCAGAACCACTTTCCCCGACAAGCGCCATGGTTTCACCGCGATCAAGGGTAAAGGACACATCCTTTACCGCCGTCAGATCGGCGAATTTGACCGACAGGTCCTTGATGGTCAGGAGCGGCTGATGGGCAGATTGTTCTGTCATTGTCCTACTCCTTAAAATGTCTTGCGGGGATCAAAGGCATCACGCACCGCTTCGCCGATAAAGATCAGAAGGCTGAGCATGGTGGCGATGGCAAAGAAGGCCGTAAAGCCAAGCCATGGCGCCTGAAGATTATTCTTGCCCTGTGACAGCAACTCGCCCAGGGACGGGGAGCCGGGCGGCATGCCAAGCGACAGGAAGTCAAGCGAGGTGAGTGCCACAATCGAGCCATTCAACACGAACGGCAGGAAGGTGATGGTTGCCACCATCGCATTCGGCAAAACATGACGATACATGATCCGGGTGTCGGTCATGCCAAGTGCGCGCGCAGCCCGGACATATTCGAAATTACGCGCACGCAGGAATTCGGCACGGACCAGACCGGTCAAACTCATCCAGCTAAACAGCACCAGGATGAACAGCAACGTCCAGAAACCCGGCGCAAACAGGCTGGCGAGAATGATCAGGATGAAGAGTTGCGGCAGGCCCGACCAGATTTCGATCACGCGCTGGAACCCAAGATCGACCCAGCCGCCGAAATAGCCCTGCACCGCGCCAGCAGCAATGCCGATCACGGAACTGATTGCAGTCAGCGCCAGACCGAACAGGATCGAAATCCTGAAGCCATAAATCAGGCGGGCCAGAACATCACGCCCCAACTCATCCGTTCCCAGCCAATGACGGGTCGACGGCGGGGCCGGTTGCGGTTCACGCATTTCAAAATCGATGGTGTCATAGGAAAACGGGATCAAAGGCCAGATGGCAAAACCGTTTTCGGCAATCTTGCCTTCGATATAGGGATCATAGAAATCGGTCTCGACATCAAAATCCCCGCCATAGGCGGTTTCAGGGTGGTCCGAGAGTATCGGCACATACCATTCGTCGCCATATTTGACGAAGATCGGTCTGTCATTGGCGACCAGTTCGGCAAACAGGCAAATAACAAACAGGAGGGTAAAGATCATAAGCGACCAATAGCCGCGCTTGTTGGACTTGAAGTTCGAGATGCGACGCTGATTGAGCGGTGAGAATACAGCACGGATCATGATCAGTTCCCCCGCGCTTCAAAGTCGATCCGGGGATCGACAAAGTGATAACTGAGGTCGCTGATCAGGTTCATGATCAAACCAAAAAGCGTGAAGAAATAAAGCGTGGCAAACATCACCGGATAGTCACGCGTCATCACCGCGTTAAAGCCAAGCAGGCCCAGACCATCAAGCGAGAAGATTACCTCGATCAGGACCGAGCCGGTAAACAGCATGCCAACCAGTGCACTGGGGAACCCGGCAATGATCAAAAGCATGGCGTTGCGGAAAACATGACCATAAAGCACACGTTTTTCGGTCAGCCCCTTCGCACGGGCGGTCACGACATATTGCTTGTTAATCTCATCAAGGAACGAGTTCTTGGTCAGCATCGTCAGCGTCGCAAAACCCGAAATCGTAAGGGCAATGATCGGCAGGGTCAGGTGCCAGAAATAATCAACGATCTTGCCCCACAAGGACAGCTGTTCCCAGTTTGACGATGTCAGCCCGCGTAACGGGAACCAGTCAAGATAGGCCCCACCGGCAAACACCACGATCAGCATGACGGCAAACAGGAAGCCCGGAATGGCAAAGCCGACAATGATCGCAGCCGACGACCAGATATCGAAGTTCGACCCATCGCGCACCGCCTTGTTAATGCCCAGCGGGATCGAGATGATGTAAATGATCAGCGTTGACCAGATGCCTAGCGAGATCGAAACCGGCATCTTGTCGATCACAAGATCAACCACATCGCGGTCCTGAAAATAGCTTTGGCCAAAATCGAAGGTCAGATAGTTCTTCATCATCATCCAGAAGCGTTCATGGGCCGGTTTGTCAAAACCGAACTGTACTTCCAGCTGTTTGATGACTTCGGGATCAAGCCCCTGCGCGCCGCGATAGTTGGACGTCGATGAGAAGTTGTTACCAGATGCCGAGGATGCGCCTGATCCGCTACCCCCGCCGCTGTCGCCGCCCTGATTGGTAATGCGCGCGGTTGATGAAACAGCCGTTCCCTGAAGCTGGGCGATCACCTGTTCGACCGGGCCGCCGGGGGCGAACTGGATGATCGCGAAATTCAACAACATGATGCCAAACAACGTGACCGGGATCAGAAGCAAACGCCGAATGATATAGTTCAGCATGGCCTAGAATCCCCCCATCTGCAGTTTGGTGGCCTTTTCAGGGTCAATCCACCAGCGCATTATCGACATCCCCTTAAGCGGCACCGTGTCCGGGCGACCAAAGATGTTCCACCAGACCATGCGGTCCCCACCCAGATACCATTGCGGAATGACGTAATTCCCCCACAGAAGTACGCGATCCAGTGCGTGGGTCGCAGCCACCAGTTCTTCCCAGCTGTCGGCAGATGCCACATTTTCGATCATCGCATCGACCACCGGATCCTTGATGCCGGCAAAGTTACGAGAGCCGGGTTGATCGGCGGCCTCGGAGCTCCAGAACACGCGCTGTTCGTTGCCCGGTGTCAGGGATTGCGTCCACCAATGGGTGGTAACTTCGAAATCAAAGGCCTGAATACGATTGACCCACTGGCCGGTATCAATCAGGCGAATATCCATTTCCACGCCAAGCTGTTTGAGGCGCGATTTGACCACCAGCGCGATCTTTTCAAGCCCCGGCTGGCGAATGATCAGCTCGAACCGGAAAGGCTGCCCGGTTTCCTTGTTGACCAGAACCTTGTCGCGTACTTCCCAGCCTGCTTCGTTCAGAAGCGTCATGGATTCACGCAGGGCCTCACGGCGGCCGTTCGGGGCATCAAAGTTTGGCAACTTATAGGGTTCGGTGAACAACCTTTCGGGCAATTGATCGCGATAGGGTTCAAGCAGTGCCAGTTCAGCACCGGTCGGAATACCGGTCGCCGCCAGTTCGGAGTTGGCAAAGAAACTGTCGGTACGGTGATAGGCCCCATAGAACATTGCACGATTAAGCCACTGGAAATCGAGCCCGTATTGCAGCGCGCGGCGCACGCGCTTGTCGGCAAACAGCGGATTGCGCGCGTTCAGAACATAGGCCTGCATGCCAGTTGGCAAATGATCAGGCATGAATTCCTTTTGGATGTCACCACGCTGGACCGCAGGCGTGTTATAGGCCGTGTTCCAGTCGCGCGATGAATGCTCGGACCGGATCATGTATTCGCCAGCCAGAAATGCCTGACGCTGCACTTCCATATCAAGATAGGTGTCATAGCGGATGGTATTGAAATTGTTCTGCCCGCGATTGACCGGAAGGTCGGCCGCCCAGTAATCCTTGACCCGTTCATAGGTGATGCGTCGGCCAGCTTCGATGCTGGCAACCTTATAGGCCCCGCTGCCGACTGGAATTTCAAAGGTGGTTTTGGCGAAGTCCTTACCTTCCCAGAACTTTTTCGGCATGATCGAAATGCCCGCCACGGTCATCGGTGTTTCGCGATTGTTGCCTGGCTTGAAAGTGAATTTGACGGTCAGTTCGTCAATCACCTCGGCCCCTTCGATCTGGGAAAAATACTGGCGGTAGACGGGACTGCCCTTTTCGACCAGCACTTCGTAGGAAAACACCACGTCTTCGGCGGTGATATCGCTGCCATCCTGGAAACGCGCACGCGGATCAAGATGGAAGATGGCATAGGACCGGTCGTCCGGCACCTCGATCGAATGGGCAATCAGGCCATACATGGCGTAGGGCTCATCCGCGCTGGAAACCATCAGGCTGTCATAGATCAGACCAAGGCCCGCAGCCGGATTGCCCTTGAGCGTAAAGGGATTAAGGGTATCAAAGGCAACGATGGAGGATTGCACCAACGTGCCGCCCTTCGGCGCATCGGGGTTCACATAATCAAAGTGATGAAAGTCCGGCCCGTATTTCAGATCACCATACAGCGAAATACCGTGTGAGCGGGTGGTCAGCGGCGCCAGATCGGCCTCGTCGACGGCCACGGTGGGTGCCGGTGTAATCACCGGTTTGTCGCCATCCTGTGCATGTGCCTGATGCAAGGGCGCAAGAACCGAAAAGACAGTCAGTAAACTGGCAAAAAGGATGGTTTTCATAGCCACGCCAAACCGTCCCCGGCCCGGCATTGTCATGCTGGCTGCATACGAAATCATGTGATTGTCGTCTTTCCCTGATGCAAGCTGATCATTGTTCCATTATGTGGACTTAATCTACTATTATGTGGACTTAATCCACGCGGCGCAATCGACGGTCACTTCGCGATGCCCCCTGCCCACGTTGTTTGTGAATGATGCCACACTAGAACCACCTGATAGTCACCGTTAAATCGTTCAATTTCAAGGCACCTTCACGTGAGTTTGGTTTATCGCGCATCTTTTTGCGTCAGTTTTCGCCGCGCGGTTTCAAGCTTGATCTCTGACATCAACCAGTCACGGAACGCCTTGACCTTGCGCCGTTCCAGACGCCCGCGCGGATAGCACAGCGAATAGGCATAAGGACTGTCGACCGGTAGATCAAACGGCACGGTCAGGCGATTGGTCACAACATATTCTCCGATCATGGCCGGATCGGACACCACCACCCCAAAGCCACTTGCCGCGGCCTCCATGGCCATATCAAGGGTGGCAAAAACCGGCCCCTTGGTGCCATCCACCCCCTTGATACCGGTTCCTTCAAGCCAGATGCGCCAGTCTTCGCGCTGGGCTGAGCAGTGCAGAAGCGTCACACCCGCCAGGTCTTCTGGCGCTTTGAGTTGCTTGGCCAGATCGGGATGACAGACCGGCAACAGCCGTTCGCCGGTCAGAAATTCATGCACCAGCTGTTCATTGCCATGATCGGCAAAGCGGATGGCGATATCGACCTCGTTGAAGTCAACCGATGCCAGATCGTCACTATAGGTGCCCAACTGGACTTGAAAATCAGGATATTCCATCTGAAACCGCCCGAGCCGCGGCACGATCCATCGCATGGAAAATGTCAGCGGTGCCGAAACAGACAGGTGGGTGTCATCGGCACGGTCTTCGACCTTGGCAACCGCGTCTTCGATGGCGTCAAAGGCCGGGGTGAGGGCTTCGAGAAGGTTGCGACCGGCGCGCGTCAACCGCAGGCTTCTGTGGTGGCGTTCAAACAGCTGACGACCCAGAACTTCCTCAAGATGCTGCACCTGCCGACTGACCGCCCCTTGGGTCACGTTAAGATCATGTGACGCTTTGGTGAAACTTTCAAGACGTCCGGCCACTTCGAAGGCACGGAGCGCATTTAGCGGCAATGGACGGCGTTTCATGACAATGACTTTGCATGATTAAAACTCATGCAATGATGACAAAAGGTGGTTTGAGCGCAAGTGTTTTTTCGGGTAACTCTGGGTTTAACGAGATTAGTACAGACGCATCGTGGATGCCCGGGCCGCTGAATCGCTGAGAGCAGGCCTGATTTAAAGAGGATTAGAATCATGGTTGCTATCACCAAAGAAGCTGGCGCATTTGTCGCCACCCGCCGTAACCACACTGCCACCAGCCTGCTGGACTTGGCGCGCACTTGGCTCAAACGCCACGACCTGCGTCAGAAACTGGCCGGTATGGACGCACACATGCTGCGCGATATCGGCTGGACCGTCTATGACGCAAAACGCGAAGCCGCCAAGCCGTTCTGGAAAGCCTAACCGGACTTAACC